>NZ_JBWZIP010000013.1:0-370466 GCF_056736115.1 Acinetobacter sp. 70_2
TCAATTACTGACTTAAATTTCGCTCAAATAAACTTCGAGTAATTTAAACCAATCAATCAATGAAAATTATTTCGATTAATCAATCAGTAAAAATCCACACAAGTTGTTCTTCAATTCTCTTAATGATCTTCTTCCTGGTTCGTCACCAGCAAGCTAGGTCGGCTATATTACTCTTAATCTCTTAAAAGTCAACAGGTAATTTCGATATTTTTAAAACTTATTCTCAAAACCAACTTAACATCAAATTCATCACTTAAAGCAACCAACTTAATCTCAAGTAACTGTTTTTCAACAAGTTTCTATCTGCATCACCGCCGATGGATGTGCATTATAGACCATCCCATCCCCTTTGCAAGCCCTTTCTCAAACCTTATCATTCAACCGGTCAATTTTTAGGCTTTTTAGTCATTTTTCTATATTATTTGACCAATTTTACATTGATAATAGCTTATCGCTTTTGTATTAAAATATATCTCTATCCAACTGCATATTGAACAGAGCCTGGCTAGCGGTTAAGGAATTATATGAATTATTCTAATTTACTATTATCGAGCTTATTAACTGTGGGTCTTTATACCTCAGCACACGCTCAAGAAAATCTTACTGAAGAATCTGCCGCTAGTTCGGAAGATGCTACTTCTACAGAGGCTCAGCAGGGCCGCCCCCGTTCACAAATTATTAAAGATTTGAAAGGCCTCAAAGCTAAAGATTTAAAAATCAATGCAAATGCCGCTCAACCAGATACAGTAAAAGACCCATTACAGTCATTAAACCGTCCGATTTATTCTTTTAATGACATGTTAGACCGCAATATTCTTCGCCCCGTTGCAGTTCAATATAATGAGAAAACTCCAGAAGATGTGCGTGGCTCTTATCGCCAGTTCCGCAAAAATCTTGGAGAGCCGTGGAATGCTGTTAACCAGTTAATTCAAGGACGCCCTGGACGTGCAGCAAAGACACTTGGTCGATTTACTGTTAACACATTAACAACTTTAGGTTTAGCTGACCCTGCTAGTCGCTTAGGTCTTCCGCCTGAAGATGAAAGCTTTGGTGTCACTCTTGGTTACTATGGCGTTCCTTCTGGACCATTTTTGATGTTGCCTTTCTTTGGACCAAGCACATTACGTGATGGTATTGGCTTAGCTGTAGATTCTCAGGCTCGTCCACAAAAGTACATTATGGATAACCAAGATGGTCTTTACTGGTCAACCAATGTGTTACAGGCCATTGATACACGTGCTCAATATTTAGATTTGGATCAAACGATACAAGGTGATCAATATGCGATGATTCGCGATTTATATCTCCAACGTAAGGCATTCCAGATTGCTGAGAAAAAAGGTAATTCAGCAGATGTATCTTTCATTGATGATGACGAATCTGAAGATGTTCCAGACGACAGTCATATTAAAACTAAAAAATAATTAAAGAAGAAATCAGGGTATTGTGCTGTTTATATAAAAAGGCAATACCTTGATTTTGATCATACATCCTCTATGATGGATAAAGTGATCTTGTAAAAGGACTACCATATCTTCTATGTATTTTATTAAACCGACCCGCTCTATCCCTTTATTAGAGCAAGCTCTGGATGCATTACCAGACTTACAAGTCATTCACATAGATGATCTCGATTTATATGATCCAACAATTATTGCAATTGCAGATGTACAAGATTTCCTTACTCATAAATGGCGTTTGCCTACAATTGTGATCGCTTTTGAACATGAAGGTAGCGCTTTAGCTCAGGCATGGGAAGCAGGTGCTCTTGCTGGATGGGTATGGAATCAGTTACCTCAAGATTTAAATAAAGCATTAACCAGAATTGATGCTCAATATAAACGTAATCAAGATAGCCGTGACTTACCTTCGGCAGCAGAATTACAAAAACGATTATTACCAAATCCTATTGATTTATTAAATTATGAAGTTGAAACTTTTTTTCAACCTTCCGCTTATCTATCAGGGGACTGGTATGATTATTGGAAATTAAATGATAAAGAAGTTTTATTTTATCTTGCCGATGTATCGGGACACGGTGTCACAAGCAGTTTATTGACTTCATGGATGGCTGCATTTCATGGCCGTTCAAAAACACCGCGACAGTTGATCAAAAAATTAAATGGAATGCTCGTTCAAGAGAATATTGAAAAACATATTACGATCGTGGTCGGTATTTTAAATCTTGAAACGCATAATCTTCGCTGGTCTAGTGCAGGTCACTACCCTCCTCCAATTATTTTTGAACCTAATCAACCTCCAAAAATTTTAACAACTAGTAGCTTTCCTCTGGGCTTAACTGACGAATTGGAAGTTGAAGAACATGTATGTACATTAAATCGTCATGCGCGTTTCATTGTTTGTTCAGATGGAGCACTAGAACCATTTGATGGTGGATTGAATGATCAATTTCAACAATTGGTCCAACATTTGCAAAATCAATCATTCCAAGCCCCTGATCATGTTGCTGATGACATTGCCATCTTTAGTCTTTGTCGAATGAATTAATTTAAAAATCAATCAATTAGAAAATATACGACTTAAGGACTCTTGAGTCTGAGATGGCACTATGTGATAATTTTTCTATCCTTCTCTGAAAATGGCATTTATATGTCAACAGGTCATGTTGAATATGCAAGCTTAAATGGAACGCATATTTTCAAACTTATTGGTGAAGTGCGAGCCCATTCTTGTATAAGTCTAGACAAACTTTTAAACAGAATTGAACAGCAAGAGAATGTTGTTGGTGCAATCGTTGATTTAACCCAAACAACATTTATTGATAGTACTGTATTAGGTATCCTAGCCAAGCTAGGTTTAAAACTTAAACAGACTCATCATATTCAAGCTGTGATGCTATCTACCAATCCAGATATCACAACCTTAGCCAACAGCATGGGGCTAGGGCAGGTTTTTGTCATTCTGAATTATTGTGGTGATCCTAGTGTTTGCACTCTAACGTTAACGGATGAACACATTACTCATAATGCGATGCTAAGAACTGTTCTGGATGCACATAAGACATTGATGAAACTAAATGCAAATAATCAGAATATGTTTGAGCCACTTGTTAAGCAATTGCAGAAAGAACAAGACACGCTTGAACAAGTATCTGATAAGCAAAATGCCTAAATTTTATTGCTAATCTGGATTTGTATATGACTCTTGTTTCAGTTGTTCAAATGAATTCTCAAGATGACATTGAAAGCAACTTTCAAATAATCGAGTCATTGATTCAGCAAAGCAGTGCTCAAAATGCCAGCTTAATTGTTTTCCCCGAAAACTTTGTATGTTTCGCTGCTGGCAAACAGCGTGAAACAGCTGAGCAATTTGAATCAATTCAGCAAAGACTTGAGAAACTTGCGCATCAATATCAAATTTGGATTGTTGCAGGTACTTTACCATGCCCATTCCGTCCAGATGGCTCTATCATACAAGATGGTCGCGTGCGCACAGTAAGCTTATGTATCAGTCCTGAAGGTACAGAAGCGCGCTACGACAAAATACATTTATTCGATGTGCAAGTTGGCGATGCAGTTGGTGGATATCAAGAATCCCGTTTTTTTGAACCTGGAACAGACGTTGTAGTCACATCTACCCCTTTTGGCAATATTGGGCTAATGGTATGTTATGACTTGCGTTTTCCTGAGTTAGCTTTAACTCTCAGACAACAAGGCGCTCATTTATTGACTGCTCCAGCAGCATTTACCTATACAACAGGACAAATGCACTGGCAGCTTTTGTTACAAGCACGTGCAATGGATAGTCAATGTTATGTTCTAGGAGCAGCGCAACAAGGTTGGCATGGAGAAAAACGTCAAACTTGGGGACATGCAGGAGCAACTGATAGCCGTGGACAAGTTTTAAGTATGATTGAATATGAAGGCAATGGTTTAATTACTGTACCTTTTGATTTATCTGCTCAAGAGCTTGTTCGTACATCAATGCCTTTAATGACGCATCGTAAATTAATTCACTATTAAAAGCTTAATTATTCATGTGGAAATACTTATTTAGCATTTTTTGCTTAGGGGCAAATATTCACTGTTATGCAGCTGAGTTTGGAGCAACGAATCATTTTGTTTCCCCAAATTTACAGCTGAAACAAGATGTTCTTCCACCTACTCCAAAAAATATTCCTCTACCTGCTTTTGGTCAGCGGATTATTGGCTGGGGAACGGGTGCAGAAGGCGCAAGGCAACGTTTAGAAAATATTCAACCTGCTGATGTTTCTATGATTAAAAAACAAGGAACAACCTTAGAAATGATTACAGCTTGGCAAGATTTCTATGAACAAGAACAGCAACGTAATGAAAATAACCCAACTGCAAAATATCGTGCTCGTTTAATGAAGAAAATTGCCGATCTCTGGTAACTGTTTCAAGTTCATATTTTAAAGTTATAGAGTAATCTTTCGATTACTCTTTTTTTTGCGTTATCTCATTTTTATCAATAGCTCAGAATTATGAGCATTTAAGAAATCAGACATAAAGCGATATACTATAAAAGCATCTTTTAGTTTTCTGAGGAATATATGGACCAAGACTGTCAAAATTTAAAGCTTGAGAATCAATTATGTTTCCTCATTTACTCAACAAATTTAGCTCTTAATCAACTTTATAGAAAACTTTTGACTCCCTTAGGTATTACCTATCCTCAATATTTGGTGATGTTGGTTTTATGGGAAAAAGATGAGATCACTGTTTCAGAAATTGGCAACAAACTATTTTTAGAATCTTCTACCTTAACTCCTATTTTAAAAAAATTAGAAGCAATGCAACTTGTGAATCGCACTCGATCAAAAGAAGATGAACGCCAAGTGATTATTACACTAAGTGAAAAAGGGAAAAAACTTAAAGAACAAGCCGTAAATATTCCAGCTCATATTTTAGAAGCAAGTTCTTGTGACATAACCACCCTACTTGGTCTGAAAGATCAGCTGACACAACTTCGTACAAATATAGCTAAATAATCACCCATTTTTTTACAATTTTGGCTTGTCAAAATAATTAAGTCGTGTACGATATATTTGCATTCAATTTAATTTAGGAATTATAAGATGTCTTTAGAAAAAGTTGTGTATCGTGCAAAAGCTAAAGCAACTGGTGGCCGTGATGGTCGTGCAACTTCATCAGACGGTGTGTTAGACGTACAACTTGGTGTGCCTAAAGAAATGGGCGGCGCTGGTGGTGCTGTAACTAACCCAGAACAATTATTTGCAGCTGGTTATTCAGCATGCTTTTTGGGTGCTTTAAAATTCGTTGCAAACCGCGATAAATTTAATATTAGCAAAGATGCTTATGTTGAAGGTGAAGTTGGTATTGGTCCAATTCCTACAGGTTTTAGTATTGAAGTAACGTTAAATGTTTACTTAATTGGTATGGACCGTGAAGAAGCTGAGAAGTTAGTTGCTGCAGCTCATATTGTTTGCCCATATTCAAATGCGACTCGCAATAATATTGATGTGACTTTTAATATTGTGACTGAATAAGTTTTGTTATTTCAAAAATGCCCGATTTAACTCGGGCATTTTTATATCTTACAGATTATGCTTCACTTGCTTCATTCGTAACACGCAATACCTCTTCAAGTGTGGTTTTACCTAAAATTACTTTACGTAAGCCATCATCGCGAATAGAACCAGAATACTGACGAGCATGATTTTCTAACTCAAACTCAGCTGCATTGCCATGAATAAGACGGCGCATAGGTTCATCAATAGGTACAATTTCATAAATAGCTGTACGGCCATTAAACCCTAAATGAGAACACTGATCACACCCTTGAGCTTCTGGTATCTTTAAAGTTGGCTCATGTGAAATATGCTGGAAAACCTGCTTTTCAAAAGTATCGGCTTCACGCCATGTCATACAATGTGGACATAAGGTACGAACCAAACGCTGAGCAACGACTCCAATTAAAGAGCTTGATAACAAGAACGGCTCAATTCCCATATCTTTAAGACGAGTCACTGCACCAATAGCAGTGTTGGTATGTAGTGTCGATAAAACCAAATGACCTGTTAACGACGCTTGTACTGCAATTTCAGCAGTTTCTAAATCACGAATCTCACCGACCATGACTACATCTGGGTCTTGACGTAACATTGCCTTTAAAGCACGAGCAAATGTCATATCCACTTTGGTATTAACCTGTGTTTGCCCTATGCCTTCAAGTTGATATTCGATTGGATCTTCGGCAGTTAAGATATTACGGGTATTATCATTTAGATCGGATAAGGCTGCGTATAAGGTGGTCGTTTTCCCCGAACCCGTAGGTCCTGTGACTAAAATAATGCCGTGTGGACGATGTACCAATTGAGTTAAACGTTCATAGTCACTTGCCATTAAACCCAAGTGAGTCATATTAAGACGACCCGCTTGTTTATCAAGCAAACGCATAACTACTCGCTCGCCATGAGACGAAGGCAAAGTTGATACACGTACATCGACTTCACGTCCAGCAAGACGTAAAGAAATACGGCCATCTTGCGGTACACGCTTTTCGGCAATATCAAGTTTTGCCATAACTTTAATACGTGAAACAAGTAACGGAGCCAGTTCACGGCGAGGCTGTACAATCTCGCGTAATTGACCATCTACCCGTAAACGTACAGATAATTTCTTTTCAAAAGCTTCAATATGAATATCTGAAGCGCCTACACGGATTGCTTCTGATAGAAGTGCATTAATCAGACGCACAATAGGCGCGTCATCTTCCTGATCCATTAAATCTTCTGTTTCAGGAACCTGATCGGCCAAGCTCAATAAATCTGGGTGGTCTTCTAAACCTGCCGCAACTTGTTGTGATTCACCTGTGTCCCCCGCATAACTCGTACTTAATAGGCTATTAAACTCTTGTTCAGTACATAACTGATAATGTGCAGGCTTCCCCAAAATTCGTCTTGCTTCCTGCAATGCAATTTTTTCTGTATTTTGACGTCTAACAATAAAAACTTGATCACCGTCATAACGAAATAAAACACCATGACGCTTGGCAAAACTATATGGAACTTGTATTTGTTTCAATATTTGCATCACAATTTATAATGATGAGTAAGATGATTTTGAGTGTACTCTAAGCAGATTACAGCGTGAAGTCTGTTTAACAACTCGGTAGAGGAATTTTACGTCTTGTTTGAAAATAATGAATATCAACCTCACCCCCAGAATTCTTTAAAATGGTGGGGTGAACAGCACTTTGAAATTAACCAATCCAAAGCATGGCAATTCGGTTCAATGCTCTTTCGTTTAACGCGTGGCATAAAAGAATGGCGTATCGAGTATTATCGTCCCACTCTTCAAGATGATAATGAACAAGATTGGCACATCATCCCGGATGCGAATTTCGGTTTCCCACATTCTGTTCAAGTCGAACGTTACATGTTTCGGAAAACTAATCCAAAGTTTTTACTCATGCCTCGTTTAGCAGACCGATCTGTTGTGATTAAACCTGTTGATCCTATTTATATTCCAGCAGGTCAACGTGGGACTCTTTATATTAGTACTCCTCTCTGGATTGCTGGTTTAGTCGAAAGTCAGCATGAGCCTTTATTTGAGATCCCTGTAATTCAGCCTAAAGATACATGGTTTGGCCCAAATGCCCAGCAAGGTGAAATTTGCTATGCAACCTCTGTTGATGGGCGTACCGACTTAAATCTATTAACACCACGCGCATTCCGTGCGGTTACACCGATTGATTTTCACAATACCAGTAATCATCAATTACGCTTTGACCGCATGAATGTACCAGTGACTGCCCTACCGCTATTTTATAGTGAAAGTACGGGACGCTTATGGACCTCACAGATTAAAGTTTATTATGAAGGGTCTGACCGCCCTGCCCGCATTCGTATTGAAAACCGTACGCCTCCTCTTGCAGGTGAAGTAACTTACGTACATCCCCCACGTTCACCTGGTGGAGCACTATTTAATATGTTTGATTCATTTTTCTAAGGGGGTTCTATGGCTGATTCAAATATTCCTAGAGATATCGCTGATAGCCTCAAAAGTATATTTACCAATATTAACACCGAACGTATTAGTGAAATTTTAGTCGGTGTTGTACTGTGTTTTATTGGTTTTGTTCTTGCCCGTATTATTTCAAATACATTTATTAGAACCATTGGCTCACGCTTTAATGCTCATCAACGCCTTGTATGGCGCCGTGGTATTTTCTATTTTATTTTCTTACTCTTCATTATGACGAGTTTAAAAGAGGCAGGATTTAAACTTAGTGTCTTCCTTGGCGCAGCAGGGATTTTAACAGTAGCACTTGGTTTTGCTTCGCAAACATCTGCCAGTAACCTGATTAGTGGTCTATTTTTGATTGGGGAAGGTTCATTTGAAGTCGGTGATACCATTCAAATTACTCTTATTCGTGGCAATACCATCGAAGGTGAAGTCATTTCAATTGATTTACTTTCGGTAAAGTTACTTACGCTCGACAACGTGTATATTCGTTTACCAAACGAACAACTCATTCGTGCGCCTGTACACAACTTATCTAAATATCCGATACGGCGTATTCCAATTACACTCGCAATCAACTTCCATGAAGACATTATTAAAGTACGTGAGGTTTTACTGAATGTCGCATCAAATTATCCACTCGTATTAGATGATCCAAAACCAGCAGTTACGGTTACTGCATTTAGGGAATCATCGATTGAGCTTTTATTTACAATGTGGTGTCGACAAGAAAACTCTTTAAAAGTTCGAGATGAAATGCAAGAACGTATTCGTAATGGATTTTTAGATAACCGAATCGAAATTCCTGTTCCTAAAATGGGCTTGATTGATCGACCATCTAATATTTTTGCTGATGATGATATTGATCAATACAGTAATCAAAAAGAATTAAAACAAGAGCCTAAAGCTTAGGCTCTTGATTCTTCTGTACAGAAGATGACGGTGGTAATGGTGCAAGATAAGCAATAATCAACATTACCCCACCTGCTCCAATAAACGAAATGACTCGAGTTAATGTCGCACTTTGCGATAGATCAAGCAAAATCAGCTTTAATACAACAATCCCTAAAAGTGCAGCTCCGACAAACCAGAGTTGACGAATCATTTTTCGACTAGAGAATGTAGTTAATACAAATGCCAAAATAACCCAGAGTAACGTCAAACTTAACTGGACTATTCCGTTTGTCCAAATTGCAGCACCCCATAGCGGTGTCGCCCAGTAGTGGTGCAAGCCCCGAACGACTACACTACTAAATACCAATAACCCCACTAGAATTGTTGTAATTTTAAAAGTCCACTCCAGTGATTTATCTTGATCAAAATCATGCTGATAAATAATAAAGAGTAGACCTGCAAATACCGCAATTGAAAGAAAATCAGTCAAGTTAATTAAAGGAACAAAATAAAGATACTCAGCAGAATGGCTATCTACACTCACTACAAGCAACCACAGTAAGCTTAAACACCACACTGGAATTTGATGCAACAATGTCGTTTTATGAGACTTATACGCCCAAAACGAATAAACCACAGGAATAAAAGACAAAGCCACAATTGGCATTTGTGGGAAAATAGCCACACCAACTATCGCCAATGATAACCAACTTAAACCAGCCCAGACTTTTAAGTATCCAGATTCACCCGACTGCGGTTGAGCCATAATAAATAAGCCGCTAAGAATAATGGTAGCGACTAGGAAAGTAATTTGCTGTAATGAGTCTACCCATTTAAACAATATAAAGACTTGACTGGTAAAGGCCTCACCCAAAATCAACAACAGTAATAAGCTAATTAAAATTAACTGCAAATTCTGCCATTGCACACGTAATTTATAGTGTACGACTGTGCTAAATATTGCGATTAGCGCTACGGCAAACATCAAATACGGACTCAAAGCATGATGATGCCATACCATTATTTCTACCCCAGCTACAGCGCCCGCATACATCCCTAAACATAAGAAAATGCCACTAAACATGCTTGCGCTAAAATAGCGTTGCTCTTTACTGTTGTATTGCAATAAATAAAAGGCCGAAATAAATTGGGCAATTGCATAAATGCTAGTACTTAGCGTTGGGAACTCTTCATTTGCCCAAACCTGATAAAACAGTGCAAGTGAGCTGAGTAAAACTAAAATCACGCCAATGTATCGGCTTAAACGGTAGCGTTCAGTTACGCCCCACACAATTAAAGCCGTACCTTGTGCAACCCAGCCAATAGCAGTCCAGTGCGCTCCCTTTGCAAGTGGAAAAATTAAGGCGAAAAATGCAACCGAAAGAATAAAAAAGCTTTTTGCAAGAACCGCAAGCTGAGGATGAGTTTTTTTAATCCAGAAAGTTAAGACTGCATAGGTAACAGCCAAAACAGCTGCCCCAAGAGTTAATGCTTGGGTAGACTCATGGATCAAATACGCATGAAGTGTAAAACCTAATACAGGCACACTAAAAATAAGACCAACATCTAAAAGTGGAGGTACACGAATGCTCTCTTGCTTTTTATGTGCTGAAACCCGAGATATATTTTGGCTATAACGAACACTGAGCCAAATAAAGAGTGAGATATGGAGCCATAAAATCCAGTCTAATGTGTCAAATTTTGCTGGCTCAGCATAAAATGCGATTGCACTACCACCAATAAACATTGTTGCAAAGAAAGCAATCTGATTTAGGATTTTCCAAGGCTGAATAAAATTAACCGCAGCAACTGCTAAGTTAATTACCAAATAGTAGCTAAATAGGAAGACTACATCTGGACGATATTGCGGAATAACTAAAGGTGCCGCATAAGCCATACCGAGTGCTAATATTGCTAAATAAATTGCTTGCTGTTTTAAGCTCAGGAATACCGTAATTGCTAATAAAATAGCAAATAAAATACTTGCTGTAGTGATATTGGCAATCACACCAAAATGATGTGAGAACACAAGCGTCAGGAACACAACTGCAAGCCCCACACCCTGCAATGCCACAGCAAAAAGCTGGTTTTTCTTTTGTAAGGTATATCCAAATGCCGTTAACACACCACCAGCAATGGCAATAAAACCAAGTTTTACACCTAAACTTAATTGCCAGTGTTCGCTTGCAAAACGCAGCAAGAGCACCACCCCAACCATAAGCACGGCAACAGCAACTCTTAAAATTGGATTGCCATGAACCATCCAATCGACTGCTGGTTGCCACCATGCGGTTTGTACATAAGCTGGTTGTTCTGTTTGATTTAAAGGTGCCGTTCCCGCTGGGACTAGCATGTCCGTATTATTGGAACTAACTTGTTCCATTACAGGATTTATAACTTCTGTATTTATGGTTTCATCCACATGAACATTTTGCTTTACTGACTCAAGGAACAATAGACGAGTATGAAATGCACTGATGGTTTGAATTAAACATAGCAATAAAACCAGTAAAGCCCCACCAGCAATCCACATCCAATGATTGATATAAGCAACTAATGCAACCAAGGCGGCTGCATAAATTACTGTTCTTTGCATATGAATAGAATAAAGTGGCGTTTTCTGCTGAGAAAACTGTTGTTCTAAATGAATTAAACGTTGGTGCAGATTTGATAAAAACTGAACCAGTATGACAGTCAGCGCAATAGATAAAGCAACAACGGCACTCTGAAATTTAAAACCAATTGAAATGGCTAAAAACAAAGTCAAAGCGATCAAAACGACGATCATTCCCTGTTTGTCTTTTTTATACATGGGCTTAGCAATATGACACCTTTATTACATGTCATCTTACTTCAAGCCAATACAAGCGTATATTTATACATACAAAATACTGCAAAAATCATAAACCTGCATTCATAGCCGTTTTCACGTAAAATACCCCTAATTCAAATTAAGGAATTGTTCAATGCCACCATTTGTCTTGGTTGATGGGTCCTATTTTTTATTTCGTGCATATCATGCATTACCACCATTGACGACCTCTACAGGGTTACATACCAATGCAATACGTGGGGCAATTTCTGCAATTCAAAAACTGATGCGCCGTATGCAGCCAACACATATGGCTGTCATTTTTGATACGCCTGAGCCAACTTTCCGCCATAAGCTTTCACCTATTTATAAAGGTGATCGCCCAACCATGCCTGAAGAGTTATCTCAACAAATTCCATATTTGCATGCATTAATTAAAGCTCAAGGCATTCCTTTATATAGCCTTCCGGGTGCCGAAGCTGATGACATTATCGGCACACTTGCTAAACGTGCCGTACTCGAAGGTCATCATGTACTTATCTCAACGGGAGATAAAGACATGGCTCAGCTCGTCAATGACCATGTAAAACTTGAAGATAGCTTTAAAGATCGTGTCATGGATACCGACGGGGTATTTGAAAAATTTGGTGTTTGGCCAAATCAGATTATCGATTACTTAACCCTTATGGGCGATGCGTCTGATGGCATCATGGGTGTGCCTGGCGTGGGTGCAAAAACAGCAGCCAAGTTACTGACTGAATATGGCACTTTAGACAATATCATTGCTAATGTAGACCAGCTTAAAGGCAAACTTAGCCAAAATATTAAAGATAACTTAGACAATATTAAGCTTGATCACCAATTAGCCAGTATTGTGTGTGATCTTCCTTTAGAACTTGATTGGCATGAATTAAAGCTTACCAATCCAAATGTGGAAGCGCTGCGTAATCTTTATACTGAGCTTGAGTTTAGAAACCAATTACAGTCGCTTGATCATCCAAACAACCCAAATAGTTCAAGCTATAAGCAGCAAGCATCACAGACCGAAGTTCAAAACGAAGTTAAACCTGCTGAATCTATAGAAACCGAAGATCAAGCAAGCTTAACTAGTCAAGATGACCAGCTTGGGACTGCAAATTATCATACTGTTTTAACTCAAGAAGCATGGGATCAGCTCTGGCAACGCATGCAAAATGCCGATCATTTTGCTATTGATACAGAGACTACAAGTCTTGATTACCGTATTGCCGAGATGGTTGGTTTTTCAATCGCGTTTGATGCACAAGATGCATACTATGTGCCTTTAGCGCATAACTATGAAAATGCACCGCAGCAGCTGAATCGTGAACAAGTTCTGGCTCAAATTAAACCTGTGCTAGAAAATGAAGCAGTTAAAAAAATTGGTCATCACCTCAAGTATGATGCACACATTTTTGCAAACCACGGTATAGAACTTAAAGGCTGGTATTTCGATAGCATGCTGGCATCTTATGTACTAAATGCAGCGGCGACTCGTCACGGCATGGATGACGTAGCTCGTGTCTACTTAAGCCACTTAACCACCACTTTTGAACAAATTGCTGGTAAGGGGGCTAAACAAAAGACTTTCAATCAAATTGAGATTGAAGTTGCTGCTCACTATGCAGCAGAAGATGCACATGTGACCTATCGTTTATATGAAGTTCTTTCAAATAAGCTCAAAGCACACCCTGAATTAGAAAATATTTTATACAACATCGAAATGCCGGTTGCTCGCATTTTGTCAGGCATGGAAGAAGATGGTATTCGTCTAGATCATGCATTCCTAGACAAGTTAAGCGTTGAATTTGCAAAAAATATGGAAGGGCTTGAAAATCAAGCGATGGAAATTGCAGATGAAACTTTTAATATTGCTTCACCTAAACAAGTCGGTGAAATACTATTTGATAAATTAGGAATCAAAGGTGGCAAAAAAACTGCAACTGGACAATACAGCACCAGTGAAAGTGTTTTAGAAAAAATTGAACATCCTTTAGCGGAAATTATTCTAGAGCATCGTGGTTTAGCGAAACTTAAAAGTACCTATACTGACCGTTTAGTTGAGCAATCTCATAACGACACGCATCGTGTACATACGAGTTATCATCAAGCACTCACAGCGACAGGCCGCCTCTCCTCTTCTGATCCTAATTTACAAAATATTCCAATTCGTAGACAAATTGGCCGTCAAATTCGTAAAGCATTTATTGCACCAGAAGGCCGAGTACTATTGGCTGCCGATTACTCGCAAATTGAACTTCGTTTAATGGCTCATTTCTCTCAAGATGAAGCATTAGTACATGCGTTCCAACACGGACAAGACGTTCACCGCCGTACTGCTGCTGAAGTATTAGGTATTGCAATTGAAGATGTGACCAATGACCAACGCCGTCAAGCGAAAGCCGTTAACTTTGGCCTACTTTATGGTATGTCTGAGTTTGGTTTGATTCGTCAGTTAGGTTTCACACGTCAAGAGTCTCAAAACTATATTAAGCAATATTTCCAACGTTATCCGGGTATCTATGAATATATGCAACGCACACGTCAAGTTGCATCAGAGCAAGGCTTTGTTGAAACCATTTTAGGCCGTCGTCTATATACCCCAGATATTGATGCGCGAAATGTGATGGTACGTAAGGCTGCTGAACGTGCTGCGATTAATGCCCCTTTACAAGGTAGTGCGGCTGATATTATTAAACTTGCTATGATTGCAGTTGATAAAATCTTGCCAAAAGATCAAGCAAAGCTACTACTTCAGGTACACGATGAATTAGTGTTTGAAGCCGATCAAAACATTGCCGAAGAACTTTCTAAGCAAATCGCAAGTGTCATGGAATCCGTTGTCGAAATTTCCGTGCCTTTAGTCGTTGAAGTTGGACAAGGACAAAACTGGGATGATGCCCATTAATTAGCAGAAATAAAAAAGGGCTGTATTAACAGCCCTTTTTTATTGCGTTAATTTAAAGTCCCGTTAAAAGAACTTTTGCAACTTCATTCATTAAGATCTCAGCAATATAGAGTGCCAAGAAGGCCAAAATCGGAGATAAGTCAATCATTCCCATATTAGGTAGTAAACGACGGAATGGCGCTAATAATGGTTCTGCTAAATCTTGAATCACCTCAATGTAAGGTGAACGAGATTGAGTGAACATAACCACCCAACTTAAAATGATTGTCGCGAAAATTAAATAACGGCAGAAACGAATCAAATCTTGGATCATCGTCACAAATGTCAGAATCACTAAATGAATCGGACTATTTGGCATTGAACCTGAAAGATACATCACACCGAAAATTTTCAGTAAATATAAAATAATTAAAAGAACTAACGCGGCTAAATTAAATCGGCCTTTTGCGACCGTTGGAAAAATACGGCCAAAAATATCAACAATCTTCGTCGCCTTTACTGTCGATAAAACCACAGGATTATAAGGACTTACTGCCGCCAATTGCATTAAGAACCGGAAAAAGACCAATAAAATCGCAACGTTAATTAAAATTCCAAAAATTAGCGCAGAATTTGCACCCATAGTTGTCTTATCCTATTAAAGCTATTTTGCACTGTCACTCAGTTCTTGAGCCAATTCTTGGCTACGTTTCTGTGCAGCAGCTAATGCAGATTGAATATTTTGAGAGATTTGTGCACGATCAAAAACTTCAAGTGCAGCTTGTGTTGTACCATTCGGTGAAGTCACATTTTTACGTAGTTCAGACGGAGTATTTGAACTCGTAATTGCCATTTGAGCCGCACCTAATGCTGTTTGAAGTGTTAAAGCAGTTGCAACTTTTTCATCTAGCCCTAGATTTTTACCTGCGCGAATCATACTTTCCATGAGGTAGAAGAAATAAGCCGGACCTGAACCTGAAACTGCCGTTACCGTATCAATTTGAGCTTCGGAGTTTACCCAAATTGTTAAACCAGTTGCTGCTAAAATTTGACTCGTTAATTCACGGTCTGAAGCACCAACCACATCAGTCGCATAAATACCATGTGCGCCAGTTTGAACTAATGCTGGCGTATTCGGCATAACACGTACAATTCGTTCGCTATCAATAAGATTTGATATTGTCTTAATTTCCGCACCAGCAATAATCGAAATAACCAGTTTATCCGATAATAAGCCTTTCAACGGGCGTAGAACATTTGCTAAAACCTGTGGTTTTACAGCAAGTACTACAACATCTGCATTTTTAATTGCAGCCACATTATCTTGTGTTACATGAACTTCTTTTTCTTGTAATAAATGACGGATTTGTTCAACTGGATCTGAAACGGTAATACGTGTTGGCGGCAAACCTCTCGAAATTAGCCCGCCAATCAACGCTTGGGCCATATTACCACCACCAATAAAACAGATATTACTATTTACTGCACTTGTCATAACCATATTCGCCATTTACCAGATCACAAGAATGAGAAATTAAATCTGGTTGCCATCCTCCTTGCTCACAATACGGAGACTGAGCCAACCAAAATCCTTTCGGTGTAAAAACCCCAAGCATAACATTATCTATGACTAATATTTGAATTGTATGACGAAGCCAAGGCAAAATATGTGCCTCTTGAATTGCTTTTTTTAATGGCCATTGCCCAACACGACCATATAAATGGACTTTTTCACCGCCTTGACGTCGAATTATTTTTAATTCTTTATTTAATAAAGAATGACTTATACCAATTTCTTTAGACACAATATGAAAAAGTCCAGAAGCCCCCTGCCACTTTTCTTCTAATTTAAATGCATGCTCGAGTTCAGCTTCAACCGGATTTAAAGTTTCCGCAAGATAAACCTGTTTACTTAACCTATAGAGTATATTTTGATAACGAACATAGTAAAACTGGTTCCAATGTAAAGCGGCTTGAGCATCTGACTTAGATTCAATAACTTCAGTCTTTAAGCGCTCGACCATTTCAAATGCAGGCCGATATTGCCCATCACCCTTCATCCAAGCGGAAAGTAATTGACGTTGACGGGCAGATGACAAATCTAATAGTTTAATTAAATCTAAGCATTCAGCCGTTCCACAATGCTTTAAATCGGCTTTCAAAACTTCTTCTAAAATTTCAGAAGCATCTTGCATGAGATAACTGGTTCGGCTCAGTGCCTGCTGCATTTTTGGAAATCGTTTTGTTAAAAATGGCCAAAGCTCTTCACGACACCACACACGATCATAATGGGTATCATAGTTCATTGGATCATCAATATACTTAACTTCAAGCTGAGCAGTCCAAAAAGCGATTTGCTCACGTGTTAGATCCAAAAAAGGGCGCCAAATTGTCATGTTTACACGGTAATCAATGGCTTGCATCGCAGCAAGTCCATCTACACCTGTACCTGACAATAAACGTAAAATAACTGTTTCGGCCTGATCTTGCTGATGATGAGCAAGCAATAGAATTTCATTTTGTTGTAAATGTTGCTGATAAGCTTGATAACGTGCTTGACGTGCTTGAGCTTCCAGATTCCCATCAGAAATCTGAACTTTTTGAATAATATAAGGAATATTTAAATTTGTTGACTGACTGGCAACAAATTCCCCCCATTCTGCACTTTGTTTTTGCAGTTGATGATCAATGTAAATTGCTCGGATCTTTTGAGGGAAAATTTGAGCCATTAAATGTAGTAGTAGCATTGAATCCATGCCACCACTACATCCAATAAGAAAAGAACTATTTTCTGAAAACTCTTGAGCCTGCTTTAAGACGTGATGCCTAAATTTTCGCTGCCAAACTTCATTAAACGTTGATAACGTGCTTCGCATCGTTCATTTGCATCCATTGGTAGCAACTCTTCCAAAGCTTGCTTCAAAACCACTTTTAGGTTTTGCATAACACGCTCAGGGTCTAAATGAGCCCCTTCACCTTCATCTACTACATATTCAACAATACCTAGAGATTGTAGTTTATCTGCTGTTAAACCTAAAGCTTCACTCGCTTGAGCTGCTTTTTCAGCAGTCTTCCATAAAATAGAAGCACAACCTTCTGGTGAAATCACAGAATAAATACTATGCGATAACATAATTACTCGGTCTGCAACACCAATACCCAAAGCACCACCAGAACCACCTTCACCGAGTACTGTTGCAACAACAGGAACTTTCAAACTTGAAAGTTGAGCAAGGCTAGTAGCAATTGCTTCAGCTTGACCACGTTCTTCAGCACCAACACCTGGGTATGCACCCATCGTATCAATAAACGTGAACACCGGAAGATTAAAACGCTCAGCCATATCTAATAAACGCTGAGATTTACGGTAACCTTCTGGGTTCGCCATACCAAAGTTATGCTTTAATTTTTCACGGGTACTACGACCACGGTGTTGTCCAATGACCATCACAGGTTGACCGTCAAAACGAGCAAGACCACCTACCATCGCACCATCGTCACCAAACAAACGATCACCATGCAAGGCATCAAACTCTGTAAAGATTTCACCGACATAATCTAGAAACTGCGGACGATCAGGATGACGTGCAATTTGAACCGTTGTCCACGCTTTGGACTGAGTAGCTTTTTTCATAGGTCGAATATTATCCCTTTAATCGATAAATTTTTCCGACTGAATATTCAATTCAATGTCCCAATGCTTAAACTGCTCTTGCTCATCATGCAAGTCGGCAACTAACAATGGCCATTGTTTGGCATCACCAGAAACACTAAGCTGCCATTGTTGATCATTTATGATGGTCAATTCAATGGCAGGAAGCATCTGATCACTGCGACTATGGTTGAGTAAAACTGCAAGGCGAAGTAATAAACTTAAGTAAAGTAATTTATAACCGCCAGCCTTTAAAACTTCATTTTTTACATCATTACGTAATTTGCGACGATGATGAGCAACCAAATGTGAAAGATGGTTTTGATCAATTTGTGAGAAACCTGGAATATCAGAATGCTGTAATAAATAAGCACCATGACGATGGTAACCACCATGACTAATTGCTAAACCAATTTCATGCAAATATGCAGCACGGCGCAGTAAGTCACTGTCTTCACTGGTTAAATTAAGTGGCTTTGCTACACCATCGAATAACTGTTGAGCTGTATTTACAACTCGTTCTGCTTGTTTCGGATCAGCGTTATAACGTCCCATTAGGGCTTGTACACTACGATCTCGGATATCTTCATGTTTAAAACGACCTAACAGGTCATACATGACTCCTTCACGCAATGCACCATCAGAATATGCCAAATATTCAATTTCCAATACTTCAAAAACTGCGTACAAAATTGCCAATCCGGCTGGCAAAACTGCTCGTCGGTCTTCTCGAAGTCCTTCAAAATCAATTTCAGAAATATTTTTGAACTTAAGTAACTTATCTTTAAGTTTATAGAGGCCTTCACGAGTGACATTTTCTTGCTCGTCACTTAACCCCATATTCACCATAATTTGACGACAGGCTTTAATAGTTCCACTTGAACCAACAACAGTATCCCAACCTTCCATCTTATAAGTTGTTGCAATTGCTGAAAGTTCTTTACGAGCAGCAACTACTGCCTTATCGAATGCTTTTTGTGTGATTTCGCCATCAGCAAAATAAGCTTTTGTATACGCCACACATCCCATTTGCAATGATTCGGTATATATAGGCTCAAACTCTTCGCCAATAATAAACTCGGTAGATCCCCCACCAATATCCACAACTAAACGACGTCCACCGTTAGCCATCGTGTGAGATACGCCAAGGTAAATCAGTCGTGCTTCTTCACGACCAGCAATAATTTCAATAGGTTTGGGTAAAATTTCAGCGGCTTTTTGAATAAATTCATGGCCATTTTTAGCCTGACGTAAAGCATTGGTTGCCACAATTCTTAAACGATTGGGTTGAACAGAACTTAAACGTCCCACAAAACGAGCTAAACATGCTAATCCACGTTGTTGTGCTGCTTCTGTTAAATTTTTATTTTCATCAAGACCAGCCGCAAGCTGTACTTTTTCTGACATTGAAGCCACTTTTTTAACTTCACCGTGATCTACCCGTGCAATTGCAAGGTGAAAACTGTTCGACCCCATATCTATGGCAGCAAGTAATTCTTCATCAATCAGAAAATCAGACATTATTGAACTAAACCCATAACAATTCACGCCTAGAGTAATTCACAAGAATGCAATTGAAAAGCCATTTTCATCAACAATTAATAGACATCGATATTTTTCTATTTGTTAAACGATTGTACAAGCCGATGATGAATATCGTGAGCATCCATTAGACAAATTCAGTTAAGCCTTGAATAATAGCATCAAACCCTTACATTGAACTAAGTAGCTATGTAATACTGATAGAGATTATATCCTCATATAGTGATAGCACTTTTTTCTAAAAATTGGAGCCGTACCATGTCTGCGACTATTGTAAATACAACTGATGATAACTTCCAAGCAGATGTTCTAGATGCAGAAACCCCTGTACTTGTTGACTTCTGGGCAGGTTGGTGTGCACCTTGTAAAGCAATTGCACCTGTTCTTGAAGATTTATCAAGTGAATATGCTGGTAAAGTAAAAATCGTTAAAGTTGACGTAACTTCTTGTGAAGATACAGCAGTGAAATACAATATCCGTAATATTCCTGCTTTATTACTTTTCAAAAATGGTGAAGTAGTAGCTCAGCAAATCGGTGCTGTACCTCGTTCTAAACTCGTTAGCTTCATTGACGAAAACGTTTAAGAAGAAACGTTACAGATAAAAATACGCTATATCTCTATAGCGTATTTTTTTCGGCTATAAATTGACAAATTAGCTGATCTCACTTATATTGCATGCTCAAGAGGCACTGAAGGGAATCGTCTTCTGTCCGGCTTCTTACAAGACACAAACATAAAGATCGCCACTCGGCAACAGAAATTGTTTTTTCACATTTCTCTTCGAAACAGTTAATCAGACTTCTGAATTGTTATTGTGTAAATACAATTGCGATACTCTTTTTTGTATGCGAGCGATTTTTCTTCTTTTAAACCACACTCTACTCTTTCCTAATTCTGACCCTTATGAATTTAACTGAACTCAAGAAAAAACCAATCGGCGAACTAATTAAAATTGCTGAATTTATGGGCCTTGAAGGTATGGCTCGTAACCGAAAGCAAGATATTATCTTTGCCATATTGAAACGCCATGCAATGAATGGCGAAGAAATTTTTGGTGACGGCGTTCTTGAAATTCTCTCTGATGGTTTTGGTTTTTTGCGCTCTGCCGCAGGTTCGTATTTAGCAGGTCCGGATGATATTTATGTGAGTCCTTCACAAATCCGACGCTTTAACTTGCGTACAGGTGATACCATCACAGGTACTATTCGCCCTCCGAAAGAAGGTGAGCGTTATTTCGCGTTACTCAAAGTTAATCAGATTAACTATGACACGCCTGAAAATTCTCGAAATAAAATTTTATTTGAAAACTTAACTCCCCTTTTCCCAACCGAACAATTGGTTATGGAACTAGGTAATGGTACAACAGAAGACTTAACTGCTCGTGTTGTCGACTTAGTTGCCCCAATTGGTAAAGGTCAACGTTCGATTATTGTTGCACCGCCAAAAGCGGGTAAAACAATGTTACTTCAAAACATTGCTCAATCTATTGTGAGAAACAATCCGGAAGTATTCCTTATTGTTTTACTTATTGATGAGCGCCCAGAAGAAGTAACTGAAATGGAACGTACTGTACGCGGTGAAGTCGTTGCTTCAACATTTGATGAAGCACCTGCACGTCACGTACAAGTAGCTGAAATGGTCATTGAAAAAGCAAAACGTCTTGTTGAACATAAAAAAGATGTTGTGATTTTACTTGACTCTATTACACGTTTAGCTCGTGCATACAACACTGTAATCCCTTCATCAGGTAAGGTATTAACGGGTGGTGTAGATGCACATGCATTAGAACGACCAAAACGTTTCTTTGGTGCGGCTCGTAACATCGAAGAAGGCGGTTCTTTAACAATCATCTCTACTGCGCTTATTGAAACTGGCAGTAAAATGGATGATGTAATTTACGAAGAATTCAAAGGTACAGGTAACCAAGAAATTACACTTGATCGCCGTATTGCTGAGAAACGTGTCTTCCCTGCTATGAATATTAAGAAGTCAGGTACACGTCGTGAAGAACGTTTAATGGATGAAGATAAATTACGTAAAGTCTGGATCCTTCGCAAACTCCTTCATCCTATGGATGAGTTGGCTGCTATGGAATTCTTACTTGACCGTATGAAAGAAACCAAAACAAATGATGATTTCTTTGATCAAATGAAACGTAAAGCTTCAACTTAATCATTAATTTGTTCCAAAAAAGCTACTCTCATGAGTAGCTTTTTTATTTGGTTGACATGCTTTACACAAAACTACATTTTACTATTCCTTATGTAAGGATATATTTAAGCTTTTGAAAATAAATATTTTTAATATAAAAAAATTATGTTTTTTAGTAGTTTACTTACACCTTTTCCAATATATCTAATCTATTTGATTGTTTTTTTCTGTTAAAAAACAGACTGTTTTTTCGATTTTTCTGCGCTTTTTTGACAGGTGACAGTAGTATTTCAGCATTCGCAGTGATAGCATAGCGGCAGACCAGTTAGACTGCTCCATGCGTTGTTACCTAGCTACGTTTAGGAATAATAAAAGCAAAACAGCCTAACTTAGGTTTTTTTAATCTCAAATTTTTTTTGTGAGAGTGATGCCATGTTATTCAAAAAATTCGCTGTTGCTGCTGCTGTTGCTGCTACTTTAGCTTTCGTTGGTTGTTCTAAGAAAGAAGAAGCTCCAGCTGCTGCTGCTGCTTCTGAAGCTGTAGCTGCTGCTTCTGAAGCTACTGCTGCTGCTTCTGAAGCTGCTACTGCTGTTGACGCTGCTGCTTCTGAAACTGCTGCTGCTGCTTCTGACGTTGCTGCTGCTGCTTCTGACGTTGCTGCTTCTGCTGCACACTAATCTATATTGTAGATTAGATAAAAAAGAGGACTTCATGTCCTCTTTTTTTATGCTTAAAATTTTATAAATTCATTACAAAAGCATCTGATATATCGATACACAGTTCTCTAGGCTTAAATACGATTCATTCAAAACCAATTAGAACCAAACACAAATATAAAAAAAAGCAGATCAATCGATCTGCTCATTTCCAACGCGTTGTCTAAATTTCTGACCCGCTCTAAAGGTCACTACACGGCGTGCAGAAATCGGAATTTCTTCGCCTGTTTTTGGATTACGTCCTGGACGCTCGCGTTTATCTCTAAGTTCGAAATTACCAAAACCAGAAAGCTTAACCTGTTCACCCGCGATAAGCGCTTGGCTAATTTCGTCAAAGAACAACTCGACCATTTGTTTTGCTTCACGGCGATTTAAGCTGGTTAACTCACTTAAATGATCAGCCATGTCTGCTTTAGTTAGTGCTGTCATGAGGCCCTCAATGTCGCTTGATAAGTGTTTTCCAACACTTGGATTATATTGTCCATACCAGATTTAATTTCAGCATCTTCAAGCGTACGTGAAGGATGTTGCCATAATAATGCAAACGCTAATGAGCGCTTACCTTCTTCGACACCCTGCCCCGTATACACATCGAATAACCAAGTAGAGTCTAAAAGCTCTCCACCAGTTTTTTCGATTAACTGCTGAATATCTCTAACATTTATATTATCAGAGATTAAAAGCGCAATATCACGTCTAACCGAAGGAAAACGTGATAATTCTGTAAAATTAGATACATAAGATTGCAAAACTGCTGCCTGATCAAGCTCAGCAACCCAAGTTGTGCTCAAATCAAGCTCATTTTCTAAAGATGGGTGCAAACGGCCTAGGTAACCAATTGATTTACCATCAACTAAAATTTCAGCTGACTGTCCCGGATGCAACCAAGCACGCTCTGAACGAGCATATTCAACTTTAAGACGTCCAGCAGCTAAAATCTCTTCTACTTCACCTTTGAAATCGAAGAAATCCATTGGTTGTGGCTTAGCATGCCATGATTCTGGTTCACGAGAACCTACAGCAATTAACGCTAATGTCGGGATTTGCTTTAAGTCTTGAATAGAAGCGGCATTTTGATAATCAAAACGCAAACCAAGCTCAAAGAAACGCACACGGCTTTGTTGACGGTTTAAATTATATTGGACACAAGGAATTAAACTAGAAAGCAAAGTGCTACGCATTGCTGCTAAATCACTTGAAATTGGATTTGCTAGCATGAGTGGATTTACTTGCGGGTTTAACTGCTTTTCAAGTTTTGCATCAGCAAAGCTAAAGCTGATTGCTTCTTGGTAACCCAAAGTGACTACTGTTTGGCGTAGTTGTGCAATTTCAAAACGATCTTGATACTTAGCAAGCTGAACATCCATACTTGGCAAGCTAATCTGAATATTGTCATACCCATCAATACGTGCTATTTCTTCAATTAAATCTTGATAAATAGCCATATCATAGCGATGTGATGGTGGAACAACGCTCCACTCACCTTCAGCTTTAACAGTTACTTTACACCCTAGTCGAGTTAGAGCATCTGTAATGAACTCAGCAGCAACTTGATATCCCAATAATTGGTCTACTTGAGCTTGCTTAAGTTCAATAGCTTCACGTTTTGGAAGTAAATCAGTTTTTTCAGCCACAGTGATAGGACCAAACTCACCACCCGCTAATTCTTGAATGAGCTGAGAAGCACGATTCATCGCAATTAATGGCAATTCAAAATCTACACCGCGTTCATAACGTTGCGAAGAATCTGTATGCAAACCAAAACGGCGAGCACGCCCAGCAATCGCAAGTGGAGCGAAGAATGCGCTCTCCAAGAAGATATCAGCTGTATCATCAGTTACACTTGATGCTAGACCGCCCATAATACCAGCGATTGCTAGTGCTTTCTGGTCATCTGCAATAACCATCACATCTTCTTGCAACTCAACTTCTTGATCATTCAAGAGTTGCAACTTTTCTTGTGGCTGAGCTTGGCGAACGTGTACAGTTCCTTCGATTTTAGCTAAATCAAAAGCATGCATTGGCTGACCCAATTCCATGAGGACATAGTTCGTTACATCAACCAGAATACTGTGAGTACGAATTCCTGAACGTGCTAAAGCTTGTTCCATCCACTCTGGGGTCGCAGCTTTTACATTCACGTTTTTAACTACACGTCCTAAGTATCGTGGAGCCCCATCCGTGCTGATCACTACTTTTTTCTCATCAGTGATTGTCGCATCAACTGACTTGATTTCAGGCTCATTCATTTGCAGTTGGTTAATTACTGCAATCTCACGTGCGATACCACGGATACTGAAACAGTCACCACGGTTTGGTGTAATACTGATATCAATAACGTTATCATCAAGTTTTAAGTATTCACGGATGTTTACCCCTACTGGAGCATCAGCAGGTAGCTCAAGCAAACCATCGATTTTATCTTCAAGGTCGATTTCAGAAGCGCCGCACAGCATACCTTGTGATTCGATGCCACGAAGCTTACCTTTTTTGATTTTAAAATCGCCTGGTAATACTGCACCAATAGTTGCTACAGGTGCTTTCATTCCAACACGAACGTTAGGAGCACCACATACAATTTGCAGAGGTTCACCTGAACCAATGTTAACTGTTGTTACACGCAGACGGTCTGCATCTGGATGTTGTTCAACCGTTAGAACTTCACCAACCACAACTCCAGTAAATGGCTTAGCAACAGGTGCTAGTTCATCTACCTCAAGACCAAGCATAGTCAACTGATCAGATAATGTATCACTATCAATGGCTGGGTTAACCCATGTGCGTAACCAATTTTCGCTAATCTTCATCTTTATAAACCTTATTTAATCCTGAAAAAATGTTAGGCAAATTGGCGTAAGAAACGCACATCATTTTGATAGAACATACGTAAGTCATTGATGCCATAACGCAACATTGCAAAACGCTCTACCCCTAAACCAAAAGCAAAGCCTTTGTATTTATCAGGATCAATACCCGCAGCACGTAGTACATTTGGATGTACCATGCCACAGCCTAATACTTCTAACCAACGTCCACGCTCATCCATGATATCCACTTCTGCACTAGGCTCTGTAAATGGGAAATATGATGGGCGGAAACGTACTTTTAAATCTTTCTCAAAAAATTCATTCAGTAGGTTAATTAATAAACCTTTTAATTCAGCAAAGCTGGTGTTCTCAGCAACGTACAAACCTTCGATTTGATGGAACATTGGCGAATGCGTTTGGTCTGAGTCACAGCGATATACACGGCCCGGACATACAATACGAATTGGCGGCTGGCTTGTTTCCATGGTACGAATTTGCACACCAGAAGTATGCGTACGCAACAAATGGTTTGCATCGAAATAGAAAGTATCGTGCATAGCACGTGCAGGGTGATGCCCAGGAATATTTAATGCTTCAAAGTTATGATAGTCATCTTCAACTTCTGGTCCTGTTGCAACTATAAAACCAGCTTTAGTAAAGAACTGGCAAATACGTTCTTGTACTTGAGTAACAGGATGAACTGTACCAATGCGCTGCCCACGACCTGGTAAAGTAATATCAATGGTCTCATTTGCTAGTTTTTGCGCTAGCGCAGCTTGTTGTAATGCCGTTTGACGCTCACTTAAAGCGCTATTAATTGTTTCTCGAACAGCATGAATCGCAGCACCTTGTACTTTACGTTCTTCAGGGTCCATTTTCCCTAATGCTTTCGATTGTTCTGCAAGCTGGCTTTTTTTCCCTGTAAATTGCACACGCACCTGATCAAGTGCAACAAGGTCTTGAGCTGCTGCAATGGCAGCAAGCGCTTCTGTGGTCAGGGCTTCCAGTGACATATTAACTCTCAAAGCAACAAATTTAAAAATATAATAAAACGCTGCATTCTAACAGTTTTTCACCGTATTGATGAAGTTTATCCATCATGAAAAATGTATTAGGCAACAAAAAGATAAAACGTATAAAATAATACTATCGTCAATGAGATCAATTATTATGGCGCTCAATCAGATTTGGAAACAACAACTTACACTTGTGACCTACGGTAATGAATACCTTCGCCAGAATTTAAGCTTCAACCAATGGCGACAACATCATATTTTTGACCAACATAGTTTTCAGTTTCGTGACTTAATTTCACAGCATTTACTTGCTCAACATTTCCAAGTTTGGCTAGAAGCGCTCAAAAAACAAGGGACAACCCAAATCTCTCTTCACTTATCAACAATCTTAAATGAAGAGCAAAATCCAAATAATAATGTAGAACTTTTACCTTATACCCATTTTATCGTGAGCCATCAAAACAATAAAAAAATCGCATGGATTTTTGGCCATGAGCTTGCCGAATGGTATAGCAGCGATAATGAATTTGAAGCGCCTTTAAATCAGCGTAGTGATTTACGTTTAGAAACTTTCTGGCGTTTTGAACTGAACGAAAAATTATCCAAGAAAGTTGATGCTGACTTAAAAGCACCTCAATGGGATGAAATTGCTGACTTTATGGAGACTGAGTTATTTCGAAGTAAGTATGCAGCGGGTTTTGAAGAACCAGAATTTCAGAAAAAATATTTTGATGGGTCAACACATCAAATTTCAGTAGATCATCAACCAACTCTTGCCCTTATTCCTGAAAACTACCCAGCTGATTGCGCACACCAACTCCTCTACCGCACTCAGGCTTTATCAGACTATTTAGAGCAAAAGAAACGCACCGCAAATGATCCTTTAGGGGAAGACTTAGACCAAGAGCAAATTATTAACTTAAGAAATTTTACCCACAAAACTGATGATCTGTTTGCAAAGTTTATTGTGAAAGCAGCAAATCATTATCAAACAGCTCAATTAAAACCTGTTGAGAAACCCTCTCCTTTTGATGCAACAAATGAGTCCGTAACTCAATTAAAAGCACCTCATCATAAAACTGGTGGAACAGGTGTAATCAAGCTTATTGTTCTAACTGTCATTATTTGTGCCTTAGCTTATTATTTTGGGCTTTAATCTTGATTAAAGTTCCCATTGATAAAGTAACTCTGTTATTCCGAAGCCGAACTCTGGTAGTTCGGCTTCAGCAATTAACTTTGCTCCCATTTTTTCATAGAAGAAACGACTCGGATTTTCATTAAAAACCTCTAAACGAATAAAAGCATAACCTTGATTTAAAGCGCATTGATAGAACTTTTGGAATAACTCACGGCCTACACCTTGTTTTTGAACTTCTTTTAAAAGATAAAAAGCAAGAATTTCAGCAACGTTATTTTCTGGATTTAAATAACCATCGAGAAAGCCTTTTACCACTCCATTTTCAGTATAGATAAATAACTTATGATCAGGACTTCTGCTTATCTCTTTCCATAACGGTTCTTTATATAGTACGTTAAGCTCATCTAATATTTCTTGCTTAACCATACCGGCATAGGTTTCTTTCCAACCTTGCACATGTACTTCTGCAATAGATAATGCATCCTTAAATGTTGCTATACGAATATCTGTGTCATTTAATGGTTTCAATTCACTCCCCTCACGTCACTACTTTTTAGAGTGAGGTATTGATTAGTCTCACACGAACCTACTCAGTTAAAAACTGCTCTCGAACATGCATTAAAGTAAACCCCAACAAATTTAGACCTTGCCATAGAGAAGGATCTTGGATATGTGGATGGTCTTGGGCCATACCAATACCCCAAATTTTATCGACAGGAGATGCTTCAACCAAAATACGGTCTTTCGTTGCTAATAAGAATTTCTTCAACTCAGGATGCTGTGAGAATTTGGCAAAATTCGCCTGCACTACTATATCAAAACGGTTTTCTCGCCATATCTGTTCGTCATAATTACGTACTTTACGGCCGAGTTGCTTTGCTTCATTTGGATGTTTAACTTGCAAAATCTGTGCAAAAATTTCTTCATCATTAAATAATTTTGCTTTTTGCGCCATCATATAGTGCTCAGCAGTAAAGTACTCAACACCCTCAATTTCAAATTGCGCAGGAAACCACTGGCTAAAACAGCTTTTATCAATAAGATCAGCTTGCTTAGGTGTATGCCCCCAGAAATACAAATATTTGAATTGGTGACCTTGCTGCACTTTTTGAATTAAGTCATTTAGAAATTTTTCGTCTCTCATCATTTATCTCTGATTATTTTCTCTTTTAAAAATAGAACCACTAAAAATAAAAAAGACCGCTAAAAAGCGGTCTTTCTTTGAATCTCTAAGCTTATGCAGCTAATGCGCCTTTAGCTTTTTCAGCTAAAGCAGCAAATGCTACTGCATCATGCATAGCGATGTCAGCTAATACGCGACGGTCGATGATCACTTGAGCTTTTTTCAAGCCATCGATCATACGGCTGTAAGACAAACCGTTTTGACGAGCACCAGCATTGATACGCGCAATCCATAGAGCACGGAATTGACGTTTCTTTTGACGGCGGTCACGGTAAGCGTATTGACCAGCTTTGATTACCGCTTGGAACGCTACGCGGTAAACGCGTGAACGAGCACCATAGTAACCTTTAGCGCGAGCAAGAATTTTTTTGTGACGACGATGAGCCACTACACCACGTTTTACACGAGCCATTTATAATCTCCTTAGATGTATGGGCACATACGACGAACTGAATTCATGTCAGAAACATGAACCATTACACAGCCGCGTAATTGACGGATACGTTTAGCAGATTTTTTGGTCAAGATGTGGCGCTTGAACGCTTGTTTACGCTTAAAACCGTTTGCAGTCGCTTTGAAGCGTTTAGCTGCACCACGGCGAGTTTTTAACTTAGCCATAGTAACCTCTTTTAGGCACCTGTTCGGCGCGATCGCACCATTGCAAAATCGACCTGCAGGTAAGGAAGCGCGTATTTTATAGCATGCTGACTAAAATTAAAACTACTCTTAGCATTTTTTTGGATTACCAACTTAACAAACTAAAAAATTCATATCATTTTTTTAGAAGGTAGTCATTGCTAATAAATTCAGCATCGTGGTTTATTTAGCTCTATAATATGTTCAAATTATCAACATACGATATTTCAAATGCAGAAACATGATGCATTCGCTGCACTACGCTATAGAGATTTCTCTATTGTTACCATTAATCAATTTTGCTTAACGTTAGCAATTTTGATTCAAGAAATTATTGTTGCTTATTCACTTTATCAAATTACCAAAGATCCCCTAACTTTAGGCTTAATTGGTCTCGCAGAAGCCATTCCATTTATTGCTCTATCCCTTTGGGGTGGCTATTTTGCTGATAAGTTTAATAAACAGGTCATTATGAAAATCTGTTTATTTTTCTCAGTGCCTCTACCTTTAGTTTTGTGGTTGCTGTTCCATCTGCATGGTTTAGGTCATATCAGCGTAAATTTCCTTTCTTGGGGTATTTATGCAGTCATTTTTGGCTTAGGTACCATACGCGGGTTTTATAATCCCTCTGCTACATCATTGAAACCATTCTTAATTCCACGTGAGCTTTATGCCAATGGCGCAACATGGACAACTATTGGTTGGCAAAGTGGCGTGATTATTGGGCCTATGCTAGGTGGGTTTATGCTTGCTTACTTAGGCAGAGAAACCAGTCTTTTTAGTGTTGCAGCCCTACTCAGCATCTGTTTTATTCTCATTAATTTATTACAAAAACGAAGCTTTCCTAAAATTGAAACTACCAATGTATTAGAAAGCTTAGGTGATGGTTTCCGCTTTATTTGGAAAACCAAAATAGTTCTCTGGGCTATTTCTCTAGACCTTGCCTCTGTTTTATTTGGAGGTGTGATTGCCCTATTGCCTATCTTTGCAGAAGATATTTTAAAAGTGGGACCAGAAGGCTTAGGTTATTTACGTGCAGCCCCATCTATTGGTGCCCTCCTTACCATGATTGCTTTGACTCGCTTTCCTCCAACTCAGCACGCATGGCGTAACATGCTATTAGCAGTTGCCGGGTTTGGTGTATTTACGATTCTTTTCGCTTTCTCAAACAATATGTGGTTATCCCTATTTGCACTAGCGATGACAGGCGCTTGTGACAGTATTTCAGTTGTGGTTAGACAAACCATTTTGCAAATTTTCCCACCAGAAAATATGCGTGGTCGCGTTGCGGCGGTAAATGGAATGTTCGTTTCGTCTAGTAATGAGCTAGGTGCATTTGAATCAGGCCTAGCAGCTAAATATTTGGGAACGATTGCCGCGACTATTTTTGGTGGTTGTATGACGCTTGCAGTGGTCACGTTTTGTTGGCTAAAAACCAACGACCTATTTAAAGTCGACATTACCAAAAGTTCAGAAGACTAATTAAATCCTTTTAATAAAAGCATCTTCGGCTGCTTTTACTTTAAATAAAGTCTGTAATTACCCAATAAATGAAAATATAGCGCCCAGCCTTAGCAATAAGAACCATAAATAAAAAGCGCCAAAAATTTTCTTTGAATAAGCCAGCAACCAAAGTAATTGGATCACCAATCACAGGTGTCCAACTTAAAAGCAGCGAATAAAAGCCATACTTATGATAAAAACATTGAGCTTGCTCTAGACGTTTTTCAGAAACTGGGAACCATTTTTTATGTTTAAACTGTTCTATTTTTAAACCTAACCACCAGTTCACACATGAACCGAGTACATTTCCGAAAGTAGCAATCGAAATAAGAAGAAAGGCGGAATGTTGATTTTTTAATAATAACGCAGCGAGTACAGCTTCTGATTGTAGCGGTAATAATGTAGCCGCCCCAAAAGCACTCAAAAAAAGTAAAAAGTAACTTAGCATATTAAATTAAAACCAAACTACCTTTCACTTTATTCATTGCGCTACCAAGCAAAATTAGATGACTTTAATTGATAAAGCTTTTTGTACCGCAGGACGTGCTGTTAGGCGGACAATATATTCTTGCACATATGGATAGTCCTCTAATTGAATCCCCTGCCATTCATATCGCAAGATCCAAGGCAGAATTGCCATATCAGCAATTGAGTATTCCCCCGCAACAAATTTTTGCCCTATAAGTTGTTTGTTTAATACGCCATATAAACGCTTAGTTTCATTCACATAACGTTCAATTGCATAAGGAATTTTCTCTGGCGCAAAGCGGTTAAAATGATGATTCTGCCCAAGCATAGGCCCTAGCCCACCCATTTGCCACATGAGCCATTGTTCAACTTCAACTCGCTCTTGTTCATCTGTTGGATAGAATAAGCCAGTTTTTCGACCTAAATATTGCAAGATCGCGCCAGATTCAAATACTGAAATTGGCTCACCACGTGGACCGTCCTGATCGACAATTGCAGGAATTTTATTGTTTGGGGAAATTTTCAGGAAATCAGGTTGAAATTGATCATTTTCTAAAATATTAATTGGATAAAGGGTGTAATCCAGTCCCATTTCTTCTAAGGCAATTGTGATTTTATGTCCATTGGGTGTTCCCCAATAATATAGATCAATCATTCTATTTTCCTATTCATCGTTATCATGACTGCGTCTTGCGTTATATCATGTTTTGGCTAATACAATGATATCTCCAACACCAAAAAATACATAAAATTTGAGAATAGCTTTGGTTTAAAAAGTTATTAAATCGCATTTTAAAGATACTAAATCACGAAATGACAGGCATAAAAAAGCACTGCTTTTGCAGTGCTTTTTTATGAGTATTACTTTTTCTTTTTCGGTCCAAGTAACATACCCATTTGTCGACCTTCCATTTTCGGAGCTTGCTCTACAATACCAAACTCAGCTACGTCTGCTTCAATTTTTTGTAATTGAGCTAAACCAAGTTGTTGGTGAGCCATTTCACGACCACGGAAACGTAAGGTGATTTTGACTTTGTTACCTTCTTCAAGGAACTTCAAAATAGCACGAAGCTTAACTTGATAATCACCTACATCAGTTGCTGGGCGTAGTTTGATTTCCTTCACTTGCACTTGATGCTGTTTTTTCTTGGCATCTTTTTGCTTCTGTTTCAGGTCAAACAAGTGCTTGTTGTAATCCATGATTTTACAAACAGGCGGCTCAGCGTTTGCGACAATCTCAACAAGGTCAAGATCTGCATCCTCAGCAGCACGCAGTGCTTCATTTAATGAAACAATTCCTTTTTGCTCACCATCAGCAGCGACGAGGCGTACTTCTTTTGCACGGATCTCATCGTTAATTGCTGGACGGTTACTCTTTGCACCTTGTTGTTGGTTACGGTCAGGCTGTTTAATCTTTCTTACTCCACAATATACCGGCCACGTTCGGCGACGGCAGATTTCACTAAGTCAATGAAAGCATCCACTGACATAGTACCTAAATTTTTTCCTGAGCGAGTACGTACATTCACTGTACCTTCTTCAACTTCTCGATCACCAAGAACTAACAGGTAAGGAATGCGCTCTAGAGTACGCTCACGAATCTTAAATCCGATTTTTTCATTTCTCAAGTCAGAAATAGCGCGAAGGCCATTTTCCTTGAGTTTTGCCACAACTTGCTCACTTGCTTCCGCTTGAGCGTCGGTAATGTTCATGACACATGCTTGTACAGGTGACAACCAAGGTGGCATAAAACCAGCGTAGTGTTCAATTAGTATACCAATAAAACGCTCAAAACTACCAAGAATTGCACGGTGCAACATTACAGGCTGATCACGTTCGTTTTCTTCAGTTACATAAGAAGCGTCTAAACGAACTGGCAAGTTGAAGTCACACTGAATGGTACCACATTGCCATACACGACCAAGACAGTCTTTTAAAGAGAACTCAATCTTTGGACCATAGAATGCACCTTCACCCGGCTGCAACTCCCATTTAAGACCGGCTTCATCTAAAGCATCTGCTAAAGATTTTTCAGCTAAATCCCAAAGTGCGTCATCACCTACACGCTTTTCCGGGCGAGTAGATAACTTCATTTGAACTTCTTCAAAGCCAAAGTCTTTATAAACATCTAAAGTGAGTTTAATAAAGTCTGCAACTTCTTTACCGATCTGTTCTTTAGTACAGAAGATATGTGCATCATCTTGTGTAAAGCCACGAACACGCATAATACCGTGTAAAGAACCAGATGGTTCATTACGGTGACAAGAACCAAACTCAGCTAAACGAATTGGTAAATCACGGTAAGATTTTAATCCTTGGTTGAACACTTGAACGTGACAAGGACAGTTCATTGGTTTTACAGCATAGTTACGACTTTCTGAATGAGTCGTAAACATGTTTTCTGCATAGTTTGCTGCGTGACCAGATTTCTCCCAAAGCGTAAAATCTACGATTTGCGGAGTTTTAATTTCTTGGTAACCATTGTCTTGCTGAACTTTACGCATGTACTGCTCTAGTACTTGATAAATAGTCCAACCATTTGCATGCCAGAACACCATACCCGGTGCTTCTTCTTGCATATGGAATAAGTCTAATGCTTTACCAATTTTACGGTGGTCACGCTTTTCAGCTTCTTCAATACGCTTGATATAAGCTGCTAACTGTTTTTTATCAGCCCAAGCAGTACCGTAAATACGTTGAAGCTGTTCATTCTTCGCATCACCACGCCAGTAAGCACCAGAGATTTTAGTGAGCTTGAATGATTTTAAGAATTTTGTATTCGGTACGTGAGGACCACGACACATATCTAAATAATCTTGATGGTAGTACAAGCCCATTTGTGTTTCTTCAGGCATGTCTGCAATCAAGCGTAATTTGTATTCTTCACCACGAGCAGTAAATTCAGCAATAACTTCATCACGTGGAGTCATTTTTTTAACAACATCGTAATCTTGATCGATGAGCTTTTTCATACGCTCTTCGATTGCTGCCATATCATCTAATGTAAAAGGACGTGGCATCCAGATGTCGTAATAGAAACCTTCTTCGATGACCGGACCAATCACCATCTTTGCTTCAGGGAAAAGTTGCTTTACTGCATGCCCTACAAGGTGTGCACAAGAGTGGCGAATGATCTCAAGACCTTCTTCATCTTTTGGAGTGATAATTTGTAAGGTCGAGTCTTCGGTAATTAAGTCACATGCATCAACTAAGCGATCATTTACTCGTCCAGCAACAGTATTTTTTGCTAAACCAGGCCCAATACTTTGAGCGACTTCCATAACAGATACAGGGTGATCAAAACTCTTTTGATCGCCATTTGGCAATGTGATAATTGGCATAGAAAAATCCTTAAGGAGTGATGCCCTATACGAAGGAGCATTTCACCGCGAGATTATGATCGAGGCAAGCCTCAAAATATAAAAACGGTGTAAATCAAAATTAAAAAACCTGAAAGATTTTACACTTGTTCAAGCCAAGTGAAAACCTTTGTGCTCATAAAATCATAAATACATTTTGCTTATACGGTAAACAGCAATAAATGACTTTAATAAGCGCTCTACCTAAATTTTAAGAAATACATAAATAGGATAATTATTCATCAGAACTGTTTTAAGATGTTGGAAATAGCATTTGTGCTCATTTCCTGACTGAGGGGTATTTCTGTTTAAGACTAAAGCATTAATGCTTTGATTAATATTAAGTCATATTTTCAAAGAATGAATTAAAAAATAGAACATGGAGTTATTTCACATGGTTAGTGCATACGATGAATTACCACGCACACCCGCAAACTTTGTTGCGTTATCCCCTCTGCGCTATTTAGAACGTGCAGCTTATATCTATCCAGACCAAGCATCTATCATTCATGGTAACCGTCAGATTTCATGGAAAGAAACTTACCAGCGCTGCCGACAGTTTGCTTCTCAACTTCAACAATTAGGTATAACTAAAAACGATACTGTTTCAGTCTTATTGCCAAATGTACCAGCAATGATCGAAGCCCATTTTGCTGTACCTATGGCTGGTGCTGTTCTTAACACACTAAATACTCGTTTAGATGCTAAAACCATCGCTTTTATGCTGGAGCATGCTGAAACTAAAGTGCTTTTGGTTGACCCAGAGTTTGTTAATTTAGCCAGAGAAGCTCTATCGCTCATTCCCAACCAACATATTATTGTGATTGATGTGGCTGATGAAGAATATGAGGGTGAAAACCAATTTATTGGTTCGTTTGAATATGAAGAATGGATAGCTCAAGGTGATACTGATTTCGAATGGCATTTACCGCAAGATGAATGGGATGCAATTAGCTTAAATTACACTTCCGGCACAACAGGTAACCCTAAGGGTGTGGTTTATCATCACCGAGGTGCTTATTTGAATGCGGCTAGTAATATTTTAGCCTGTGGCATGAAACCTCGAGCTGTTTATTTATGGACACTTCCTCTGTTCCATTGTAACGGTTGGTGCTTTGCATGGAGTATTGCAGCAAGTGGCGGAACCAATATTTGTTTGCGTAAAGTCGATCCTGAACTGGTGATGCAGCTTATTGCAAAACATAAGGTTGATTACTTCTGTGGTGCTCCTATTGTCCTGTCCATGATTATTAACCTACCGAAAGAAAAACAACCAAACATACAGCATCATGTTGAAGTTATGGTGGCAGGTGCTGCACCACCTGTCGCTGTAATTGAAGGTATGCGAAATATTGGAATCAATGTCAACCACGTTTACGGTTTAACTGAAACCTATGGGCCATCTGCGCTTTGTGCCTCTCAGGCCGGATGGAGCGATCTCTCCATTACCGAGCAAGCGCAACTACACTCTCGTCAGGGTGTGCCTTATCCACTTCAAGATAGTATGCGAGTACTAGACCCTGAGACGATGCAGCCCGTTCCGAATGACGGCGAAACCATGGGAGAAATTATGTTCCGTGGCAACATTGTCATGAAGGGATATTTAAAAAATCCTAAGGCAACTGAAGAAGCTTTTGCGGGCGGTTGGTTCCACACTGGAGACTTAGCGGTTTGCCACCCAGATGGCTATGCAAAAATCACTGACCGCTCCAAAGATATTATTATTTCAGGTGGAGAAAATATCTCATCTTTAGAGGTGGAAGACGTTTTATATAAACATCCAGCAGTTTTAACGGCGGCTGTTGTGGCAAAACCTGATGAACGTTGGCAAGAAGTACCATGTGCATTTATTGAATTAAAAACAGGTGCTACAGTGACTCCTGAAGAAATTATTGCACATTGTCAAAAAGAACTGGCGCGTTTTAAAGTTCCCAAAGATGTAGTGATTACTGAAATTCCAAAAACCTCAACAGGCAAATTGCAAAAATTCATTTTGCGTGAATGGGCAAAAGAACGCGTTTAAACAATATCGGAAATAAAAAAGCGACGTATCTAACGTCGCTTTTTTTTAGTTAAAACGGTATTAACCTTGATCTGACAATAAAGCGACTTGCTGCACGTAGTTAATAAACTTACCTTTAGATGCTTCAAGATCTGCTTCCGCAACTTGCTGAGTTTTATCACGGTTAATTCTTAACACATGCTGACGCAAAGTATGACGTTCAGATGCATTATAGATTTTACTAAACTCATTAATTGCAGGGTCGCCCTGCTCGATCATACGATCTACCCAACGCATCAATTGAGCTTGTTTTTTCGCGCCTTGTTGAGGAGTCAAATAAGATAAAATGACGGTCTCATCTTCATTACGCAAGAGTTTACCAACACGCTGAAACTGGCGACGACGCGCTTCAAACGAGCTAATATTCTGGACTTCTAAAAGAGCATCAATTAAACGCTCATCAACCGGAAGTTTTTGAATCTGTTTGATAGAAAGTTGTGCTAACTGCTCACCTAAAGCAGCCATACGTTGAACTGCTTTTTTCTGTTCGGTTTTACTTGCACGTCCTTCTAAAGAATCAAAATCTTCTTCAGTATAACGCTGGGGACGACGTGCCACGATTAATCTGCCTCATAAAATTTTGCGGCGAATAACGCCTGTACTTCATTTAATGCCTGTTCTTCGTCAGCGCCATCAATGACCAAACGTAAAGTGGTCCCTTTTCCTGCACCCAACATCAGTAACGACATAATATTCTTTGCATCTACTAAATGATCGCCCTTACCAATCTGAATTGATGAACGAAACTTCGTAGTGACCTCTATCAGTTTTCCTGATGCACGTGCATGTAAACCGAGTTTATTAATTACATCAACAGTTGTGTCTATCATGACCAGTGCTTCATTTCTCTGTGTAAGACCTGAACAGACCATTCTGCCTCAAGTGCTTGTTTTAGTCTATCTACCATATAAACTGAACGATGCTGGCCGCCTGTGCAACCTATTGAAACCGTCATATAGTGACGATGCCCTTCAGCAAATGCCGGCAACCATTTTTTTAAGAAGTGATGTATGTCCTCAAACATTTCGTTTGCTTGTGGACTTGCTTCTAAAAACTGCTTAACTGGCTCGTCTAAACCAGAAAAGCGGCGTAATTCTAAATCCCAATGCGGATTTGGTAAATGCCGTACGTCAAAAACATAGTCGGCATCTAAAGGAATGCCATGTTTATAACCAAATGACTGCAATATAACAATCAGATTATCTGACTGCCCTAATTTCGACAGCAAAATATGTTTTAAATCATGAACACTTTTATCGGTAGTATCAATATGAACGGTAGCGCGGAACTGAATTGGAATCAGTAACTGCTTTTCTTCATGAATACATTGTAAAAGGCTTTTGAAACGGTTCGCCAACGGATGTGGACGACGCGAAGCACTAAATCGTGCAATCAAATCCTGATCTTGTGTCGTCAGATAAATCACATCAACCGTACCATGTTTTTGTAATTGCTCAAAAACATGGTCGAACTCTTGCATATCAGCCCGTGTACTTCGAACATCTACACCTAAAGCCAGTTGCTCAAGATTATTTTCATGATCTAGCTTTGCCACAATTTCAGGCAGCAATGCCAAAGGTAAATTATCAATACAGTAATAGCCCAAATCTTCTAATACCTGAAGAGCTGAAGATTTTCCTGAACCAGACTGTCCTGTCACGATAAGTATACGCTTCATGGCATGGCTGTCCTTTTATGTATTATTGAGGTGTAAAGGCAACTTGTAAATTATCAATTAAACGTGTTGCGCCCAATTTAGCCGCGACAAACAACACAATATCGCGATCAAACTGAGAAACAGCTAACAAGTTCGGCTGACGAGCTTCCACATAATCCACAACAAAACCATTGTCTGTCAACAGCGTTTTTAAATCTGCCAAGACTTGTTGTAAATCTTTACCTTGGTGTAATTGCTCTTCAGCTTGCTTTAGACCTTGATAGATGACTGGTGCAGTTTGACGTTGTTCAGAAGTCAAATAACCATTTCTTGAACTAAGTGCTAAACCATCGGCCGCACGAACAATGGGCACGCCAATCACTTCTAATGGAATATTTAAGTCTTGTACAAACTGGCGAATCACTGCTAACTGTTGGTAATCTTTTTGACCAAAGAAAGCATAATTCGGTTGCACAATATTAAAGAGTTTTGTGACAACCAGTGCTACGCCATCAAAGTGTCCCGGACGTGAACTACCACACAAGTCATCGGTAATCTGGCTAACACTAATGTTAGTTAAACGAGGCTGTGTACCGTACATTTGCTCAACTGAAGGTGCAAAAATAATATCACAACCAACATCAGCAAGTAGGCGACTGTCCTGCTCTAAAGTACGTGGATAGTTATCAAAATCTTCACCTGGACCAAATTGGGTCGGGTTCACGAAGATGCTTACAACCACAACATCACATAACTTTTTCGCTTCACGAACAAGGGTGAGATGGCCTTCATGTAGATTTCCCATAGTTGGGACAAAACCAATGATTTTACGTGCAGCTCTAGCAGGATTTAAAGAAGCAGCTAAGCCTTGTATAGTGGTTTCTGTTTTCATGAATTACAGCTCAACTTGGAAAGTATGTTCTTTGGCTGGGAACGACTGGTCCTGTACAGCAGCGTGAAAAGCTTTAAAAGCATCTAAAATTGCTGTTTCACCAGATTGTTCTTTCATAAAGTTACGCACAAAACGTGCAACCTTGCCAAACGTCAAACCTAACATGTCTTGTACTACAAGTACCTGACCATCAGTCGCATTACCCGCCCCAATACCAATTACAGGAGTATTCGGGAATAATTCAGCAATTTCTTGGCCCAACTGTGCTGGAACGCATTCAAGCAATAGTACCGCCGCTCCAGCTTCAACCACAGCCGTACAGTCAGCAATCAGTTGATCAGCAGCTTCACGGGTTCTAGCTTGTAGTTTGTAGCCACCAAATACATGTACAGACTGAGGTGTTAAACCTAAATGTACGCATACAGGTACACCATTACGTGTTAACACTTGTACGGTTTCACTTAGCCATGCACCACCTTCGATTTTGATCATCTGGGCACCAGCTTGCATAACTGTTTTCGCATTCTGCAAAGCATCGTTTAAAGTGGCATAACTCATAAATGGTAAATCAGTCATAATCAATGCATGCTGATTACCACGGCGCACCGCCGCTGTATGATAAGCCATGTCTTCAACAGTTACAGGTAAAGTTGAGTCACGACCTTGAATTGCCATTCCAAGAGAATCACCAATTAAGATAGTATCAATTTCAGCAAGTTCCATTGCTTTTGCCATACTTGCATCGTAACAAGTTAGACAAGAGAACTTACGTCCTTCGGCTTTAAATTTTCTTAAGTCACTTAGACTAATCATGATGGTATCCTCTACAGGAGTTTGCAGAACGTATAAGTCAGGCTTAAGCCCAAGACTCATCAGCAAGTACAGTCAGCGTCGGCTGCTGTAAGAGTTCTAAATTTTTAAGTGGCTGATCATCGATATGTAAATCAGCGTCTAAATCTAATAAAGGAATCACAACAAAATCTCGTTGCAAGATTCCTACATGCGGCACAGTTAAGCGCTCATTTTGTATTTTTTCATTGCCATAAATCAGTAGATCAAGATCTAAAGTTCGCTCTCCCCAATGACGGAGTCTCACTCGCCCAGCTTCCTGTTCAAAACGCTGTAAATGGTCGAGTAAATCAAGCGGAAGTAACTCAGTTTTTAGCTGAGCTACTGCATTTAGATAATTCGGTTGATCTTGAGGACCCATCGGTGGGCTTTGGTACAGTTTGGATACCTTCACTTCACCAATAGATTTAAGCTTGGCTATCGCTTCAGACAAAATTTGGCGTGAGTCACCTAGGTTACTTCCTAAGCCAATATATGTGGTTACTGTCATTGCGTAGGTCCAAAAATAACTTGGCTCAAATCACGTTGTACCCGCTTACGCTTTAAGATTGGGTGATCGCTCGTCATATTGGTTTGTGATGCGGAAGATTTTTCCATAAAACGGTCAACAGACTGCTCTTGTCGTGCACGTTCTTTCTTGCCACGACGGCTTCGAGGCTCTGGAACATCCACCAAAGGCTCAATTTCTGCATCAACTCTATTGTTCTCAACAGGTTCAGCAGCAACCTTACGACGACTTTTCGCTTTTTGACGATTATATTGGCTAATCGCAGCTTCTTTTTCGTCATTTGACATTTCTTGGTAAGCATCCCACCAGCTTCCCATTCCTTGTGTTGTGTCATCACCTGACTTTTCACGAAGTAATAAGAAGTCAAAGCCTGCACGGAAACGCGCATGGCTTGCCAATGCTTCAATTTGCTGTGGCTTTGGGTTAAGCAATCGAGTTTGCATTTCCCAAACTTCACGAATAAAAGTTTCGGCAAAACGAGGAATGACTGTACGTGTGGCTTGACGTTTTAAAACATCTAAACCAGCTTGGGCACGAGCTTCAGCTGGAACTACACCTTTCGTTAAATAAAAGTCACAACGTTCTAAAAATGGCTGCCACAATAAAACTGCATAAAAAAATGCAGGGTTAATGGTTTTACCAATTTGAATACGTTGATCTGTATTTTTTGCAGCACGTTGAATAAATGGCGTCAAATCTGGGCGAATATCAGCAAAAAGCTGTTTCCACACGCCAAATTCAATCAGCATTGGTAATACACGTGCCAAATGACCCATTGTGAAAAGCTTCTGAGACTCATCGTATAAACGGTGCGGAGAAACATCACGAAGCAACTGCGTCATCTCAACATCAAAAATATCGAGAATCGCTGGATCAATTTTAAAATTTAGCTTCGCTGCAAAACGTAACGTCCGTAGCATACGCACCGGATCTTCTTCAAAACGTTGTACAGGGTCGCCCAATAAACGCAAAGTCTTATTTTTGACATCATCAATTGCTTTACAAAAATCGAGCACAATACCTTTACGTGGTTGGTAGTAAAGCGTATTGATAGAAAAATCGCGTCGAGCAAAGTCCTGTTCAATGGTTCCCCAATTATTGTCACGCAAAATCATGCCTGAAGCATTGGTGACTGCTTTTTTAGGAGGGGCACGGAAAGTAGCAACTTCGATTAGCTCACGCCCTGAATAGACATGTGCCAATTCAAATCGACGGCCAATAATTCGGCATCGACGACCAAAAACTTCTTTAATTTGAGAAGGTGTTGCATTGGTGACTGCATCGAAATCTTTAGGATTGAGTCCTAGCATTAAATCACGGACACCACCCCCAACAATATAAGCTTCATAGCCTGCTTTGTTCAGACTATCGATCACATCTAAAATCGAAGAAGGAAGTTGGGCTGTGGACAAACCACATTTTGACGCTCGCAAGGTTTGCAAAAGACGCTGTCTCCTACGTCAGGACGTAAATAACAAGTTGTCGCTAATCATAGCTCTAACACACACAAAGGGCAATTTGATTCTCTTTAGATTGCGCAGGAAATGATAATTGACGAACACAACTTTTATAAGGCTAAACGTGATTTATTTTTTTCAAAAATAGCTGGTCCTATTCCTTTGACATTTTTAATTTCGTCAATATTTTTAAAACTTCCGTTCTTCTGTCTATATTCTACAATCGCTTGCGCCTTTTTCTCACCGACGCCTTTTAACTGCTGAAACTCATTTACAGTGGCCTGATTCAAGTGAATTTGCCCTGTAGAGTCATTAGAACTCTTAGTATAAGAATTTTTAGAACCATAAGAATGAGAAGGCTTAGAGACGTTTAACTTTTGGTCGTACATCTGCTGTTTAGCCTTCCATTCTTGAAAGTTCTGGTCAAAAGATTGAGCAAAAACCGAAGGTGAAATTACCCCTAAGCACAACATCATTAAAATAAAACACTTATTTTTCCAAAGTCTCATGCTGTATCGCATGTCGTTTTTCCCCTGATTGTAATTGTCGTTTTGCTTGATTCCACAATTCATCCATCTCGGACAAGGTCATGTCTTCTAATGTTCTTTGCTGTTTTATGGCTTGCTCTTCAATAAAAGCAAAACGACTTCTAAATTTATGTATGGTCGATAAAAGTGAAGTTTCACTTGAAATGTTAAGTTTACGTCCTACATTGACCAATGAAAACAGACAATCGCCAAATTCATCTTGAATTTCATCAATATTTTGATTTTTTAGCGCTTCTTTAAACTCATCTAGTTCTTCTTCTAGTTTGGTATAAGCATCTTCTACTGTTTCAAAATCGAACCCGACTTTTGCGACATTTTTTTGAATTTCCTGTGCTTGAGACAGTGCTGGCCCGTGTTTAATTTCATCTAATCTTGATTGCGGCTTACCTTGCTTTTCTTGTTGTTTAATTTGTTTCCATAACTCACTGACTTGTTCAGGTGTTAAGTTATTAAATTGATCAGCTTGGAAAACATGTGGATGACGTCGTACCAACTTTTCACTAATTGCCTCAACTACATCTTGAAAATTGAACGCCCCTTGTTCGCTAAACATTTGTGATTGAAATACAACTTGTAATAACAAATCACCCAACTCATTTCGAATTTCATTAATGTCGCCCTGACGAATGGCAGCTTCGACTTCATATGCTTCTTCAATTGCATATTTAGTCAGTGACATTGGGGTTTGCTGTTGATCCCACGGACATTTCTCACGTAGCTCTTGCATAATTTTAAGCAATTTATCCATGGTAACCCTCAAGTTCAAAAAGTCGGTCAGTAAATTTAAAATCTTAATTTGCTATGATCAAAATTAAAGCGGCAAATCATTCGTCATATTGTAACGATAAAGAGAAAAAAAGATGAAACATAGCATTCTGATTAGTGGCGCAGCTCAAGGTATTGGAGCAGAAATTGCACGAGTATTTTACAATCAAGGATATAAAGTAGGCATTTATGATATTAACGAATCACTTGCTCAAAGCTTAGCAACAGAGTTAGGACCTAATGCATGCGCTGGCTATTTAGATGTTAGTGATTACAGCCAGTGGCAACTTATATTAAAAGAATTTACTGACTGGGCTGGCGAGCTTAATATTTTGGTGAATAACGCAGGGATTTTATATTCTGGGGCCTTTGAAAATATCGATATTAAATCACATCAAAGAACAATCAATATTAATGTAAACGGCGTCATCAATGGCTGCCATGCTGCACTCCCTTATTTAAAGCAAGCTTCTTTTGCACGAGTCATTAATCTCTCTTCAGCTTCTGCAATTTACGGGCAAGCTGACCTTATTTCTTATTCAGCCAGTAAATTTGCATTGAGAGGAATTACCGAAGGTTTAGATGTGGAATGGAAAAAATACGGCATTCGTGTTTTAGATGTGATGCCTTTATTTGTACAAACTGCGATGGTCAACAATATGAATGCGGGTAGTATTCAAAACATGGGGATCGATTTAACACCTAACGATATTGCTCAACAGGTGCTTTCACTTGTTGAGAAAAAAGCTCATTTTTGGACGCCTACCCACACTCCAGTTGGTATAAAAACCAAACTGCTTTTTCAACTCTCAACCATAAGCCCACAGTTTTTAAATCGTTTAACTAACATTTACTTATCAAGAAAGTAGCTTATAAAAAAGGCCGTCAATTGACGGCCTTTTTCTCAATTTAGTTAAACACCTTGAATCATGCGTCGTGCGCTAATAATTCCAGGTTGCTGTTCTAAACGAGCCAACAAACGTGAAAGCTGAGCCAAACCTTTGACCTCAATGAGCAACTTCATATTGGCAATACCATCAGCCTCAGAAATTGTATTCACCTGACGGATATTAATCTGGTCAGAGAAAATCACTTGAGTTAAGTCTTTGAGTAAGCCACGACGATCATAAGCTTCAACTACAATTTGAACACTTTGACCACGAGTTGGCTGCATCTCCCAATCCGCTTCAACAGCACGTTCTGGCTCTTGCTTGATCATACGTTGATAATCAGAACACAAGACTTTGTGAATACTTACCCCACGGTTCAATGTGATATAGCCAGCAATTGATTCGCCATGGACTGGTTGGCAACACTGTGCAATATGTAGCTCTACGTTGTCTAAACCATCAATCAAAATACCATGTGCAGACAAAGTATGGCTGGCACGTGGGTTTAATGTTGGCTTAAGTACCAGTTCAGGCTCATCCTGATCCAGATGCATTTGACGATTAATCTGGTTAATCAAGGCATGCAGGCTTATATCGCCGCTAACCAGATTAACCAAAATATCATCGCCTGTTTTCACATTAAAATGTGATGAGTAGTCGTTGAGATCGATACTCTTCGGGTGAATCGCCAATCGAGACAATTCTTTGTTCAGCAACTCACGACCAACTTCAAGGTTCTTACTACGATCTTGCTGTCTAAACCAGTGACGTAGCTTGTCACGTGCACGAGATGTCTTGATATAACCTAAAGAGTTCACCAACCAATCACGGTTTGGTTCACGATCTTTCTTGGTTAAAATCTCAACCTGCTCACCTGTTTTTAATGTATAGGTTAATGGCACGTAGCGCTGGTTAACACGCGCTGCATAACATTTATTTCCTACCTCTGTATGCACATGATAGGCAAAGTCTAAAACAGTTGAACCACGTGGTAATTCTTTAATATCACCATCACGGCTAAAGACATAAATCTTTTCAAAACCTTCAAAGTCTTGAAGTTGATCAAAGCCTTCTGTCTCATCTTCATTTTGATGTACTGTTGTTTCATTACGCTCTTGGTAATGTTCCAAAACAGCACGAAGCGAGTGCAAACGGTGGTTAAAAGAGTGGTCTGTATTCTTTGAACCTTCTTTATAGTTAAAGTGCGAACACACACCTAACTCTGCTTCGTCATGCATCTCATGAGTACGGATTTGTACCTCTAAAGATTTATTCTCAGCAATAACAGCAGTATGTAATGAGCGATAACCATTAGCTTTCGGGTTGGTAATATAGTCATCGAACTGATGTGGGATATGACGCCAAATTTGATGAACAATACCTAATGAGTGATAACACTCCGGTACGCTATTGACCAATACACGTAAGGCACGGATATCATAAAGCTGATCGAAACTCAGGTTTTTGCTCTTCATTTTTCGATAAATCGAATAAATGTGTTTTGCTCGACCTGTAATTTCAGCTTCAATGCCGTAAGACGCCAACTCATTCTTTAAGCGATCAATCACGAACTGAATATAGTGTTCGCGCTCAAGACGCTTTTCATTGAGTAAAGAAGCAATCTCTTTATAACGGTCTGGTGCCAAATAGCGGAAAGCTAAATCTTCTAGTTCCCACTTAAGCTGTGCAATACCCAAACGGTGCGCTAATGGCGAATAAATAGTTAGAATTTCACGTGCGACACGCTCTTGACGCTCACGTGACGAGTTTGCGAGCTCTCGTAAAGAATAAGTACGCTCAGCTAACTTAATTAAAACAACACGAACATCTTCGGTCACAGAAATCAGCATTTTATAAATGCCGCTTAAATGTTCCCGCTGGTTATTATTAAAATGGTCTTCTAATCGTTTATTTTTTTCAATGAGCTCTGAAAGCTTACCCATTGCCAAAGTGCCTTTGACAAGGTTATAGACTTGCTCACCAAATTTGCGCCTCACTTCTTCTATATCAGTAATGTCCTCACGAACACTACGATAAAGCATTGCAGCAGATAAAGTGTCTTCATCTACATGCAAATGCGCAAGAATATCAGCCATTCCAACACCAGTAGCAAATGTATTAGAACGATGATTAACCGTTGAATCTAACTCTTTTTGCAGGGTTAAATGCGCAACCTCTTCGAGTTGTTTAAGCTCTGCCCCATCTAATATTTCACGAACCCGATCCAACCATGAGGCTAAACCGACTTGTGTTTCGGCGGCATGCTCTACAGTCGTTTCCTCTGACAACTCAGTTAGTTGTTCAGGTAACTGTTCACGTACTGTGACCATACCATTCTCCTGGATATGTAACTCATGTTTTTAATCGTTTATCTCTTGAATTTTTTCAAATAAAGCAATTGATTCAACATGTTCTGTGTGCGTAAACATGTCCATAACCGCTGCTTTTTTTAACTGGTACCCATGTTGAGCCAAAACACCTGCATCCCTTGCTAGTGTTGCTGGATTACATGATACATAAACGATTCTTTTTGCTCCAAAATTTGGTACATACTGCATAATTTCATATGCACCAGCACGAGGAGGATCAATCAATAATGCATCAAATCCTTGATTTGCCCAAGAATGATGCGAAAAATCTTTTGTTAAATCTTGTGAAAAGAAGCTCGCTTGCACCAGATTGTTACACTTGGCATTATCCGTTGCTCGTTGCACCATTTCTTCACTTGCTTCCACACCCACAACTTGTCCATTTGCACCAACACATCGTGCAAGTGGAAGCGAAAAATTACCTAATCCACAAAACAGATCCAGTACCCTTTCACCCTGCTGCAATTGAAGCAATTCACATGCCAATTGCACCATTTGTTCATTTACTGTGCCATTGACCTGCGTAAAATCCAATGGCGAAAAAGCAAAATTTACCTCAAATGCATTTAAAGCATAATGTAACCGCATAGCACCTTGCTCTTCATCAATACGACGAAGACTTTCAGGACCTTTAGGTTGCAAATACAATTGCCAGCCTTTGTGTAACGCAAATTGTCTTAATTGGTTGACATCAGAAATGTTTAATTTTTCTACATGACGAACCAATAAAGAAATTTCATCATCACCTTTTGCTAATTCTACATGACCAATATGCGCTTTGCCCTTTAGACTTTGGAGTAAAGTACGCAATTCTGGCAGACTATCTGATAACTTTTTGTCCAAAACACTACATGTATGGATAGAAGTTAAACGATTACTATGATGCTCACGGAAACCTAGAATCAAACGATCCGGTTTTGGCAAATAACGCACACCAATACGCGCTCGACGACGATAATCACTTTGTAAAGATCGAATTGGCTCTAACCACTGTTCAGGTTGAATACCCGCAAAGTGTTGTAAATGTGACTGGAGTACATTTTGCTTTAAGCGAATTTGCTCATCTGGATGGATGTGCTGCATGCTACAGCCACCACAAATACCATAATGAGGACAAACTGCCTCTACACGATTTGGCGAAGGTTCTGCTAAAAGCTCAATCATTTCAGCTTCTTCAAGGCGTTTAGCCTCATGCGTAATTTGAGCCTTTACGGTTTCTCCAGGCAACGCATAACGGATAAATACCTTTTTACCATGCTTATCTGCCGGATGATCCGGATGAGAACCATAGTGCGCAATTCCTCGCCCCTCATGAGAAAGAGTTTCAACCTGAAAAATATATTCAGGTTGCTGAGCTTTGCGAGATTTGGCTTGCTGTTTCAAAGAATGAACCTAAAAATCTAAAGGATTAAAATAGTGGGACGTAAAATCGGTGTGTTTTGAGGTACGTTGCCACACTTCAAGAAAATCGGCCTGTTGAGGCATAGTCTGTAAATATTCAATACTCGAACTAATCCAGTGGTTATGTTCATCTACATTAATTTGGCCTTTAAGTAACAACCAACGCAAATAAATAAACCATGTATTGAGTACATCACCTTCACAATAACTGGTTAACTTTAACCATTGCTGAGTACGTACGTATTCAGGAACATGATACCCCGATTCACCACGTTTACCTGGTAAACCTAAAATACAGGCAACCTCATCAAGTTTCTGGAAATTACGGCCATTAAACATTGCCATCACATCCATTAAATCAATATGACGGTGGTGATAACGGTTTTGATAATTATTAAAACGCTTCTGGCTATCAAGCTCACCTTGATCGAACAAGCCCGGTGCAGAAAGACCATGATACATGGCACGGAACAAAATAACCGGCAAATCAAATTGTGAGCCATTCCAACTCACCAAAGTAGGATGGCGCTTGTCAAAAATAGATAGAAATTTCTGTAAAATTTCAGCTTCTGAATAGTGCTCTCGACTAAAAGAAAACAGTCTAAAACCCGATTCATCAATCCATAAACCAGAGATACAAACGATTTCATGCAATGGCAAACGCTGAAAATCCATACCTGATTCTTGGCGGCGGATTTTTGTGAGTGCCTGTTCAACATCTGCCTCTGGCAAATCAAGATGATATAAATGCGCTCCCGCTTTTAAATCAGTTAAAGTTTCAATGTCAAAAACTAAAGTTGGGAAACGCATTCTTTCTCTCAATTATGAGTTATCGTCCTGTACTGAGAACAGACCTGTAGACAAGTAGCGGTCGCCACGGTCACAGATAATGCACACAATAACAGCATCCGGATTTTCTTCTGCAATCTTGATTGATGCCCAAACTGCACCACCTGAAGATGTACCAGCACTAATACCTTCCATACGTGCTAATTTACGCATGGTCTTTTCAGCCTCAATTTGAGGAATATCAATAATGCGGTCTACACGACTGCTATCAAAAATTGTTGGTAAATATTCTTTTGGCCAACGGCGAATACCCGCAATACTTGAACCGTCAGCTGGTTGCAAACCCACAATCTGAATGTCTGGATTTTGTTCTTTTAAATACTTAGAAACACCCATAATGGTACCGGTTGTACCCATTGAGCTTACAAAATGAGTAATTTTACCGCCAGTTTGCTTCCAGATTTCAGGACCAGTTGTCAGGTAATGAGCCTCAACATTATCAGGATTACCAAATTGGTTTAGAACATGACCCTTGCCATCTTTTTCCATTTGCAAAGCTAAATCACGTGCGCCTTCCATACCTTGCTGTGGAGTCACTTCAATCAGTTCTGCGCCATAAGCTAACATCGCATCTTTGCGTTCTTGGCTCATGTTATTTGGCATTATAAGTTTCATTTTATAGCCGCGCATTGCCGCAACCATAGCCAATGCAATGCCTGTATTGCCGCTGGTTGCCTCAATTAACGTATCGCCCGGTTTAATTTGACCACGCTTTTCTGCCTGCATAATCATGTTATATGCAGGGCGATCTTTTACAGAACCTGCCGGATTATTACCTTCCAATTTTGCTAAAACCGTTGCCTGCGTGTGACAAGCCAAGCGCTGCAAACGGACTAAAGGTGTTTTACCTACATAGTGATCTAACAAAAATTCGTCGGCTAAAAAATCAGGTTGTGTATTACTCATGATCAACACCTAAATCGGGGTGGCACTATTGTATGAAAAAATGATCGGTACTGCACCCATTTCACTATGCTTTTTAATGAAAGTGATTAAAGCCCAGTCAGTTATAAAATGCCGTCTGTTTTAAAATAAAGCGTGATAATATGCCCTACAGAGAGATCAATCCGATGTAGCCATGTCTAATTTCAATAAAACCTTATCGAAACGCTTACGTCTGAATCATGCATATGGGCAATTGATTGCTCTTATTTTTGTGCCCATGATGATTTTAACAGGGGTTGGCGCATTTCTGGTTTTAACTGAAACCTCTCACTCTGCAAAACAACAGCAACTGCATCACGCTTCGGCTATTTTGGCTCGTTATAATGAAATCGCCAAAAACCTCTACACATTGGTAGAGCTAAAACCTGATGAATATGATCATGCACAAAACATTATGCAAAGCATGTTCAGTGAAAAAGATTTAAAGCGTGCTGCTTTAATTGATAGTAATGGTCAAACATACTTAAGTGTGGGTTACCGAGATAATCGTTACTGGCCCAACTTTACGCAAAGCAATAGTTTTTTCGGCCCGATCTCTTACAACCACAACAATATCTATGGTATTCGAGTCAGCAATACCACGGGGAAAGCCCCTGTCTGGCTAGTGATTGAAATGGATAATCAGCCACTAGAATTAGCACGTTATCGCATTCTGATTGCGTTAGTTATTACCAGTCTAATGACTTTATTATTACTTTTGCTCTGTCTAAATTTCTTCTCTCGCCGTTGGGTCGCTCCAATGTACGAAATTCGGATGCAGCTACAGCGACTTAATGCAGATACTTTAGACCAGCACATGGTCATTAACAGTACTGGTGAATTACGCTTACTGCAGCGCGATATCGCAAGTGTAGTGAAAAGATTACATTTTAGTTTTTTAGAGCTTAAAGAACACACAGAACAAACCGAAGAAGACTTACGTAGAACGTTAGATACCCTCGAAGTTCAAAATATTACTTACCGTCAAGCACGTGACCAAGCCATTTCATCAAATCAGGCAAAATCTGTTTTCCTTGCCAATATCAGTCATGAGCTTCGTACGCCGCTTAACAGTATTGATGGCTTTATTCATTTATTGCTTCGCCAACAAAACCTGAGTAACGAACAAAATCTCTATCTACAAACTATTCGAAAATCTTCTGCCCACTTATTAGCATTAATTAATGATGTATTAGATTTCTCAAAAATTGATGCAGGTAAACTAGAACTTGAAACAGCACCGTTTGATTTAGAAGAAGCTATTTTCGATGTCATGGACATGTTGTCACCTTTGGCTGCCCAAAAGCATATTGCCATGGCATTTTATTATGCAGACAACATTCCTCAAGAAGTCATTGGAGATGCTTTACGCTTTAAACAAATTTTGACCAACCTAATTTCAAATGCAATCAAGTTCACGCCAGATGGCGAAATTATTGTTCGTGTCCGTATGGAACATGACGACATTGGTCAATGCTTACTTCATTTTAGCGTTCAAGATAGTGGTATTGGTTTAAGCGGCACAGACCGTAAAAAATTATTTGAGTCGTTTTCGCAAGGCGATGCCTCTGTTACACGTCAATTTGGTGGTACAGGCTTAGGTCTCGCGATCTCCAAACAACTGGTTCACCTCATGCATGGTCAAATTGGTTTTGAAGATAACCAAGAGCGTGCGCCAACAGAAAAAGGTTCAACATTTTGGTTTACTGCACAGTTTGCTGTAGATGAAGAACATGAGATAGAACATCCTCACTTCGAACATTTACAAGTCGTGTCTTATTTAGCACATCCAGCAACGGCAAGTGTTTTACGTTACTATCTTGAAAATTATCAAGTTCCACATATCGAAACTCAATCGATTTTGGACTTATTTAGCCGCTTAAAACACCTCGACCAGAAAGATAATACATGGCTTGTTGTTGATCATAGCGGTGACACAGAAGCTCTACTTAAAGAAATTCGTAGCCGTTATCAAGGTAACCTAGCAGTTTATGGCTACCAAATGACACTTGAGCCAAATATGCTCACCGAATATCGCGCTCGCCCACTTTATCAACCGTTAAGCCGCAGTGGACTTATTCAATTATTAAGTGACCAACCTATTTTTGAAGAAGAACAACAAGACTTTAATGGTCAGGGCTTACATATTTTAGCGGTCGATGACCATTTACCGAACTTAATTGTTTTAGAAGCATTGTTAGGTGAGTTAAATGTTAAAACCACTAAAGCCTTAAGTGGACAAGAAGCGCTGAATATCATCCAAGAACGCATTGATCAAAAGCTCAAACCGTTTGATTTGGTGTTTATGGACATTCAAATGCCGGTTATGTCAGGCATTGATACTACTCGCGCGATCCGCTCTTTAGAATCAACGCTAGATGGAGAAATGCAGCTTCCAATTATTGCATTAACAGCCCATGCCCTTGCTGATGAAAAACAAAAGCTTCTTAAAGTTGGTATGAATGACTATGTCACCAAGCCAATTCAAATGGAGCAAATCATTCAGATTTTAACGCAATGGACTAAAAACAATTTCACTGCACAAGCCTTAGATAAAGATCATCATGTTGTTGCTGAGGCACTAGACCCAGAAATATTAAACTGGCAGCAAAGTCTACAATTGGCAGCAAACAAAGAAGACCTTGCCCAAGACTTACTTAAAATGTTGGTGGACAGCTTCCCAACCGAGCTAGATGAAATGCAGCAGCTCATTGAACTTGAAGACTTCCCTCAACTTGAGCATGTATTACACCGCCTCTATGGTGCAACTCGCTATGTTGGCACACCAAAACTTCAACAAGTTACTGGTGACTTTGAACAGTTTGTTTCTAAGTTACGCAAAGAGCGCCGTAGAGCTGACGATGGATTTATTGAAGAAGTTACACAGCGCTTCAATGAATTAGGACTTGTCATTAAAGAAGTAGAGAGTGCAGCTCACCAAATTTTAGTGATACCGGACTAAAAAGAACCTGTAAAAAAGGCATGACTGACCTGTCATGTTTCCAATTTACAGCCATGTTATGCTCCGCTTATCGATAAAAAAATAAGCGGGAATTTCATGGCACTTTTACGTATTGAAAAGAATAATGGCATTGCGACAGTTTATCTAAACCGTCCGGATAAACGTAATGCCATGAGTTTCGCTCTCCTCAAAGAACTTGTTTCAACGGCTAAAGCCATACAAAAAGACCGAGAGATCCGCTGTGTAATTTTGACTGGCGAAGCACAAGTATTTAGTGCCGGAATTGATTTATCTGACCTCAATAATCCTAAAAATTCTGCATTTGCGATTTGGGAGCTTGTAAAACCAGGACAAAGCCTTTTCCAAAAAGCATTTTTGATTTGGCAAAACTTACCTGTACCTGTGATTGCAGCGATTGAAGGGTACTGCTTTGGCGCGGGAATGCAACTTGCGTTGGCTGCCGATATCCGTATTGCGCATCCAGAAACCAAAATGTCGATTATGGAAAGCCGCTGGGGATTAGTACCCGACATGGGGCTTACCCGCTCACTCAAAGGTTTGATTGGTGTAGACCTTGCAAAAGAACTGACCTTAACTGCGCGTGTGTTTGACGGAAATTATGCAAAAGATATTGGCCTTGTAACGCACTTAAACGAAAATCCATTACAAAAAGCGAATGCAATTGCCTCAGAAATGCTGCAACGCTCACCAGATGCATTGACTGCTGCAAAACGTGTATTAGATGCAATGGAACATCAACCAGAAAAATCATTGCGCCTAGAAAAAATCTGGCAACTTAAACTATTACTTGGTAAAAATAGCAAACTCGCTCGTAAAAAAGATAAACATCCGGAAGTTAAATTTTTACCACGCCAATATAGATAAGAGCTTTGAAGATGAATTTTGATCGCAATACACCGATTGCCTTTTTAGGCATAGGGCTTATGGGAAGCCGTATGGCTAGCCGTCTTATTCAAGCAGGTTTTCAAGTTGCTGTCTGGAACAGAACAGCATCTGCTTGTGAAGAACTTATCGATATCGGCGCACACGCTCTCGATCTTTCAAACATCGGACAATACCCTGTAGTTTTAACTTGCTTAGCTGACGATAAAGCTGTGCAAGCTGTATTTGAACAAATTCAACATCACTTAAAAGCTGGTCAAATTATTGTGGACTTCTCAAGTCTGTCTGTTGGTGTAACAAAAGCACTCGCTCAAGCTACTGCTTCACAACACGTGACATGGATTGACTCTCCTGTTTCGGGCGGTACAGCTGGTGCTGAACAAGGCACACTTGTCATTTTTGCAGGTGGAGATGCCCAAACTATTGAAGCTTTAAGCCCTGTTTATAATGTACTTTCCCAACGTGTAACACGAATGGGTGATACTGGTACTGGCCAAGCCACTAAAATTTGCAATCAGCTCATTGTGGCAGCGAATAGCGCTCTTATCGCGGAAGCTGTAGCACTAGCAGACCGCGCAGGTGTAGACACGACATTACTCGCCCCCGCTCTAGCTGGTGGATTTGCCGACTCAAAACCTTTTCAAATACTTGCGCCACGTATGGCAACACATACATTCGAGCCTATTCAGTGGAAAGTTCAAACATTATCTAAAGATCTTAACAACGCGGTAACATTAGCTAAGAATGTTAATTTAGACATCCCTGTTGCACAAAAAGCTCTATTACAGCTACAAACTCACCAAAAAAATGGCTTTGCCGAGAAAGATTTAGCTACTATGATTCAAGTAGTAGAGCAATAATAAACGGAGTTTGTATATGGGTCGTCTTGCCGTTAACTTATCCATGATTTTTACCGAAGTTTCTTTAATTGAACGCTTTGCATTAGCCCATGCAGAGGGCTTTGAACATGTAGAAATCCAATTCCCATATGAACTTACCATTTCCGATATTCAAGACCAACTTGAACGCTATAACCTCAGTTTATGCTTAATTAATGTTCCTGCTGGCGACCTTATGCAAGGTGGAAATGGTTTGGCTGGTGTACCAGGTCAAGAAAAAGCATTTCGTGAAGCATTAGAATTAGCTATTCGTTATGCCACCGCTTTAAAAGTACCACGTGTCAATATTTTGGCAGGTAAGCAACCTCAAGATTCAGATTTACTTCCTTGCCTTAAAACTCTTGCAAGCAACTTAAAGCTGGCCTGTGACTTACTCACAGAACACGATATTGAACCTGTATTTGAGATGATTAATGGCACAGATATGCCACGTTTTTTAGTACAGAACATTGCTCAAGCTCAAGAAATGCTAGAAGCAGTCAATCACCCTGCTTTAAAAATGCAATATGACTGTTACCACATGGCGATGATGGGTGAAGATGTACTTGAAGGGTTACAAGAAAATATTCACCAAATTGGTCACATTCAGTTCGCAGATTGTCCAGGACGCCATGAACCCGATACAGCCCAGATTCCTTACGAACAAATATTTTCTTGGATCAAACAAAGTGCTTATATGGGCTACATTGCGGCAGAATACAAACCTAAAAACGGGTCAAATCAGTCATTTACATGGAAAAACAAATATTTTTCCGATGATGTAAATATATAAACTGTTACTAGTTTCGTTTGAAATTCTGAGTGAAAACCACTATATTAGATAATGAGTAATTGTCAGGAAAATATACCCTATATGAATTTAGAACCATCGCCCAGCGTGTCTAATTCTCACGATTTCGCAATGAACACCTCAAATAAAGACGTACAAGCTTGTCTCAAAGTCGTCCATGACGCTTTAGTTGATGTAAAAGCAAAAGATATTCTACAGTTAGATGTTAGCACTATTAGCAACGTTGCTGATGCTATTGTTATTGCGAGTGGTACTTCTACTCGTCACGTCAAAGCACTTGCTGATAATGTTGCAGAAGAAGCTCGAAAAGCTGGTTTCCGCCCGATTGGCGTTGAAGGCGAACGAGATGCCGAATGGATCTTAATTGATCTTGGCTTTGTTGTAGTACACGTGATGCTACCGACAGCCCGCAAATTCTATGATTTAGAAAGCTTATGGCGTACTGCCCCAGAGTCAGTCGCATAAAATTTTTGCTTTTAAAAAAAGCGGCTCTTTTGAGCCGCTTTTTTAATATCATTTGGTTATTAGTTTTTTTAAATTTTCATATTCTTGTGGGTATATTTCTATGAGATTTAAAATATTCCCCATATTTTGAAACAAGATCCAATATATTTCCTTGTCCTCTTTTTTCCATAAAGGGCCATAGTATTGGTATTTAGCCAAATTCAGTACCATTTTAATAGAATCCCTCAACACATCCTTTTCATCATCTGTTTGACAATATTTCTCGATATGAATCAACCACTCCACTTTACCCCAAAAAGATAAGTTCTCAGAAAATTCTAATCTTTGTACAAAGCTAATTGGTGTTGTAGTTAGTAAATAAAGTTCGTCCACCTCTTTAAGCTCAGTACTCAACTTAGTAATTTTCTGAAGCAAATAAAATGGAAGCTTTAATTTTTTACGATAGAACAAATTAATTACTTCGCCCAATGAAATATACTTCATTTTAAGCGCTCTATATAAAATCATAAATAAAATAGACTTATCATTTAACTTATCTATATATAAATAAAAATCCTGTTTATTCCATTCTAAAATTATCATTTGTAATAAGCATTTTTTTACACTTGTATTCTCAAGCTGATTATTTTGAAATTGCATAAAATAGTTATTAAAATCAAAATTACGATTTTTCAATACAAAGATAGCAAAATCCACAATAGATAAGTACTTACTATTTAAAGCAAACAGCAAAATTTCATTATCTAATGCATCTAATTCCAACAAACGATTCAAAAGAACTTTTTTTACATCTACATATTTTGATTGTCGAAATTCCGAATTTAAAAAGTCTAGATTCTGCTTTACAGCAAAGTTAATCCAATAGCGCCTAATCCACTGATCATTTGCATTTTTAGCAATCTCAAGCAACTCTGATTCAATAATTAATTGGTTAGATTGGATATAATTAAATAAAGCTCTACTCAATTTCCCTTGTCTAGACAATAAAACTAATTTTACTTTATCTAAATTTTGATGGATTTTATCCATCAATATATCTTCAATCTCTCCTACAATTCGGATTCTCCCCTTAATTGCTTCAATGTCTAAAAAATAAGTGATACATAAATCCGCACAATCTGACCGTTCTGCCCACTCTAATAAATGACGAGCTGCGAGATGCCTATTAACTTGCACATAATCACTTAATTTACGTAGCAAATGTGGAAATAAAGATGGCTCGAAACATGCTGATAATTGTCGGAGTGCAGCTTCGCGCTGGTAACCATCCCAAAGATAAAGTTGATTAATTTTTACCCTAATCTCATCTATGTTCATTTTATTTGATTTATAAATTTTAAAGATCAATATATTAAACTTAATTCAATAAAATTAAAAAGTTAGATTTTAATATTTCCAGAAAATTATAGAATAATAGAGTTATCATTTTCTTATAAGCCTACCTTACGAGCTAGTCATCAGCCATTTTTAAATTTGACATGACAAATTGTCAAAATTACAGCACTATAACCATTCTTAAAGTCTCATCAATAAATAGCATAACTGGAGCACTAAAAAGTGAAGATACTCATTACAGGCGCCAACACAGGAATTGGCTTTGCCACAGCAGAACAACTTGTAAAACAAGGGCAACATGTCATTTTAGCGTGTCGAAATCCTCAAAAAGCTCAAGAAGCACAAAACAAACTACGCTCACTTGACCAAGGGCAAGTCGATATCGTTTCTCTTGACCTAAACAGTCTTGAGTTAACTAAAAAAGCTGCAGATGAAATTGCAGATAAATATGGCAATCTTGATGTACTTATTAATAATGCTGGGTTATTTGCAAGAACAAAACAGCTCACAGCAGATGGTTTTGAGCAACAATTTGGCGTTAATTATTTAGGCCATTTCTTACTTACTCAAAAGTTACTCCCAGTTTTACAACAATCTCCTCAAGCACGCATTGTTCATCTTGCATCTATTGCTCATTGGGTTGGTTCAATTAAACCTAATAAATTTCGTGCAGAAGGTTTTTACAATCCCCTGTTCTATTATGGACAATCTAAGCTCGCAAACTTACTCTTGAGCAATGCACTAGCTGAACAATTTGCTGGTAGTACAATTACAAATAATGCATTACACCCCGGCGGTGTTGCTTCTGATATTTATCGTGATTTACCAAAACCAGTTTATGCAGCCATGAAAATAGGCTTAGTGCCAACATCAGTTCCTGCAAAACTTATTACGGAAATGGCAATTGGAGACTCATGGCAAAGCCGCAATGGCGAATATGTCAGTGCGCATATGCCTGACTGGAAATCGTCACATGCCAAAAACCAGCAACTGGCACGTGACCTCTACCAACAATCAATGGACTTAGTAGAAAAGTTTCTTTAAATCCCAAAAATAAAAAACCACCCGAAGGTGGTTTTTTATTTCAAAGTAACTTAGTGACCTGTACCATTAATTGATTTAGTCATATCTTCAACAACTTTCTTAGCATCACCAAAGATCATCATTGTTTTTTCGTTATAGAACAAATCGTTGTCTAGACCAGCATAACCTGTTGCCATAGAACGCTTAATCACCATGATTGTACGTGCTTTATGCGCTTCAAGAATCGGCATACCATAAATCGGCGAGCTTGGATCATCTTTCGCAGCAGGGTTTACAACGTCGTTTGCACCAATTACAAGCACTACGTCTGTTGCAGGGAAATCCGAGTTAATCTCATCCATTTCCAAGATGTCTTCATATGCTACGTCTGCCTCAGCAAGCAATACGTTCATATGACCAGGCATACGACCTGCAACCGGGTGAATTGCGAAACGAACACGAACACCTTGCTCTTTCAGAATTTCACACAACTCTTTCACAGCATTTTGTGCACGGCCTTGCGCCATACCATAACCCGGTACAATTACAACGCTGTCTGCATTTGACATCAAGAAGCCAGCATCATCAGCAGAACCCGAACGGTAGTTACGCTGAACTTGCTCACCTTTAGCAGCTGTAGAAACTGCCGCACCACCCATTGCACCACCAAACAATACATTGATGATTGAACGGTTCATTGCTTTACACATGATGTACGACAGAATCGCACCAGATGAACCTACGAGAGAACCCGCAACGATCAACATGTTGTTTTCAAGGGTAAAACCAATACCTGCTGCTGCCCAACCAGAGAACGAGTTAAGAAGCGACACCACCACAGGCATGTCACCACCACCTACCGGTGCAATCCATACCCAGCCAAATGCAAGTGCAAGTGCTGTCATTGCCCAGAAAGCAGTCATGTTGCCAGTTGTGAAGAAGTAGAAACCACAAGCCAACATCGCAACAAAGATAAGTGCTTGAACAGGTTTAACCCATGCACCAGAAATTGTTTTAGCCCATTTTTTCGCAGCCAATTTACCATATGCGAATACAGATGCAGTAAAGGTAATCGCACCAACGAAACACCCCACAAACAATTCAAATAGATGAACCTTGCTCATGTGTGCATGTTGTACGCCAGCTGCAGTCAAAGCCGCCTCATTTTGAGCAAACAGTGCAGTTAATTGGTTGTTATGTAAAATTGCAGCTATTGCAATAAGGACAGCAGCCAAACCAACCAAAGAGTGCATAAGCGCAACAGTTTCAGGCATTTGTGTCATTGGCACTGTACGTGCACGTGCAATACCCACGATTGCGCCTAACACCATTGCCCCAACGATCATCCAGATGACTGGGTTGTTGGCAACAAAGAAGGTCGTTATAACAGCAATCGCCATTGCGATCATACCGTAACGGTTACCTTGAATTGCTGTTTTAGGGCCAGACAAGCCACGAAGCGTCAAGATAAAGAGTATTGCGCCTACAAGGTACAACCAGTTTGCATTTGCTTGAATAAATTCCATGTCAAAGCCCTCTTATTTCTTTTGCTTAGGCTTGAACATTTCCAGCATGCGCGCAGTTACTGCGAAGCCACCGAAAATATTAATGCTTGCTAAAAATACTGCAATTGCACCGAGTACACTCACCACATTCACACTTTGAAATGCAACATTCGCATCTACACCTAAAACAGGTAGACCTACAGTTTGCAACATCGCACCAACAACAATAATTGATGACAATGCATTAGTTACTGCCATAAGTGGCGTATGCAAAGCTGGTGTAACACCCCAAACAACGTAATAACCTACGAAGATGGCAAGGACGAAAATTGTAATAGTTTCAACCATGAGAAATCTCCTTAACCACGCTTAAGCAGCACTTGACCGCCATGAGTGACCAATAGGGCTTTTTGGATTTCGTCTTCTTGATTAATCGCAAAGTTTTTCTCTTTGTCGAATAAAGTTTCTACGAAATTAAAAACGTTACGTGCATATAAAGCAGAAGCTTCTGTTGCTACAGTTGCTGGAATATTTGGAACACCCAAAATTTTCACGCCATTTTCTGTAAAAACAGTCTCGCCAACTTTAGAACCTTCAACATTACCGCCAGTTTCAACTGCCATATCTAAAATGACAGAACCTGGTTTCATCTTGGCAACAGTTTCAGCTTTGATCAGACGCGGCGCATCACGACCTGGCAACAATGCGGTTGTAATCACGATATCGGCATTAGAAACAGCTTTATCTACAATCGCAGCTTGGTCTTTAATGTATTGCTCACCCGGCATCCAGCCATAACCATTTTTTGCTGCATCTGCCGCACGTTGTTGCTCTTCTTCAGACATTGGTACGTCTAGCCATTTACCGCCTAAAGACTCAACTTGATCTTTGGCTGTAGGACGTAAGTCTGTTGCTTCAACAACTGCACCCAAACGTTTTGCAGTAGCAATCGCCTGAAGGCCTGCAACCCCAACTCCCATAATCACAACACGTGCAGGTTTCACAGTACCAGCAGCAGTCATAAGCATTGGGAACATGCGTTGATATTCGGCAGCAGCAAGCAAAACTGATTTATAACCAGCTAAGTTTGCCTGAGAAGACAACACATCCATGTTTTGTGCACGAGAAAGCGTACGAGGAAGCAATTCCAGAGCAAAAGCAGATACTTGCTGATTGGCAAATTGATCTAGCTCGGTATTACGATAAGGATCAAACATTGCTACAACAGCTGTATTTGCTGCAAGTTTTTGAATTTCCCCGCCTTGTGGCGCACGAACTTTCAAAATAATTTGACTACCCGTATAGGCATCATCCGTAATGGTTGCACCGACCTGTTCATAAGCACTGTCAATATACGCAGCCTTTACACCAGCACCACGTTCAATCACAACGCTATGACCAGCGCTAATCAACTTCTTTACTGTCTCTGGCGTAGCAGCTACACGATTTTCACCGACGACAGTTTCGGTTGGGATTCCGATCTGCATGAGCGTTCCTCAAGCTAATTTCTCATTGTCAAAAACATTGCAAACTGCAATGTTTCCCCCATGTGTATTCTTTGTACAGAATTTGGATTCTAATTGAACTTTTTGAAAATACCACCCACTATTTATTTAATAAATACCCATATTTTGAACTGATGATTCACGATATTTGACTTAGAGTGTAATATAGGAAGATTTTTCTTTTTTTGCAGACAATAGTCTCTCTTATACAGTCCTGTATATGAAAATTTCTTTATCTTCGTTTCAAATTGGGTCTTTTTTTGCGCTTTGTTCTGCTTTTCTATTCAGCACAAAAGCAATCTTTATTAAACAGACTTATGCCCTTTCTCCATTAGTAGACGGTACAGTCCTGATGGCTTTACGCATGTTAAGCGCTTTACCGTTCTTTCTACTCATTTGCTGGTTCAATAGGCATCATAATCAGGGCATAAAAAAGAAGGATTGGCTAATTTTAATTTTTGCTGGTCTATTAGGCTACTACTTCGCTAGTTGGCTCGATTTCATGGGTCTCATGTTTATTAGCGCCTCTTTAGAGCGGATTATCTTATTTTTATATCCAACACTTACCGTGATCGCATCAAGCCTGCTCTATAAACAAAAATTAGATGTAAAAAGTTTATTCGCCATTTTTCTTAGTTATGGTGGAACCGTATTGGTGATGCTTCAAGAGCATAACAATGCACCAATTCAGGGCAACTTTTGGTTAGGAACAAGTTTTGTATTTGCAAGTGCTGTAGCCTTTGCTGGTTATTTACTGCTAACTCCACCATTAATTAAAAAATTTGGTTCTTGGAATTTCACAGGCTTAGCGCTCACTATCGCCTGTATTGGTGCATTAACGCATTACGCTTTGAGTACGACTCACCCTATTCAGCTTATATTACAACTTCCCTCAAGCGTCATTTGGTATGGGGTCGGCTTAGGCTTTTTAGTCACCGTGTTACCCACCGTTATGCTCATACAAAGCATTGAACGTCTGGGCGCATCACAATCTGCAATGATTGCTTCAATAGGACCAGTTTTAACAATTTTACTTGCCGTTCTTTTCTTAAATGAACATCTTAATATGTGGCAATGGGTCGGCTGCCTACTCAATATTGTAGGTGTCATGATGATTACGCTTAGAAAGAAAAGACTAAAACACTAAATCTGCTTGACCTCAACTTAAGTTGAGGTTGGATACTCATCTAAATTTTACTGAACGGTTGAGTTCCAATGAATAAAGAAACTTTTAAAATCATAAATCCCTCTACTTTATATAATCCAACACCAAATGCTTACAGTCATGTTGCCGTAGTCCAAAATTTTAACAACATTATTCATGTTGCGGGTCAAGGCGGTGAAGATTCTAAAGGTGAGCTCAGCTCAAATTTTCAAGAACAAGCCACTCAAGTTTTTAATAACATTCAACATGCTTTAACTGCGGCAGATGCAAAAATTTCTGATATTGCGGTTTTAAGAGTTTTAATTGTTGACCACTCGGATGAAAAACACCAAATTTTAATTAAAATCATGCAAAATCTATGGAAAAATCATCCTTTTCCAGCCTGCACGCTCATTCCTGTGCCACGCCTTGCATTAGAACGCATGCTTATTGAAGTTGAAGCAACGGCATATACTTAATAAAACTGAGAGAACATCATGTCTACCCCTGAAGATATCAGTCAAAATAAACCTTTGCTTTGGTTGATGGCAGCAGCATGTGGCTTATGTGCAGGTGTGAATTATTACTGTCAGCCACTAATTCACTCTATTCAGCAAGAGTTTGCAGTTACTCAAGCGCAAGCCGCTTTAACAGTAACATTTGCTCAAGTGTCTTATGCCCTCGGTTTGCTCTTTATTGTTCCGATGGGTGACATCGTCAATAAAGCTAAGGCTATTCCATTTTTAATGGTGCTTTGCGCAGTTGGCTTATTTACTTCTGCGTTTGCTGTTAACTTACCTATGCTCTGGATCGGTACAATTTTGGCAGGCTTGTTTTCTGTTGCTGCCCAAGTTCTTATCCCACTTGCAACCATGACGGTCAAGCCTGAAAAAACGGGTGAGATTATTGGCTTTTTAATGAGCGGGTTATTGGTCGGGATTTTACTCTCGACCAGTCTGGCTGGTTTATTTTCCAATCTTTTCCATTGGAAGGTCGTTTATGTAGTAAGCGGTATATTAATGCTTTTATTGGCATTTACTTTAAAAAGTCGCCTGCCTTATGTATTGCGTATGAAAATGAACTATGGACAAATCTTTGTTTCAATGGCTCAGCTTTTAAAGCAAGAGAAGCGACTATTATTAAGAGCGCTTACGGGTGCTTTTGCCTTTGCAGCAGTCAGCACTTTGTATTCCACCATTGCACTACTTCTTACCTCAGCACATCATTTACCCGATCTATTTATCGGGCTAGTCCCTCTAGTCGGTATCTTTGGTGCACTCTCCACTCGCTATATTGGTAAATACGCCGACCAAGGCTACACAAAATTACTTACTTGGATGGGCTGTGGACTATTCTTAGTCAGTTGGGTTTGTTTCTACTTTGGACAAACTCTACTTTCTACTTATGTTATTGGTTTTGCATTAATTCAATTAGCACTCGCGCTCGTTCACACCAGTAACCAAAGTATTATTTTCCGTCTACGTCCAGATGCCAAGTCCCGCATTAATGCCATTTATATGACCACTTACTTTATTGGTGGTGCAGCTGGTTCAGCATTAGGAATTTTTGCTTGGAATCATGGTGGGTGGAGCATGACATGCCTTGCTGGTGTGGGACTCGTTGTGTTTTGTATTTTGTTTAGCGTGATTGATGCTTTACTTACAAAAAAAGCAGCTGGCTCACTCATAAGGTAATTTGTTAAAAATCATCTTTCTACATTCACCACAAGGGCGGTTATAAATTACGCGATTAAATGTCTCTGTCGATTCAGAGCTAAACCCCGTATAATGCTGCCCTTTCTTTAATTTAGCGACTTTTGGGTCTATTGGTTATGCAATCACTTCAATCGTTACAACCTCGTATTTCTGTCGCACCTATGATGGACTGGACTACAAAGGACTACCGATTCTTTGCACGGTTGTTTAACCCAAACGTTGTGCTTTATACAGAAATGGTGACTACGGGCGCGATTCTATTTGGCGATGCAAAACGCCATTTAGACTACAATGCTCAAGAACATCCGATCGTATTACAACTCGGTGGTTCAAACCCACAAGAGCTTGCTACTTGCACAAAAATGGCTGAAGACTGGGGTTACGATGAAGTTAACCTTAATGTAGGCTGTCCAAGTGACCGTGTACAGAATAATAAAATCGGTGCATGTTTAATGGCAGAACCAGACTTGGTCGCTGAATGTATTTATAGCATGCAAAAAGCGGTGAATATTCCGGTAACGGTAAAGCACCGTATCGGTATTGATGACATGCAGTCTTACGAAGAAATGCTGCACTTTGTAGACACCGTTGCGGCAACAGGTTGTACTCATTTTGTTGTGCATGCTCGTATTGCGATATTGAAAGGTTTGTCTCCGAAAGAAAACCGTGAAGTACCACCACTACGTTATGAAGATGTTTACCGTTTAAAGCAAGAACGCCCACACCTGACCATTGAAATTAATGGTGGAATTAAAACTTTTGCCGAAACTCAAGCTCATTTACAACACGTTGACGGCGTGATGATTGGCCGTGAAGCCTATCACAACCCTTACCTACTTGCTGAGCTTGGCCAACTTTGGAACCTAGAAGCACCAGACCGTTTCGATATTATGGAACAAATGCTGCCTTATATCGAACAACGCATGGCTGAAGGTGCGCCACTCTCTATCATTACCCGTCATATTTTAGGTTTATTCCAAAATTTACCGGGTGCCCGTAAATGGCGTCAGGCATTGAGCGGTGGAAATGCGAAAACTTTAGCTGATGTCGAGAATGCAATTCGAAACATGCAAGCTGCCATTATTCGTACTGAAGAATATGTAAAAGAGCATCAGGTTTAAGCCTGCTTAGCCTTCTTAAATTGTAAGAAAATGTGGCATTTTAAATCAGAGACTTAGATTTTGAGTATATTCGCAAATGTCGGCTCAAAATATTCAAATTTAAGCTCTGATTAATTATTTATAATGAATAATATCAAACAATTAAATTTCACTGCTTTTAGTCGCTATTTCAACTAGGCTATTTTTTCTCAGTCAGAAATAAAAACTGGAAAAAAGATACGTTATTACATAACATAAACAAAACTTTTAAGTTTGGGCAATTAGTATCTCTGAACGCCACAGGTAGGTGGTGATTTTCTAAATACGGATATAGGTAGTACGGGTAGAGATTTCACGATGATTATTTATGACGGACAAGTAGCTGATAACTATATGTATCAGGATTCAAATCAGGCAGCGATTGTTGTATCACACAGCACACCAAGCCTTCCTTATCCCTTCACCATGAAACCCAACAATCACCGCACTGAAAGCAACACCCCTCCAGCCATAGATGTAGAAAAATTCGTAGCCAAATTAGAAAGTGTTACCTCTAGACGCAGTAAAGCCCGCTGTGCTCGTAGCATTCGCCTCGCACTTGAATCTGCTGGTGCTGATGTTGAAAACCATCCTATTGCAGCATCTGATTGGGGCGATACCCTGAAAAAGATTGGCTATAAAGAAATTAACCCAGCTTTTGATGAGCCACAAGAAGGCGATATTTACATCATTCACAGAACCCGCAATCACGTTTATGGACATATTGCTGGTTACACAGGCAGTGAATGGGTATCAGACTTCAAACAAAGCAGTTATGACGTCTACAAAGACGACAACGTCACCTACACTTACTACAGATTAGGTTAATTTACTGCTTTTTAAGATAAAAACATTTGATGAATTTGCTCGGCACAGCATTGAATCATTTCATCATGATCTTTTCTATAGACCAACAAAACTTCTGAAAGTGACAAAAGATCTGCCAAAGGTAAAAGCTTTACCTGATTAGGCAAAATTTGCTGAAACTCTTGCGGAACAATACTGATTCCCAAATTTGCAGCAACCAATTGTAACTGCGAAACCTTCCGCGACTGAATGGGGGCTTTTTGTGGGGTAAATCCTGCTGCTAAACACAGATTTGCGACCAAATAACTTAAACCCCCTCTTTCAGCATGAGGTGTAGATACAAAATACTCATCTTTTAAGTCTTTTAAATAAACCTTTTCCGCTTTAGCAAATTTGGTATGAGTAAGATGCACAGCCACCATTAATGGCTCTTCATATAGCTTAACAACACTCATCTCATCCAGTGTGTGCCGAACGGGTGGCCGAATAAAACCAATATCAATTTCACCATTCATTAAAGCTAAGATCTGTTGTTCTGATGACAAAGTATTCAGCTCAAAACTCAGCTGCTGGGTTAAGCTAACTTCTTTTAATATTTGAACCTTTTTATGGTCCATAACAATGCTGCTTGAATGAGCAATTTTAATCTGACGGTTTTTCCCATCCGACACACTTTTAGACAGGTCAATAATTTCATCTAAGTAAAGCAGATTATCTTTTATTTTCTTATAGAAAACCTCTCCCGCTGCCGTGAGTTTTGCTCTTTTGTCAGTACGGTCAAACAACGGAAAATCAATTTCTTCTTCTAATAGTTTCATTTGTCGACTTAAAGCAGACTGAGCAATAAATAGCTTTTCTGAGGCAGCAGTAAAACCCCCTTCTTCAACAATTTTTATGAAATATTGGAATTGTTTTAATGTGAGCATTATCATCTCAAAATTAGATAATTTGGTCTATTTTCTATATTAGATTAGATGAATAACCTTGACTAGAATTTTATTAAGACCATTCCCTTGATTGAACTCTTCATGAAGTATTTAAAAGGTTTCGCAATATGCACCATCGTTATTCTAATTTTATGGTGCTTTAAATTTTATGATCAGCAGCTCCCCACACAGCCCCAGCAAGACCACATAGAGCTGTATGATTAAATCGTTTCTCTCAAAAATAAAAGGCATGTACTCACATAAGCGCATGCCTTTTCAATATTTAAATTAGGCTTTCTTTAAATCGAGCTTTTTCAAAACTTCAGCCACAGCAATCATAGCAAAGCTTGAAGTCACCACTACCGCTGAACCATAACCACCACAGCGCAAACCAGCTGATGGGCAGACATCTGCACTTGAAAATGGATTATCGGTTGAGTAAATACAGGTAATGCCAAATTTCTCTTTTGGCTTTTTACAGATGCCACGAGCACGAAGCTGACTACGTAGCTTCGCTAACATTGGGTCTTGTTCTGTTTTTGATAAATCAGCCACACGGATTTTAAGTGGATCGAACTTACCACCTGCTCCGCCCGACACAATCAAAGGAATTTTATTAAAACGACAATGGAGCATTAAAGCCAGTTTTGCCTTAACGTCATCAATGCAGTCCAAAACAATATCCGGTACAGGGTTCAAAAGTTCTGCAACATTTTCTGGTGTTAAAAAGTCATCAATAATATTGACTTTAATACGTGGGTTAATTTGGCGACAACGTTCCGCCATAATCTCAACTTTTTCACAGCCCAGAGTTGATGTCATCGCAGGTAGCTGACGGTTCACATTTGATGCTGCAACTACATCCATATCGACTAGTGTGATCTCGCCAATACCTGTACGTGCTAAAGCTTCTACCGCCCAACTGCCGACACCACCAATACCAATCACCATCACATGACTTTTTTCATAGTGCTGGAACGATGAATCACCATAAATTTTGGCTACACCTGCAAAACGGCGGTCATATTCATCTTGTTGGAGATCGGTCATTGCTACTCTTTGAGGGGATATAAAACACGGGGAGTATTTTACTGCTTTTCAGAAGAAAGTGTATTTCAGATCAAAGAAAACTTGAGATAGCGATATTTGAGTTCACGACAAGTCTTATCATTATAAATCAAATTATATTATTTAAGATTTAAGTCATTATTTACTAACGTGACAGGCGGCATGGATGCCGCCCAGTTGGGCTGCGGTATAAGGATATACCGTCAGCCCGACAAAGGATTTTTGTTACTTTTTATCCTTAAAAAGTAAGGATACGCCTATATAGTCAACATTAGCCAAAGCACCCTCATTACAAGGCTATGCAAACTTAGCCAAATTAACCAGCAATCAAATTCCGCAGTACATAATGCAAAATACCACCAGCCTTAAAGTACTCAACCTCATTTAACGTATCAATTCGGCATAACACATTAAAGTGGCTGGCTACCCCATTTGGCCCTTTCACATCAACTTCAAGAATTTCATGAGGCTGAATACCATCCGATAAACCACGAATCGAGATAACCTCATGACCGGTTAAGTTGAGCGACTGCCTAGTTTGTCCATCAACAAACTGGAGTGGCAACACGCCCATACCCACCAAGTTTGAACGGTGAATACGCTCAAAACTTTCAGCAATGACAGCTTTGACACCTAATAAGTTCGTACCTTTGGCAGCCCAGTCACGTGAAGAACCTGTTCCGTATTCTTTACCAGCGATAATAATGAGCGGTGTATGCTCTTGTTGGTAACGCATTGCGGCATCATAAATAGCAAGCTTCTCACCACTTGGCACATGTATGGTATTACCACCTTCTTCGCCGCCGAGCATTTCGTTTTTAATACGAATGTTGGCAAAGGTGCCTCGCATCATCACTTCATGATTACCACGTCGTGAACCATAAGAGTTGAAGTCTTTTGGCTCAACACCTTGCTCTTGTAAATAGCGGCCAGCTGGACTGTCTTTTTTGATATTACCCGCTGGTGAAATATGGTCGGTTGTTACCGAGTCACCAAGCACTGCCAAAATACGCGCCTGTTCAATATTTTTAATTGGTTTTGGTGGCTCACCAATGCCTTCAAAGAACGGCGGATGACGGATATAAGTCGAGTCATCAGCCCATTCGTAAGTTTTACTTTTTGGAATCTGAATCGCTTGCCAGCTTTCATCACCATCAAACACCGCAGCATATTCTTTGTGGAACATATCAGTATTTACTTTTTGCAGCACTTCATCAATTTCTGCCTGACTTGGCCAGATATCTTTTAAGTAAACAGGTTGTCCATCTTTACCTTCCCCGATGGGTTGCGTCGTTAAGTCGGTACGAATATTCCCAACTAAACCGTAAGCAACTACCAAAGGTGGCGAAGCAAGCCAGTTTGTTTTAACTAATGGGTGTACACGCCCTTCAAAGTTACGGTTACCCGAAAGTACTGATGCAACATTCAAATCATGGCATTGAATTGCGTCTTCAACTGGTTCGGGTAGTGGACCTGAGTTACCAATACAGGTTGTACAACCATAACCAACCAAGTTATAGCCCAACTCATCTAAATATGGCGTAAGCCCAGCAGCCAACAAATAGTCCGTCACGACTTTAGAGCCGGGTGCAAGTGAACTTTTTACCCATGGTTTACGCTGCAAGCCTTTTTCAATGGCTTTTTTAGCGAGTAAACCTGCTGCTAACATCACACTTGGATTAGAAGTATTGGTACATGAAGTAATTGCTGAAATGACGACATCGCCATGATTTAAAGGATACTTTTCTCCGTCAATTACACAGGATGGGTTTTCATGCTGAATATTGGATTTGGTCGCTTGTACAGCCGTACCGCCACCACCTTCATTTTCCAAACGCTCTTTAGCTTCTTTTAAAGGCTTTAGATTTAACTCCATTAAGGCATTAAACGTTTTAGGTACTTCTGACAACAGTACACGGTCTTGTGGGCGTTTTGGACCAGCTAGACTTGCCTGAACCGTACTCATATCTAAACTTAACGTATCGGTGAAAACTGGTTCATCACCAGCATTACGCCATAAGCCTTGCGCTTTGCTGTACGCTTCAACCAATTCAATACGATCACTTTGACGACCAGTTAATTTCAAATATCCCAAAGTCACTTCATCGATTGGGAAGAAACCACAAGTCGCACCATATTCAGGTGCCATATTGGCAATAGTTGCGCGGTCAGCAAGTGGTAAGTCGGCTAAACCGTCTCCATAAAATTCTACAAATTTACCCACCACACCTTTTTGGCGAAGCATTTGAGTAATAGTGAGCACTAAGTCGGTCGCTGTAATCCCTTCTTGTAATTTACCTGTGAGTTTAAATCCAATCACCTCAGGAATAAGCATAGAAATAGGTTGGCCGAGCATGGCAGCTTCTGCTTCAATACCACCAACGCCCCACCCCAATACACCTAAACCATTAATCATGGTGGTATGGGAGTCTGTACCGACTAAGGTGTCGGGGAAAGCAAAAGTTTGGCCATTATCTTCACCGAGCCATACTGCTTGAGCCAAATATTCTAAATTGACCTGATGGCAAATACCTGTACCGGGAGGCACAACACTAAAGTTATTAAATGCAGATTGTCCCCAACGCAAAAATTGATATCGCTCACCATTACGTTGCATTTCAATTTGAACGTTTTCTTCAAAAGCCTGATCATCGGCAAAATGGTCAACCATCACAGAGTGGTCAATGATCAAGTCTACAGGCGATAACGGATTAATTTTTTCAGGGTCACCACCCGCTTGTGCCATTGCTGCACGCATGGCAGCCAAGTCAACCACAGCCGGAACACCAGTAAAATCCTGCATTAAAACCCGTGCAGGTCGGTACTGAATTTCTTGATCTGAACTACGGGTTTTTAACCACTCTGCTAAAGCATGAATGTGTTCTGTTTTAACGCTATGCTGATCTTCAAACCGTAATAAGTTTTCCAACAGTACTTTTAATGATTTCGGCAGTTTGGCAATGTCACCTAGCTTTTTCTCGGCTTGGGTTAAGCTAAAAATCTGATAATTGCTGGAACCTACTGTTAGCGTCTGTAGAGCATTAAAACTATTGATATTGCTATACTTAGCCATTGGGTTATCCTCCCATGTCTGGCAATGTTATTTTTCACGTTTTTACATGTTGTTTTCTTACTTTAAGCTTCTTTTTTCATCACTGTGTTTTGTTTTAGTTACTATTTCTAATCTTTGATTTTTATTACGATAATTTCAAAGCAGATAGAGAGTTTTTCCAAAGTTTTTCGGCTAAATCTGACTCTGGCATATTTAAATTTTCGGCCAAACTTTTTAATACAAAAGGTAAGTTTACAGGCGTATTTCTGGTGCGCTGTTCAGTAGAGGTTTGACAGCAAAGCGGTGTCATATCTGGGCAGTCTGTTTCAATCACTAAATGCTCAGCGCCTATCGCCTGCACAACGGTATGAAGCTTTTTCGCATTTGGGTTGGTAATTTGCCCCGTCACACCAATTTTAAAACCGAGTTTAATTAACCCTTTCGCCTCTTCTACCCCACCACTAAAAGCATGAGCAATGCCGCCCAATTTAAACTTATGCACTTTTAACAAAGCAAGCACATCGCCATGCGCTTTACGAATATGAAGTAACACCGGTTTTTGGTATTGGGTTGCTAGTTCTAACTGGTCAGCAAAATATTGTTTTTGCTTGGCATATACATCAGGCTGCTTATGCTCTTTCAGAAAAGTATCTAAGCCAATTTCCCCCACTGCCACGCAGTCTTCTTGCTGTAAAATTTGTTCAAGATGAGAAAGATGCTGTGGCCTGTGTTGCTCAATATAAAACGGATGCAATCCCGGCGCTAAATAAGAAGTGGGTACATTATCCCACTGCTTGAGCTGATGATGGGTGTGGACCAACTCATCAAAACGTGACTGTAAAAAGCCAATTAACACCAAAGCATCTACACCCACTTTTTTAGCCTCGAGTGCTAACTGTTGCCGATCTTCATCAAAATCGGCAACATCAAAATGGGTATGGGTATCAAACAAATGCATTAGCTAGCACTTTTTGCAGCTGGTGTCGAAGCAGGTTTAGCTTTAGGCTGTGGTAAATATTCTTCTTTCAACACATCTTGTAATTGGTCATACGGAATGACTAAACGAGGCAACCCAACAACATAAGGTCCAATTTCATATTCGCCATATTGAAGAATCAAGCCCTGATCACCTAACAAGAAGTTTTCGGTGAGTTTAAATGGCCAAGCTTGCTCATATTCACTCACACTATTAGCAAGTTTTGAGTCAGTCACCCACGCTTTAAACGCCTCATGTGCTAACTTTTCTAAAGCCGCTTTTTTCCCTGGACGCAGCAAGTTTTCAAGTTGAACTTGCTTTTCCTCTTTTAAATCAAAATTGTAGTAGTGCTGTGCAGCCGAACCATGTGCCCCGCCCAAATAGCTACTACTGTTAACCACAACAGTTACGACTTTACCTTGCGACTGTATAATTTTAGGCTTCACTAAAAGATTAATCTGATGATTACTACTTAACTCTTTTAGCTCCTTATCTAAACCAATAAATGAGTTGGCATAGCGCTGAACCTGAGCATCGAAGCTATCTGGTTGATCTGTAGCGGCAACTGCGGAAGCCTCTGTCTTTTTATCCGCTTTTGCTGCTTTTGCATCTGGCTCTGCAATCTCAAGAATCTGGCCGAGTGCTTTTAAAACTTGTTGGTCAATAATCTTATCAATAAATGGATAGTTACTTTGCAAGCGCTCTACAGTAAATTCAGGGCAAGTTTTACCACTACAGTCAGGTAAAACCACCTTACTTTGCACTGTTTCCCCTTTTAAAGTCAGCTCCACAGGCTTTTGCTCAACCACTGCTGGTTTTTGCTGATCTTTCGACTCTTTAGGATCACTTTTAGGCTGACATGCCACTAAAAATAGTGCAGAAGCAAGTAGCGTTAAACGTAGCGAGGCCTTAGAAGTTAACATCATATTTTGCCTTTATTCTGAGAAGATTATGCATAACTGATATGAAGTTAGCGCATCTATAAGTAGGTTGCAAATTCTGCTACCAACTTAAAACATTTGTTCATAAACCTCAGGTTGTAATATTTTTTTGGTTTGTTCTGTCGTTAAATAAATATCGAGCTGAGGGGCATCTTTCGTAATCTGATTTGCCTGATAGTGCAGACCTACACCCTCACCATCAAAGAACCAGTCTGCTTGTCCCCAATACAAAGTTTTTGGTGCGTCTTTTTTAACGTCAGCATTTTGTTTTTTCAGCCAATCCTGATAAGCCGTTTGCACGATTTGATGCACAGTGGTTTGTTGGTCTTTTTGAAGTACATCAAGCAAAGTTAAGCTTTTATGCAATTTACGATCAGCCACGAAAAAATAATAACGATCTTTTATAGTGACTTCTTCTTGTTTGCTGTCTAACCCTAACTGCAATAAAACATATTGGTTGCGCTGCGAAGCAATACGCGTATGAATGTGTAATTCGTAAGCACGGTTTTTAGAATATTTCTCTTGCCATTCGTCCGACTTTTTAACATAAGCATCTACTGCTTGTTGCAAGCTCAAATCTTTTTTCAAATCAATTTGAGTCTGTATAACTTTCGCCTGACTTTTTTCAATCCAGCTATTTAGCCAAGTGTCTTGGGTTTTTATGGTTTGAATATCGACATCAATACAGTTTTTCTTTTCACAAAAAGGAACTGCATAATTTGCCTTGGTTTCGGTCAAGTTTAAATAAGGTAAAACCTCTGCTTTCTCAGTAGGATGCTGTTGAGCAGAAACTGGATTTTTTTGAGAAGATGATGAGGAATGAGTGCTTTTCCAAACAAATGCAGAAATAGCAGAAATTAGTGCTATGACTGCAACTACAAGCGCAATAATGGCCTTTTTACTCAAGTTCATTTCATCATCCTTTCTTATTTTTCAAAACAAAACAGCTTCTATTCGAAGCTGTTTGTCACATTTACATGCTTAGTGTTCACGTGTGTTACGGAACTGAATATCAGGCCAGCGCTCTTGCATAATCTGCAAGTTTACTCGGCTTGGAGCAAGATACGTTAAGTGACCGCCACCATCAATTGAAAGTTGGTCATGTGCTTTTTTCTTGAACTCATTAAGAATCTTATCGTCATCACAATGAATCCAACGCACGGTATTTACACTTACTGGCTCGTAAACACAGTCAACTTTATATTCTTCTTTCAAACGGTAAGCAACAACGTCAAACTGAAGCACACCAACTGCACCCACGATCAAATCATTGCTAATTTGTGGCATAAACACCTGAGTTGCACCTTCTTCAGACAACTCTTTCAAACCCTTTTGCAACTGTTTTGACTTTAATGGATCTTTCAAACGTACACGGCGGAACATTTCTGGCGCGAAGTGTGGAATACCAGTGAAGTGCAGGTTTTCACCGCTAGTGAAAGTATCACCAATCTGGATTGTACCGTGGTTGTGCAAACCAATAATATCGCCTGGCCATGCTTCTTCTAAGTGCTCACGCTCACCAGCCAAGAAAGTCAACGCATCACTAATGCGGACTTCTTTACCAATACGCACGTGATTCATTTTCAAGCCTTTCTCGTATTTACCTGAACAAATACGCATGAAGGCAATACGGTCACGGTGTTTAGGGTCCATGTTGGCTTGAATTTTAAATACAAAACCAGAGAAACCTTCTTCTTTCGCTTCAACCACACGCTCTTGCGTTGGGTGAGCTTTAGGTTCAGGTGCCCAGTTCATAAATGCATCTAGAACGTGGTCGACACCAAAGTTACCTAATGCTGTACCAAATAGAACAGGCGTTTGTTTACCTTGTAAGAAAAGCTCGCGGTCTAATGGCTCATTTGCCATTTGTACTAGCTCTAGCGACTCTTCAAAAGAAGCCCAAGCCAACTCGCCTACTTTGTCACGAATGTCGGCATGATCATAACCATCACGCACTTCAATATCGGTAATGGTTGAACCAAAACCTGCTTTGTATACATACAATTTATTTTCAAGAATATTGTATACACCAGCAAAGTCACGACCCATACCAAGTGGCCATGTAATTGGTACACAACGGATGTTTAAAACGTTTTCAATTTCGTCTAACAACTCAAGTGGTTCACGAATTTCGCGGTCCATTTTGTTGACGAAAGAAATAATTGGTGTGTCACGCATACGACACACTTCCATCAATTTGATGGTACGTTCTTCGACACCTTTTGCACCGTCAATCACCATAAGTGCAGAGTCAACCGCGGTAAGCGTACGATAAGTATCTTCCGAGAAGTCTTCATGCCCCGGTGTATCGAGTAAGTTAATCGTGTGACCTTTATATGGGAACTGCATAACAGACGTGGTAATCGAGATACCACGTTCTTTTTCCATTTCCATCCAGTCAGATGTAGCTGCACGGTCAGATTTACGGCTTTTTACCATCCCTGCAACCTGAATCGCTTTACCCCATAACAACAGTTTTTCTGTCATGGTGGTTTTACCGGCATCGGGGTGGGAAATAATAGCAAATGTGCGTCGTTGAGCGACCTGTGCCGCTAACTCATCTTTAAAACTCATGAAATACACCTACTGCGGAGATTGCAGTGCCAAAGATCTAAAGTCGATCAAAATAAAAATTGGCGTAATTGTAGCAGATTTATAGGTACTGTTTAGAGATTGTTGAATTGTCTACCCGTGTTTTCATATTTGGAATATTTTTGGTGAAACCCTAAAGAACTCATGGCTTTCACCATTAAAAAAGCCTGTTCAATATAAACAGGCTTTTTATGAATAAACTTAGACGCTTATGCCAGTTTCTTTTCTTCAATAAATTGAATATCGGCAATTTGCGCGTCCCAAAACTCAGTCCACAATGCACAATACTCAAGACAGACTTTGGTCAAGCTTTCATAATCATCTTTGGTAATGGCTTGTGCTAATGCAAACCACAAGTCGTCTTGATGGTCATCATCGGCAGCTTCTGCCGTTTCATCTGTTGAAACGCCATGTACGTGGTAATAACCACCACCCTCAACATCAATATTTACAAACTTGGTTGCTTGTCGTAATGGTGGGCTAAAAAGAATAACTTCTTCTTCTGCTACAGCCAATAAAGCCACGACATTGATATAGCTATCATAAGAATCTTCTAAAAATGTTCTCACCTGATCTGCAATTTTTGAAGGTTTATAATTACGGCGGTCAGCCTCAGTCAAACCATAGTCATTTAATAAGTCTTCATATAATGGATAATGTGCATATTCAGGGTTCCCTAAATAATAATTATCTTTACCTAAACCCGGTCTAAAACCGAATTCATCCAATATATTTAAGCTTAATAACACCCGTGGAAACATTTTAGCGCCCGAGTGAAGCTTTGGTTCCAGTTGCTTTGTAAGAAACTGTGCTTTTAACAAAGCATCAGTAAAAATTTGTACGATGGCATGACGATATTCTAAATGAATACGTGTCAAGGTTTGTTTATCAAGATAACCGTTATTTAATATTTCAATGGCCGGATGATGACTTACTGGCAAATGTGCAATTCTATTCCTTAAATGTTTGAGAAACTGTAAGTTTTCTTCCCACTGTTGGGCAGAAATACTGTTTTTCATACCTTGTAATGCTTTTTGTCTTGGATTATCAAAGTCTTCAAATTTTTTTGACATAATCATTCTCTATAAAAAGTTTTTCTTATAGTTAAGCTAAGGGCCATCCCTCTATTTCCATTTCGCACTCAGTCGCTAAAAGGATAAATTCCGTATACCCATACTTAACGAATCGATATTATGTTCATTATCTCAACAAATCAATGGATTAATTAATATTATTTAAAAAAGTAAACTATTGCCAATAAAATACATATATTGTTATTTTTTAAAATATACCAAACTATTGAATAAATATGGTTTTTTAAATATCATAAAATAAGTTTTATTTAAGCTTTCATACTTTACAATAGCAAAGTTAATCAAAAAATATCTATGACGGGGCAACCAATGTCAAAAAGAGAAACGATTATAACAACAGCAATGACCCTTTTTAATCAGAAAAGTTATACCTCTATTGGGGTAGATAAAATTATTGCTGAGTCCAATGTTGCAAAAATGACTTTCTATAAGTACTTCTCTTCTAAGGAAGTTTTAATTGAAGAGTGTCTTCAACGAAGAATTGTAGAGGTTCAAGCTTCCCTATTAGAAAAGGTTAATAGTGCTCATGACCCGTTAAACAAACTTAAGAATGTTTTTAACTGGTATATGGACTGGATTAACACTGAAGATTTTAATGGTTGCTTATTTAAGAAAGCGACTATAGAAGTTTTACAGATGTATCCATCTATAAAAACTCAAGTAAATGAATATAGACACTGGATTTTCAATTTAGTGATGTCTATATTTTTAGATTTAGAAATTGAAGACCCTAAAGTCTTAAGTAGTCTTTTTCTTAACATTATAGATGGGCTTATTATTGATGGCACTATTAATAAACCTGAAATTAACGCTGAAGAAACATGGTCTTATATAAATAAGCTGATTGAGCTTGAAACAAGACAAAGTTATGCAGCCGCTTAAATAGTTTTAAGTTATTTTTTGTAAACTGCATTAACAAATCTTTTTTAACAATTGATAGGTTTTTTTAAAACTCTCTTATTCAATTAGGCTTATTGCTTCTTGTTAATATTATAAATTAAGCCGATATGTTTAAGCACATAACGGCTTTTTTTAAATAAGTTCAATCTTTAAAAAATATTGATTAATAAAACTATAATCTTAAAGAAAATATTTATTTAAATTAATTAATCACTCATAAATATACTCTTTAAAATATACACCAGTAACATATCTCGCGTATCTCCCCTGTTTGCATCGAGTAATTGCATAATCGCCCCATCCATGACAAATAAAAACATATAAGCATCTTGTTGGGTGGCTTCTTTCTTTAAGGTTAAAAGCAAATTACAGATTTCGTTAATGAGCCAATGTCTATACTGCACCACCACTTGATAAGCTGTCGGGTAGATTTTTTCAATTTCAAAAATAGCTCTAAATAATAAGTAATAGTTGCCATTTAAATTGGCATGTAAAAAGAAAATCTTCTTGAGCTTTTCACGTAAGGCTAAATCTTTTTGTATGTAAATGATTGAGTGTACTTGCTCTTTTAAGGCATCTTTTTGAAAGTTTAGGCACATTTCAACCAGCCGCTGTTTAGAGTGGAAATAGTTATAAAATGAGGCTTTCGGGACCTCTGCCTCTCTCACAAGGCGGTCGACGCCGACGTTGTGAAAACCATGTTGACTAAAAAGATAGCGACACTTATGCAGCGCACTTAACGCGCGAAATGAGAGATCTGAATATGGCATATATGTACCGTTATAAAATAATTTCTTGTTGTGTCTAAATGAGAGAAAACGGCTGCAACTTTTGCTTTAGGCAAAAAAAGCATGCAAAGGCCCCAAAGATGGCCCTAACGCATCTCAAGTTTTATTGTTCATATGATTTTTTAGTCGTGACGAACTAAAGTCTGAAAACTCAAAAGTAATCAAACCTTGTTAAAGACTAATCTGGTGGTATAAAAAAAGTATGCATAGCCAACTCCTTATATTGGGAGTTCTGCCAAAGCATTAATTTAGAATTATGGTGGCAGAACGAAAGAGGGTTGACAGACTGGTGAAAGATATAACCAGCACACCCGAAGGTGTCCCTCTCCCGTCCTACCGCTACGGGAGGAGACGAGGAGCTTACGCACAAAACTATTCCTCAGATGGAATAACTCTGATGCGATCTTTCATTCAGCCTGTCAAAGCCGGCTGGCAATGTGGCCAGCATGCAAAGCTTAATCTGAGAGTTTTAAAGTGTCAATGTGGAATTTATGCCAAGGTTTTAAATTTCTTATTGTTTTTCATTAGATTAACTAAATTATTATTTTATATATTATATAAACAAGTATTTTTTAATTTAACCCAAGGTTTAGATTAAACAAAATGAGCGCCTTGTGATTGAATCAGTTGCCCTACATTTACAGGCATACCCAACAAGTAACCTTGGAACTGCTGACAACCCAAACGCGTTAAAATCTCGACTTGCTGCTGAGTCTCCACCCCTTCGGCTGTTACGGTTAAGCCTAACTTTTTCGCCAAGTGAATAATACTTTCTAAAATGACTTCTTCTTTTGAGCCCGGTTTTAAATCGACAATAAAACCACGGTCAATTTTAAGCTCATCTACTGGTAAATCTTTTAAATATAAGAAGCTTGAGTGGCCTGTTCCAAAGTCATCAATTGCCACACGAATACCCATATCACGCAGTCGTTCACAAGCACGAATACTTAAGTCGATATGCCGCATAGCTGTCGATTCGGTAATTTCAACAATAAGGTGATGCGGCTGAATTTGGTATTTTTTCAATAAGCCTTCGAGGGTACTAAAGAGCTTTTTATTTTCAAACTGTAAGGCCGATAAATTAACTGCGATTGGATAAAACTGAGTGTTGCTGCGTTCCCATTCCTGAATTTGCTGACAGGCTTGCTCAAGGGCCCAATATCCCATTGGAATAATTAAACCCGTCTTTTCTGCACCGCCAATAAACATATGTGGCGTGAGCATACCCAAAGTTGGGTGGTTCCAGCGAATGAGTGCCTCTACCCCGCAAATTTCAAGGTTGGTATTAAACTTCGGTTGGTAATAGAGAACAAATTGTTTTTCATCGACTGCTTTATATAAATCATTGATCAGTTTTGACTGACTTCTTGTTTCTTGTTGATGGGTAGAATAACTAAAGACGGTATAAGTATTGCGGCCCTGCTCTTTTGACATCAGCATGGCAGCGTCGGCATTCATCAGCAGGTCTTGAACATTTTGCCCATGTTCCGGAAACAGTGCGATACCAAGGCTTGCCGAAATATTAATTTCTTTACCAGAAATTTGGTAACTTTCTTGAATAAGCTGCAATACTTTTTCTGCTAAATGCACCGCCCCATCGATATCAGTATTTTCAGCTATTAATAAAAACTCATCCCCACCAATTCGAAGCAACTTACATTTTTCATTGAGTTGCCAATGTAAGCGATTGGCCATTTGAATAAGAAGCTGATCACCAATGTGGTGTCCAAACGCATCATTTACCGATTTAAACCGATCTAAATCGATATAGAGAAAAGCAATTTTTTGGTCTTTATAACGATGGTCTGAAAGAAGAACTTCTGCGTAATCAACTAAATAAAGTCTGTTTGGTAGCTTAGTTAAGTTATCTTGAATAGAGAGATTGGCGAGTTCTTTATTGACTTTACGTAGTTCTAAATTTCGTTGGTTCAGTCGCTGCTCCAGCACTGCAACAATAAAACTCGCGACCAGCACCAAACAAGTGACCAAAATAATGGTAAACAGCAGCAAGTCATGTTCAGCCTGATATTGGCTCACAAATTTATCGGTAATGTTGGTCGCAATGAGTGCCGTATAGTGCATACCCATAATGCTTAAAGTCATCATGACCGCAAAAGCGAGTTTTAAACTCACCCGATTACGTTCGCTCTCTTTTAATTTATAGGCTAGCAAGAAAGCTAAACCCGACCCACTCATGGCAATTAAGACAGAAAATAAAATGAGAAATGACGTGTAATCTTTCTTATAAATATCAATATTCCAGCCCAACATACTTACATAATACGAAGCGGAAATACCAATTCCCATAATGACTGAACTTAAAATCAACCTAAATAATGGTAGTGTAAAGCGAGTAGTGAGCCAAATTGAGATACATGAAAGTACAGCACTAATTCCAAAAGAAAGTACTACTAAAGAAATATTAGAATAGGCTGTTTCAAATAAATGGTAAGCCTGCATGCCTACGATATGGACAATACTAATGGCTGCTGCGAGCAATAAACCATTCAGTAATAAAATAAGCGGTTCAACTTTTTTATAAGCTTGCTTAAATATTAACTGCTCCATGGAAATCACAATATAGCAGATAACGCCAGCCGCAATAAAAGAGCCGACGATCAATGTGCTATCGTAATCAACATGACCCATACTGGACTTCCATGATTATTCAATACTTTTTTTTATTTTGTTCAATTCATTGCACAAAATACAATTAAACACGTTAAAGAAAATTAGTAAATTCGACTTTTTTAGTCAGTTATAAACAATAACATTATCTAACATTTGGTCAAGCATTTTTTACTTTAGAAATCAATAAAGTAACCAAAAATTAAGCATCCAATTATATGAAAAATATAGAATTTCTTAAGTCTAGGTCAATTGACCTTAATGATGTTTTTTTAAGCTCAATTTAGAACAATTAAAATAAAAAACCCTGCATTTAGCAGGGTTTTTTTAAAACAATAGAAAAGAGTATTAGTTTTTCTCTTTGTCTACGATTTTGTTTGCTTGAATCCAAGGCATCATCGCACGTAACTTGTTACCAGTTACCTCAATACCGTGTGCAGCATTTTGACGGCGACGAGCTGTCATAGATGGGTAGTTCAACGCACCTTCTTGAATGAACATCTTCGCGTATTCACCAGATTGAATACGTTTTAATGCATTACGCATTGCTTCACGAGATTGTTCGTTAATTACTTCAGGACCAGTTACGTATTCACCGTACTCAGCGTTGTTAGAAACTGAGTAGTTCATGTCAGCGATACCGCCTTCGAACATCAAGTCAACGATTAACTTAAGTTCGTGTAAGCATTCGAAATAAGCCATTTCTGGTGCATAACCAGCTTCAACCAAAGTTTCGTAGCCCATTTTAACAAGTTCAACTGCACCACCACAAAGAACTGCTTGCTCACCGAATAAGTCAGTTTCAGTTTCTTCACGGAATGAAGTTTCGATAATACCTGTACGGCCACCACCTACGCCAGAAGCGTAAGAAAGCGCAACGTTACGTGCATTACCAGAAGCATCTTGGTGAATTGCAATTAGGTCAGGAACACCTGAACCACGTTGGAATTCTGAACGTACTGTGTGACCAGGAGCTTTAGGCGCAACCATGATTACGTCTAAGTCTTTACGTGGAACAACTTGGTTATATAGAACAGAGAAACCATGAGCAAATGCTAAAGTCGCGCCTTCTTTGATGTTTGGCTCAATCACGTCACGGTAAAGTTGTGATTGGAATTCATCTGGAGTCAAAATCATTACGAGGTCAGCTTGCTTAACTGCTGCTGGAACTTCAGCAACTTTAAGACCAGCATTTTCAGCTTTCTTCCAAGAAGCTGAATCTGCACGTAAACCTACAGTTACGTCTACGCCTGAGTCTTTAAGGTTAAGTGCATGTGCATGACCTTGAGAACCGTAACCAATAATCGCTACTTTCTTGCCTTGGATGATTGATAAGTCACAGTCTTTATCGTAAAAAATTTGCATTTGTGTTCTCCGCTAAAATACTTTTTAAAAAATTAAATGGCTAAAACTTTTTCGCCACGGGCGATACCAGATACCCCTGAACGAACGACTTCTAAAATGGTGTTTTCTGCAAGTGCATCGATAAAACCATCTAATTTTTCAGTTGTCCCTGCTATTTGAATGGTATAGGTCGTTGGTGTCACATCTACGATTTGCGCACGGAAAATATCCGCAGTGCGCTTAATTTCGGCACGTGAAGCTCCCAATGCTTTTACTTTAATTAGCATGAGTTCACGTTCGATGTGTGCACCTTCTGATAAATCAACTACTTTTACCACCTCAACAAGTTTGTTGAGCTGTTTCGTAATTTGTTCGATTTTATGGTCATCGCCATAAGTCGTTAAAGTCAAACGTGATAATGTCGGATCTTCGGTTGGTGCAACATTAAGTGTTTCAATGTTATATCCACGTTGGCTAAATAAACCAACAAGGCGAGAAAGCGCACCAGCTTCGTTTTCAACGAGTACAGAAATAATGTGTCTCATTATGTACGCTCCCCTTTACCTAACCACATGTCCTTCATAGACTGACCCGCAATCAACATTGGATAAACGTGTTCTGTGCGGTCAACCATAACGTTGATAAATACGCATTTATCATTAATTGCCATTGCTTCTGCAAGCTTCGACTCAAGTTCATCGGCATGATCAATTTGAATGCCGACATGACCATAAGCTTCCATTAACTTGGCAAAGTCAGGTAATGATTCAACATAAGAGCTTGAATGACGACCTTCATAGTTCATATCTTGCCATTGCTTAACCATACCTAATGCACGGTTGTTCAAGCACAAGATTTTTACGTTCAAGCCATATTGTTTACAGGTTGAAAGTTCCTGAATACACATCTGAATTGAAGCTTCACCCGTAATACAAACAACTTGCTGATCTGGGAAAGCCAGCTTCGCAGCCATTGCATAAGGTAAACCAACACCCATGGTGCCAAGACCACCAGAGTTGATCCATTGGCGAGGACGTTTGTACTTATAATAAAGTGCACCAAACATCTGATGTTGACCAACGTCAGAAGTAATGATGGCATCACCATTCGTCACTTTATATAAAGCTTCAACAACCTGCTGTGGCTTCATGGTGCCATCAGATAGGTTTTCATATTTCAAACCATGAACTTTGCGCCATTCATTAATTTGAGACCACCAAGCCTCAATTGCTTCAGGATTTGGTTTAGACACATTTAACTGTTTTAACTGTGCCAACATTTCTTGAAGAACAGGCTCTACTGCACCAACGATAGGAATATGCGCCATAATCGTTTTTGAAATGGTCGCAGGATCGATATCGACATGAATCACTTTTGAGTTCGGGCAGAACTTGGCAGGGTTATTTGTTACGCGGTCATCAAAACGCGCACCAATTGCCAAAATTACGTCTGCATTGTGCATTGCCATGTTGGCTTCATATGTACCATGCATACCCAGCATGCCAATAAACTGAGGGTCATCACCCGGGAATCCGCCTAACCCCATAAGTGTGTTAGTTACCGGATAACCAAGACGATGTGCAAGTTCAGTTAATAAAGCAGAAGCATTTCCTTGAACGACACCACCACCTGTATAAATAACAGGACGTTTTGCAGTAAGTAATTCATCAATTGCTTTACGAATTTGACCAGAGTGGCCACGTGAAGGCGGTTGATATGAACGCATCTTCACTTTTTCAGGATATTCGTATGCAAACTTTTCTGCAGGATTCGTCGCATCTTTAGGAATATCGACTACAACCGGACCAGGGCGCCCACTTGAAGCGATATAGAATGCTTTTTTAATAATTGCAGGGATTTCACTCGCGTGACGGACCTGAAAGCTGTGTTTCACGATAGGACGTGAAATACCCACCATGTCAGTTTCCTGGAAAGCGTCTTCACCAATAAGATGTGATGCAACCTGGCCAGACAAAATCACCATTGGGATTGAGTCCATATAAGCTGTTGCAATTGGAGTTACTGTATTGGTTGCGCCTGGGCCAGAAGTGACCAGTACTACGCCAGTCTTACCTGTAGCACGCGAGTATGCATCTGCCATATGACCAGCAGCTTGCTCATGGCGCACGAGGTAATGATTGATTTTGTCTTGTTGAAATAGCGCATCATAAATATGTAATACAGCGCCGCCTGGATAACCAAAAACATGTTCAACGCCTTCGTCCGCAAGAGCACGAACGAGCATTTCACCACCAGATAAAAGTTCCAACGTGATTCACCCTAAAATTTTTATCACTATTTATGGAAGGCACAAATAGTGTTTCATTCATTGAATTGTCTGCACTGTTATAGCACACATATTGTCTAGTTTTCGTCGCAATAGAAAAATTTCTGTTTTCAGCCGTATAAGCTGTTTTAACATTAATAAAGCATGTCTGGATATACATACTTTAGTAAAATCAATCTCTCGGCTAGAGAGAATGTCTATTACAAAACATGATATTTATTCGAAGGGTGATCGAGTAAATACATATAAAACTAGAGAAAGCATTTTTGTTGTTTCTATATACAAAGTCAAGAATAAAGAAATGGTTTTTCCATAAAAATTTTTAGCTGCTGTTTTTTTGAGCTAATATTGAGCCGAATATTTGTTCATTCCCCCTCCATTTTTATTAAAAAATCACTCTTTTTTATATAAAACCCTGCATTCTAAATTGCTTATTTTTGAACTTTATTTAAATATAGTCAGTATTTTTTGGGGAACATCTAATATGAATTTATCTTATTTAAAAACAAGCCTGTATACAGCAGTAACAACAGCGATTTTAGTTTGCTCAACTCAAAGTCAGGCAGAGCAATATTATAAATGGGTAGACCAAAGTGGCTCGACACATTACACCACCACACCACCGCCTAAAGGCGCGAAGCATTTGAACAAAGTTTCGACTTATGGCACTCAGCCATCTGTAAAAAATTCGACACCAAGCCCTGAACAACCGGCTCAAGATAAAACAGATAAGGCCGTACCAGCAGCACCTAATGCCGTGCAGGAAAAAACTGCACCCGCAGCAGCAGTTCCATCTGCGCCACCTGCCCCATCCGCTTCAGCACCACGATAAGTAAAATGAGGGTGGTGAATACTTTCACCACTCTTCTTGGATTTAAAATAAAGAAGAATGAGTTGGGAAATTTTTATAGCTCATATTAAAAGATAAAATCGTGATCTAAAAACTGACATTTTCCTGTATTTTGCGCTATGCTGTGCAGCAATCTTTCATTTCAATTTTCGTTGTATAGCTTACGTCTATGACTATTTCTCACATTGACCCAGAATATCAAGCAAACACGATTGAACCATCCGTCCAACAAGATTGGGAAAATCGTAAAGTCTTTAAAGTTGCCGACACTGTCGAAGGTAAACATCGTTACATCCTGTCAATGTTCCCTTACCCAAGTGGCAAACTGCACATGGGTCATGTGCGTAACTATACAATTGGCGACGTAATTAGCCGTTTCTACCGTTTAAAAGGCGAAACCGTATTACAACCTATGGGTTGGGATGCGTTTGGTTTACCTGCGGAAAACGCTGCAATTGCCCATAAAGTTGCTCCGGCAAAATGGACATTTGAAAACATCGCTTACATGCGTGACCAATTAAAAAAATTAGGTCTATCTGTAGATTGGGACCGTGAATTTGCAACTTGTACACCAGAGTACTATCACTGGGAACAATGGTTGTTCGTTCAACTTTATAAAAAAGGTTTGATCTACCGTAAACTTTCAACAGTGAACTGGGATCCAGTTGACCAAACAGTTTTGGCAAACGAACAAGTTGAAAATGGCCGCGGCTGGCGTTCTGGCGCATTGGTTGAAAAACGCGATATTCCAATGTACTACTTCCGTATTACGGACTATGCACAAGAATTATTAGACGACCTTGACACATTACAAGACGGCTGGCCTCAACAAGTGTTGACCATGCAACGTAACTGGATTGGTCGCTCTACTGGTATGGAAATTACTTTCCCATCTGCCAATACCGAAATTTATGCTGACGGCTTAACTGTTTATACAACACGTGCTGACACGCTTATGGGCGTGACATATGTTGCTGTTGCAGCAGAACACCCTCTTGCGCTTAAAGCTGCTGAAAATAACCCTGAATTGGCTGCATTTATTGAAGAATGCCGCATGGGTTCAGTTGCAGAAGCTGACTTGGCAACAGCCGAGAAAAAAGGCATGGCAACAGGCTTGTTTGTAAAACACCCTGTAACTGGTGAAGACCTTCCTGTCTGGATCGCAAACTACGTATTAATGTCTTACGGTTCTGGCGCAGTGATGGCTGTACCAGCACATGACGAACGTGACTTTGAATTTGCTAACAAATTCAACTTGCCAATTAAGCAAGTGATTGATGCCAAAGGCGCTGACGATGCAGACTACTCTGCAACTGAGTGGCAAGAATGGTACGGTTCTAAAGAAGGTAAACTTGTTAACTCTGGCGAGTTTGACGGTTTAGAATTCCAAGCTGCGTTTGACGCATTCCTTGCGAAATTAGAACCACAAGGTTTAGCAAACTCTAAAGTTCAATTCCGTTTACGTGACTGGGGTGTTTCTCGTCAACGTTACTGGGGTTGTCCAATTCCAATGATTAACTGTGATACTTGTGGTCAAGTCACAGTTCCAGAAGACCAACTTCCAGTTGTATTACCAACTGACGTTGTTCCAGATGGTTCAGGTAACCCGCTTAATAAAATGCCTGAATTCTATGAAACGAAATGTCCTTGCTGTGGTGGCGATGCACGCCGTGAAACAGATACATTGGATACATTCGTAGAGTCATCTTGGTACTACGCACGCTATGCGTCTCCAGACTTCACTGGCGGTATGGTTAAACCTGAAGCAGCTCAAAACTGGCTTCCTGTAAACCAATATATTGGTGGTGTTGAACATGCGATTCTTCACTTACTTTATGCACGTTTCTTCCACAAATTAATGCGTGATGAAGGCGTTGTACAAGGTAATGAACCATTTATTAACTTGTTAACTCAAGGCATGGTGCTTGCAGATACATTCTATCGTGAAGCAGAAAATGGTAAGAAAACTTGGTTCAACCCTGCTGACATCGAATTAGAACGTGATGAGAAAGGTCGCATCATTTCTGCAAAATATTCAGGTGACGGTCAAGAAGTGATTATCGGCGGACAAGAAAAAATGTCTAAGTCGAAAAATAACGGTATTGATCCACAAGCGATTATTGATCAATACGGCGCAGATACAGCACGTGTATTTATGATGTTTGCTGCTCCACCAGATCAATCTTTAGAATGGTCTGACGCAGGTGTTGAAGGTGCTAACCGTTTCTTGAAACGTGTATGGCGTCTTGTAGCAAGCTTCCTTGAAAAAGGAAACGCTGCAACTGCAATCGATACAGCGAACTTGTCTAAAGATGCTCAAGATTTACGTCGTAAGACTCACGAAACGATTCAAAAAGTAAGTGATGATATTGAACGCCGTCATGCATTCAACACTGCAATTGCTGCATTGATGGAATTGTTAAACGCAAGCAACAAGTTTGAAGCTAAAGATGACAATGACATTGCTGTAGAACGTGAAGCAATCACCACATTGTTAACTTTACTTGCGCCATTTGCACCGCATTTAAGCCAAACTTTATTGGCTCAGTTTGGTACGGACTTAACAGCAGCAATCTTCCCTGAAGTTGATGCTTCTGCGTTAACACGTAATACCCAAACGATTGTTGTACAAGTAAATGGTAAACTTCGCGGTAAACTTGAAGTTTCTGTTGATATTTCTAAAGATGAATTATTAGCTCAAGCTAAAGCATTACCAGAAGTGCAACAGTTCTTAACAGGACCAACCAAAAAAGAAATTGTGGTTCCAAACAAATTGGTTAACCTCGTGGTTTAATTACAGGTATTAATGAGAGGATCAAGCATGCACTTAGCCCAACGTTTAGCCGCTGTTGTTTTAACCTTAGGCCTTAGTGCAGGCTTAGTCGGGTGTGGTTTCCATTTAAAAGGAACTAACCCGACTGCGACTCCACTTGTTTATAAAAAGTTAAGCCTTGAGTTACCGGCAAAAACCGATGACCTAGAAACACAATTAAAAGTGTATTTAGCTGCAAATGGCGTTCAGTTCAGCAATGACAATGATGCGTATGTTCTTCATGTTTTAGAGTACACACCGCGTCGTCAACTTCTAAATGGTAAGCTTACAGAAGTGTTATTACGCTTGACTGTGACTTTCCAAATTGAAGACCGTCAAGGTAATAAAATTACCGAGCCGCGTACTTTAACTGCATCTCGTAGTTATCAATACGACTTAGCAACGGTTAACACTGAGAACCAGCAAGAAGGCTACTTACAACGTATTGTGATTGATGACATTGCACAGCAAATTACTCGTCAAATTTCAGCAAACCGCTTACCAAAAGCTCAACCATAAGATTTATTTGTTCTTAAGTAATGAAACTTGACTATTTACAAGCCCTTAAACGCATTCCGGAAGCTCGGGGTGCGTGGATTCTGCATGGACAGGAACCATTACTTGAACAAAACTTATTAGATACTTTCCGCAAAAGCTGGCAGCAGCAAGACATTGAAAGACAGCGCTATGACATTAGTAGCGTGAGTGACTGGAAAAATGTTTTTAATGCACTGAACAGCTTGTCTTTATTTTCGCAGCAACTTGCGATTGAAGTTCATGGCAATATCAAGCCCGATGCAAATGGTCTAAAACAGCTTAAAAGCTATATTCAACATAATGAAACTAACCTGCTATTAATTGTTTTACCTAAACAAGACAGTAGCAGTTTAAAGTCTGCTTTTTTCCAAGTTGTCGAAGCTAACGGCGTTGTTGTTGCTTTGACTGCCAACTATCCGCAAGACCGTCAAAGAATTTTAACTGCTGAAGCAGAGAAGCTCGAAATTCAACTCGACAATGACGCTTGGCAGTGGCTCATGCAGCATCACGAGCACAATTTACTTGCTGCTAAAAATAGCTTGATGCGCGTACGAGATACTTTTCCAGACCAAAAGCTGATTCAAATTGAACAGTTATATGCGTGTCTACAAGATCAGTCCCGTTACACCACTTACGACTTAAGCGATGCTTTATTAGAAGGTAATCTTGCCCAGTCGATTAAGATATTCCAGTATTTAATTGGTTCTGGTGAACCTGAAAGCCTGATCTTATGGACATTAAGTAAAGAAATGCGTTTACTCATGCAGTTGTTTGAACAACCGCATAATGCATTGCAGCTCGGTATTTGGAAAACAAAAGTTAGCTTATATCAGCAAGCGTTAAGAAGACTCAATCCACAGCAGTTTTTAGGCTGGTCTACTCTACTCTTGCAAATCGATGCGGCAATTAAAGGCATGTCTAATGAAAATGCCGAACATTTGATGCAACAGGCAATTGCCGAGTTGTGTGGGAAAACATTATTTATACAATAGAGCAGTCAAATCCTTTGCCTGCTTGATTGAAATATCATAAAAATTCACGTTTTATCCTCAATTGACTCTTATACTAATTAAAATTTTAGACTTTCTGACCTCTCGCCATGCCAAAAATAAAGCCAATTAAACTCGTTATTATTGTCGTCTGTATAGCCGTTATTGCTGTATTAGCTTGGAAGTTTTTAAAGCCTAAACAACAGCAACCTCAATATATTACAGCTGAGGTAACTCGCGGAGATATTGAGAATAATGTACTTGCAACCGGTACGCTTGATGCAACCAAACTGATTAGTGTAGGTGCTCAGGTATCTGGTCAGGTTAAAAAGATGTATGTACAGCTTGGCGATCAGGTCAAACAAGGTCAACTCATTGCACAAATTGACTCGACTACCCAAGAGAACAGTTTAAAAACATCCGATGCCAATATTAAAAACTTAGAAGCACAACGCCTTCAACAAGTGGCATCTTTAAATGAAAAACAACTTGAGTATCGTCGTCAACAACAAATGTACGCTCAAGATGCAACACCTCGTGCAGATTTAGAGTCAGCTGAAGCTGCTTATAAAACCGCTCAGGCACAAGTTAAAGCATTAGATGCACAAATTGAGTCTGCAAAAGTTACTCGTTCAACAGCACAAACAAACATTGGCTATACCCGTATTGTTGCGCCAACTGATGGTACGGTTGTTGCGATTGTGACCGAAGAAGGTCAAACCGTAAACGCGAACCAAAGTGCTCCTACAATCGTTAAAATTGCAAAACTGCAAAATATGACGATTAAAGCGCAGGTGAGTGAAGCCGATATTATGCGAGTAGAAAAAGGCCAACAGGTCTACTTCACTACTCTAGGCGATGACAGCAAGCGTTATGCGACATTACGCCAGATTGAGCCAGCTCCAGATTCAATTTCGAGTGAATCAAACAGTACAACAAGTTCAACTAGCAGTTCAGCTGTTTACTACAATGCTTTATTTGACGTTCCAAATACAGATGGCAAATTGCGTATTGATATGACTGCTCAAGTTTATATCGTATTAGATTCAGCAAAAAATGCCTTATTGGTTCCATCTTCTGCTTTAAGTAGTAAACAATTTTCTGGTCAAAGAAAACCTGGTCAAACAGCTGACAAAGCAAGCTCTACACCAAGAGCAGAGCGAAAACATGAAGGTAATGGTGCTCGTTTAGAACGCTTAAATTTAACTCCTGAACAAAAACAACTTATTGAACAAGGCAAAGCAACGCTGAGTGTCGTTCGTATTTTACAAGCAGATGGTACGACTAAACCAACGCAAATTTTGGTGGGTATTAACAACCGTGTAAACGCACAAGTACTTGCCGGATTAAAACAAGGTGACCAAGTTGTGATTGCTGATAGTTCAGAAAACTCTGCTGCTTCTGCAAATAGTGGTAATAACCGTCGCCGTAGCGGTCCAATGGGAATGTAAGCATGACAAAACAAGCTTTGCTTGAAGTCAGCAATCTGGTCCGGGAATTCCCTGCTGGCGAAAGCACGATTCAAATTTTAAAAGGCATTGACCTGACTATTTATGAAGGTGAACTGGTTGCCATTGTCGGTCAGTCCGGCTCTGGTAAATCAACGCTCATGAATATTTTGGGCTGTCTGGACCGCCCAACAAGTGGTAGTTATAAGGTTAATGGTCAAGAAACCGGTAAGCTAGAACCCGACCAGTTAGCGCAGTTACGTCGCGAATATTTTGGTTTTATTTTCCAGCGTTATCATTTACTCGGTGACTTGTCAGCCGAAGGTAACGTTGAGGTCCCAGCTGTTTATGCAGGCGTTACACCTTCTGATCGTAAACAGCGTGCAACAGCTCTACTCACTGAATTAGGCTTAGGGACTAAAACACAAAACCGACCAAGCCAGCTTTCGGGTGGTCAACAGCAACGTGTTTCAATTGCACGCGCCCTCATGAATGGTGGTGATGTAATCTTGGCCGATGAGCCAACGGGTGCGCTCGATTCACATAGCGGTGTTGAGGTCATGCGAATTTTGCGTGAACTTAATGCCGCTGGTCATACCATTATTTTGGTTACACACGATATGCAAGTTGCAAAAAATGCAACGCGTATTATTGAAATTAGTGACGGGGAAATTATTAGTGACCGTCCTAATGCTCCAGACCAATCTACAGAAGAAGTTAAATCTGACCCAGATGCAGCACCTGCTCTACAAAACAAGCAGAAAAAAGGTAAAAGTATTTCGGCTTGGCGCTCAACTTTAGACCGCTTATCTGAAGCTTTCCAAATGGCTTTACTGTCCATGAATGCCCACCGTATGCGTACCTTCCTCACCATGTTAGGTATTATTATCGGGATTGCTTCCGTGGTAACGGTTGTCGCACTGGGTAATGGCTCGCAAAAGCAGATTTTAGAAAATATTAGCGGTCTCGGTACCAATACCATTACAGTTTTTCAGGGTAAAGGTTTTGGTGACAACTCTAAAACAGCCAGTTTTAAAACTTTGGTTCCTGCCGATGCTGATGCATTAATGACCCAGCCTTATGTAAGTGCGGTCAGTCCAATGGTCAGTACATCAAAAACAATGCGTTATCAGCAAAATGAAGCAAACGCGACTATTAACGGTGTGAGCAACGATTATTTTGATGTAAAGGGTTTGGTTTTTAAAGATGGACAAACCTTTGATCAGCGTAGTGTACGTGACCGTTCACAAGATGTTGTGATTGATACCAATACACAAAAGCAGTTCTTTAGTGATGGTACCAACCCAATTGGGCAAGTGGTATTACTAGGTAGTGTGCCGGCTCGTATTATCGGGATTGTAGAGCCTCAAACTAGCGGTATGGGTTCAGATGACACACTCAATGTGTATATGCCTTATACCACGGTCATGAGCCGTATGTTAGGGCAAGCCCATGTTCGTAATATTGTCGTACGTATTAACGATAAATACTCGACCAGCGCCGCTGAAAACGCGATTGTTAACTTATTAACACAACGACATGGTGCCCAAGATATTTTCACCATGAACAGTGACAGTATTCGCCAAACCATTGAGAAAACAACCAGCACCATGACGCTTCTGGTCTCAGCAATTGCTGTCATTTCTTTGGTGGTTGGTGGTATCGGTGTAATGAATATTATGTTGGTTTCGGTGACTGAACGTACTCAAGAAATTGGTGTGCGTATGGCTGTTGGCGCTCGACAAAGTGATATTTTGCAGCAGTTCCTAATCGAAGCAATTTTAGTGTGTTTAATTGGTGGTGTACTCGGCGTATTACTTTCACTCGGCCTAGGACAGCTCATTAACAAAGTGGCCGCAGGTAATTTCGCAGTGGCATACTCAACGACTTCTATTGTAGCTGCATTTGTTTGCTCAACATTAATTGGTGTCGTATTCGGTTTCTTGCCTGCTAAAAATGCCGCAAAACTCGACCCTGTTGCAGCACTATCACGAGAATAAGGAAAATTGCATGTCTTTTTCAATGACTAAACTTAGCGCAGCACTTCTCCTCACCAGTTCTCTTGTGGGATGTGCAGCGATGGTTAAAACACCTTACCAAGCCCCTTCTGTACAGGTTCCGGGTAGCTTTCAGTACGACAACCCAACTAAAACGAAAACTGTATCAGTTGCACAATACTCTGACCGTTGGTGGACACTTTTTAACGATGCGCAGCTCAACCAGCTTGTAAACAACGTATTAGAACGTAATAGCGATTTGGCTGTTGCAGGTATTACCTTAAAGCAAGCTCGCTTGAAAGCTGATTTAACTGCAAATCAACAAGGCTTGCGTACCAGTTCAAATGTTTCTACAGGTCATAGTTTCGATTTAAATTCAGGCGATGATAGTGCTAAAGGAGTATCCTTAAGTGCAGGCGTAAGTTATGAACTTGATTTGTTTGGCAAGCTTGCTCGTCAAACCGAAGCAAGTAAATGGGAAGCTTTAGCGACTGAACAAGACTTACAGTCTACAGGGCAAAGTCTGATTGCCACTACAGCGAAACTCTACTGGCAACTGGGCTATTTAAATGAACGTTATGCAACTGCACAACAAAGCTTAGCCACTTCACAAAAGCTTTATCAGTTAGTTCAAACTCAGTATAAAGCAGGTGCAGTTTCAGGCTTAGACCTTACGCAAGCCGAGCAGTCTGTTCAAAGCCAGAAAGCAAGTTTAAGCCAAATTGAGCAACAGCTTGTTGAAACACGTACAGCGATTGCAGTGTTATTGCATGAACCTGTACAGCAACTCAATATTCAAGAGCCGCAGCGTTTACCACGTACAGCGCTGCCTGCTATTGGTGCGGGTTTACCAGCGGATATTTTGTCACGTCGCCCAGACTTGCAAGCAGCCGAGCTTCGCTTGAGAAAAGCACTAGCAACCAAAGATGCGACTAAAGCAAGCTACTATCCGTCAATTAGCTTAACCAGTAGTTTAGGTTCAAGCAGTACATCTTTAACGGAGTTACTACGTAACCCTGCCCTTACGCTTGGGGCGAGTTTGAGCTTACCGTTTTTGCAATATAACGATATGAAAAAAGATATCGCGATTAGCAACCTTGATTATGAAAAAGCGATTATTCAATATCGCCAAACGCTTTATCAGGCTTTTGCTGATGTAGAAAATGCATTATCAAGCCGCACAGAACTCGACAAACAAGTAGAGCTGCAACAACGTAATGTTGAACTTGCAGAAAAAACCGAACGTTTAACCGAAGTCCGCTACCGTTATGGCGCTGTTGCATTAAAAACACTTCTTGATGCTCAGCAAACTACACGTACTGCGCGCTTGAGCCTTGTTGAAACCAAACAAAGCCAGTACAACGCTTATGTCACCCTCATGCAGGCATTAGGTGGTTCACCTGTAAAAGAACTGCCGCAATAACTTGCGCCCAGTAAAAAAGCCGTAGTCCTTCAACTACGGCTTTTTTTATGTCTGAATAAATCTTAAGACTTATTCATCATCCATCATAGATTGGCTCATACCTACAGTATTGAAACCTGCATCTACATATAGAATTTCACCAGTAATACCTGAAGCCCAAGGTGAGCATAGGAATAATGCTGCGTTACCCACTTCTTCAATAGTTACGTTACGTTTTAATGGTGCAACTTTTTCGTTAGCATCTAACATTTTACGGAAAGATTTAATACCAGAAGCAGCTAAAGTACGGATTGGACCCGCAGAAATTGCGTTTACGCGGATACCATCAACACCTAAGCTTGATGCCAAGTAACGAACACCAGCTTCTAAAGATGCTTTCGCCATACCCATTACGTTGTAGTTAGGCATAACGCGCTCAGAACCTTGGTAAGTTAAAGTCAACAAACAACCTTGGCGAGCTTGTAATAAAGGTTTTGCAGCACGTGCCATTGCAACAAAGCTGTATGCGCTAATGTCATGAGCAATTTTAAAACCGTCACGGTCAGTCACGTCAGTGAAGTCACCGTCAAGCGTGTGTGCAGGTGCAAAGCCGATTGAGTGCACAACACCGTCTACACCGTCCCAATGTTTTGCAAGTTCCGCAAATGCATTATCAATTTCAGCATCAACGGCAACATCACATGGAAACACAAGCTTAGAACCGAATTGCTCAGCAAACTCATCTACACGTTTTTTTAATTTTTCGTTTGGATAAGTAAATGCAAGCTCAGCACCTTCACGGTGTAATGCTTGTGCAATACCATAAGCAATTGATAATTTACTAGCAACGCCTGCAATCAAAAAGCGTTTACCTGCTAAAAGTCCTTGTGTCATGCCGATCTCACTCAAAACAATTTTCAGCATAATGCCAATATTCAACGTTTTTCGAAATTGCATAATGCATCTTTTTTCAAAAATCGCACGAAAAAAAATCGCCCCTATGCAGGAGCGACTTTTTATAATCTAAATTTTAGTCGTCAGACAATAAGCCAAGTAGACGTAAGAACGAGATATACATCCAAACTAAAGTTGCAAGCAACGCAATACCACACAACCATTCCATGAATTTTGGAGCACGGTATGCTGCATTGGTTTCGATCAAGTCAAAATCTAAAATCAGGTTAAGTGAAGCAATGACTGCAACAAATGCAGCAAAACCAATTCCTAACCAGTTACTTTCAAAAATATAAGGAATACTTGAACCAAATGCTAAACGCATGATCATCTGCACAATAAATACAATAAAGATCGCCAAAGATGCAGAGATCACAACTGATTTGAACTTTTCAGTTGCGCGGATAATTTGGAACTTATATAGACCAAACATCACCAAAGTAGTGACGAAGGTTGCCAATAACGCTTGAAGAGGAACACCCGGATATTTCAACTGGAAAGTAAACGAAATACCACCAATAAATGCTCCTTCAAATAGAGCATAAGGAATTGCTAAAGTTGGCGCAGTCGTTGGTTTAAACGTTGTGATTAAAGCTAAAACCAAACCACCAATTGCACCCACAATTGAAGCTGCGTAAGCAATACCAACATTTGCAGTAAAGGCTGCATAGAAAAATAAAGCGACACCCACTGCAGCAGCAATGATGGTCAACATCACAGATTTTTGAATCGCACCTTGCACGGTCATCGGTTGACTGTAGTCACTGACCGTTTCAACGCGGGTCAGTATCGGGTTATTACTTTGCATAAATGCTCTCTTTTTATAATAAATAAACTTAAAACATCATTTTAAGCAAAATGAATATGAAAGCCAAATGAGCCCTTGGCATTATTGTAACAATGTCCTAGCAGCAACAAAAAAGGAGGCTACTGCCCCCTTTCATATGACTTGAACAACGTTATTAATCTTTACCATCAGTGTTCATGATAAAGAAGTATTCACGGTAATATTTCAACTCGGAAATCGAGTCACGAATATCATCCATTGCTAAATGCGATGCATTCTTTTTCAGACCACTCATAATTTCAGGGCGCCAGCGTTTTGAGAGCTCTTTTACCGTAGATACATCAAGATTACGATAGTGGAAATACTGCTCAAGCTCAGGCATAAGACGATGTAAGAAACGGCGATCCTGACAAATCGAGTTACCACACATTGGTGAAACTTTTGGATTAACCCATTTTTTTAGGAATTCTAAAGTCTGTAACTCAGCGTCACGAGCTGTTAATTTACTACGGCGAACTCGCTCAATTAAACCTGACTGACCATGCTGGCGAGTATTCCACTCATCCATTGCATTTAAAATACGATCAGGTTGATGAATAGCCAAAACCGGACCTTCGGCAAGTACATTTAAATGATCATCTGTAATAATTGTTGCGATTTCAATAATCTGGTCGTTGTCGGTATCTAAACCGGTCATTTCCAGATCAATCCAAATTAATCGTGTATTTAAAGTACTGCTCATGTATGTACGTTCTAAAATGCCGTAAAAACATCAATAGTAGCAAATTTCTTGCTTCTGCGCTGTAATTCCATACCAGCTTCGTGCTATTTTTGCGGTCTTCAAACAATGGTTTTTTTGGGATATGAATGGCTCTAATTCGTAAGCGTCGTTTAACTGAGCAACAGCAACGCCGTATTGAAAAACAGCATAAAACTCGCCAAGAAGAAGTCGATACTTCACAAGATCTAGATGGGCTGGTTGTACAGCACTATGGCCGTCAACTTGAAGTACAGGCACTTTCTGTACCCGAGCATCACCCAGAAAAACCTCAAGTTGCCGAAGGCGAACCAGAACCATTTTGGAAACCGATTGAATTAAAAAGTATTTGGCGCTGTCACACGCGTACAAATCTTGAATTACTGGTCACGGGTGACCGAGTGAAGTGGCAAGCAGACCCTAACACAGGCTTAGGGATTATTACTGCAATTCACCCACGTACTTCACTGCTTACTCGTCCAGATCGTTATCACAAAGTAAAACCTGTGGCAGCAAATATCAGTTTAATCGTTATTGTTTTTGCTCCGCTTCCAGAACCTGCACCTACTTTGATTGACCGCTACTTAGTAGCATGTGCAGATGCAAATATTCCTGCTCTTTTAGTGCTGAATAAATCGGATTTACTCACTGAAAATGACCCAATTCTCGACATGCTTAAAGAGTATGAAGATTTAGGTTATGAGAGCTTGATTTGTCATTCTAAAGGCGATATTTCAGCATTGTCTCAACGACTTGATGGTGAAACCGTTGCTTTTGTCGGTCAGTCAGGGGTTGGTAAAAGCTCACTTATTAATGTGCTTATTCCAGATGCCGAGCAGAAAACCAATATTATTTCTGAAAACTCTGCACTTGGCCAACACACAACAACCTCTACGCGCTTAATCAACTTTGGTAAAAATGGTGCCTTAATTGATTCGCCGGGAATTCGCGAATTTGGGCTTTGGCATCTCGATTTAGAAAAAATTCGTATGGGCTTCCCTGAAATCGAAGCGCATTTAGGTTCATGTCAGTTCCGTAATTGCACGCATACTCATGAAAAGAACTGTGGTTTAAAACAGGCTGTTGAAGCAGGTGAAATTTTGCCACGACGCTTAGATAGCTTCTTACGTTTAATCGATGAGATTCAAGAAGCGCAGCAAAAAAACTAATTTTCTACCCCTTTTGCCCTTGAAGTGGTGATTTTGATCACCATCTATATACGCTATACTCTAGGTCAATTTTGTTTTTAATTTTTTTAGGTGACTTGTGGAACGCTGGTTAGAGTTTATGGGGAATCACCCCATTTTGTTTGGTACACTCGGAGTCTTGATCGTATTATTCTTCATTTTTGAAGGTCAACGTAACGGTCGTAAAATTTCTCCACAGTCGCTTGGTATTTTAGTGAAAGCGAAAAATGCTCTTTTGATTGACTTACGCGATAGCAAAGACTTCCGCGAAGGTCACATTAGTGGTAGCCGCAATATTCCTTATAGCCAAATTGCAAGTCATGCTGATGAATTAAAAGCAAGTGACCGTCCATTGGTATTTATCTGTAACCTAGGGCAAGTTGCTGGTAGCGCTTTACAGAAAGTTGCTCACCATGACAGCTATCGCCTTGATGGTGGTATCAGTAACTGGAAAGCTCAAGGCTTACCTCTCGTTAAAAGCAAACCAAAAGCTTAAGGAGAATTGTTATGGCAGCAAATGTCATTGTTTACTCAACTTCTGTATGCCCGTATTGCGTTCGCGCGAAACAATTACTTGAGCGTAAAGGTGTTGCTTACAAAGAAGTAAATCTTTCTGTTGAAGCACCAGAAGTACGTGCTGAATTAATGCAACGTACAAACCACCGTACTGTTCCACAAATTTTTATTAATGATCAGTTTATCGGTGGTTTTGACCAACTTTATGCTTTAGAGCGTGAAGGTAAACTCGACGAATTATTGGCTTAACATCGCATCCATATTAAGGAAAAAACAATGAGCGAAGAACAACAAGTTCAACCACAATTAGCTTTAGAGCGTATTTATACAAAAGATATTTCTTTTGAGGTTCCAGGGGCACAAGTTTTTACTAAACAATGGCAACCTGAACTTAACATCAATCTTTCTTCTGCTGCTGAAAAGATTGACCCAACTCATTTTGAAGTATCTTTAAAAGTTGTGGTTCAAGCCAATAACGACAATGAAACCGCGTTCATCGTAGATGTAACTCAATCTGGTATTTTCTTAATCGATAACATCGAAGAAGACCGCTTACCTTACATTTTGGGTGCATACTGCCCGAACATTTTGTTCCCGTTCTTACGTGAAGCTGTAAACGACTTAGTTACTAAGGGTAGCTTCCCACAATTACTTCTTACTCCAATCAACTTTGATGCAGAGTTCGAAGCAAATATGGAACGTGCTCAAGCTGCTGCTGTTGAAGGTCAAGCTTAATTTTATAGCTTGCTCTAAACTGAAAAAACCGCGTAATTCGCGGTTTTTTTATATGTGCTATTTGGCTCACCCTATCCTTCAAGTGAATGAAGCTGAATAGAAGGGAACTGAAACCCACGGCAAGACTGCTCTGAACGCCATGCGACCGTTAAAATCATGTTACCTAAAACAAAATTTTGATAAGCAAACGTTCCAATAAGTTCATGCGAACATAATCCGCCATGATTGGTGGGGTGTGCTTGAGTGTTTAACGTATTTAAATCTAAACGTATACCAAGGCCTGATGCTTTTAAAACAGCTTCTTTAGTGGTCCAGACTTTAAACCAATACTCTCTATCTTGTTCTAGACTTTGCCATGTTGCATATTCATCAGGGTGAAAAGCATGTTGTGCCAAACTATCTAAACGTACTTTACGGTCAAGTTCTTCAACATCTATACCAATATCTTTAACTCGCTCACTTAGCGCTAAAGCATAATATTGTTGGCTATGTGAATGGTTAAAATGCAACGTATGATTTAACAAATAAGGTTTGCCATACTCATGTTTCGCAAATACCAAATCTGTTGGGGTTACATTTAGCTTTTGAGCTAATAGTTTATTTTTAATATGTTGTATTTGCTGCTTTTTATAATCGTTAAATGTACGAAAATCAGGGAAGTCTTGTTTGGACTTTAAAAGAAGTTGAGATAATGCCTGTGTATAAACTTCTATAATATGCTCAGACATTATCTCTACCCTATTTACCAAATAAATTAAAATTTAACGATGTCGCCTTTAAGCGTTACGCCAGCCATCATTGTGCCTTTATAACAGTCATAAGTCGTCGTACTACGTGTTTCATTTGACTTAAAATAACTCACAATATTGGTCACTGCATTTGCACCTTGTGCTTTAGCATTGTTTTGCATTTGAATAAGCGCTGAACGTAAAACCCAATCACATGAATCTTCTGCTGATTTAGCAAAACCATTGGTCTTTTTATTAGTTACCACATCTTTTTGAATGACTTTACCGCCCGACTTTGTACCACTTAAATAAAATTTTACAGAGCCATCCAAAGTTCCATCTGCTACGGCACGGTCTACAGCTTCTTTAAAGTTTAAATGATGTACTTCATCAGCAGCCTGAACGGTAGCAGTAAAACCAGCACTCAGCATTGCTACCAATAAAATTTTCTTATTTAACATTGTTGTGTTCCTTATTGTTTAACACGTTTAAAAATAAGTGAAGTATTAATCCCACCAAAAGCAAAATTGTTGCTCATAATAATATCTGCATCGAGTGCTTTAGGCTGCTGAACGATATAATCCAGATCTCCACAAAGCGGGTCAATTTCATCTAGATTTAATGTCGGAATAAAGCAATTACGGTTCATCATTTCAATACTGAGCCAAGCTTCAATAGCGCCACATGCCCCCAGCGTATGTCCAAAATAACTTTTTAATGAACTAATTGGCTTACGTCCTAAAACTTTTGCTGTCGCCTGACTTTCTGCTACATCCCCCTGATCGGTCGATGTGCCATGTGCATTTACATAACCAATATCACTAGCCTGCAAAGATGCATCTTTAAGCGCTAACTCCATACAACGCCCCATCATCTCAGCATCAGGTTTAGTTACATGCTGGCCATCAGTATTGCTTCCATATCCAATAAGTTCAGCATAGATATGTGCACCGCGGGCTTTAGCATGTTCGTATTCTTCCAGAATTAAACAGCCTGCTCCTTCCCCAATCACTAAACCATCTCGTTTTGCATCAAATGGACGTGGTGTTTTTTCTGGCTGATCATTCATATTACTTGTGGCAAATAGAACATCAAAAACAGCTGCGCCCGCAGCACTGAGCTCTTCTGCACCACCCGCAATCATGACCAGTTGTTTGCCATACTTAATTGCTTCATAAGCTTGACCAATGGCCATAGAGCCAGAAGTACAAGCACTAGACGTCGGTAAAGTTAAGCCTTTTAGGCCAAAATACACGGTCATGTTGACAGCACTTGTATGGGCCATCATACGTATATAAGTGGTTGCATTAATCTTACTCATGCTCTGATGAAGCAACATGCTTGCAAACTCACCTACAGCCTCTACGCTCCCCGCAGAAGAACCAAATGCAACACCTGTTTCACCACTGGACAAAATTTCGTGCCCAAGTAAACCAGCATTTTGCAAAGCTGTTTCAGCACATACCACAGACATGAGCGCAACACGGCCCATACCACGGGTCACTTTACGGTTAAAGTGCTTAGGAACATGAAATGTTTCGACTGGACCACCAAGCTTAGTCCGAAGGTCAACATACTGTTCCCATTCAGGCATATAGCGGATGCCACTTTTCGCTGCATTAAATTGAGAAAAAATTTCGTCGGAAGTTTCACCTAAAGAGGTAATCCCTGCCATTCCCGTCACAACAACGCGCTTCATCAGATGAGTCCCCCATTTACAGAGATCACCTGTCGGGTTACATAAGAGGCTTCATCTGAACATAAAAATTTCACTACGCTCGCCACTTCATCGACCTGTCCCATGCGTTGTAACGGAATCATTTTCAGTGCATGTTCTTTAACTTCATCGGTGACCATTTCGGTTTCAATCAGCCCCGGTGCAACACAGTTCACGGTAATTTTTCGCTTCGCCAACTCGAGTGCCAAGGCTTTGGTCGCACCAATTAAACCTGCTTTTGCAGCGCTATAGTTCACCTGACCACGGTTACCCATAATTCCAGAAACAGAAGATAAAGTGACAATACGCCCGCCCTTACGTAAATGAATCATTGGCATAATGAGCGGTTTTAAAACGTTATAGAAACCATCTAATGAGGTCGAAATCACTTCATCCCAGTCTTGATCGGTGAGTGCAGGAAAAGCACCATCATGGGTAAGCCCAGCATTGAGAACCACGCCATAAAAAGCACCATGCTGCTCGACATCTTGTTCTAAAATTTGCTGAACCGTACTGCGCTCATTTACATCAAACATTAAATAATGGCTATTTTGTCCTAATGCCTGAATCTCTTGTACGACTTGCTCGGCCTCTGCCTGACGCGAACGTGCATGTACCGTTACATCAAAACCAGCCTTTGCCAGTTGTAATGCAATCGCCTTCCCAATTCCTCGACTTGAACCCGTTACTAAAATTCGTCTTGTCACAATGTATTCCTAATTCTTTGTGGTTATTCAAATGGTGATTCTGTTGGCTCAAATACACTTAACGTTGCTTGAATGCAGTGTTCAGCATATTGAATTTCACAGGAAAATTGCCCAAGTCCTTCATGAAAATATTGTTGTTCTATTTGAATGATCAATCGAGAACCCAAGGCGAAATAAGGAATAGGTAAATGTAATTTACGTGTTCCCAATAAAAATCCGACTTTTGGTGCTTGTTTTGACTGTTGACCTTGCCAACCTGAATAAGCACTAATGGTTTGCGCCATAATTTCAATGCTTGCCCATGTCGGTAAACCTTCTGCTTCACAAAACATAAGCTCAGGTGTAATGGTTAGCTCAGCTTGTGCTCGCCCTTCTGCAACCTCAGTTAAATGGTCTATAAACACCATTGGTTGCTCATGAGGAATATATTGAATTGCCTCCAGTTTCATTCGGGCTTCACTCCAAAAACAAGACTAATATTACTTCCCCCAAAAGCAAAAGAATTACTCATCACATAACGGATGGGCTGTTTTAGTTCGGCATTTTGCACATATTTTTGGTCAGCCAAATCCGGATCAATCTCAACATTTCGATGCAATGGTAGCCAGCTTTGATCTTTTAAAACCTGCTCACAAATAAATGCTTCTATAGCACCCGCAGCACCAAGACAATGTCCAGTTTTATGCTTGGTACTACTTAAAGCAACTTGATAATCGCCAAAGACTTGTCGTACAGCTTTTATTTCCATGGCATCGTTTTGTGGAGTTGCAGTTCCATGAAGATTTAAATATCCAATATCTTGTGCAGATATATTTGCCATCTCCAATGCGCGTTCCATAGCGATCGCAGCACCTTTACCTTCCGGATGCGGAGCAGAAATATGCCATGCATCCATTGATTCTCCTGCGCCCATTAACATGACAGGTGTTTGTTCTTTAGTGAGCAAAAAGAAGGCTGCGGCTTCACCAATATTAATACCATCACGTCCAGCCCCACATGGCTGACAAATATCGCTAGATAAACTCTCTAGGCTATAAAATCCATTGAGTGTGAGTTGGCACAAAGTATCGACACCACCGACCAGTACTGCATCAGCTAAATCGGCTTGTAGCAAACGCTGACCCGCAGCCAATGCTTTAGCACTTGAGGAACAAGCAGTAGAGATGGTATATGCTGGCCCTTCCCAATTTAAATACTGTTGTAAGGCTTTTGCTAAACAACTCATTTCCTGACGTCGGTGAGAAATGAGTTGCTGAGTTTGTCCTTCAAAATATTGCTTAAGCAATAATTCACTATCAGAAATACCAGAAGTAGAGGTTCCAACCACAATCGCTAAACGTTTTGATGGAAACTTCTCTGTATAACTTTTTAGTTCGGTTTCAATTTTTGCTAAAGCAGTCAAGGCAAATCTTAAATTACGAGAATCGACAGACTGTAAGGCATCGGGCACACTCGAACACAATGAGTGCGTATATTGTCCCACCCAAACATTACGATCAGCGATTAAATCATCACACAAAGTTAAGGTTTGCTGCGGCTGTTGTAATGCTTGTTTGATTTGATCAGGTTCACAACCTAATGCAGATAAACCCACACTGAACTGTATGCCGACTGCCATTTGAGCAGAATTATTTATAGATGAATCGCTCATGGTGTAGTGCTTTTTTGAGGCTGCAAAGTATTTTCAATCGAACTTAGCGTCATGCTATAAGGAACTTGTTGATTAAGTAATTCGATACTTCCCTGATCTTTTTTGATGTGTAATACAGGCTGTTTATCAATATAAATCATCTGATTATCAGCCTGTTGCTTCATTTCTACAGCTTGTTGTCCCAAGCTCGAGAATTTTGGATAGGTGGCAAATAGAAGATCACGTACCACAAATTCAAAAGGTAATAAGCGCATTTGGTCAATACGTTGCTCTACATGAACTCGTTGCCCATCAAACTGTAATTTAAACAGCTGTTGTCCAGTCAAGCTCAAAGCGACCATATCCAGTACAGTTCCTTGCTGTTGCTGATAAAGCAAAAAACTAAAACTTTGCTGTTTCCACTGAACTTCAACCTGATCTTGTCTTTGATAAGCTTGAGTTTGCCATAAGGGGCTTTGTAAACCTTTCGCATGTGGCATCACTTGGCAGCCCGTAAAACATAGGCAACCACCAAGTAATATCATCATCCATTTGCGCTGCATGCTTATACCTCTAATACCTGTTCTTGCGTTAAGCCTTCACGACAGTATTCTGCTAGGGTGCTAAGTCTACGTTTGGCATTTTTATGAATTGGGTTTTTTTCATCCCATGCATAACCCGCCAGTAATGAAGAAATCATACGGCGAATGCCATCATTCTGATTTTGTGAAAAAACGACGTCCTGAAATTCACCTTCATACCATGACTCAACATAGGCACGAAACACCTGAATACCACGGCGCAGCGGTTTTTCATATTCTTGCAACCAGTCTACCTGTTCACCTTGCAAAACACGCTCAACCAAAGGAACCGCCAAGCTGGAAGATTTTAACGCGATAGTCACACCTGATGAAAACACTGGATCAAGAAACTCACCTGCATTTCCTAAAAGTGCATAGTTGCGGTCTGCCAAATGCTTAACATTGGCAGAATAGCCCACCAAAGTACGTACTGGTGTATCAAACTTAGCTTGACGTAGTACCTCTGACAAGCTTGGTTCATCAGCTAAAATGCGTTTCAACATTGCCTCTGGCTCATTATCGGCAGCATTTTCAACTGTGTATTTGTCAAAAAAATCTTGTTCAGCCACTACACCAAAAGAAGCTCGGCCATCAGCAAATGGAATCAGCCAATACCATGCACGGTGGTCTTTTTCATGTACCGTAATTAAAATTTTATTACGGTCAAACTCAGGATCATCCGTAATTCCATCTTCAATATGAGTAAACAATGCACGACGTACCGGAAAGTTTGATGGACTCTCTAAATCTAACAATTTTGGCAAAATTCGACCAAACCCACTTGCATCAAGTAAGAACTTGGTTTGAATTTGATAGCTTTGCTGATTTTCATCTAATACCGTAAGAATAGGTTGTTCTGGTGCTACGTCTACGTCTAAAACTTCATGTCCAAAACGGAGGTCTGCCCCATAAGCCTGAGCTTGTTTAGCAAGCAAATTGTCAAAATCGGCACGACGAACCTGCCAAGTCGTCCCCGGCCCATCCGTGAACTTTTCAGTAAAGTCATAAAAACTACGTTGTTTACCACGTAAAAAGGCTGCACCATTCTTAAATTGAAACGCATATTGCTCGACATGCTCGCGAACTGTTTCTAGTAAGCCGGCCTCTTCTAAAAATGCCATAGATTGCGGTAGTAATGACTCACCAATTGAAAACCGTGGGAAATACTGCTTTTCCAAAACTGCAACTTTATAGCCTTTTTTGCGCAGAAGTGCCGCAGCAGAACTTCCAGATGGCCCCGCCCCAATAATCACTACATCAATTTTTTCTAAAGTGCTCATAGCACGACTTTCCTTTTTAATTTATTCAAATTATGAATGGTCTTGTAAATTCACGATATGTTTTTCATCTGCCGGGGTGAGTAAAGTCGCATAGATGAATGAGAAAATAACCCCCAATAAAACCGTCAAACCAAAACAGTGAATTGCATAGGTATGGCTAAATGAAAGTAATCCAAAGCCAAGTAAGGTCGACATCATACATAAAAATAATGCCATTCCAACTACTTGTGGATGATCATGCCCATGTCGATAAAAAATTGCATAGTCGACACCAATCCCAATAATCAGGAAAGTCGCCATAATACTAAACAAATTAATTTCTACACCTAACCACGCCTGAACAGCAAAAGTGCTCAATAACGCCAAACTCACAGGCAGAACTAAAGGCACAATCGAACTTAGGCCATAAATAACGGCTAAGCCTAGTGTTAATCCAATTAACGCATAAATCAGAAGATACTGAGCCTGTACTCTATGCTCGGCAAACACTTGCGACATTGTTGCAATCGGTTGCTGAAAATGCACATATTGAGACTGTAGCCCTTTTAAAACCTCTGGATGTTTTATTCCTGTCACCATAACCAAGCGCTCATTCGCTTGGAGCTGTAAAAAAGCTAAAGGATGATCTTTAAATACGGCGAAATCCAATAAGGGTTGTTTCGCGAGCTGCTGTTGCCATTGCAAAACATCAGCCACATTTAGCCCCATACTTTGTGCATATTCTTCTAAAGTCGAGCGTGGAATACTTTGTAATAGCTGCACATTATGTTGCTGTTGAACCAACGGTGGAATCCACTGTCCCAAAGCTTGAAACGCAGAAATTTCCCCTTTTGCCTGTAACTGCTGCAACTGTCCAATGAGTTGTTGTTCCTGTTGCTGCATTTCATTTGCAGAGGTGGCTTTTACCACAAAATAATCACTGCCTTGTTGTTGTCCAAATTGTTCACGTACAGTTTGATCCTGCTGCTTTAAGCTCGCATCCATACCTTGCAAATTACGAATATCATCGTTTGTTTTAAGGTAGAAAAGACTAGCTGTCCCCGCAACTAAAATAGTCGCAATCAAGCTATAGCGTATTTTTGCACGTTGCTGAAACCACAGTCGTGTTTGTCCAATCCATGACAAAGCATGTATTGCTGGCTGGGCATTAAGTGCAGGTAGTCTTGGTAATAAAAGTACACTACTAATCCAAGCCGCAGTTAATCCGACAATTGAAAATACCGCAATCTGTCTAAACCCGGGAAATGGTGTAAAACTCAAAAAGACATAAGCCACCAAGGTGGTCATTAAGCCCATAAATAAGCTAGGCAATAAAGGTAATAAAATCTGGAAACCACCTAGCTTACGATGCTGAGATTGCATTGCCATAAAGTAAAAAGAAAAATCGACACAAACCCCGATTAGACTCGCGCCAAATACTAAAGTGATGAGATGGATTTCCCCAAATATCCAGTGAGTCACTGCAAATGCAACAAAGCTTCCGGTCGAAACAGCAATAAATTCTGTCACCATAGGACGTAATGAGCGGAAACCAAACCACACCAGAAAAATCAGACCTAATGTCGAACCAACACCAATGGTTGAGATTTCCTCTTTAGCCGATTGCGTTCCAAAATTCGTAAATAAAATCGTTCCCGTCCAATGGGAATTTAGCCCCATTGCAGCTAATTTTTGTTTGGTCTGATCAATCCAGTTCGATACTTGTTCTTGATAATCAATATTGTATGGGCTTTGGGTTAACTGTAATACAAATAACCGTGAAAGCCCCTGATCATGATGAATAGTCGCAAAGCCTTGCTCCATTTCAATATCTTGCTGGGATGGCTTTGCCAATTGCATGGCATAACGAGTAAACAAGAGTAATGGATCTTGCTTAAGTGATTCTGCTGTCACAGGTAGGCCCGGACTAATCATCTGCATTAAGCTTTGTTCGCTAAGTGCCGAATAATCTTGCTTTTGTAGTAACTGCTGGTCTTGCTCACTTAACAAACCTACCCGATGTTGATAGAGCTGCTTTGCAAATTGATCAAAATCAAGCTGTGGTTTTAAAGGTTGCCATAATGGACTGCTTTTGGCTTGTACCGTTAAAAGCTCCGTCGCGCGTTGTATCTCAGACTCATCTTTAGCATCCACTACAACAAATACTTTGTTATTGAGTTGCTCATTCATATACTGCTGAGTACGTGCAAGCTGTGGGTCCTGCTGCATTTTCGGCAATAACGCAAAAATATCCGTCTGAATATGGATATCTTTTTTAATCCACGTTATACCCAACCCCACAGCCATGAGTAAGAGCGCGATTAGCCACAGTACAGTAAATTTATTTTGCCAATTGGAAAAGCGCATGCTCGGCAGCCATTAAAGTCGTCGGTTTAGAAGTCTGGTGACTAAAGCGAATTGTGGTCAAATTATTGGCTTTTTCAGTAATCACAATTTGGTTTACATACTGTTGACCTTGAGCATCTACACGCACAAACAGTTTTTTAAATAAGCTACTTTTTGGCGTTAAACTAATATTCCAGCCCGCTGGACTATAGTTTGCACTCACTACATTAAAGTTCTTTGCCAAGGCTTGTTCATTGCCTGACATTAACTGCAAAAAGAGTGTTGCAACAGAACTATAAGGCGATTGATCAATTTGAATCTGGCTAAATGTTCGCTGAGTTTTTTGTACCAGTTTGGTTGGAGTAACAATGAGATCCGCCTGTACCGGACGTTTAATTTGCCATGCCACACCATAAGATTTCGCAAATAATAAAGAACCGTTGGATACAAAAGTTTTATTCAAAGACGGTAATTTCTTTTGCTGCTCGAAATCAGCACGGACAATCGGCGTTTGTGCCAACTGCTGAAAAATCTGTGTCACTTCTGTCGAGGCCGCATAAACGGCACCCAAGCTGCCCATCCATACTGTGAGACCTATCCCTAAAGTTTTAACAAATTTAGACATCATGCTCCCCTCGTTGGTTGGAACTCAGACCACGCATTTAAACGTTCAAATAAAACCTGAGGTGACTGAAGGCACATTTCACGGTTTGCAATATTTACAGCAACTTGTGTGGTATAGCCTTTGGTTAAACGCTTTCCAGACTCGGCATCAAAAATTAAATAGTCTATTTTTAAACGGTTTTCCCATTCTTTTAAAATAGCCCGAACCCGAATCTTTTGTTCAAACTCAATACCATATGCATAACGGACGTGACTTTCTATCACAGGCCATGCATAACCAGACTCTTTCATTTGCATATAGTTGTAATGAAATTGATCAAGTAATTTACAGCGTGCAATTTCAAAATACTTTAAATAGTGTCCATGCCAAACCACATTCATGGTATCAACATCATGAAATGGAATCTCAATGATTACATCCGCATGCATTTTCTCACCTTATCCCATAAATTCTGGTTGATTAAACAATTCAAGTTGGTCTAAACGATCAACAATCTGTTGTAATTCGGTTTGTAATGGTCGATCTTCTTCGACAAATGCAAAACTTTGTAAGGTCCATTGCATGAAGGCTTGTAATGTTGGGCTTAATTGTTCAGTTAAACCTTTCAAATGAATCGCCTGTACACTCGCACAGCATAGCGCTGCAATGACTTGCTGTGTCAGGGTAATCACACGGCTCGCATCACGGGCAGCAATAGTACCCATACTAACTTTGTCTTGGTTATGACATTCGGTGGAACGTGAAAAAATTGAAGCAGCTAAGGTGTTTTTTAGCGCTTCGGCTGTCCACGCGGAGACCCCAATTTGTACAGCTTTAAAACCATGATTCAGTGGTAAACGTTCAGCCGTTGCACCTGTTAAATTACGCGGTAAACCATGATTCATTTTATGATCAACCAACTGTGCAATCTGTCTATCCATCAAGTCGGCAATATTGGCAATCATAATTTTTAAGCTATCCATTGCCTGTGCAATGTGTCCACCGTAGAAGTGACCACCATGCAACACACGCATGCCGACAGGATCAATTAATGGATTGTCATTACTCGAATTCAGCTCATTTTCAATAAACTGACGTAACCATACTTTTGAGTCTTCAAACACGCCAATAATATGCGGCGCACAGCGTAATGAGTAACGATCTTGCAGGCGTGGGCTCTGATGTGCGGTTTGTACTTCACTGTTCAGCCAATCACGTAATTGCTTGGCAATCTGTTGCTGCCCTGGATGCGGCTTTTGTGCAAACAGAACTTCATCGAAATGACTTGGATTACCTTCCAATGCCAATACGTTCAACGCAGTAATCAAAGTACTTGCAAAAGCAATCTGCTCTGCTTTTTTATAATTTAAACATGCAATTGCCGTCATCACCGCAGTACCATTCATAAGGGCCAAGCCCTCTTTCGGTCTGAGTGTTAAAGGCTGTAACCCTTTTTCGGCATACACTTGAGCAACCGGAACAATTCGTCCATCGACATAAACATCACGCTCACCAACCAAAGTTCCAGCAATATAAGATAATGGTGTTAAATCACCGCTTGCCCCCACTGAACCTTCAGATGGAATAACCGGAATCACATTTTCATTGAGCAACCAAACTAAGCGTTCCAGCAAAGCAATCGACACACCTGAATAACCACGTGCCAATGAACATAAACGAGTAACAACGACTGCACGTGCAGTAATTACATCAAGGTTTTCACCTAAACCACAGCCATGAAAACGAGAAAGATGCAGTGGCAATTCATTGACCTGATGCAATGGAACTTCAACCAAACACGAGTCGCCATAACCCGTGGTCACACCATAGATTACCCCTTCTTCTTCAAGTAACTGATCGAGAAAATCAGCTCCTTTTTGAATCAGTTCACGCCATTCAAAGGACGCAGGTAAAGCAACCTGACATTCGCCTCTGGCTACAGCAACAACATCTTCAATGCAAAGTGGTTGTTCCCCTACGGTTAACACACGCATGTTATTTCGTCCAAAAATTATAAAAATTAAACCATTGATAAGGAGCTCGCATGCAATGCTGCTCTAATACATTTACATAGGTTCGAGTCACACTTTGCATACTTTCAATACGGTGAGCACGCGGTAAATTTACCTGCTCTGAAATGAGATGGATATGCACTTGAAATTGTTGCTGCATGCGATAACAAAATACGGCTATGACCGGTACTTTAAGTAAATTTGCCAAAATCCATGCGCCTTGTGGAAATGCAGCAGTTTCCCCTAAAAACTCTAGCTGCTGTACTCGGTCTGACTGAACAGGCACTCGATCTGCCGCAACAATGACCCACTCACCTTGTTGCATTTTATCTTGTAGCAACATAGCCGTTTCAATACCGAGTTCATCGACCGATAAAAGACAAACATCTGCTTTATCATTTATTTTTTTGAGAAAATCATTAAATTTCGTTGCATGTTTTTGATAAACCAACACATTAATTTTCTGTGGATGGTATGATTTTATTGCGCGAAGCAACTCAATATTACCAAAATGCGAAACAACAATTAGAGCGCCCTTTTGGTAGTGCTGATGAAAATACTCATGTCCAAAGATTTCCAGTTTTTGTTCTGGAATATTGCCTAGCCAACCTTCGATTTTATCTAAAATACATTCGCCGAACTGCATAAAATGAGTGTAGCTATTCCCCAAAGTTGGCTCATGTGTAAATGGAGAGTTAGCTCCCGCAAAACGATGTAACTTTCGTAAATAAAGTAATGAAGCTTGTCTTGCTGCAACTGCAAATAACCAGTACCACATAATCACAAAGTACAGCACCAATTTACATAACCAGCGTCCACCAAAACGATAAAACCAAAGCATTAACATTAATGGCAACATGCCACCACGCTCTTTAATATCATTCCATTTGGGAGAAGCTGACTGTGTCATGGTTAACCTTGCAGCTTATGTTTTAACAGTTTCGGCAAACGAATCAGCATCCCCATAAATAGAGTTGCATGTGCCTTGCTTAGGCCTAAGTTGTCTCGCCAAGCATGAAAATGGGAAATCCCCTGCTCTGGATAAACCACTGGCGTTGGAACATTAATAAAAGGGGTATTTTCCCATTTTAAACGCACTAAAATTTCACTATCAAAACCCATACGTGGCTGGAATTTAGCGCTATTCAATACCTTAATGGTGCTTTCAAGTGGATACACTCGGAAACCACACATACTGTCTTTAATCTCAAACGATAAACTATTCAACCATACCCAAAAGTGGGTAATGTAACGACCATATAGGCGCTTTTTGGGAATAGAGGCATCAAAATATGGCTGACCAATCACCATCGCATCTGGATGCTGCCGAGACTGTTCCAGAAATTTTGGAATGTCATCCCAGCAGTGCTGACCATCGGCATCGAGTTGTAATGCATGACTTAAACCAAGCTCATGTGCTGCACGTAATCCAGTTATTACAGCTTGGCCTTTCCCTTTATTTACCTCATGCTCGATTAAATGAATTTGAGGATATTGCTCTGCCAAGTCTTTTAAAATTTGGCTACACGCATTATCACTTCCGTCATTTACCAACACAATCGGCAGATGAAAACCATCCAAATTAGCAATCAAGTCTGCTAAGAAATGTGGATGATTATAGACTGGGATAACAAAGCCATAGTTGGTCTGCATTTTTAACCCTCTACTTCCGTTTGCAAAGCAAATAATAGTCGTCCTGAAGCCAGAATCTGTTCTGAATCACGTAATTCAAAACTCACCTTATGCTCTTTTCGCGAAAGCTTGAGTTGCACGACCGCATAAGGACAAATGAGATTTTGGAATTTTAACTGCTCATACCCTTGGCACCAATTTAAATCAGACCAAATTGATTTAGCAAAATGTTGTAAAAAACCTATTTGCCCAACCCCTGGATAAATAGGCTGGTTTGGAAAGTGGCCTTTAAAACATGCTAACTCAGGTGGAAACTCAAGACTAAAAATATAGTCATCTGCACTTTGACTCTGTGATAGCACTACAGGTTGCAACATCGGCTTGAATAGCGTTTTCAAATAACTTTTATCGAGTTTAGACTGTGTGTTTTGCGGTAGCTGACTTAAAAAACGCCATTGACGTGGAATTGCCAAGGTTTCTAAATGATCTTTCAACTGCTGTTTTAAATGGCCAACAAAGACTGCCTTACCTTGCTTTTGCAACTGCTCACGAGCCTGCTCTGTCAAAACCACAATGCAACCCAGCATTTGACGATGCTCATGCTCAAACACCAGTACATGACACTGTTTGACTTCGACTAAGACTTGAATACTTTGTTCAATCGCATCTAGACTCAAACGCTTTTCTTCAAGCTTAATAATTCGGTCGGTACGCCCCAAAAGCTGAAAGCTCTTACACAAGTGATCTGCCCATTCAGCACGGTCACCTGTGGTAATCCAATCATCTTCATAAGCATGATTACTTTTGACCATGAGCTGATGATCTTCAATACGAATAGCCACATTGGCAAAAGGCGTCCATACGTCATCATCTTTAGCACGATGGGCAATGCCGCCCGTTTCCGAACTTCCTAAAACTTCAATAATTAAGCAATTTACTAAAGGACGAACGCCACTTTCTAGTTTGCCACCAGAACTAAACACCATCTGACATTGTTCTAAAACCACATCGGTTGTCCAGCGTTTTAATAAAGCTGGGCTTGAAATCAAATAATTACTTAAACTCAGTGTTCTTAATTGCTTTTGAACTTGTACAACATCTTCTGGATAAGCAACTTGCGGTATATAAAAACAACGCCCTGTTGCAAGAGGTAAAAGTAGCTTAAACAGTAATCCATAAATATGCTGGTGACTCACCGTTGCAATAGCTATAGCATCATTTTCAAAAACAAAACTTTGGCTTAAGCCTTGTACCTCATTGAGTAATTGTTTTAGGGTTCTTGGGATTTTTTTAGGCTGTCCTGTTGAACCAGAGGTATAAAAATAGAGTTGTGCCTGCTCTAAAAAGTCATCATCCAACGTTAAAGATAAGGGAACAACTGATTCAACACTTTGACGTTTTAAAAAATAAATATGCTGTGCTGCAAAGTCCTGTTCTAATTCACGCACTCGATTTGGCGGTAACAGCACCTGCTTTTTAGCCAATAATGCAGCAAACAATAAAACCAAAAATTCGTAGCTATCTGTTTCCCATAAAGCCCAAGTTAAATTTTCTAATTGAGCAATTGCACCGGCTTGTAAGGCCACATCCTGCCAAAAATGATTAAAGCTAGTTGAATGCAGAGCACCATCTAAGCAAAGTGGCTGAACCGAATCGATGAATTTCTGAAAATGACACTGCATAATTTTGAATTAATGATTTGAAGAATGTAAACGCTGATGCCTTTTACGCAAAATAAATTCGCCAAGGAATAACATGCCCATCAGCACATAAGAAATAAAGCCATTATAAATGACCCAAATTTGAGTCGAAGTAAAAAAAACCGTAATGAATGCAATTAATGCATTACATAAAAAGAAAACACACCAGACCTTAGTGACCTGCCTAGTCCAATGAACACCTGATGGTGGTAAATCAGGTTCAACCAACCGAGCAAAACGCTCAATCATAGAAGGAGGTTTTATTAAGGTGAATGCAAAAATACCTAAAGCACCTAAACTCATCCCAACAGGATACAGCTTTAACCATGCATGATCCTGTAGTAGTAAGCTTAAGCCACCACAAACAATAGCAAGGCTGGTTAAAGGCCATAAAAGGTGATTACCTTTACTAAATAAACGTAAAACACCTAGCCCAATAAGCAATGCACTTACCCAGACAAATTGTCCGTGCGATAAACTCCAGCCCACAATAAAGGGATATAGCACGAAAAGTGCTGTAATTATCCCTTTAATTAACATTTTCATTCAGCAGTCATGTTCTGAATAACAGTCACTACATCTAACACAGTTCTTACATTTTTAAAGTCTTCAGGTTTTACTTGTTTACCTGTTAGCTCTTTAATCTTAACTACCAAATCAACTGCATCAATACTGTCTACATCTAGATCTGAATATAAGTTTGAATCTAACTGTACAGACTCAGGTTCGATTTCAAATAAATCTTCCATCCATTCACGGAGTTTTGCCAGTACTTGTTCTTGAGATAACATCATCACACTCCTTATGCTTGCTGCTGCGCTTCGACCAACGCAACCAAACTTTGAACTGATTTAAAGTGCTGTTTGGTCTCATCCGATTCTGCACTTAAATGGATGTTGTAACGTTTTTTCAAAGCAAGTCCTAACTCAAGGGCATCAATCGAGTCTAATCCTAAACCTTCTCCAAATAATGGAGCTTCTGTATCAATATCGGCAATAGTAATATCTTCTAGTGCTAAAACATCAATAATCATTTGCTTTAGTTCATCAGCAAGATTGCTCATTTCAAGATAACTCTTCATCAAAAATTTTGTAAAAACTACGACTTAACTCACGAACTTGTTTAGGTCCTACCGTTAAATCTTCTAATAGATCTTTTACATACACTGCATCTAGTACCTTCACTTCTATATGAAATGGCCGAGATGGTACGTGATACCATTTTTCATTTTTAGTTAATGTAGATGGAGCACATGTAATCACTACTGGGCGAATTGGCACATTTGCACGAATGGCAATATTTGCGGCCCCTCGCTGAAACTCATTGAGGATCATTCCTTTTTCAGTCCGAGTACCTTCCGGAAAGATCAAAAGAGAAGCGGCATTATCCTCTTTTAGCCGAGAAACACAATCCTCGACAAACTGTTTAGAGCCTGCATTTAAAATATAACCTGCACTTTGTACTGGCCCTTTGGTAAATGGATTGCTCCAAAGAGATTCCTTCACCACACAATTAGCTTGCTGCATCATACCAATTAGTACTACAACATCAATCAAAGTCGGATGGTTGGCAATCACAAGTTCTTGACGACTATTTTCTAATTTTTCTAGGCCTTCTACCGAGTAGGTCATAATACCAAGCTTAACCATCATTTCAGTAAAGCCTTTAAAGCTATGCTTAATTATACTCTGTGCATATTGTTGGCGTTTTTCCGGATCTGAGGTAGTCACTTTCAATGCAGGTGCAATGACTGCCGCAATTGCCATACCCCCTATACCAAAACTCGCAAAGCTAAAACCTGTAGCAGCTACCCGCCAACAATAATTACTTTTTTGCTTTAACTTTTTAAGGTTTAGCATTTTTTCCACCCATATTCAGACATAGAAAGATCAGCACTTTGCCAAAAACGAGAAAATGTCAGACCGTCTAATTCATCTGTAGGTGACCATTCAGTAAATTGCAAATTAGGCTGATCCAGACTTACTAAAGCAGCCATTGCATAGGCAGGAAAATCAATAGTCTCGCTATAAATGTTTGGTAAGGGTTCATCGTAGGCTACGACTAAAACCCGCTGAATACGTGGTAAAGCTTTTAATGCAGCGTAAGCTTCTATTAATCCTTCAGTCCATGAACAACTTAGACTGGTAGATGGAGTGTCATCCTGACATAAAATAGAATACAAACCAGAAATAGCATTGTGAACTGAGGTAGAGAACTGCGTAGGTGATGGTGTTTGGCCTTGCAGAACATCTTGTAATATTCCCAATGTTTTAGCTTCATCACCATAACGTGATACCCAAACAATATAATCAACACGCTGTCCATCTAAAGTACTAATTGCACTATTGAGCGCTAATTTAGCCAAGGGTGACAGACGCCTTCTTTGCATGGCGGGAATACACTCAAGTGCCGCATAAGAAGGTTGGGCATGTGTAAGCGTTAACTGGGCAAGATGTAATGTTACCATGCTAAAAAAGAACCTTAAGCAGCATTATTCTTTCGGAATATAGATTATTTTATAAAAAAATGGATTATAGCATTCGTTATGAAATTTACAAAAAATTACGTTTATCAATCACACTTTTTCATAAATCTTTGTTCTGTCTTAATTCTTTGTAAAAAAAGCCCAAAGAAGACTTTGGGCTTTTTTACATGAATACAGATTAACGATTAAATTTCTTTTCCGCTTTTTTGAATTTCTGAATATAACGACGGCGGCGCGCAGCTGTACGTTCATCAACTTGACTCTTACGACCTTCAAACGGGTTTTCAGAAGTTTTAAAGTCAATACGAACTGGCGTACCTTCAAGTTTATACACTTTACGGAACACGTTCTCTAAGTAACGGCGGTAATCCGCAGGTGTCTTATCAACCTTGTTACCGTGAATCACAATAGTCGGTGGATTTTGTCCGCCCATATGTGCATAACGCATTTTAATACGGCGACCACTAATCATTGGTGGTTGGTGAGCTTCTGTTGCATCACTCAAAATTTGAGTTAATTTCGCTGGTGAAACTTTTAAGTTTGCAGACTCATAAGCACGGTGGATAGAAGGATATAAATCACCTACCCCTGTTCCATGCAGTGCAGAAATTAAATGAATTTTTGCCCAAGGAATGAAGTCAAAACGACGTTCAACATCAAGCTTACATTGTTTACGGTCGTACTCGCTCATGTTATCCCATTTGTTAATGGCGATTACCATGGCACGACCAGCTTCAAGTGCATAGCCAATTAAATGTAAGTCTTGCTCAACAATACCTTCACGCGCATCGACTACAACGACCACAACGTGAGCATCTTTCATTGCCTGTAAAGTTTTCACAATTGAGAACTTCTCAATCATTTCATCAACTTTACCTTTACGACGCACACCAGCTGTATCAATTAAGGTGTATTTACGGCCTTCACGCTCAAACGGAATATAAATAGAATCACGAGTTGTACCCGGTTGGTCAAACGCCACTACACGGTCTTCACCAAGTAAGCGGTTTACCAATGTTGACTTACCAACGTTCGGACGACCAATAATCGCTAAACGTAAGCCAGTATCTTTGTCATGTTCTTCTGGATTTTCATCTTCTGGAACTTCCGCAAGTACATCTTCAAGCATTTGCTGTACGCCACGACCATGGCTCGCTGCAACTTGTAATGGTTCGCCCATACCAAGTTTATAAAACTCAACTAAAGCAGCTTCAGCATGTACGCCATCTACCTTGTTCGCAACAAGATAAATTTTCTTGCCTAAAGTACGGAGTTCACGAGCAATTTGCTCATCAGAGGCTAACAATCCAGCACGTGCATCAACCACAAAAATAATAATATCTGCTTCATTGATGGCTGTTTTTGACTGCTCGGCCATGTAGTTATCGATACCGCCTTCACTTTCACCGATACCGCCAGTATCAACAACAATGAAAGACTTATTTTGATAAGTCGCATCACCATATTTACGGTCACGAGTCAGACCCGCGAAGTCGGCTACAAGTGCATCACGACTCTTGGTAATCTGGTTAAATAACGTTGATTTTCCGACATTCGGACGACCAATGAGCGCAATAACGGGTTTCATACAATAACCTTAATTCAAGACCAGCCATATCTCATGGCATGAGCATTAGAAACAGTACAGGAGATATATTTTAAGGTCAGATATGACCATAATAAAAGACGGGGCTTTGAACTGATTTAATTCAAACACCCCGATATTTTTTAACAGCGTAATTTGTTAAGCGGCTATTTTAGCACAAGCGAACAAAATTAACGATTCTGCCAAATACTTAAATCGCCTTTTCGGGTCGAAACGTAGAGCTGATTCTCAATAACACGTAATGTATTGACCTCACCACTTGTTTTAGAACGACCTACCAATTTACCTGTTGCTGGGTCGATTAGATGTAAAACACCATCCAAATCACCAACAATAAGATCCGATCCCAATACAACAGGGTTACTTAAATGACGATTTAAGAGACTTTCATTTTCCCAAAGCTTTTCGCCTGTAGATAAATCATAAGCAGTCAACTTGCCATCAGTTGATGAAACAAATACTTTATTGTCATAAACTTCTGGACGCTTGGTGCTGCTTGAATCTTCACTCCAAACTACGCGTTGAGAAGCCAAATCAGTCACTGTGACTTGACCTTGGAAGCTAGTTGTAACCATCAGCTGGCCTGCAACAACCGGATCACCATCAATATCAATTAGACGTTGAATATCAGAACGACCTTCACTTACCGCAACACGACGTTGGAAACGTGGAATACCACTAATCGTATCAATTGCATACACATACGCATTTGCAGAAGCAATTAAAACAGTACGTGGATCAAGACTGACTGGTGATGGTTGACCGCGCAAACTGAACTGAACGTTTGGCAATTTGTATGCCCAAACTTGTTGTCCTGATGATGCATCATGTGCAAATACAGTACCGTCGTTTGCGATTGTAATCACACGACCAGATTGAACTAAAGAAGGACTTAATAATGCACCAGATAATTGTGCAGTCCATTTTTGTTCACCTGTAGCTTGATCTAAAGCAAATAACTGACCTTTGCTGTTACCCACAACAACAATACCTTCAGCAGCTTCAACACCAGAACTTAAGCCCAATTTACTTACTTTTTTCTCCCAAAGACGTTGTTTACCGCGATATGCAGCAACTTCGCCTTTAGGGTCAAGTGTAAAAACAACACCGTCACTAGCATCAAGTTGTAAACGTAATGGATCTGCCTTATTCGTAGAAGAAACACTGCGCGAAAACACCGGTACTAGAGACTTTTTCGACTCAGTCAATTTCGGTAGTGGATTTGGTTTTGCTTCTTTTACTTTGTTGCTAGAACATCCCACCAGTACAGCTGATGCGATTGCAATTGCCAAAGGCAGTTTGAATTTCTGATTCATTAAGACTCTTCCACCTGTGTTTCCAAAATTGGGCGCTCAATCTGTGGATCTTCAACTAAAACGCCAACACTTTCGAGTTTAATTTGTAAAATTTGTCGCTCTTGTTTACGTTCCAGTAACGAATCCCATGCTGCTTGATACGCTTTTTTAGCAGAATCAATATCTTTCTTCGCAACAAAGATATCACCACGTAACTCTTCTACTGTTGCTTTAAATGCCGGATCGACATTACCAGATAAGGTTTTTAGAGCTTCATCATATTTGTTTTGCGCCAATTGTGCATCTGCTAAACGCAATTTTACAACCTGAATCAGTCCTTCATCTTTTACTTTTGAGTTTTCAACTTTTTTCAAAGCTTTTTCAGCAGCAGCATAATCTTGTTTTTCATATGCAAGCTTTGCCAATACAAATTGAGTTTGTATCGCCTGAACTGAATCAATATCATCTTTTACAAGTTTATCTGCTGAAGCTGTGATTGAAGCTAAAGCATTTGGATTATCGGCTGTTGCATTTGCCTCATCCATTAACTGCTGTACTTTTGCAGTTTCTGTCTGGCTCGTTGCAAGATTTCTTTTTTGCCAATATTCCCACCCGAAAAAGGCAATCAATGCAATGAGAATCCCGCTAATCATGGCAGAACCATATTTTTTGGCGAACGACTTTAAGCTGTCGAATTGTTCTTCATCACTTAAGCTCATGTGATTGTCCTTTTCCAGATGTTTCAGTTTATTTTGTAAATTTTTCAATTAAGAATGGTACGAGTTCAGCCAATGCAACTTGAGACTGCTCAGCTGTTGCTAACTCTTTGATAGCAAGCTGCTGTGCTTCCCATTCACGTTCACCCAAAATCATGGCGTAAACGGCCCCAGCTTGATCAGCTTTTTTCATCTGACTCTTCATGCTGCCTTGTGAACCCGTTTTAATGCGAACATTACTATTAGCAGCTTCTAACTGATCACGTAATTGCTCTGCCAAAACCAATGCTTTAGCTTGATAAGCAGGCTCTGCAACCAAGAAAACTTCACAATCGCGTACAGTTTCAGCTTGTTCAACTTGCTCAAGTAGAAGCAATAAACGCTCCATCCCCATTGCAAAACCAACAGCAGGTACAGACTGATCAGCCTTACCTTTTAATTGACCAACCAGACCATCATAGCGTCCGCCTGCACATACTGTACCTTGCGAACCTAGTGCTGTCGTTGTCCACTCAAAAACAGTTTTATTGTAGTAATCTAGACCACGTACCAATTTTTGATTAATTACAAATTTAACGCCTGCAGCAGTCAAATAGTCTTGTAATTGTTGGAAGTGGCTTAGACTATCTTCTTTTAAGAAGTCATGTAATTTCGGCGCATTTTCCAAAATTTTCTGGGTCGATTCAATTTTAGAATCTAAAATACGTAATGGATTTGTCGTTAAACGACGCTGTGAATCTTCATCCAAAGCATCTTTATGTTCATTTAAGAACGTAACTAAAGCATTACGGTATTCTGTACGCTCATCTGTTTCACCTAAAGTATTCAACTCAAGCTGAACCATGTGATCAACGCCCATACGTTTCCACAAACGAGCTGTCAAAAGAATCAATTCTGCATCGATATCAGGAGTTGCTACACCAAAAGTTTCTACACCGAACTGATGGAACTGGCGGTAACGTCCTTTTTGTGGTTTTTCATAACGGAACATAGGTCCCATATACCACACACGTGGTGTAGCACCACGCAACAAGTTATGTTCAACCAACGCGCGCACACAACCCGCAGTCCCTTCTGGACGCAAAGTTAATGATTCAGGTGGGTTCCCTTTATCGAAGAATGTATACATTTCTTTTTCAACGATATCAGTTGCATCACCAATAGCACGTTTAAACAGTCCCGTTTGTTCAACGATCGGCAAACGAATTTGTTGGTAACCATAAGCATCCATTAACGATGCTAAATGCTGCTCGAGACGTCTCCACGCTGCTGTTTGCGTTGGTAAAACGTCATTAAAACCTTTGATTGCGACAATTGAACTCATGATGAACTACGAATAATTTCTTTAGATTTAGCTTCTTCAAGCTCTTGAACACGTTGACGAACCATAGTTTCGATTTCATCAACCAATTGATTGGTATCAATTAAATGGCTTTTCTCACCATTACGATAAACCAATGAACGAGGCGCTGCCCCAACAACCCCGATATCTGCTTCTTTTGCTTCACCTGGGCCATTTACCTTACAACCAATAACCGAAACATCCATTGGCGTACGTATATCTTCTAAACGCTCTTCTAAGGCTTGCATCACCTGAATCACGTTAAATTCTTGGCGAGAACAACTTGGACACGCAATAAAGTTAATCCCGTTAGAACGTAGGCCAAGCGATTTTAAGATATCAAAACCGATCTTGATTTCATCTTCTGGTTCAGCAGCAAGCGAAATACGCATGGTATCGCCAATGCCTTCCATCAATAACCCACCAAGAGCAATCGCTGATTTCACAGTACCTGTACGGTAAATACCAGCCTCGGTTACACCCAAGTGCAATGGATTATCAATTTGTTGTGAAAGCAAACGATAAGCATCCATGGTTAAAAACACATTTGATGCTTTTACACTGACTTTAAACTCATGGAAATCTAGACGGTCTAAAATATCAATATGACGTAAAGCCGACTCAAGCAGCGCCTGCCCTGTAGGCTCGCCATATTTTTTCTGTAAGTCTTTTTCTAGAGAACCCGCATTCACACCAATACGCATAGAAATGCCATGATGACGTGCAGCAGCAACAACTTCACGAACTTTCTGGTCTGAACCGATATTACCTGGATTAATACGCAAACAGTCTGCACCATAGTCTGCAACTGCCAAGGCAATTCTATGGTCAAAGTGAATATCAGCCACTAATGGAACTGAAACACGTTTGCGGATCGCACCAAAGGCTTCAGCTGCTTCCATAGAAGGAACTGAAACTCGCATAATATCTGCACCTGCATCAACACAACGTTCAATCTGAGCAACTGTTGCATCGACATCGCAAGTTTCGGTATTTGTCATACTTTGCACGCTAATAGGTGCATCGCCGCCGACATAGACCGAACCAACACGGATTTTACGTGTTGGTCGACGTTTAATTGGGTTCTCTATCATTGTATCGCTCAACTCATGGTATTAGCGGGATAAACGGAATTCAGCTTTACCGTTTACCGTATATGGAGACAATGAAATCTGTTCTTGGTTTAAACTTAATGACACAGCTGTTGCGTCATCAAGACGAATCTGGAATGGAGACTCACCATTTAAGGTTAAAGTCGATGCCTGACGACCCGTAGCTAAAACCTTCCCTGTTGCATCTACAATATGAACAGAAGTTGGACGGTTAAAGTTTAACACCAATTGATCACCCGCTGTTGCAGAGGCATTTCCTTTCATAGGTAAAACTTCAACATTAGACTGATTCGCTTTTGGCGCCTCAGCTTCTTCTTTGTTTGAAGTCCATTTTTGGACACCCATCACAATCAATGACACGACAGCAATAATCAAAATCGCAAGCAATGCGCGCTTTAACCATTTTTTATTACGATCACTATTAGAACCCGGTAATTTACCCATGATTTTAATTGGTGAGTTGTTTAAAGCATGATTTGGCAAAAGGCCTGTATCGTTTGCATAAATCTCATCAAAACGCTGAATAATTGCAGTTGCATCAGCATTTAAATATTTTGCATAAGAACGATAATAACCTTTGATAAAGGTTGCTTCTGGCAAAGATTTATAATCGTCTTGCTCTAACGCACTGAGCGTTTTAAGCGGCATATTTAAATCTGAAGATACTTGCTCTAATTCTTTTTTCTGAGAAACACGAATTTGACGTAAATACTCACCAGGACGTTGAATATTTCCTAAAGCAGAAGTCGGTAAGCTTGAGCCAGTTGGCTGCTGTGAATTAGGATTTATTTCCATACGGCCTCAGTACTATACTGTAATTGCAAATAACGTTGATATTCTGGACTTTCCGGGAATAAAGCACGTAACTGGTTTACTAAAACTTGCATTCCCATTTTATCCGCATTGGCTCGAGCCACTCTTAAACCAATCCAAAGTGCGCGAGCACCCTGATTTTTCTGCCCCACTGTACGAACATATTGTTCATACATTTGTGTAGCAGCCGGAATCTGCTGCTGCAAATAAAAAATTTCTGCTAACTCTAACATTGAAATGTAAGAGTCGCGGTTAGCAAGGAGTGCTTGTTTGAATGTTTTTTCAGCACTCGCAATATCACCCAATTTTAAATAAATCCGCCCAAGATTTTCTAAGGCTTGATAGCGTTGATCATACCCTAATGTTGCACCAGCAATACGGAATTGCTCGACCGCATCATTATAATGCTCCATTTGGTACAAGTACGTACCATAATTATTACGCGCCTGAGCATTATCAGGCTCAGAAGAAATTGCACGTTTAAAATAATGTTCTGCTTTTTCTAAATTGGGTTTACTACCTTCTTGTTGCAATAAAATACCCATCATCATATTTGCCGTTGCATCACGACTATCGACACTTAAGGCTTGATCAAGGGAACGCTTTGCAGAATCCAAGTCACCAGAACGAATGTATTCTGCAGCAAGCTGCGTACGCACCTTCACTGCTTTTTCCGGGTCCTTTTTTAGTGTTGGCGAAGTCTGACAACCACTTGCCAGAAATGCAACTGCAACCCCCATACATAACATGATCTTTAACTTCGGAGTACTCAAAGTTTTCCCTCAACTTTATCCTTGTGTACGTAAAATCTCTTGACGCTGTGTAACTTTTTTCTGCCACTGTTCAGCACGGCGGGTTCTATCAGCTACTTGACCCACTAACTGTCCACATGCAGCGTCAATATCATCACCACGTGTTTGACGAATCGTACACACAAATCCGGCATCAGACAAAGTTTTTTGGAACGAGATAATACGATTTCGGCTTGAGCGACCATATGGCGCGTGCGGGAACGGGTTAAACGGAATCAAGTTAATTTTACTTGGTAGGTTTTTTAATAATTTAATCATTTGCTGTGCATGTTCAGGTTGGTCATTCACACCTTCCAACATGACATATTCGATAGTCACATGTTTACGCGCACTTTCATTACCATCTTTGGCAATATAACGCTGACATGCTGCAATCAATTGAGCCAATGGATATTTTTTATTAATAGGCACTAATTCATTACGTAGTTCATCGTTTGGCGCATGTAAAGAAATTGCCAAAGCGACATCAATATCTTTCGCAAGTTGGTCAATTTTTGGTACAACACCTGACGTTGATAAAGTCACACGACGTTTTGACATACCATAAGCAAAGTCATCAAGCATAATGTGCATTGAGCTTAATACGGCGTCATAGTTGAGCAATGGCTCACCCATACCCATCATCACGACATTGGTCACTGAACGCTCACGTTCAGCAACAGGCACTTCTTCCATATAAGAATAGTTTGCCATCCAAAGTTGCCCAATAATTTCATCTGGCGTTAAATCACGCTGGAAACCTTGCTTACCTGTTGAACAAAATGAGCAGTCCAATGCGCAGCCCACTTGAGAGGAAATACAAAGCGTCTTACGTAGTCCAGTTTTATCTTCGGCAGGAATTAATACAGTTTCAACTAACGAACCTGCACCCTCACCTACACGGAACACCCATTTACGTGTGCCATCTTTTGAATAATGACGGTGAACAACCTCAGGAGCTTTAATCTCACAAATTTGTTCAAGTTTTGCACGCAACTTGCCTGAAATATTCGTCATTTCAGCAAAATCAGTAACAAAGTACTGATGAATCCATTTCATGACCTGTCCGGCACGAAACTTTTTCTCACCAATATCTTCAAAGAATTTTTCTAATTGCGCGCGTGACATGCCGAGTAAATTCACTTTTTCGGCAGCAGGCGATGCTGGCGTGGACGAAGATTGCTGCTGTCCATCAAGATTTTCAGATGAAACGACCACTGCAGAACTCATGTGTATTTACCTAAACCATGTCAAAAACAGAAGATATTGTTCAAGAATCAGACAATATGCTCTTGAGAGAATAAAAAAACCAGATAAGTAGTATACCACTTATCTGGTTTGAATGCTTTCGATTAACGAGTGCGTGGGCAGATCTCGTTGTCAGCAAAGAAGTAAGCAATTTCACGCTCTGCAGAAGCAACTGAGTCAGAACCGTGAGCAGCGTTTTCGTCGATGCTTACAGCGAAATCAGCACGGATAGTACCAGGAGCCGCTTCTTTAGGGTTTGTAGCACCTAAAATTTCACGGTGAGCAAGAACTGCGTTTTCGCCTTCAAGAACAGATACTACAACTGGACCAGAAGTCATGAATGCAACTAAGTCACCAAAGAAACCGCGTTCTTTGTGCTCTGCATAGAAACCTTCAGCATCAGCTTGAGAAAGGTGTTTCATTTTAGTCGCAACAATTTTTAAACCCGCTTTTTCGAAACGAGCAAAAATTTCACCGATGTGGTTTTTAGACACAGCATCAGGCTTTACGATAGACAAAGTACGTTCAATAGCCATGAGTGGCTCCTTTATTTTAAGATTTAAACTTTAAAAAATTTGCAGCATTATACCGATGTCATAGGTAATAATCAGCTTTGAATGTGTAAAAGTTGCGATTTTTTCTACTGTTTTTAGCGAACTTCGTCTATCCAGGCCATTTGGATACCTTCTAGCAATCCTTCGGTTGATTTATTTGGGTCATCACTGAAGTCTGGTAATGCACATACCCATGCATGTAAATCGGTAAAACGGATCCATTGCGGATCAACTTCTGGATGTGCTTCTGACAATTCAATGGCAATATCAATCGTATCTGTCCAACGTAAGCCCATAGCGGCTCCTATCTGTTTAATCTGCTAAATCACGAACTGTGTACTTTAGCAAATCCACAAACCTAATCGATAGCTTAAGCTGATAAAAATTACTGTTCGTTATAAAGCGATGTTTAATAATGGCGCTACAAATATAATGATACTTGCCACTGCTGCACCAATAAGTGCACCCACAATCACATCACTTGGGTAGTGAAGTCCAAGCACCATGCGAGACAACGCAACCAGCACCATGAAAGGTAACATAGCGGCTAATAACACAGGTTGGATATACCCCAACACAATTGTCACCATCACTGCATGTAACGTATGACCAGATGGAAAACTAAAGTGATCGAGTGGTCTTTCACCAAGCACAATTACTTGATGGACTTGGTATGGGCGTGGACGTGTCGTTTTATGTTTTAAAAATTTATAAATTGCCGTTCCTATTGAGCCGCCAATTAACAAATAGATAATTTGCAAACTGTAGGTAATGCCATGCATTCCCCATACAATTGCCAGCATGAGGTACCAAAATGGCCCATCGCCCGCACGGCTAATAATTTTAAAGAATAAAGCCACACGTTGTGAGTGAGAAAAATGATTGAGATATAAACAGCCTCTCAAATCAAGATCGAGTATTTTTATTTTTGCATTCTTTAATTTCATGGTCGTTCTCCTATTTTAGGATACTTAGGTGAAGTCCACCGAGGATTCCTTCACTACCTGATAAAATGCCTGTTCTAATTGCTGTACCGGAAGTTGCCAACCGCTTTGCTGTACTTCGCGACAGGCTTGTATGCCCATTTCTCTAAGTTGTTGTACTGGAGGGAGTTGATAAATTTGTTGTATAAAATGGTCTTTCTGTCCAAGTGGACTTAACCAGCCACTTACGTTATGGACTAAATATTGATGTGCACATGCATAATCATACGCGATAACTGGCAAACCACTTGCCATTGCCTCTAAAACTACGTTACCAAACGTTTCAACTTGACTCGCAAATACAAATACATCTGCGCTTGCATAGGCAGCCGCCAACTCTTGTCCACGCAAACTACCGGTAAAAACAACATTTCTCGCTTCTGGCAGTGCTTTTAAGCGAGCAAGATCCGGGCCATCTCCCACCACAACCAGTTTAATTTTATGTTGCTGCATGTTTTGCATGGCTGCATAACTTTCAACAATCAATTGCACTTCTTTTTCTGGTGATAAACGCCCTACATACAGCATGACACGAGTATCGGCATCGACACCCCATTGTTGGCGTAAGCTTTCTGAGCGATGCTTTGGCGAAAAGCGCATGGTATCGACACCTCGTCCAACCACAATAAGTGGACAGGTAATACCAAAACCACGTAAAGCTTCTTCTGTATCTTTACTTGGAACACAGGTCACTTGAGTATTGTTATGAAACCAGCAAAGATATTTTTGAATTGGCTTAACTAAAAAAGCCAGATCAAAGAATCGACTAAAATCTTGAAATGGTGAGTGAAAGCCACTAGACACCGGAATGTCTTTTGCTTTTGCAGCTTGCATAGCAGTTAACCCTAGAGGCCCTTCCGTCACGATATGCACAACATCTGGCATAAACTTTTCAAAAGCTTTTGAAACTTTTAAATATTGAGGCCAACCAAATTGCAGCGTTGGATATTTCGGAATCGCTTGTGACATGACGAGACATTCTTGTTCTGGCAAAAAATCATGACACTTTGCTTTTTGTTCAGGTCGAACCAGTAGTATTTTATGCCCTTGTTTTTGCAAACCTTGACATAACTGTAATAGTGAGAGTGCTACGCCATTAATTTCTGGTGGCCATGTCTCTGTCACAATGGCAATTTTTAAACGAGGACGAACCAACCCGTGGAGTTGGTGCAATTCCTGAGTATTAGACAACTGCTGTTTTTGTTTAAAATAGAATTGGAAGCTTTCAGGGAGTTGCTGTTGTTTTAATAGTGCTGTCGCGTATGAGCCTTGCATAGCGCCATCCATCAATGTATTTATTTTCATGCTTAAAGATTAAGCAGCTTTCTTGACACTTTGATGATAAATGCATGACAGTTTACTGACATAAAAAATTAAAAAAGCACACTGAGAACAGCGTGCTTTTTCGTAAAACAGACAAAAGAACTTAACGGTTTTGCAATTTTGCATAGTCCATAAGTACATTTGCCGCTTCATTCACAAATGTTTCTTCTTCTGGCAGCGCGGGACGTTGGTTAGCTTTCATTTTGGCACGAGATTCAGCTAACGCATCTAATGAAGCTTGGTAGCTTTCCCAGTTTGCAAAAGGTTTTTGACCTGTTGCTGCACGACGTTCATTTTCAGCATCTAAAGTTTGCTTTTCTAAACTCAAAAGCTCTGCACGGCGCTTATCAATATCAAGCACAACCTGTTTCTGGTCACTCGTAACCTTCGCGATTGCCGTACGTTTATTTAAATATTTAAACTGAGGATCGGCAGCAACACGTTGTTCAGAGAATTGAGACAACTTCGCAACATATGGTTGAACAGAACCTTCACGCTTAAATGGTGCGGTAGGAATGGTATCCCACTTCAATGCGTTTTTCGATTTACGCTCACCAAACTCTTCGTTATAGATATCGACAAGCTTAATATCTGGCACTACACCTTTGTTTTGCGTACTACCACCTGTAACACGGTAGAATTTACGCTGAGTTAAGGTCGCTTGGCCGTATGCCAAAGTATCAAGTTGGACCTGAGCTGTACCTTTACCTGTAGTTGTACTACCAATGATAATGCCACGTTCATAGTCTTGAATTGCCGCAGAGTAAATCTCACTTGCTGAAGCAGATGCCAAGTTCACCAATACAGCGAGTGGGCCTGTATAGATTTGCTGACCGCCATCGTTGTCTTCAAACACACTTACATTGCCGTTACCATCACGAATTTGCACAACAGGACCTGACTTAATCACTTGTCCAAGCATACGTGCAACTTCTTCTAATGAACCACCTGGGTCATTACGCAAGTCAATAATGATACCTTCTACTTTCTTTGCTTTTAATGCCTCAAAAGCATTTGCAGTATCTTCGGAAACTGAACGATATTGCTGACCAGCGCGACGTGAACGATAGTCAAAATAGAACGATGGAATTTCAATCACACCTAATACATGCTTTTTACCATCGCGTGTCACTTCAACTGTACGCGAACGAACACCCGCATCTTCTTCTTGAATAACGTCACGGACTAAAGTCACATTACGGGCCTGACTCATTGATGCACCAGCACCAAGAAGTTTTAGCGTGACTTTAGTGCCACGTTTACCCCGAATAAGCCCAACAATTTCCGAACTCGACCAGCCGACCACATCAATCATTTTCCCGCCCTCTTGAGCGACTCCAACGATTCGATCTCCCGATTTCACTTGACCAGACTTACTTGCAGGGCCACCTTCTACAATGGTTTCAATCTTGGTGTAATCTTCATTGCCACGCTCTGGACGAATCGACACCCCAATCCCTTCAAGCTGTAAGGTTGTTTGGCGATTCAGTTCAATCGCATCAATTGGCGGATAATAGTTACTGTGCGGATCATAAGTTGCCAACATTGCATTTAATGTTTTATCTAAAACATCATCGCTTTTCACACGACTAATTCTTTCAAGCTGACGTGTATAACGCTTAGTCAAAGTCTGAGCTGGCGTTAAATCCTCTGGGCCAGTTAAGTCCTGACCATCAGCAAGTGAAGGATTTTCTTTAAGCGCTTTTTGTTTCGCCTGCTCTTCTTCACGGCTAATCGTTAAATTAATTAACTGAGAAACCAGCATTTTACGCCAGTGATTTTGTTGCTCAGCAGTCGTTTTAAAATACGGTGCTTTTTCACGATCAACTTCAATATAACTATTCGGCTGCTTTAAATTTTGCTGTTGTTTTAACTCAGCTAACATGAACTCATAAAATTGTTTTAAGCGTTCACGATATTGCTGGTGAATTGCAAACGGTCCAGTTAAGTTCCCCGCTTTTAACGAAGCACCAAAATTTGAACCATAGAGTTTTTTATAATTTTGAACTTCAGCGTCTAAAAATAATGAATGGTCTGGATCAAGACTGTCTAAATACATATCAAGAATACGGTTAGATGTATTCGCATCCAAACGCATATTTAAATAATGTTGGCGATCAACTAAAGTTGCCAGTTGACGAGCCACCAAGGCCTGCTCTTGCGTTGGCTGGATCGATTGAGAAACAGCAGCTGTATTGGTTGCTGCTCTTGCTTCGTTCATCGTATGAGAGAAGAATAAACCGCCAGTCGCGATTGCTACTGCACAAGCTATAGTTTGAAGTTTCATAAATTCTTAATACTTCCTTGGGTGTTCGTATCTTACACGCTCTGTTTTCGATATGAACTAAGCAGATTCAACATCTTAACCAACTAAATTGTTTATACCGTGTAGTTTTATCATATTCTGTACTGACAAAATGTAGCAAATCATTGCAAAATTCGCTTATTGTTTTTCAATCAAAATTCAAATGGAACCAATATGATTGGCGCGTTGATGCTGGACATTGCCGGCACAGAACTTACTAAAGAAGATATTGAACTATTACAAGCTCCGCAAGTCGGTGGCATGATTTTATTTGCACGAAATATTGAATCACCACAACAAGTCCGTGCTTTAACCGACCATATGCGCCAAGTTCGCCCAGATATTTTGATTGCTGTCGATCAAGAAGGTGGTCGAGTTCAACGTTTAAAAGCTGGCTTTACACTATTACCAGCGATGGGCCGCTTTGGCGAACTTTATATCACTCAACCGCAAAAGGCTCTTGAACTGGCTGAACAGTGCGGCTGGTTAATGGCAACCGAAGTCCTTGCAGTCGGTATCGATTTTAGTTTTGCACCAGTTTTAGACCTTAATGCAATTAGTGATGTGATTGGCGACCGTGGCTTCTCTAAAAACATTGAGGATATTGCCCCACTTGCTGGCGCATTTATGCGCGGTATGAAAAAAGCTGGAATGGCAAATACCGGTAAGCACTTCCCTGGTCACGGTTCAGTAAAAGCAGACTCTCATGTTGCTGCTGCAATTGATAGCCGCAGTTATGACGAAATTTATAACCATGACATGCAAAGCTTCATTAAGCTTATGCCTGAGCTTGATGCACTCATGCCTGCACATGTGATTTATGATCAGGTTGACCCAAATCCGGCAGGTTTCTCACCTTTCTGGATTCAAGAAGTTCTACGCAAACGTTTGAATTTTAATGGCGTACTTTTCTCTGATGACTTAAGCATGCAGGCTGCTTGTGTAGTAGGTGGCGCAGATGCACGTATTCAGGCCGCTCTGGCAGCGGGTTGTGATATGGGGCTGGTATGTAATGACCGTAGTGCAGCATGTACAGCACTTGAAGGTATTGCGAACTTAGAGCTACCAAACCAAGAACGCCTTGAACGCATGCGTGGCCAAATTCCACAAATTCAGATTGGTGAAACTTTATCGCTTGGAAATGAATGGCAAGCTGTCAAAACAGCCATTGAAGAGTTTAAAAATTCGATCTAAATTATGAATACGTAGAAGCGTCATCTGCAACCTGCGTAGTGCTTAATAAGTATTGTATTTGCAATATATAAGACAGATGGATACATCTAACAGGTTTTGCAGATGACAATGGTTTTGCCTACTTTTGCCAAAACAAAAGTAGGTCGAACCGAAGGTTAATCCCGATATGAAACATTTAAAATAGCAAAACTCCGCCGTGATGTATTAATCAACTTAAATGACGTAATTTCAATTCAAGATCTTATAGCGCTTAGGCAATGAAGATCACAGAAAAACAATAAATCGAGTTCAGGACGAATGACACAACACCTTTCAAAACACCGCCACATCTCTTTTACAGCCCACTATACGGGTTATATCTGGTATCAAATGGGGATCTCACACGAAGCATTTGCTACGAGTAAAGGCAAATCGTTGGCATATTTAGTTCACCCATTAGAATCTTGGGCAGAGAAATATGTCGGTGGCAGCATGCGCACGACGCTTAAACAACGCCATACCATGCTCGATCATGATTTAGAGAAGTTAATTCAAGAAAACTCTGATTTACAGGTGCTTGAAATTGCTTGTGGTTTATCACCACGTGGCTGGTGGTTTAGACAGCATTACCCTTCGATTACCTATCGGGAGCTTGATTTACCCGATATGGCACAAACCAAACAAAATGCCCTACAACAAATTGAAAAAAATGCACCTGAGATTTTATCAGTCGATTTATTTACAGATGCTTTTGCTCAAGCATTTGAAGTGTTTGACCCGAACCGCCCACTGGTTGTGATTAGTGAAGGTTTGATTAACTATTTTGATAAAGACTTATTAAAACAACTGATCCAGTCGATTGCTCACTACGGAACTTCTTTTAAAAAGCTCCATTACTTAACCGACCTCTACCCTGAACCCGTTAAAAATAAACTCGCCAGTATTATCTGGAACAGCAGTAAATTATTGAAATTAATGTCTCGAAGCTCTTTTAGTTTTCACTTTAAAACGCCACTTGAGGTGAAAGACTTTTTTAAAGATGCAGGATTTAGTAAGGTGAGTGTTGAGCAACCACAAATATTCTTTGGACAAGTTTCTAAAGAGAGAAGTGAAGAACATTTAGGTGACTTAGTTTGGACCATTCATGCCCAAACAAAATAATAAATATAAAAAAATGGAAGCTCGAAATAAACGAGCTTCCATTTATAAAAACCTAATTAAGCAGTTTGTTTTTGACGGACAATAAAACGACTTAAACGATCAGCAAGCTCAAAACTGCCATGCTTAAATAAAGCACGGATTCCTTGTTCAGTAGCTTCAAAGATTAAACATTCAATCGAGAAAGGGCCTTCCTCATCTTCTAAATGCAGAGCCAGATCCCGTGGGTGTTCATTTACAAAGTCGAGCTGTGTCACATCATCGAACTTCAAGTAAATCCCAAAGAAAGTCACGTCCACAATCGTCACTGGCAATTCTGTTTTACATTCACGGTGGCTCAGTTTCGTTTTAGGCTGGAGAACTGGAATCCGTTCCTCACCTCGGCGCTCCATACTTTGCATTTGTTCGCGCGTCATTGGAATAATGCCATCCAAATTTTGGATAGATTCGCCTTTTAAAAATGAAGTGAACAAACTCATGGTTTCTTTACGACGCTGGAGCTGTGGTACATGATCTGCGTTTGCAATTAGTGCAAATTCCATATCTGGACATTGCAAAGCAAAATTGGCATTTTCATGAGGCAGAGTAAAACTGTCATACTGCCCTGCTGCAACCAGTGTTTTACACTTTGGAATCGGCACATCTGTTAAACGCAAAAGTCGATTACAGTTAATGTCATAACGTTCACGCTCGGTACCCGTAAACTCAGCCATTTGCCTAAAAAATAATTTTTTAGCTGTAGGTGACATACGCGTTTTATCTAACTTGGCATGGTTTACCAAATATAAAATGACCGCTTGCCCAAACTCTTCCATACGGTTTTCTTGCATGAGTTTGAGCGATTCTTCCAAAATCATTCGCCAGCTTTTACGGGTCTTTTGCATAACACCCATCAAAATCATGCGATCCATCAAATCTGGACGGTGATAGGCAAAACAAGAAGCAACCACTGAACCCAACGACATTCCCATTACAGAAACTTTTTGAATTCCGACAATATCTAACCAGCGACCTAACATTTCTGATAAATCTGGTAGTTCTAATGTTCCAGCAGAAATTCCAGTATCCCGATTGGTAATTTGTTGATTTGCACCCATAGATGGCAAGTCAATTAGAATGACCGGACCACTTTCAAACAGTTGCTCAACACAATATTTATAAGAGTTAAAATTTTGAAAAGCACCACCAACAATCACAATCGGTGTTTTGTGAATGGTTTTTGGGTCTGCAATCGCCATGTATTCAATTTTCCAGCCCTCAATCCATGTAGTACGAGCTGGTTGTTTAAAACTATCTCTATGGTAGATATCGAAAAACCCAAAACCGGCATAAGCTTGGTTTATCTCCGAATCCATTTGAATAATGGAATTCATATCCTTGCTTCCTCCTTGCTGTAATTTTTTTATGCTGCAAGAGTTCCTTCTTGAACATGTAATCTTTTATGCACAAATCTTTAAAATTTGTATTAGTTTGTATTGCACAAGTCCATTCTAAACAATTGTCTGAAATATACGCAATCGCTGAAATGACCGCTCATCTTGTTTAAGCCGCTAATAGTTTTCAAAATATTTAAATGTTTTTTTATAGCGGTCACATTTTTGAAAAAAAGCCATTCATTGTTCCGCATTTGACTGCTACTATCGTAGTCATTGGTAAATGATTAAAAACTGCTATGCAAGATTCAATTGAACAATACATGCAAAAAGTTGGGCAACAAGCACGTGAGGCTTCACGCGTTTTAACAAGTGCTTCAACTTCGCTTAAAAATCATGCACTCTCTGCTATTTATACTGCTTTAGAAAATAATCAGGCAGCAATCTTGGCGGCGAATCAACTCGACATGGAAAAAGGTCGTAGCAATCAGCTTGATAGCGCCTTACTTGATCGTCTTGAGCTTACGCCCGCACGCTTTAAAGGGATGTTGCAAGGTTTAAAAGATGTGATCGCGCTTGTCGATCCAATTGGGGAAATTACGGATCTTGCATATCGCCCCACAGGTATTCAAATTGGAAAAATGCGTGTGCCATTGGGTGTCGTTGGTATGATTTACGAATCACGTCCAAACGTAACACTTGAGGCTGCATCTTTAGCGATTAAATCGGGCAATGCCATTATTTTACGTGGTGGTTCAGAAGCACTTGAGTCAAATAAAGCCATCGCAGAAGCGATTAAACATGGTTTAAAAGTTGCTGGTTTACCTGAGCATTCGGTACAAGTCATTGAAACGTCTGACCGTGCAGCGGTTGGCCACCTCATTACCATGGCAGAATACGTAGATGTAATTGTTCCACGTGGTGGCAAAAGCCTAATTGAACGTGTAACCAATGAAGCTCGTATTCCTGTCATTAAGCATCTTGATGGTAACTGTCATGTGTTTGTAGAAGCTCAAGCTGACTTGCAAAAAGCATTACCAATTACATTGAATGCCAAAACACATCGTTACGGTGTTTGTAATGCGATGGAAACACTGCTTGTGGATGAAAAAATTGCAGACGTTTTCTTACCACGTATTGCTGAACTGTATGCTGAAAAACAAGTTGAGTTACGCGGTTGTCCAGAAACACGTCGTATTTTGGGTGCCTCTGTAAAACCTGCGACAGAAGAAGATTGGTATACCGAATATTTAGGACCAATTCTTGCTGTTAAGGTAGTGAGTGGTATTGATGAAGCAATTGACCATATCAATAAGTATGGTTCACATCACACCGATGCCATTGTGACTGAAAACTATACTTTGGCTCGTCAGTTCTTGGCTCGTGTAGATTCGAGTTCAGTCGTGATTAATGCTTCAACTCGTTTCGCTGATGGCTTTGAATATGGCTTAGGTGCTGAAATTGGTATCTCAACAGATAAAATTCATGCACGTGGTCCAGTTGGTTTAGAAGGCTTAACTTCTCAAAAATGGATTGTGTTAGGTGACGGTCAAATTCGTCAATAATCAAGCCATTCTTGCAAAAAAAACGCCTGATCAATTTCAGGCGTTTTTTTATTATTCAAATTATTAGCAACTAAAAAAACCAGCCAAAAGGCTGGTTTTTTAATCATATGTTCATTAGAAAATAAAGTCGGTATTCACAAATTTAGAATAGTGCTCAGACACCATAGAGGCCAGCATGCCTTTGCTATCATCGGTCTGTTTAGCAGCAATCATAGCGCGGATAGAAAATGCACGTAACGCATCATGCACAGACAGTGTACCTTCGGCAGAATCTTTACGACCACCAAATGGGAATACATCTGGACCACGTTGACACTGACAGTTGATATTTACACGACAAACTTGATGTACAAGTGTATCGACTAAATGACCAATTTGCTCAGGATCGCTACCAAAAATACTCACCTGCTGACCATGATCCGAAGTCGTAACATATTCCAGCACAGTTTCAATGTCATCATAAACAGAGACAGGCACCACTGGACCAAACTGTTCTTCGCGATACAGTCTCATACCCTCTGTCACCGGATAAACTACGGCTGGATAGAACATGGTTTTGCAGAATTCGCCACCTTCCGGATTAACGACTTTAGCTCCTTTTGCCACGGCATCTTCAATGACTTCAGTCATATAGGTTGTACGGTGCATACCTGGCAACGGAGTAATAAATACACCCTTCTCCCAAGGCATACCCACTTTTAGTTTAGCCAGTTCAGCCGTTAAACGCTTAACAAATTCGTCAGCTATTGACCGATGTACCATCAGCATTTTGAGCGCAGTACAACGCTGACCATTAAACGACAATGCTCCTAACAGGCACTCTTTCACTGTCAAATCCAAATCAGCATCTGGCAAAATAATGGCTGCGTTCTTTGCATCCAGTCCCAGAATCGCACGCAGACGGTGAGATTTAGGATGTTGTTTTTTCAAGTGATCGGCCACTTTACTAGAACCAATCAATGCCAATACATTAATTTTTCCAGATGCCAACAGATGCGGCACCACCAATGAACCTGGTGCATAAATGGTATTGATCACACCTTTTGGAAATGAATCACGGAATGCTTCCAACAATGGTTCAAACAATAAGGTACCAAATTGAGGTGGTTTAAAAATGATGGTATTACCCATCAGCATGGCCGGAATCAAGGTAGCAAAGGTTTCGTTCAGCGGGTAGTTGTACGGTCCCATACACAACACGACACCTAATGGAGTACGACGGATTTGACCAATCGTACCTTCAGCAATCACAAAGCGGGAGTTGGCATTATCCAGATCTTTCAGGGCATCAATCGTTTGACGCATATAGGTGACAGTACGGTCGAACTCTTTTTCTGAGTCCGCCAAGCTCTTACCAATTTCCCACATGATCAGTTTAACAATGAGGTCTCGCTGTTCCACCATACGCTGAATAAAATTCTGCATACAAGCAATGCGCTCACCAACTTTCATCATTGGCCATTCACCACGACCATTATTGTAGGCACGTACTGCAGCTTCTAACGCTTCGTCACTTTCTTTCTCACCCATGACTGGATAACTACCAAGCTCAACTTGCTGCAAGCTACCGTCAGGTTGCTGAATCCAGATTGGAGAGAATGTCTTCTTGGTTGAACCAGCCCATAACTTCAACTCACCATCCACTAACGAGATACGCTGATGAATCTGAGATGGCAGACGTACGCTGTCAGGAATACTATCTACTGGGGGAAATTTATGTTGTAAATTATTTGAATGGCTCATTATTCTTATCTCCAATTATTTATAAATTTAAACCTAGCCTGTTATGAACAGGTCTAGTTTGTGTGAATACCAGTACTGTTACCGGTATTCACCTTGCTTGGGCCTCAGGCTATAGAGCCATCAAGATGTGAGTTTTAAATGAGGTTATCCTCGACACACACTATCAGTCACCCCTAACTTCTGGATGACTTGTTCAATGATCTGTTCTGGTGTGAGCGCAATATCAATAGCAATTGCTTCATTCACATCAGGTTCCTCTAATGTATCTAGCTGAGTTTGTAGCAATGATGGGTCAAAGAAATGGCCTGCTCGCTCAGCAAGACGTTGCTGCAACAGCTCATAAGAACCTTTTAAGTATACAAACTTAATATTCTGGTCCTGCCCTCTTAAAATATCGCGATACATCCGCTTTAAAGATGAGCATGTAAATACAGCTGTTTCACCATCTCTTTGTTTTGTTTCAATCGCCTGACGAATGGCTTGTAACCACGGCAAACGGTCTTCATCAGTTAAAGGAATACCTTGGCTCATCTTGCTTTTATTTGCAGCCGAATGAAGCGTATCGCCATCGAGGAACTCACAAGCCAAACGCTCTGATAACAACTCACCGATTAGGGTTTTACCTGTTCCACAGACACCCATTGCAATCACAATCATGGATTACTCACCTTTAATTATAAAATAGTGCTAAGCAGTAGCGTGAAAGATAAACCCAACACCGAAATGATCGTTTCTAATACCGACCAAGTTTTGAGTGTCTGCCCTACTGTCATACCAAAATATTCTTTGATTAGCCAAAATCCTGCGTCATTTACATGTGAGAACACTAATGAACCCGAACCCGTCGCAAGGACTAAAAGTTCCGGCCTAACAGCAACGCCAGCCGTAGCTGCAATTGGAGCAACAATGCTACAAGCGGTAGCCATCGCAACCGTTGCAGAACCTGTAGCCAAACGAATCAATGCTGCGACAAACCAGCCTAACAATAATGGCGATAAATTTGCCTTCAAAGCTGTAGATACAATCTCATCAGAAATACCGGTGTCACGCAAAATGCCACCAAAACCGCCACCTGCACCTACAATCAACATAATCCCGGCAATAGAAGCTAAACACCCGCCACAGAATTTTTCAATTTGTTCACGGTTAAAGCCCTGCATCGTACCAAAGGTAATAAAGCTGACCAGTACAGCAATAAGCAATGCGATATCAGAAGTACCAATAAAACGTAGTACATCATTTGCGAAAGTTTTTGGTGCAAAGAACAGATCAGCCCAACTTCCGATTAACATGAGTACGACAGGCAACATAATCGTAAATAAGGTAATCCCAAAGCTTGGTAGCTCACGAGTCTTGGTCGTATCCGCATCAACAAACTGCTTTGCTAACGGGTTATTCTCAGGCAGTTTGACGTATTTATTAATCCAGAGTGCATACAAAGGCCCAGCCACAATAGCTGTTGGAACACCGACTATTAAACTGTAGGCAATCGTTTTACCAATATCAGCATGATATGCCTGCACCGCCAGCAAAGCTGCTGGATGTGGCGGAATTAAACCATGTACAACCGACAAACCAGCCACCATCGGCAAGCCAACAACCAGTAAGGACTTGCCTGTCCGTTTAGCAATGTTGAACGCAATTGGAATGAGTAGAACAAAACCGACTTCGAAAAATACGGGAAGACCAACAATAAGGGCAATAAACATCATGGCCCAGTGAATATTTTTCTCACCAAACCATTTAATTAAAGTAATTGCTATTCGTTCAGCACCACCCGACTCGGCCATCATTTTGCCGAGCATCGTTCCGAGTGCGATTACAATCGCAAGGTGGCCCAAGGTTTTACCAGTACCAGCTTCATATGACTTAACAATATCGCCCATTGGCATGCCAACAGCTAAAGCTAAACCGAGTGAAACAATGATAAGAACTAAAAAGGGATAAATTCTGAACTTCGCGATCATAACAACCAATGCAATAATCGCGATTACAGTGTAGATCAGCAACATGCCACCCTGAACCGTCTCCATGGGACACTTCTCCTTGGAATTATTATTTAGGCACACTGCCTAAACAAAGGTCTTCAACCACAGTAATTCCTACTGTTAAGACATTAATTTTTTATATTTAGGTGTAACCAGCACAAACTGGTCACATCAATACAGCCTTTAAAGCACATAGAATGCACTTCATTTTTTATAAATATTGACTACATTTACAATGCTCTCAACTGACTCGCAATTTGAGCTAAACGCGTAATTTCAGCCCAGTCTTGTGCAGCAACAGCAGCTTTAGGTGTCAACCATGAACCACCTACACAAACTACGTTAGGTTGCTTCAAGAAATCTGGTGCTGACTCTGCTGTAATTCCACCGGTCGGGCAAAAACGCAAGTTTGGAAATGGACCATAAAATGCTTTGAGCATCTCGACCCCACCTGCTTGCTGAGCTGGGAAAAACTTCACAATGTCATAGCCAAGCTCAATCGCCTGAATCAGATCACTGGGCGTCATGACTCCTGGTAATAAAGGTAAGCCAGCATCTTGTGCAGCCAAATGTAAGTCTTTTGTTAAACCAGGAGATACACCAAACTTAGCGCCTGCTTTTTTAGCTTGAGCACAATGCTCAGGCTTGGTAATTGTTCCCACACCCACCACAATGTCGTCTGCCAACTGAGACGCTCGCTCAATAGCAGCCAAACCAGCAGCAGTACGTAAAGTAATTTCCAGTACCTTTACACCACCAGCATGCAACGCACGTGATACATGTTCACCTTGTTCGGCAGAGTCAAAAGCCAACACTGGAATTACTGGGCCTAATTTGACCACATCTTCAATCTTGCTCATTACTTTGTAATTCCTTTGTCTCAAATATGCACTTGTGGCTCTTCACCAACAAGTGAACCAAACACAGATGCCCCATGTTCCGCAGGCGCTGCTGCTGCACGGAATACACCAAATAATTCACGACCAAAACCGACTTCGTTTTCTGCCTGATGTTCTGGCTGTGCAACAGGGCGTGATTGCCAAGTTTGTTCATCTAACTCAATATCGAGTACACCAGCCTCAGCATCGATAACCAACATATCTCCGGTTTGGACTTTAGCAATCGGCCCATTTAGTAAGGCTTCTGGAGACAAGTGAATCACCGCAGGCACTTTGCCTGAAGCACCAGACATACGACCGTCAGTGACTAAAGCAACATGGAAACCTTGGTCTTGTAAAACACCCAACACAGGCGTCAAACGATGTAACTCAGGCATACCATTCGCACGAGCACCTTGGAAACGAACAACCGCAATAAAGTCTCGGTGTAATTCGCCACGATCAAACGCTGCTTGTACCGCTTCTTGAGAGTCAAACACAATTGCTGGTGCTTTAACTTTACGGTGCTCTGGCGCAACCGCAGAAATCTTGATAACACCACGACCAAGACGACCTTGCATTAAACGTAAGCCACCATCTGGCTGAAACGGCGCATCAATGCTACGAAGTACTTTGTCATCAAGGCTTTGAACCACACCGTCAATCCAAGTGAGCTTACCGTCAATCAATTTCGGTTCTTTGGTGTAGTGCTGTAAACCCTTACCAGCGACTGTCGTTACATCGTTATGGAGTAAACCAGCCTCAAGTAAGTTACGAATAAGGAATGCCACCCCACCCGCAGCTTGGAAATGGTTTACATCAGCCTTACCATTTGGATAGATTTTTGCGAGCAATGGAACAACAGCAGACAACTCATCAAAGTCATCCCAGTCAATTAAGATGCCAGCCGCACGTGCAATCGCAATCAGATGCAATGTGTGATTGGTTGAACCGCCTGTAGCCAGTAAAGCCACAATGCCATTGATAATAGCTTTTTCATCGATCACATGACCAATTGGTGTGTAGTTGCCTCGCTCAGCAGTTAAGTCAAGCACACGTTTAGCCGCTTCGGCAGTGAGCGCATCACGTAATGGCGTGTGAGGGTGTACAAATGCAGCGCTTGGCAAATGTAATCCCATGACTTCCATCAACATTTGATTACTGTTGGCAGTACCATAGAAGGTACATGTGCCCTGACCATGATAGGCCGCCGATTCAGCTTCAAGTAAGGCATCACGGCCCACTTGGCCAGTCGCAAATTGTTGACGAATTTTGGCTTTATCATCATTTGATAAACCGCTACTCATTGGACCCGCAGGCACAAAAATAGTTGGCAGATAACCAAACTGTAAGGCACCAATCAGTAAGCCCGGCACAATTTTATCGCATACGCCGAGACACAATGCGGCATCGAACATATTATGAGAAAGTGCAATTGCTGTACTCATCGCAATTGTTTCACGTGAAAACAACGACAATTCCATACCGGCATTACCTTGAGTAATGCCATCACACATTGCTGGGACACCACCTGCAAACTGAGCAACACCACCATTTTCACGGGCAGCTGTTTTTATAATGTCTGGGAAGGTTTTATAAGGGGCATGTGCTGAAAGCATTTCATTATATGAAGACACAATGCCAATATTTGGTTCACGGCCAACTTTAATAATTAATTTTTCATTATCTTCCATGCTGGCAAAACCATGTGCGAGATTGGCACATGAGAGTGCTCCACGAGCAGGAAATTTACCTTGGGCATGTTCAATGCGTTGTAAATATGCAGAACGAGTTTTTTGGCTACGCGCGATTACACGCTCGGTAACTTTTGCCAATATTGGGTTCGGCAAGTCCATGCTGGACGCTCCTGTACAACCGGATAAGCCGGAAAAACAAAATAGACCAAACGATATATTTAACGATCATTTGGCAGAAGGATGAATAATATTATTAAGGCAAAAAGCGACATGCAAGTCCTTATAACTCCGAGCAATACTCTAGGCCTTAGCATTAAAGACAAATAATGTTTAAGTTTTAAACAAGAAAATGACTTTATTTTTGACTATATTTACGGGTAAATTAAATATTAATAACTATGAGAAATTTCTCATAATATCAAAGCAATAAAATATCTTTTATAAATGGGTGAGCACTGACTTTTTTATACTTAGTTTGATATTAAAAATGTTTATAATTTATCCTTTTTATCCTATGTATAAACTATTAAAACTTAATTTCAATTACGTATATTATTTGTAATACTCCCCTCTAGTTTGAATAAAATAACAACACTTATTTTTTCTTAAAAAATTTATACCAAATAGTTGAAAATTACATTGATTCAAAATTTACTTTTCATAAATATATACAAAAAACTGTTTAATTCTTCTACAAAAAAACAATAAATACAGTGGTTAAGCTTTATACTCAACGAATATTAGTTATAAAAAATTTGATGGTCGATAGTGCTTAAGTCTAATGGGCTAAAGTCTATCTTGGACAGAAAAACAACACATGTTAAAACATCACAACCTGCTCTAAATGCATGTTGCAATTAATGCCTTTTGATCAGGAAGTTAGGAAAACTATTTTTAAATCAGGACTTGGGTATTTCAACGTGGCTACATCAGTATTAGTTATTAATTGCGGTTCTTCATCTATTAAATACGCGCTGGTTTCAGACCGTCGTGAAGATCGTATTTATGGTTTAGCAGAAAACTTAGGGGCGGCTGATGCTCGTATTAAAGGAATTACAGTCGGTGGAGAACCACTAGAGCTTTCAATTCCTTATGCTGACCACGCCAAAGCTTTAGAAACTTTACTTGCACGTCTTGCAAACTATAAACCTCAAGCAATCGGTCACCGTGTCGTACATGGTGGAAGCCTCACCAAAGCTGAATTACTTACTCCTGAAATTATAGAACGTATTCGTGCAGCCACCCCTCTTGCACCGCTTCATAACCCAGCCCACTTAATCGGGATTGAAGCAACGATGCGCCTATTTCCTGAATTACCTCAAGTTGCCGTATTCGACACTGCATTCCACCAAACCATGCCTGCGCATGCATACCGTTATGCAATCCCTAAATTTTTATATACAGACCATAACGTTCGCCGCTATGGCTTCCACGGCACAAGTCATGCTTATGTGTCTGACCGCGGTAGTGAACTGGCTGGTAATTTCCAAAAAGGCGGTTGGTTAACAGCACACTTGGGCAATGGTAGTTCGACTTGTGCAGTATGGAACGGACAAAGTGTTGATACCTCTATGGGCCTTACTCCGCTTGAAGGTGTTGTAATGGGAACCCGTAGTGGGGATGTCGATCCAAGCTTACACAGTTTCCTTGCAAAAAATCTTGGTTGGGACTTGGCGAAAATCGATAAAGTTTTAAATAACGAAAGTGGCTTACTTGGCTTATCACAACTCTCTAACGATATGCGCACAGTGATTGAAGCCTCTGAAAATGGCAACGAAGATGCGCGTCTTGCAATTGAAGTATTTAGCTACCGCCTTGCAAAATCACTTGCTGCCTTAAGCTGTGGTTTGCCAAGTATTGATGGCCTGATCTTCACAGGTGGTATTGGTGAAAACTCAGCTTACATTCGTGAAAAGACTTTAGCTTATTTACCTCACTTTGGTTTACAGCTCGATAAAGACCAGAACAACAATTTAAAACGTGGCACAGAAGGCCGTATTGATAGCGGTACAGGACCACAAATTTGGGTGATTCCAACCGATGAAGAAGGCCGTATTGCTAAAGAAACGCGTCAGGTTGTAGACGTTTCACAAAATACATCTCCTGAAGTTAGCCTTGCTTAATTACAGAAGTCAAAGAACGTTATTTATAGGTTTATATGAATACAATTTTATTAATTCCTACAGGTGAAGGGGTTGGTTTAACCTCTGCCTGCTTAGGTATGATTTATGCACTTGATTGTAATGGGATTAAAGCAGGCTTTTTAAAACCGTTTTCTCAGGTAGATCAAGAAACTTTAGACCGAACTACATCTTTATTTGGTCATTTATTTCAAGGTAAAACTGTTCAATCCATTTCTCATGAAAAATTAACCCAACGCATTGCGTCAGGTGAAGTCGATGAACTCCTTGAAGAAGCAGTAAGTCTTCATCGCAGTATTGCAGCCGACAATAATGTCATTATTGTTGAAGGCTTATTGCCAAATGGACAAGATCATTTTGCCAGTGAGCTTAATGCCAGCCTTGCCCAAGCTCTCGATGCAGAAGTAGTGTTAGTAAGCACAGCAGACATCCAAAATCCACGTAAAACAGCAGAGAAAGTTGAAGCACACTTACGTCAGTTTGGCGGTGCAACTTCAAACCGAACAGCAGGTGTACTCTTTATGCGTACACGTGGGTTATCTGAGGAAACAGCTCAGATTCCTGTCGCATTCGACCCATCGCTACGTCCAACTGAAGACATCGCAAAATTTACGACAGAACTGCAAAAATACAATCGCTACTTTGGATCAAACGATTTACCCATTATTGGTTTAGTCCCATTTAGTAATACCTTAAGTGTACCTAGAACTTTAGACATCGCGAACGTGATTGACGGTCAATGGGTACATCAAGGCGAAGCGAAAACACGTCGTATTTTGCATTCAAGTTTAATTGCCTCAAGCATTGAATATGAACTGAATAAATTCATTGCTGGCGAACTGATTATTAGCGCATCTGAACGTACCGATGTATTACTTGCAGGTAGTTTAGCAACTAGTAATGGCATTCCTCTAGCAGGCTTGGTACTGACCGAACGTGAAGCTCCTGCCCCTGAGCTTTTAGAGTTTTGCCAAAGCGCTATCAAACAAGGCTTACCAATTTTACATACCCGTTTAAACACACTGGAAACGGCACAGCGCTTATCTGATTTTGGTAATGAAATTCCAACCGATGATACTGAACGTGCCGAGCAAGTGACTCGTTTTGTTTCAAGTCATATCGATGTCGAATGGCTTAAACAACACAGTAATAATGGAGCAACACCACGTCTTTCTCCTTCTGCATTCCGTCACGAACTGGTACAAAAATCGATTGCAGCCAAAAAACGGATTGTCCTACCTGAAGGCGACGAGCCACGCACTATTGAAGCAGCTGCTATATGTCAGGCTCGTGGTATTGCACATTGTATTTTGTTAGCAAAACCAGATGCGGTACAAGACGTTGCAAAAGCACGCGGTATTGAATTACCAGCAGACTTGGAAATTATTGATCCGGACAGCATTCGCAATCAATATGTTGCATCTATGGTTGAACTCCGCAAAGGCAAACTCAATGAGTTACAAGCCAAAGATCAATTACAAGACACTGTTGTTCTTGGCACCATGATGCTGGCGCTAGATCATGTAGATGGTTTGGTTTCTGGTGCAGTTCACACTACAGCGAACACCGTGCGCCCTGCTTTTCAGCTTATTAAAACCGCACCTTCTTACTCACTAGTTTCATCCATATTCTTTATGCTTTTACCAGATGAAGTATATGTTTACGGTGACTGTGCAATTAACCCAGACCCTACAGCCGATCAGCTTGCTGAAATTGCGATTCAGTCTGCTGACTCTGCAAAAGCGTTTGGAATTGACCCACGTATTGCCATGATCAGCTATTCGACTGGTACGTCAGGCACTGGTGCTGATGTTGAAAAAGTACAACAAGCGACTCAAATTGCACAGCAACGCCGCCCTGATTTACTGATTGATGGTCCACTCCAATACGATGCAGCTTCTGTTGAAAGTGTAGGACGCCAAAAGGCACCAGACTCACGCGTAGCTGGTCGTGCCAATGTATTTATTTTCCCAGACTTAAATACAGGTAATACGACCTATAAAGCAGTACAACGTGCAGCAAATGTAGTCAGCGTTGGACCAATGCTGCAAGGCCTAAACAAACCAGTCAATGACTTGTCTCGTGGTGCTTTAGTAGATGACATCGTCTTTACTATTGCCTTAACAGCAATTCAGGCTGAACAACAAGCTGCTGCCAAATAATTAATATCATTTAATCTTTTCTACCTCTCGCCATTTGATGTCCGCTCAAATGGCTTTTTTTATTCTCAAATAACGGCCTTAGCAGTTGGTTGTTCTTAGTTTTAAATCACTTAGCATTGGTCTTATTCGACTTTCGGTCAAAAGATCAACCAATCCCCCACAAGATTGTGTTTTTGTCATATAATTTAGCCCGCTAGCTAACAGCCCGCTCAAGAGATTTTTTGGTATGACAACGATTATCAAACAAGATGACTTGATTACATCAATCAAGGACGCCCTACAGTTTATTTCGTACTATCACCCGCAAGACTTTATCCAAGCGATGAGCCGTGCTTATGATCGCGAAGAAAACAAAGCTGCAAAGGATGCAATTGCACAGATTTTAATTAACTCTCGCATGTGTGCGGAAGGTCATCGTCCAATTTGCCAAGATACTGGTATTGTTAACGTTTTCCTTGAAGTGGGCTTAGATGTTAAATTCGATTTAACAATGAGCTTAGACGATGCAGTAAATGAAGGTGTTCGCCAAGGTTACCTTGAAAACAGCAACGTTCTTCGTGCATCTGTACTTGCTGACCCTGCATTTGGTCGTAAAAATACAAAAGACAACACCCCTGCTGTTATTCACTACAAACTCGTACCGGGTAACAAAGTAGATATTACTGTTGCTGCTAAAGGTGGCGGTTCAGAAAACAAATCTAAACTTGCTATGCTTAACCCATCTGACTCGATTGTTGACTGGGTTCTTAAAACTGTTCCAACTATGGGTGCAGGTTGGTGTCCTCCTGGTATGCTCGGTATCGGTATTGGTGGTACTGCTGAAAAAGCCATGATGCTTGCTAAAGAAGCACTTATGGAAGAAATTAACATGGACGAATTACTTCGCCGTGGACCAGAAAACAAAATCGAAGAACTTCGTATCGAAATCTTTGAGAAAGTAAACGCTCTTGGTATTGGTGCACAAGGTCTTGGCGGTTTAACGACTGTTCTTGATATTAAAATCAAAGATTACCCATGTCACGCTGCGGGCAAACCAGTTGGTATGATTCCGAACTGTGCTGCTACTCGTCATGCTCACTTCCAGCTTGATGGTTCAGGCGTAGCTCATATTCAAGCACCAAAACTTGAAGACTATCCATCTGTAACTTGGGATTCTTCACAGTCTAAACGCGTAAACCTTGATACCATTACTCAAGAAGAAATGGATTCTTGGAAACCGGGCGACACATTACTTCTTAGCGGTACAATGTACACAGGTCGTGATGCTGCACACAAACGTATGGTTGAAATGATCGACAATGGTGAAGAATTACCAGTTGATCTTAAAGGTAAATTCATTTATTACGTTGGCCCAGTTGATCCTGTGGGTGATGAAGTCGTTGGTCCTGCTGGCCCTACAACTGCAACACGTATGGACAAATTCACACGTAAAGTACTCGAGCATACTGGTCTATTCGGTATGATTGGTAAAGCTGACCGTGGTCCAACAGCAATTGAAGCGATCAAAGACAACAAAGCAACTTACCTTATGGCAGTTGGTGGTGCGGCTTACCTCGTATCTAAAGCTGTTCGTGAAGCTGAAGTTGTTGCCTTCGCTGACTTAGGTATGGAAGCAATCTACAAATTCGTAGTTGAAGATATGCCTGTATCTGTAGCAGTTGATGTAAACGGTACTTCAATTCACGCAGTAGCTCCAAAAATCTGGCAAGCAAAAATTGGAAAAATTCCAGTAATCGATGCCGCAGCAGGCTAATCAAGAAAAGCACCGAATTCGGTGCTTTTTTTATGCCTTATAATTTTTTTTGGAAATTGAAAAGAATTGTAACAATTAGTTCGCCAATCTATGTTATTAATAAATACACCCACCCGCCATATATTGTATATAGGTCATTTCATGACTATCCGCCCTATTCTTAAAAATCTCTCAATCAGCCTCTGCCTAAGCTGTATTACAACAAGCTTATTTGCTTCTCCTGCCAAATTAAGTTCAGTGAAAGAACTCATGCAAATGAGCCAAATTGATTATTTGCTTAAAGAATCAATTAATGAATTAACACCTTATTATGATCAACAAGCTGAACAGATCATCACTAATATTACGGGCATCAAAACTTTAGGCCCGAAAGAAAAAGAGGCAGCGAAAAAGTTAGGCTTACTTTTAAAAGATTCGAGTAACCAGCTCATTAGTAGCCCAAAAACTACGCAAGCCTTACAAGATATTTATTTAAAGACATATACTGAAGAAGAAGTTCAGGCAAATTTGAAATTTTTAAAAACCCCAGAAGGCCAATCGATTACGCGTAAAAACGTACAGATTATGGGACAAATTTCAGAATATATGATGGAGCTGGGTCAACAAACCTTTAATGACCCTAAAGCACGTGATCACATGCAAGAAGAGATGCTTAAAATTATTGCGCCATTGATGAAGGATAAAGAAAAGTCTTAACTTTTCTTTATCCTTTGTAGGCCATTACCACGTTAAAGGGTTCCATAACTTAAATGGTTTAATCAGATGGACATCTGACTTCTCATCATATTTAGCTGGTTTTAGCTCTTGCGGTTTATGACGTATTTTTCCTGAAGTATCTTCAGCAACAAAATTGTAGCTAGAAGATTTAAGCTCAGTAAAAGCAATCTCTCTACGTCCAATATTGTCTTGCATTAACATAAATGGGCCAGTGTGTTCACCACGGTCCATTTTATTTTCTTCATCGTATTTTAAATAATAAGACGTTCCAGCATCGACCATAATATCAATATATTTTGGCTCTTGGAAATGAATACCTAATAGAGGCCGACTTGCAGAAATACGATAACTTCCTGCTGGCAGTTCAATCCAGTAATAATGGTTATGCAATAAGCTTGGAATTCGTTTGCCATTTACAAACAAATTGATTGCTGCAATTTCCTGACGGTTCCATTTGGTATCTGGCCGATAGAGATAGACTACTGCTGCATGTTCATTTTGCGGTTTAATCGGTACAAATGTCTGACCTAGCTTCTGGTTTACCCACCCACCCATACTAAAGCCACCCACATGGTATTGATCAAATACACCGGGTGCTTTATCTACATCAACTTTAGGTAAAGTCGCAGTCAGCTCACCTGAATTTTTTGCTAAGTGTGATGAACTTTGGCAACCCGCAAGTAATGCGGTACAACTTAATGCAATAATTAAATAACGCATGACATCCCTCAAAGCGTTTTCTTTTGATTTTTCTATATCGCAAAACTATGCGTATTTTGTTTTTTTAGATTAACACCACCTACATGAATTGAAAACAAAAAAAGCATGAATCACTCGCGCGATTCATGCTTTTTAGATGAATGAAATCTAAGCAGACTTCGAATCAATTACTTTTAAATCTGCCTTAGCAACACTTTCATGAGTTGCTGTTTCTTTAGGCTGGCGTTCTGGCTTGTAAACAGGTTCTGCTTCACCATTAATGACTGCTTCATTAATGAAAACTGTTCCTACATCTGTACGACTTGGTAAGTCATACATTGTTTCAAGTAAAACATTTTCCAAAATCGAACGTAGACCACGAGCTCCAGTATTACGCTCAAGCGCTCGCTTAGCAACCGCGCGTAAAGCTGAATCTTCAAATACAAGGTCAACATTTTCCATGTTGAATAAGTATTGATATTGGCGAGTTAATGCATTTTTCGGTTCTGTCAAAATTTGCATTAAGGCTTCTTCATCAAGCTCTTCAAGCGTCGCAATGACTGGTAAACGACCAATAAATTCTGGGATCAAACCAAATTTCACTAAGTCAGTTGGCTCAACTTGACGGAACAGTTCAGCAATTTTCTTGCTTTCATCTTTTTTCTTCACGTCAGCTGTAAAGCCAATTCCGCCTTTCTCTTGGCGTTGTTGTACAATTTTTTCCAGTCCAGCAAATGCACCACCACAAATAAATAAGATATTTGAGGTATCAATTTGAATGAACTCTTGCTGCGGATGTTTACGTCCACCTTGTGGTGGAATTGAAGCTACAGTACCTTCAATCATCTTAAGCAATGCTTGTTGTACACCTTCACCAGAAACGTCACGCGTAATCGACGGATTTTCAGATTTACGTGTAATCTTGTCGATTTCATCGATATAGATAATGCCCTTTTGAGCTTTTTCTACGTCGTAATCTGCTTTTTGCAAAAGCTTTTGTACAATATTTTCAACGTCTTCGCCGACATAACCCGCTTCAGTTAAAGTGGTCGCATCTGCCATAGCAAACGGAACATCTAACAAACGAGCCAATGTTTGAGCAAGTAATGTTTTACCTGAACCGGTAGGTCCAATCAGTAGAATGTTACTTTTAGCAATTTCCACATCTTTAGACACATGACCAGATTGCCCGACTTTCAAACGCTTATAATGGTTATAAACGGCAACAGATAATGTCTTTTTGGCAAGATCCTGACCAATCACATATTGATCAAGCGCAGCACGTATTTCATGTGGTTTTGGCAATGCCTTGCTCGCCCAGTCACCTGCTTCAACCTGTTGACTGGTTTGTACAAGGTCTAAGCAGACATCTACACACTCATTACAAATATATGCGTCCTCGCCCGCAATCAGTTTCCCGACTTCAGACTGCGTTTTACCGCAAAATGAACAATGTTTTTGTCCTTGAGGATGTTCGGACATATTCTCTCCACAAATAGAATCTTAAATATGAGGGCAAGCGATAGGGTTAAATGACTATATGGAGGCGTTTTCTAACAACTCAAGCCACTTAAAACTCCCCCTTATGGACGCTTACTTAATACCTGATCGACTAAGCCATATTCTTTTGCTGCTTGTGCAGTCATAAAGTTATCACGATCGGTATCACGAGCAATCGTGTCATAGTCTTGACCACTGTGTTCTGCCATCAAACGATTCAAGCGTTCTTTAATAAATAGAATTTCACGTGCGTGAATTTCAATGTCTGATGCCTGACCACGGAATCCACCTAATGGTTGGTGAATCATTACACGTGCATTTTCAAGGCAATAGCGTTTACCTTTAGCACCAGCATTTAATAAGAATGCGCCCATAGATGCAGCCTGCCCCATACAGTATGTCACTACATCAGGTTTGATAAATTGCATCGTGTCATAAATCGCCATACCAGCAGTGACTGAACCACCTGGCGAGTTAATATAAAGATGGATATCTTTATCTGGGTTTTCAGCTTCCAAGAACAACATTTGAGCAACAATCAAATTTGCCATGTTGTCTTCAACTTCACCAGTTAGAAAAATGACGCGCTCACGTAAAAGTCGTGAATAAATATCAAAAGAACGTTCGCCGCGAGAAGATTGTTCAACCACAACAGGAACTAAAGCATTTTCAATTGTTGGAACATACATACGTTATTTATTCCTAAATTTTTTGTGACTTAACCTATGGCAACAATATGCGGGATAATTTCTCAAATTGCAAAAGGTTCGCACTGAAATATTATATTATTTATACCTAAGTACTTAACGACGTACTCAAATTAACCACATACCTAAAAATGAAAAAGGCGCCTAAAGCGCCTTTTCCTGACTTCTCAAAAGATTAGCCCATACGGCGAGCTTGTTGTTCTTTCAATAAGTCTTCGTAAGATACTGCTTTGTCAGTCACTTTAGCAGCAGCTAAGATGTGATCAACAACTTGATCTTCTAATACAACAGCTTCGATTTGAGCACGTTGTTGAGCATCATTTTTGAAGTATTCGATCACTTCAGTTGGATCTTCATAAGAAGAAGCCATATCGTCGATGTAAGCATCAACACGTGATTGATCAACTTCAAGTTTAGCATCAGCTAAAACTTTGCTTACTAATACGCCAAGTTTAACAGAACGCTCTGCTTGTTCTTTGAACAATTCGTCAGGAAGCATGCTCTTGTCAAAAGATTGAGCACCAGCACCACCGAATTGTTGAGTGAACTGTTGAACCATTTGTTGACGTTGACGGTCAATTTCTTGAGCAACCATTGCAGCTGGAACTTCAACTTCGTTAGCAGCAACAAGAGCATCAAATGCAGCTTGTTTAACTTGATTACGTAAACCATTGCGAACTTCACGTTCCATGTTTTTACGAACGTCAGCTTTTAATTTTTCAACGCCTTCTTCTTCAGTAACACCGAAGATTTTTAAGAATTCAGCATCTATCTCTGGAAGTTTAGGTTTTTCAACTTGCTTCACAGTGATTTTGAATTGAGCTGCTTTACCCGCTAAGTTTTCAGCTTGGTAATCTTCAGGGAAAGTTACATCAATTACTTTCTCTTCACCAGCTTTCATGCCAACGATGCCGTCTTCGAAGCCAGGAATCATACGACCTGAACCTAACACAAGTTTAAAGTCTTCAGCAGAACCGCCTTCAAACTTCTCACCGTCGATAGAACCTTCGAAGTCAAAAGTCACTTGCATGTCTTTTTTCGCCATACCCTTGGTTACAGCCCAAGTTTGACGTTGTTTTTGCAAGTTTTCGATCATAGTGTCAACGTCAGCGTCTTTAATTTCAGCTGTTTTACGTTCAACTTCTAAGCCGTCAAATGCTTTTACTTCAACTTCAGGATAAACTTCTACAGTTGCTTCAAAAACTAAAGCATCTTCTTTATGTTCAACTTTCTCAATGTTCGGCATACCTACCGCATTGATTTTTTCTTGTTGAATTGCTTCGAATACGCTGTCACGAATGATGTCATTCACAACTTCTTGATAAATACTTGCACCGTATTCGCGACGAACAACGTTTGCAGGTACTTTGCCCGGACGGAAGCCGTTGATCTTCACAGTTTTGGCAGTGCGCTTCAAACGAGCTTCAAATTGCTCGTTAATACGGCTCGTCGGTACAGAAACATTTAAACGACGGGCAACGCCCGAAACCGCTTCAGTCGTTACTTGCATGGCTTCCTCGATAAAAATTAGTTAGTAGGAACAGTTTTTAAAAAAGTGCTGTATTATATGACAACTTTCAAGATATACAAAATTAACCGATCAGATCAGTAAATTGAAGGCCGTTTTTTCAGTAAATTTCACAATAATTTTATGATTATTTAATTTTTTTTAACTCAACCTTAAGCCAAAGTAATTTTTTAGTTATGCTTCATAAATCTAAAATTACAATTAATTTATCAATAATTATCGCTTTTCATAAAAATTAATAATAATTAATTAATTAGCAATTTTTAGCGACAGAATCCGATTAAATCTTTCATATTTTCTTCACAATCCTATCGGCAAATCCAATTAACACAAACTGTACATACAAATAAGAATTATTATTATTCGCATAACGTTTTATATTTAAGTCCTGAAAGTCATGTCATTGATTAGAACACGTAAAAAAATTGTTTCATCTGCAATCGCATCATCCCTTTCTATGATTGCAACAACTGCAATGGCACAAGAAACTGTTTCACAACTACCAACCATTCATACTCAAGCAACTCACGAAGAATCTTTAAAAGTAGATGAGTCGGCAAATTCAAAATTAGTTGCTCCCCTTTTAGATACTCCAAAATCCGTTTCTATTCTTTCTCAAAAATTAATTAAAGATTCAAACTCTAACACCCTACTCGAAGCTTTACGCTATGAACCAGGTATTACTTTAGGTGCAGGTGAAGGCGGTACCCCATTTACCGATATGCCATATATTCGTGGCTATAGCGCTCAATCCTCTGTCTATGTTGATGGTGTTCGTAATTCAACTTCTCAAAATCGTGACATGTTCGCTATTGAGCAAGTTGAAGTCATTAAAGGATCTTCTTCAGCTCTTGGCGGCGGTGGTGGTGTTGGGGGCAGCATTAACCTGATTCCTAAAGTTGCTCATGAAGGTGATGTTTACCAAGGTAGTGTTCAAGGTGGTACCGATAACTATCGCCATATCCAACTTGATGCAAACAAAGACTTTGGTAATGGTGTTGCTGGCCGAGTTGTAGTTATGGGCCATGAAAATGAAAAAGCTGGTTCAAATGATGGTGCTGAATATGCTCGTGCTGGTATTGCTTCAAGTCTTGCATTTGGCCTAGATACAGCAACTCGTGGAACACTGAGCTACTACTATTTACGTAGTAATGATGAACCAGATGCAGGTATTCCATTCCTTCCTGTTGGTGGGAAACCAATTGATGTAAAACAAGGCATGTATTACGGTTGGAAAGCTCGTGATTTTGATAAACGTGAAAACCATATCGGTACGTTTAAATTAGAACATGATCTCGCTGATGATTTAACATTATCAAATACGATGTCTTACACAAAATCTAAATCAGATTACATCTATACCAATGCAGATGACTCAAAAGGTAATGTAACGAAAAACGGTACTATTTCACGTCGTGCTTTAAGTCGGATTGTAGACACAGATGCTTATAGCGATCAGCTTGCATTAAAAGGTAAATTCAATACTGGTACTCTTAAACACTCTTTTAATACAGGTGCCGAGTGGAGCTACCAACAATCAAATCAAGGAGTTTATACGTTTACAGATGCCTCTGGCACAACATCTACAGTCCATAACACCAGTTGTCCTGTAAGCAGTGCTCTTTCAAATGGCTGGTGTACTTCAGTCAACAACCCAATGAATGGAGCATTTACTGATACTTTAGGTAGCATCAAAAATCAGTATACAACTCGCAGCCGTACTGTTTCTCTTTATGCATTAGATAGCATCGAATTTAATCCACAATGGCTTTTAAATTTAGGCGTACGTTGGGATAAATTCGAAACTGAACGTAAATATAATAAAAATATTTATAAAACTGTTAAAGATATCGATAAAACAAGTACGAGCGGCAACTACACAAATGACGTAAGTATTGCAGCTGGTCAGAAATTCGAAAATGATAGTGACTATTTCTCTTATCAAGCTGGTTTAGTCTACAAACCAACTGAAAATGGCAGTATCTATGCAAGTTTCGCAACTTCTGCAAATCCGGTTGGGGTAGACCAAGGTGATGGTGCAGATGCTTTATCTACTTCTTCTCAACAAGCAAATGATTTATCTCCAGAAAAAGCACGTACTTTCGAAGTTGGTACTAAATGGGATCTATTCAATAATCGTGCAAACTTAACTGCTGCTATTTTCCGTACCGAGAAACAAAATACTCGTATCGCTATTGATGCCAATACCACAACCAATGCTGGTGAAAGTAAAGTTGATGGCTTCGAAGTCGGGTTCAACGGTAAAGTAACCGACAAATGGGAAGTTTCTGCGGGTTATAGCTATTTAGACAGCGAACTAACAAAAGCGGCTTATAACGCAGTTGCACAAGAAGGTAAACCGCTCCCATTCGTCGCTAAAAATAGTGCGACATTGTGGTCTACTTATCGAGTACTGCCTAAGTTAACTCTAGGTGCTGGTGCCGAATACCGCGATAAAGTATTTACCAATACAAATACTGGCACAACAATGCTTGAAGACAAATATTTGCCAACTTATACCATTTACAATGCTATGGCTAAATACGATGTCAACAAGAACGTAAACTTACAGCTTAATATCAATAACATTTCTGATAAACGCTATTTTACAAGTGCTCACCCAGCTCACTATGCATTTGAAGGTAATGGTCGTAATGCTGTTTTAGCCATTAACTTTAAATACTAAAACTTAATTCCATAATTTATTTATGGAATTAATTAAAACACATATAAGATAGCCTCACTCTGAGGCTATCTTTATAAATGAAGTATCTGTTTAAAAAGGTGTTTGCTGTGATTCATCATATCCCGAATGTATTAAGCAAAGAGCAAGTTGCCGAGTTTCGTAAACTCATGAAAGAGGCAAATTGGGTAGGTGGTAAAGTGACTGCTGGCACCTTATCTGCTTCTGTTAAAAGAAATCAGCAACTCTCGGAGCAAGACCCACTTACTCATCATTTAAGTGATATTGTCATCAAAGCAATTTGGCAAAATCCAGTGTTTCAGGCCGCGGCCCTACCCCACAAAATTATTCCACCGCTTTTTAATCGTTATGATGAACATGAAAGCTTTGGTTTCCATGTAGATAACTCAATTCGTCTTATCCGTGGTACAGCGGAACAAATTCGTACCGATTTATCTTGTACCTTATTTTTAAGCGAACCAGATGAATATGAGGGTGGTGACCTAGTGATTGAAGATACTTATGGTTATCACGAAGTTAAATTACCTGCTGGTGACGTAGTTCTCTACCCTTCTACTAGCTTGCATGAAGTCAGTAGTATTACATCAGGTACTCGATTTGCTTCTTTTTTCTGGGTACAAAGCTTAGTACGCGACGATAGTAAACGACATCTTCTCTTTAATTTAGATGAAAGCATACGTGAACTACGGAAATCACATGGTGATAGTTATACTGAAGTCATGAAACTCACCAACATCTATCACAACCTTATCCGTATGTGGTCAGAACTGTAACTCTATTTATTTTTGCCTTATTTAGTCTAATTAATTATTTTTATCTCAATAAGGCAAAATAATGAAAATTATTTTCGATAAAATATAGAACAATGCAAAATTAGAAAATTATTTTCTGAACACTGAAATTAAAATGAGTATAAGACTTTTGCACAACGTGTAATCATTGTTTAGATGTGGTATATCTAAACAATAAGCATATTAGCAAACCACCAAACTTACTATTACATGGTCTATAGATGAAAACGAATCACTTGTTTGCCCAGCCTACTCAAGCAAGACATCATCTTGAACTCCTGATGCTGCGCCTCGCGCGCGTATAAATTTTTGTCTGCATTTTAGAGCAGACCTTTTCAAATTCCCTTTAATTTTTCTGTATTAGATACCATATATAACTGTAGAACGTTGCCTTTCACACGATACCTAGAGCAACCGTGCTACGAGATAAGGAGTTTTCTCATGATGTTGGCTGACCCTAGCAAAAAATACCGCCGTATGTACCAGCGAGTCGATTTACCAGATCGCCAATGGCCAAATAACGAAATTACAAAAGCGCCAATCTGGATGAGCACGGATTTACGTGATGGTAACCAAGCAATTTTTGAACCGATGAACATGGAACAAAAATTCAAAATGTTCAAAATGCTTGTAAAAATCGGTTTTAAACATATTGAAATCGGTTTCCCGTCTGCATCTCAAATTGACTTCGATTTTACCCGCATGTTAATCGAAGAAAATCATATTCCTGATGATGTCTACATTGAAGTTTTGGTTCAGGCACGTGACCATTTAATTGAGCGTACTTTCGAGGCTTTAGCAGGTGCTAAGCGCGCAATTGTGCATATTTATAACTCTAACTCTCCAACCTTCCGCCAAAAGGTATTGAATGTAGATGTAAATGGCGCAAAACAGTTGGCGGTGAATGCAGCTCAGAAAGTGAAAGAATATGCTGCACAGTATCCTGAAACTGACTGGATTTTCCAGTACAGCCCAGAATGTTTCTCTGCAACCGAATTAGAAGTCGCAAAAGATGTCTGTGATGCCGTCACAGAAATTTGGGATGCACGTCCAGATCATAAAGTGATTTTAAACTTACCTGCTACTGTCGAAGTTTCTACGCCAAATGTTTATGCAGACCAAATTGAATGGATGCATCGTAACTTGGCACGTCGTGATGGCGTGATTATTTCTGTTCACTGCCACAATGACCGCGGCTGTGGTATTGCTGCATCAGAACTTGCCATTATGGCCGGTGCTGACCGTGTCGAAGGCTGTGTGTTTGGTAATGGTGAACGTACAGGTAACGTTGACGTTGCTGCGATTGCATTGAACATGTACACCCAAGGTGTAGCACCAGAGTTAGATTTCTCTAACATTAATGAAGTGATTGCAACAGTTGAAGAATGTACTGGTTTACCTGTACACCCTCGTCATCCATATGCAGGTGACTTGGTATTTACTGCATTCTCTGGTTCACATCAGGATGCAATCAAAAAAGGCTTTGAATACCAGAAAAACGAAGAAATCTGGGATATGCCTTACTTGCCCATCGACCCGAAAGACTTGGGCCGTGACTACGATGCTGTAATTCGTGTAAATAGCCAGTCTGGTAAAGGTGGTATCGCTTACTTATTGGAATCAAACTACAACGTTGTATTGCCGCGCCGTTTGCAAATCGAATTCAGTCAGGTTGTTCAACAATATGCTGATGAGAATGGTACAGAAATTAATGCCAAAGAAATCTGGACCTTGTTTAAAGACGCATATGTCGATGTGAAGAACCACCATTACACAGTCAAAAACTATAAGTTATCTGACATAAATGGTACTCAAATCATTGAACTTGAGATCGACGTTGAAGGTGAGACTCAGCAATTACGTGGCGAAGGTAATGGTCCTATCTCTGCATTCTTAAATGCACTTCAATTACCAATTGACGTATTGAACTATGAAGAACGTAGTATTAGTTCAGGTGCAAATGCTAAAGCATTAACCTTAATTGAACTTCAAGTGAAAGGTACTGGTAGAGGCTCGTTTGGTGCGGGTGTTCACGACAACACAGTCACCTCATCAATTGAAGCAATTATTGCATGTACCAACCGTTTGATTGATCAAGGTGTTTTAAGTACAGATCAGGTTGTTGCCGCCGCTGTTTAATTAAAAAAAAGACTTTGGAAAGGATACCTAGCTTGGTATCCTTTCTTTTTATTCCTGAAAGATTTAAAAGGCGAAATGTTCCCGTGTCTTTTCCAGCTGACTCAGTGGGGTTAGTCACTCCGCAAAAGTTCCAATTTGAAGAACCCTTACATCTTGAATGTGGCCGTGTTTTACCACGCTTTGAGTTAATGGTTGAAACTTACGGCACTTTAAATGCAGATAAATCGAATGCGATTTTGATCTGTCATGCCCTTTCCGGACATCATCATGCAGCGGGCTATCACCATGAAGATGATAAAAAAGCTGGATGGTGGGATAGCTGTATTGGCCCGGGTAAGGCAATCGACACAAATAATTTTTTTGTAGTTGCACTCAACAATATTGGTGGATGTAGTGGATCGACTGGTCCAACTTCACCAAACCCTGAAAATGATAATCGCCCTTATGGACCAGATTTTCCACTAGTAACGGTACGCGACTGGGTTAAAACTCAAGCCATGCTTTCTGACCGTTTAGGAGTAAGTGTTTGGTATGCAGTAGTTGGCGGATCATTAGGGGGCATGCAAGCACTACAATGGTCAGTAGACTACCCTGACCGTTTACAAAAATGTGTCGTTATTGCTAGCGCGCCAAAGCTTTCAGCACAGAATATTGCATTTAACGAGGTGGCACGTCAGTCCATCTTGTCTGACCCAGACTTCCATCATGGTCGTTATTTAGAAAATGACAGCTATCCAAAACGAGGCCTAATTTTGGCTCGTATGGTAGGCCATATTACCTATCTTTCTGAAGAAGCGATGAAGCAGAAATTTGGTCGTGATTTAAAATCTGGCAAGTTTATGTACGGTTTTGATGTCGAGTTTCAGGTCGAAAGCTACCTGCGTTATCAAGGTGAACAGTTTAGCCGTAACTTTGATGCCAATACTTATCTGATTATGACCAAAGCTTTGGATTATTTTGATCCATCACGTGAGTACGGTCATTCACTCACAGATGCGATGAGTAAAACCAAATGCCAGTTCTTAATTGTTTCGTTCACAACTGACTGGCGTTTTGCACCAAGCCGTTCACAAGAAATTGTAGATGCGCTCATTACCAACCATAAGCCGGTAAGTTACCTCGATATTGATGCTGAACAAGGTCATGACTCGTTTTTATTCCCGATTCCACTGTATGTCAAAACACTGCGCGCTTTCTTAGGCGGTGAAGAACATTTAAAATCGACATCACTGGAGGCAAGCTAATGCGTATTGATCAACAACTGGCAGAAAAGTGGATTAAACCCGGCTCTAGCGTACTCGATTTAGGGTGTGGTGACGGTGAATTACTCGCTCATATGAGCCAAAAGCATCAAATTCGTGCTTATGGTTTAGAAATTGATCAAGAAAAGATTGCAATTGCCGTCAGTCGCGGGTTAAATATTATTCAACAAGATTTGAATCTCGGTTTGAGCCGTTTTGCCGACCAGTCTTTTGACTATGTGGTCATGGCACAAGCTTTGCAAGCCGTAGATGCACCCGATGTTTTATTAAGAGACATGGTGCGTGTGGGAAAACAGGCCATTATTACTTTTCCAAACTTTGCACACTGGAAGACTCGCTCTTTTCTAGCATTAAAAGGGATGATGCCTGTATCGGATGCTCTACCATATATGTGGTATAACACCCCCAACATTCATTTATGTACGTTTAAAGATTTCGAAGCACTGTGTGCGGAAAATCAAATACAAATTATTAATCGACTCGCCGTCAATGGAAACCAGCAGGGAAGCCTGTTAAGCAAACATGTTCCGAATTTGTTTGGTGAAGTCGCTATTTATCGAGTGAGTGCACTATGAAAAAGACATTATTTAGCACACTAATTGCAGGACTGCTAAGTATGCAGGCTCATGCAGATTATATCGCCCAGCCACAATCGGTTGCTAGCCAGGCTGCGCGCTTCTCCACAATGGGGATTCATGACCTTCAAAAAGCAGCTCAAGCTGGCCAAGCTGGCGCACAATTTTATCTTGGAACACGTTACCAATACGGTAAAGATGTAGCAAAAGACGATAAACAAGCATTTACTTGGTTTAAAGCTGCTGCTGACCAAGGTTTATCACCAGCACAGTTAAATGTAGGCCGTATGTACGCCGACGGCATTGGTGTTAAGAAAGATGAGTCTATGGCTCGTAAGTATTTCGAAAAAGCTGCAAGCAATGGTGATAACCGCGCAAGCTATAACCTCGCGATGATGGAAGAGCAAAAGAAAAACTACGTAGGTGCTTATCAGTGGTATGAGCTTTCAACTCGTGATGGCATGCTCGACAATAAAGTGATTAGCTTATCTGAAGGTAAAAAGACAGCTCTTGCCGCAAACTTAACTCAAGAGCAAATTCGTATGGCACGCGACCGTGCGGATAAATGGATTCAAGCTCAATAATAATCCAGCTCAAACTTACTCGACTAAAACCACCTTATAGCATCTATAAGGTGGTTTTAGTTTTTAAGCTTCTAATTTTATATTCTATTTGTTTTACTCTATATCCCCTTCCAAAAAACACGTAACATAACTGGCGTTCAATATTGGTTATAAAGTTTGGTTATCTTATGTCTACCCCACATTGGTTTGATCAGGGCTCTTTAGTCCTTGCAAGTAATAACAAAGGTAAAGTCGCAGAGTTTGAAAAACTTTTTGAACAGCTTAAGTTACCTGTAGAAATTATTCCTCAAGGTCGCCTTAATATTCCCGACGCCATTGAAGACGGCTTAAGCTTTATTGAAAATGCCATTATTAAAGCACGTCATGCCTCTAAAATTTCAGGGAAACCTGCTATGGCTGATGACTCAGGCATTTGTGTTCCGGTTTTAGGTGGTGCACCTGGTATTTATTCAGCACGCTATGCTGGAGAACATGGTGACGATGCAGCGAATAATGCCAAGTTATTAAATGATCTTTTGCCATTTCGTAAAAATGGAGAAGTGATTGAAGGCATGTTCGTATGTGTGCTTGCTTTAGTGACTCATGCAGAAGATCCATTGCCACAAATTTTCCAAGGCATCTGGCACGGCGAAATTTTAGAAGCTGCACGTGGTGAAAATGGTTTTGGCTATGACCCACTGTTCTGGTTACCAGAGCTTCAAGTTTCTAGCGCTGAGTTGTCTAAAGAAGATAAGAATAAGATTAGTCATCGTGGCCAAGCGATGCAGTTATTCAGAGAAAGTTTAGTATAATTTTTTCCATATAGCCTTTGAATACCACGTTAGAAAGTATTCGGCTTTGTATAGGCAATACTTTACTTTTGGCAAAAGTAACAAAACCATTTATGTCACTGACGGTACATCCTGAGCGATTTCCAAAGCACTGCTTTGGAAATCAGCGCAAGGCAGTGACATGGCGGCATCCATGCCGCCTTCGCACAAGCTAATGTGGGGAAGAAAATTTAAAATTAATTATAATGCTACATGCAAAAACACTGCATAAATCGCAATACATATACAACTCACAATCGTTCCTGAAGCGATATAAGCCGCAGATCTACCCGTCCCCTGATAATGTGTTTCTAACGCCACAATATTGGCTGCTGGTGGCAAACAGAACATTAAAAACATCACCCCTATTTGCTGGTTTATATTTGGAATCGGTAAAAACCTATAAGTTAGACCACATAGAACAAAGCCACACGCGACTTTAAAGGCTTGAGCTTTTGTACTGTAAATTAAGTCTTTTGCATAAACTCTGGTACGGCGTAGCCACATGCCCAGTACACACATACCTGCAAAAGTCATTGCAAATTTAGCAACTTCATAGACCCAATGTATGGCTGGATGTTCAATATGTTGAGCACCTAAGAGCCTGAGCACCACAGCGCAGAATATCGATATACAAGGTGGGGAAGTTAAAACCTTTTTTAATATATTGAGCTTACTTTGCGGTGCAGTAGTGACTGCCGTAACAGCCCAAGCATTGCCAAAAATTGACATCCCAATATATAAAGCCACAATCGGAGCAGTCGCTTCGGGACCAAATAGAGCCATGGCAAAAGGAAAACCAAGCCATCCCATATTGGTATAGCTTACACAAAGGGCCAGTAAGCGGTCTTTAAATAAAGCCAAATAGGCAAAGAAAATAATAAATGCCGACCCAAAACTAAAGAGCATTAAGCTCAAACTTCCAGATTGATAAAAGACCATGTTGTAAATGATCACAATCGGAATCAGGAGTCGTGCAAGCCAAGCTGAAAGAATAGGTTTTATGGTTTCTGCGATGGAGGTCTGAGCAAGTAAAAGTCCGGTGATAAATGCCAATACAGGCAGTAGTAATGCCACGCTCTCTCCTCTTGCTCATTAAAAACAGCTTGTTATGCTACACCTTTTGATTTTGAAATGTATGATCTATTTCACGTAAATTGGTCTAAAATCTAAGTTAAATAAAATTTAAAATTACTCAGATAAATATCTTTAAAAATCTAACCGTAACTGACGACTTATAAATACTGTCTTAAAAATGAAATATAAGTGTCACATTCCTGTCATGGCAACCTGTTGATATAAAGCGAACTAAAAAGAGGTATAAAATCATGGCTGGTTTATCTATTTGGCATGTCGTTATTTTCGCAATTGTGGTTATTTTATTGTTCGGTACATCTAAATTAAAAAATATCGGTAAAGATGTGGGCGGTGCAGTAAGAGACTTTAAAAAATCAGTTCGTGAAGAAGACGAAGCTGCATCTTTAAATAATCCTCGTACGATTGACGCACAAGTTAAAACATCTGAAAGCACATCAGTGAAAAGCTAAAGGTTTGTCCCATGCTTGATGTAGGAATGACAGAGCTACTCTGTTTTGCAATTATTGCAATTTTAGTTTTAGGTCCAGATAAGCTTCCCGAAGCTGCACGCTTTGCAGGCCGCTGGTATGTTCGACTAAAACGCTATATTACCAATCTGCAAAACGAGATTGATCAGGAGCTGCGTCTTTCTGAGTTCCGCAAAGAAATGCAAGAGGAACTTAACCGCATCGAAGCATTGGAACGAAAAGTACAACAGCAGCTTGAAGAAATACAAAAACAGCAGATTTCAGAACATTTAGAAGTTACTGAAACGCCTAAAACAACACAAAAGCCTATTCGGAAATGTATTCCTATATCAGACCATTACAAAGTGCCGTATGTTGCCAAACGTACGTCTTTAGTTCCTCAAACTGATATTTCAGAAACATCTCCTGTTGAATTGAAGATTGCCGTATGAACCAACTGCCTTCAACCACTGTAAATAGTCAAGAAAACCTAGACCAAATGCCAATCATGAATCATTTGGTGGTTTTAAGACGCCATTTATTCAGGATTGTAGGGGTAACATTATTCTTATTCTTTTGTTTACTACCCTTTCGAAATAATACTTACCAATTATTATCTGAGCCTTTAAGGTTACAACTCCCTGCATCATCTTCAATGATTGCAACGGATGTAACAGCAACCTTTATGGCGCCATTTAAACTTAATTTATTTGTCGCACTTATGCTTGCAATGCCATTTATTCTTTATGAAATATGGTCTTTTGTTCGCCCAGCACTTTATCAAAAAGAACGCCATTTAGCGCTACCGTTACTGATCGGTAGTATTGTTCTATTTTATGCAGGTGTCGCTTTTGCTTATTACATTACCCTGCCGGCAATATTACATTTCTTTATTAGCGTTTCACCTGAAACAGTAGCGCCAATGACCGACATTAATAGTTATTTAAGTTTCTGTTTAAAACTATTTTTAGTGTTTGGTGTCACTTTTGAAATTCCTATCGCGACCTTATTACTTATTTTAATTGGCGTAGTAAATACTCAAAGCCTTGCTGAAAAAAGACGTTTTATTATTGTGGGATGTTTTTTTGTTGCTATGTTTATTACCCCGCCAGATGCGATTTCAATGGTGATGCTAGCGATTCCAATGTGGTTGCTTTTTGAAATAGGTCTACTGTTCGGTAAGATTCTTGAGAAGAGAAAAAGCCAGACAGCTGAATAATTTAAAATGTTTCTTTAAAAGCCCAAACATTAAGATTTGGGCTTTTACTTTTAAATCACCTTAATTAATCAAATTATAAACTGTCTTCAAAGTGACTTAAAAATGTAAGAAAAGTGTCATTTCCAATCCATAGAATCGACTCAACAAATATACACACAAAAGTTACGGATTTATTATGACAACTGCTTCTAACCACCCAACACGTCGCGATATTTTAAAATGGTTTACGGGGATCCCTTTTCTTCCATTAGGTGCGATGGCTACGGCAGCAACGTTAGCAGGCTGTAATGACAGCAATAATGATTCAGATGTTGTTACTCCACCACCAACAGTAAACTTTAAAAATGCAACGTTTACCTCAATGGCTGCACCATCTTTAGCCAACCCAGCAGCGATGGCAACCACAACTGTTGGATCAAGCCTTTCAATTAGCTGGGAAGATGGCTCAAAAACTGACTACACATTAGCGTACAAGCCATTCTTTACCACAGGTGATCTGGTTGCAGACGGTAAAGGTGGAAAAATTCTAGCGGGTGGTTATGTTGATATTAATAATCAGCCGATTATTGATAAGTCAAAACCAGGTCAAGAACGTCAATTCTTCTCTGACTGTCCAGATGGAAGCTCTTTAATTAGCTTTAAACAAGCAACAGGTCGTGACTTTACCGATGCAGACAAACAAACTTTAGGTGTTACAGGTAATCCTGTATTTCACGTCGTTCAGTTTGAATATACGACTCGTGACCAAAGCTTAGCGTCTATGTATGGCTTACTGCCATCTCCAATTGCGATTTTAACTTTAGACCAAGACCCTAAAACTGGTCATTTAACACTGGTTAAATACCACAATGTCGATACGTCTAAAGTAAACGGTTTATGGATTACTTGTGGTGCAAGCTTATCTCCATGGGGAACTCACCTTTCTAGTGAAGAATACGAACCAGACGCAAACAACGTTGCTGGAAGCTACTTACCAGTATTTAGCAAAAACTTATTTGGTGACAGTACCAAAGGTAACCCATACCACTACGGTCATTTACCAGAAGTTACTGTAAATACGGATGGTACAGGTTCAATTAAAAAACATTACTGTTTAGGTCGTATCTCGCACGAACTTATTCAAGTTATGCCAGATAACCGCACTGCATTGATGGGTGATGATGCAACGAATGGCGGTTTATTCATGTTTGTTGCCGATAAAGAAAAAGACTTATCTGCAGGTACGCTCTATGTTGCTAAATGGAAGCAAACTTCAGGCGTAGGCGCTGGTGCAGGTGATATTTCTTGGATTAACCTTGGTCATGCAACAAGTGCAGAAGTAAAAAGCTGGGCAGATCAATACAAGATTTCAGACTTGATGGATGTAAAAACTACAGATCCTCAAGATGCAAGCTATACCAAAATCCGTTATAGCGGCAAAAATAACTGGGTCAAACTTGTACCGGGTAAAGAGCGTGAAGCAGCTTTCTTAGAAACGCATCGTTATGCAGCTTTAGTGGGTGCAAGTATGGGCTTTACCAAAATGGAAGGCACAACTGTCAATATTAAAGACAAAATCGCATACTCTGCGATGTCTTATGTACAGTCTTCTATGATTGATAAAACCACTGATATTCAAGTGCAAGGTCCAAAAGCTGGTGCAGTTTATGCGCACACTTTAAAAGGCAGCCAAGTCGACAACAAAGGTCAGCTCATTAACAGTGAATGGGTATCGACTCATATGGAACCGCCAGCCGCTTTAGTTGGTGAAGACCTCACAACTGCTGATGCTTTGGGTAACCTTGCAAATGCAGATAAAATTGCAAATCCAGATAACATTAAGTTCTCTGAAAACTTACGTACGCTCTTCATTGGTGAAGACAGTGGTATGCACGTAAATAACTTCTTATGGGCATATAATGTAGACACCAAACAATTAAGCCGTATCTTATCAACACCTGCTGGTGCTGAATCGACAGGTTTACATGCTGTAGATGCGGTGAATGGCTGGACTTACATCATGAGTAACTTCCAGCATCCGGGTGACTGGGAATCTCCATTACACGATAAAGTAAAAGCGACTCTTGATCCTCTTGTTCGTGCAAACTACAAAGATCGTTTTGCAGCGGCAGTTGGTTATATTACGGCTGACCCTCTAGCACCATCTGTTGTGAAGAAATAATTCTTACCACAACTCAAAAGAAGCCTGCTTTATGCAGGTTTCTTTTATTTACCCCCCATAAAAATAAAAAGTACTTTTCTTTTTGACTAAACGATCAAATTTTTCATTAAGTTATCATTAAAACGTCAAGACCTCGTCATATTCAAAACTTAAGCTAATCAAGACATTTAGAAAAAACTTATTTTGAATTAGGAATTTAATATGAACGATTTAACCCCATATCATGAAGATCAGGAACTAGACAACAACACTTCAGACAATATTCACTTTCGTGATGTTTTAGACCAATACGTAAGTCGTCGTAGCCTCATTACTAAAGCAGCAAGCGGCGCTGTGGCATTAACTTTAGCCTCTACTTTAACGGGCTGTAATGATAATAACGATGACTCTGGTTCTAACAATGGTGGAACTGCTCCAGTCGATCCGAATAAAAAGCCAGAAAAACTTACCTTTACGCCAGTTGCTAAAAATTTAAATGATATTGTAACCGTACCAGAAGGTTATGAGGCAAATGTGATTTACGCTTTAGGTGACTCTATTAATCCTTCTTTTGGTGATTGGGATGATAACAATATTCCATCTGGTCCAAGCTTCCAGTTTCGCTCTGGCGACTGCCACGATGGTATGCACTATTTTGGTTTAAACACATCAACAAACCGTTTTGATGAAACTGTTTCAGCACAAGGTTTATTGGTGATGAACCACGAATACATCAACCAAACCTTCTTGCACCCTAAAGGTCCAACCAAAGTTGATGGACGCCGTCCTGAAGATGAAGTCATTCGCGAAACCAATGCTCATGGCGTTTCTGTAGTTCATATTAAAAAAGACCCTGCTACACAAAAAGTAGAAGTTGTAAAAAACTCTATTTTTAATAGACGTATTACAGGATCTACAGTCATGGACTTTGCGGGTGCAGCAGCAGGGTCTAACTTACTTTCAACGCGCTTTTCACCTGCTGGCCGTCAGACTCGTGGTACACACAATAACTGTGGTAATGGCTATACACCTTGGGGAACATACTTAACCACAGAAGAAAACTTTATCGGTTATTTTGCCCGTAGCACAACTGATGACACTCTACGTGCTCCAGAAGAAATTATTGCCCTTAAACGCTATGGTCTTAAGGCAGGGTCGAGTTCTCGTTACGGCTGGGAAACCGCAATTGGTCAAGTAGAGGCACAAGACCTATATGACCGCTGGAATGCCGATGTAAAAGCAGCTCAAGCAACCCAAGATTACCGCAATGGTCCAAACACATTTGGCTGGATGGTCGAAATTGATCCATTTGATAACCGTCAAAATCCGGTTAAACGTACCTCATTAGGCCGTTTTGCCCATGAAGACAGTGCATGTCGTGCCGTAGCAGGTCAACCAATCTCATTTTATATGGGTGACGACTCTCGTGGCGAATATATCTATAAGTTTGTTTCAACCACAGTGTGGGACACAAAAGATATAAACGGCGGCTATGCAGCTGGTGACAAATACATGAACTCAGGTAAGTTGTATGTTGCCAAGTTTAATAACGATGGTTCAGGTCAATGGATTGAACTTGCCTACGGTAAAAATGGTTTAAATGAAAGTAACACTACCTATCCATTTAAATCTCAGGCAGACGTAGTCACCTTTGCGCGTTTAGCAGCAGATTCAGTCGGTGCAACAAAAATGGACCGCCCAGAATGGGCAACCGTCAACCCGATTAATGGCGAAATTTATGTCACACTCACCAACAACTCAAACCGTGGTAAAGATTACCCTACAGATGCAGCCAACCCTCGTAACTATACGGACCTATATGCAGGCACAAAAGAACAAAAAGGAAATGTGAACGGCCATATCATTCGTTTTAGAGAAGCCGATGACAAAACAACTGCTGAAACCTTCAAGTGGGACATTTACTTATTTGGTGCAGAAGCTTCGATGGCTTCAAACATCAACTTGTCAGGTTTAACAGACAATAATGACTTTTCATCTCCAGATGGTATGTGGTTTGACCCACGTGGTGTTCTCTGGATTGAAACAGATGACGGTGCTTATACAGATGTCACCAACTGTATGATGCTTGCTGCTCTACCGGGTCAAATTGGTGATGGCGGTGCGGCAACTACATCAAATGGTCAGCAAACCATAACAGGCGCTAAAGTTACAGACGCAACATTACGCCGTTTCTTAGTCGGACCAAAGCAATGTGAAATTACTGGTATTGCCATGACACCGGACTATAAGGCAATTTTCATTAATGTTCAGCACCCTGGTGAAGACTCTCCAAGTTACGCAAAACCAGAAAGTAACTGGCCTGCCACACAAAAAGACCCAAGCAACAAAACTGCGCGCCCACGTTCGGCAACTGTAGTTATTACCCGTAAAGATGGCGGCGTTATTGCTGGTTAATTTATTTCTCCCTAGAAAAATGCCGATCATTTGATCGGCATTTTGTTAACGATTTAGAGGTATCTGCTGCTGTACAATTTGGCCGCTATGTTCACCTTGCTGGGTCTTTTCCAACCATATCCATTCATTATTGGTCATTCTTAAAAAATTCGAACAACGTGTTCCATATACTGGGCTTTGAATAAAAGTCGATGATAATAATTCTTCCATTTCTGGTTGAATGCCCGTATTTGGCAACAATGCTGTGGTGACCTTACGCTCATCTTCTAAAATATCCCACGCTGCATGTTGCAAGCTTAACTCTTCTGTTTTGTGCTGATGCATAGGCAAGAACTCTTGCGTAAAACGGGTTCTTAAATGTCTGGTTTTCTCCCAGTGATCGGACATTAAACCATTCGAAACTACATACACGCCATTGGCTAATACTTGAGGAGCCTCACCACGGTTACTCATATAGACTGCCTGATCAACATTTCCCATAAACAGGTTAAAACCAGCAAAGTTCTGTTGCTGTTGTTCCAATTGTTGAGCAAAACGAATCGGCAACAAATCAGACTCTAAAAAAGCCTGAACTAAATGACCACGAGAAGTCTCGTATTGCTGTTTATCACGTCCATCACGGAAATTGGTTAACACAGCCCATCGGCCCTGTGGCGTAACGCCCATCCAAGTGCCACCGGACTGTAAGTCTTGCCCAGCAATGATTGGTGTATGTTCCCATTGATGCAACAATGCGGTTGGTCGGTGATAAAACTCATCACGGTTTGAAATAAGACACAAGGGCATATCATCCAGAACATGCCATGCTAAAGCCACAATACACATTGATTCTTGTTCCCTATGTTTACACATTGAATGTACAACATTTTTCACATCATTCCGCTACAATCTGTCAAAACGTAAGATCAAGGAGCAGCAATGCTGACCTATCCTAATATCGATCCGGTCGCAATACATCTAGGACCTCTTCAAGTCCATTGGTATGGACTCATGTATTTATTGGCATTTTTATGTGCTTGGGGACTCGCTTCCTACCGTGCCAAACAGCGTGATGGCTGGACATCGGACATGGTTTCCGATCTGGTGTTTTACGGCGCTTTAGGTGTTGTACTCGGCGGACGTATCGGCTATGTGCTTTTCTATGAATTTGATAAATTCCTTGAGAACCCAATCTGGTTATTCCAAGTCTGGACTGGCGGTATGAGCTTCCACGGCGGCTTCTTAGGCGTCATGATTGCAATGCTATTCTGGTGTAAAAAATATCAAAAAACATGGTTCCAAACACTCGACTTTATTGCCCCTTGTGTACCAACAGGCTTAATGTTCGGACGCTTCGGTAACTTTATTGGTGGAGAGTTATATGGTCGTGCGGTTACAGATCCGAATTATCCATTTGGAATGATTTTCCCAACCGATCCATTACATTTGGTTCGCCACCCTTCTCAAATTTATCAAGCACTTTGTGAAGGTTTAATTCTATTCATTATCTTGTGGTGGTTTAGTTCAAAACCTCGCCCACGTATGGCCGTTTCAGCACTATTTTTAATGGGTTACGGCGTTGCACGTTTTGTAATGGAATTCTTCCGTCAACCCGATGCCGACCAAGGTTTCATTTTATTTGGCTGGATGACTAAAGGTCAGATTCTTACAGTTCCAATGTTGCTAATTGGCCTTTGGATGATGTGGTATGCCTATCAAAAGAAAATTTATGACTGGGGCCCACAAAAGAACAGTTAACATCTAAATCAGAGGAGTTTCGGCTCCTCTTTTTTATGCTACAGTTTTTATCTCCCAAGAAAGAAGATACACCATGCTGGAATTCTGGTTTAACAAGCAAGTCCCGACTTTTAAAAAATTAATCATTTTAATTATTACCCTCCTAATCTGTATTGGGTTATATCAATATCAACCATTGCCATTAGATACCATTTTAATGTTTACGGGAACTGGGGTTATTTTTTTAATCTGCCGTTACTTTAAATTGCATTTTGCTCAAAGCAACCCAACCGGTTTACTTTACCGTCTATTTACATGGGTCCCTATTGCCCTCTTGTTTGCACTTATTTTTGTGAAAGCCATGCCTAACTTACTTATTTGGGGCGTTCAAGGCATTGCATTTATGGCGCTTGCTGCTTTTATTTTTTCACCACAATCGTTATTTAACAAATAGGCTCCCGTTTTATGTTGGCTTATTGGTACAACGCACCGCGTCACATTAAACTCATCTTCATTATTGTCGTTTGTGCTGCAATTTATGCAGCCAATCAAGTTCAGTCTTTATCATCGACTTACACTGTTCTTAGCCTCGTGTTAGGGTTCGGGCTTCATTTCGGGCAATATTTACAAACAAAAATTCTAGAGCACAGCTCATATAAATCTAAATTCCAGTTTCTGCTTAGAATTTACCCTCTCCTTATTGTTGTTATTGTGATGTGGTTATTGCCCCCTCAACACAATTGGATCGCAACGATACAAGCTTTAGGCTTTGTACTGGTTGGATTTTTTCTTGTTTCAATTTATCAAAATCGTGCCAAGCGTTTTGAATAATTACGCCTCTTGAAATGCCATAGAACTATTTTTAGATTTTCATCTTGAGCTACAACAGGTATCATCTTCAATGGTTCATGATGAAGCAGCTCTATTGCGTAATTATTTATCGTTGAGCTATCTCCCCCCTTTATTTTATGGAATTAATCCGAACTCGAGAGTGTTATGCGTGCATATTTAGACCTACTACAACATATCCTTGATAATGGCGGTGACAAAGGCGACCGTACAGGCACAGGAACCCGTTCTGTATTTGGTCATCAAATGCGTTTTGATCTCTCTAAAGGTTTTCCTTTACTCACCACAAAAAAAGTTCACTTCCGTTCTATTGTGATTGAGTTACTTTGGTTTTTAAAAGGCGACACCAACGTCCAATATTTAAAAGACAATAAAGTTTCAATTTGGGACGAATGGGCTACAGCAGAACAAACAGCTCGTTTTGGCCGCCCAGAACATGAACTAGGCCCAGTTTATGGCCACCAATGGCGTAATTTCGGCGCAACTAAAAATGCTGACGGTACTTATAATCAAGATGGCTTTGACCAAATTAAATGGTTAATTAACGAAATCAAAACTAACCCAAATTCGCGCCGTTTAATCGTTTCTGGCTGGAACCCGAATGAAGCAGGACAAGTTGCATTGCCACCTTGCCACACACTCTTCCAATTTTTCGTACAAGACAACAAATTGTCATGCCAGCTTTATCAACGTAGTGCTGACGTGTTCTTGGGCGTGCCATTTAATATTGCTAGCTATGCCTTACTCACCCATATGATTGCTCAAGTGTGCGGTTTAGGCGTAGGTGATTTTGTTTGGACAGGTGGCGATACGCATCTTTATGCCAACCATTTCGAGCAGGCACGACTACAATTAACGCGTGAACCATTACCACTTTGCCAATTAAAACTTAATCCGGAAGTTAAAGACCTTTTCGATTTCAAATTTGAAGATATCGAGATTGTAGGTTACGAGTCACATCCAGCAATTAAAGCTCCGGTTGCAGTATAACGACGGCTTAAATTTCATTAGATTACGGTTTAGAGAATAAGATTATGGCATGGCAAAATGTAGAAGTTGTCCACGTTGTCGCAATGGACAAAAATCACTGTATTGGTAAAGGCAATGCGTTGCCATGGCATATCTCTGCCGACTTAAAACATTTTAAAGAAATCACCCAAGGTGGTGTGGTCATCATGGGCCGTAAGACTCTTGAGTCTATGGGCCGTGCTCTACCGAACCGTGTGAACTGGGTGATTACCCGTGACATTAACTGGCACTTTGACGGCGTAAAAATTGCGTATTCAATTGAAGATGCTTTAAACGCAGCTTTAGAAGACGCCAAAAACACTGAAAAGCAGGCGCTTTTCATCATTGGTGGTGGTGAAATATTTAAGCAAACCTTGTCAATTGCAGACCGTCTCGAGCTCACTCATGTTGACTTAGATGTCCAAGGTGATGCACATTATCCAACTATACCGAGTGAATTTCATAAAACTGCGAGCGAGCAGCAAGTAGATGAAAAAACAGGAACTTCATTCGAATTTGCAACTTATAAAAAATAATTTTATGGCCGCCTATGCACAATATCGGAACACGTGAATTTATTATCGCCCTCCTCTTCGGCGCTTTACATGGTTTATTCACGTTGTTTATTGTGCTTTCCAGTATTTGGGTATGTTTAGCGCTTTGGGTGCAACAACCTTTTGGCTGGTTAGGTAGCCGTATTATTATCGGCATATGGATTGCCTTTGCATTAAGTATGGCTGGCTTATATTTCAATGGTCATATTATTAGCCGTCGTACAGATATCTTAATTTATCTTTTAGCTTTTGCCTGTTCTCTGGTTTGGTATTTCTCAATTACTGCACGTCAAGACCGTGACTGGAACCCTGAAGTTGCCAATATGCTAAGTTACGAAAAACACGGCGATGTTATTACTTTGCATAATGTCCGTAACTTCAACTGGCATCCCGATGGTACTTATGACGTTCGCTGGGAAACCCGTACTTTTGACCTGAACCAGTTAAATGGCATAAATATTATTACCTCTTACTGGATGGGGCCACAAATTGCCCATACACTCGTCAGTTTCGAATTTAAGAATCAACAGCCTTTAGTTTTTTCAATCGAGATTCGCAAAGAAAAAACTGAAGAGTTTTCGGCAGTGGGTGGCTTTTTTAGAAAATATGAACTGAGCTTAATTGCATCTGATGAAAAGGATATTGTCTACACGCGTAGCAACATCCGTAAAGAGCAAGTTTATAATTTCCCAGTCAATATGCCACGTTCAGAACAAAAAGCGTTATTTTTAGAATATCTTAAAAAGTCAGATGAGCTACGTGCACAGCCAAAATGGTATAACACTCTCACAAGTAATTGTACAACCTTGATTTTTGATATGGTTCAAGCCATTAACCCATATCAGCTTCCTAAAGATTATCGTTTAATAGCCTCTGGTTATCTACCTAATTATTTATATGATCTTAAAGCGCTTAATCAAAATATTAGTTTAAAGCAGTGGTATCAAATCGCGCATATCAATCCACGTACTGAGCATTTTGAACAACTTTCAGATCAGAGTAGTGAACACTTCTCTCAAATTGTGCGACAAGGTTTACCCAAAGCTGACTAGAGTCTGCTTAATATTTTATAAGCTCATTTTCGCCAAATATCAGAAAAACACTTTGTTAACTTTGAAAATAATTTGCAAGAATCACAAAGTAACTCCATAACTTAAATTAACCAGTTTTCTAATTAAAGGAAAATAATCATGACAGAAAAAATTACGCCATTTAGTATTTCTAAAGTATTCAATGCACCTCGTGATCTTGTATTCAAGGTTCATACTGATATGAATCACTTACAAAATTGGATGAGTCCAAAAAATTTCAAAATCATTCATACCTCAATGGATTTTGGAGTTGGTGGAACTTATCACTATGGGTTAGAAGGACCCGATGGAACACAAATGTGGGGTAAGCAAGTGTTTCGTGAGATTGTACCCAATGAGCGATTAACGTTTATTCAATCTTTTTCAGACAAAGACGGTAACAACACACGACACCCTATGTCACCGACATGGCCATTAGAAATGTTAGCAACCACAACTTTTGAAGATATTGATAATAAAACAAAAGTCACAATTACTTGGCAACCGTGGAACTCTGACGATATTGGTAACTCAACTTTTGATTCTGCACGCGATGGAATGACGCAAGGATTTAATGGAACATTCTCCAATTTAGAAGCTTATTTAAAAACCCTTTAAATATAGAGGATCTGTTGGTGGCTATCGAAAACTAAATAAGTTATTCTCTTTTTCTTTACTTTTTTATACACGCTTTACTTTGTAATCTAGATAGATAGACCCTATTGTAATAGGCAGGAAATAGAGGGAAAAACAATGCAACAGGCATTATTTGGCGGCGGCTGTTTTTGGTGCGTCGAAGCCGTATTTTTACAAATACGTGGTGTAGAAAAAGTAACAAGTGGTTATGCTGGTGGGCATACAACTCAGCCAACTTATGAGCAAGTATGTCAAGGTGACACTCAGCATGCTGAAGTGGTCCTTATTGACTTTGATGAACAACAAGTTACATATTCTCAGTTACTTGATGTCTTCTTTGCAACGCATGATCCAACGACTTTAAACCGCCAAGGTAATGATATTGGTACTCAGTACCGCTCTGTTATTTATTATTATAATGAAGAGCAAAAACAGGCAGCAGAACACACGATTCAAACATTAAAAGATGATGATCTTGATATTGTGACTGAGCTGTCTCCTGTCCCGACATTCTATCCAGCCGAAGAATATCATCAGAATTACTATGCAAAGAACCCTTCACAAGGTTATTGCAACTTTGCGATTCCACCTAAGCTACTTAAGCTATATAGTAAATTCCAGCATCTGATGAAAGATCAATAAATCAGAGCAATAAAAAAGCAACCAAATTGGTTGCTTTTTTATTGAGTAAACTAAATTTTAGTTTTCACTGACAAAGGCAATATCGCTCAGTCCGGCTTCACTGGCGCGAGACATTACCTGAGCCACAGTATCGTACTTCGACTCTTTATCAGCACGAAGTTGAACGGTTGGTTTAACCGCACCTTGACCTGCTTCTTGGAAACGTTTTTGAAGCTCATCAAGACTAATTACTTGAGTATCCCAAGCCACTTCACCATTTGCATTGATACTAATCGTAATTGCTTTTGGTGGTGGATCAATAATTTCAGCAGTTGTTTTAGGCAGTGTTAATGGAATCGATGGGTTGGCAACTGTTGCTGTGACCAAAAAGATGATCATTAACACCAACATAATGTCGATTAGCGGAATGAGGTTCATCTCATTTATGCCACTATCGTGGTCTTCACCCAATTGAAAAGCCATTAAGCTTGACCTCCAACATAACTTTGCTCTGCAGTTTTAACATCAGACTTTACAGTTGAGTCTTGCTGCAACATCGTATCAATTAACAAACTGTGTGCTTGATCTTGTAAATCATGAGCAAGACCACGGTTAGCACGTACACAAATGTTATAAGCCAATACCGCAGGAATCGCAACTGCAAGACCAAGACCAGTCATAATAAGTGCTTCACCTACTGGTGTAGCCACTTGAGCCAATCCTGCTTGTCCGCTCTTACCTACAGCAACCAACGCGTGGAAAATACCCCATACCGTACCAAACAAACCAACAAATGGTGCAATTGAAGCAATTGTTCCTAAAACAGAAATACCTTTCTCAGCATTGACTTTTTCAGCAGAAATTTGGCGCAATAATGCTTGCTCTGCAACTGCTTTACGCTGTTCAAAACTCAAAGGCTGTAACTTCGCTTTTAGCGAACTAATAGCTTTAGAGAGTTGAGCATAAGCTTGTTGTTTTAGTTGGCGAGTCCCCATCAAACGTAAGATGAAAACTGTCCAGGTAGCAATCGACATTGCCAATAAGATGAAATACAGGGTTTTACTCACTGCATCTGCATGTTGCCAATAGATTGAAAAGTTCATATTCGAACTCCTGATTAAGGTTAGCCGTTGGGACTCAAATTCGTTTAAGGGGTTAAATCAAACGGTTGCTCTGCTTTAATTGGATAAGCAACACCGTTTTCCATATAAGGTTTAAATTTTGCACCACGTACAGCACGGACTACTTTGTCATCTAGACTTGAAATGCCGCTGCTTCGGGTTACGCGCACATTAGTAATCTTGCCTTTTTCATCGGCTTCAATGAGTACAACAACTGAACGCGCTTCGCCTTGTAAATCTTTTGGTGAAACAGTCAAACGTGGTGAGCGACTCCACTGCACACCTGAACCACCAATTGAAACATGTTTCGGTGATGGATCTGGCGCAGGTTGAGCTTTAGGTGCTTCTTGTACCACTGGTTTTGGCTTTTCAACGACTTTTTCAGTCACAGTAGTCGTTGGAGTAACTACTTTTGGTTCAACTTTAGGTTCTGTCTTTACTGTTTGTTTAGGAGTTTCAGCCTTTTTCACCTGCTGAATTTTTTCCACTGGTTTAGCTGGAATCACAGGTTTCTCAACAACCTTTACCTCTTTCACTTCTTTTTTGGGTTCCGGCTTTTTAGGCGGTTCTTTTGGTTTCGGTGGTAAAGGTTTTGGTTGTTCTTGAATTTTTACAAAGCGGACTTGTAAAGGCTTCTTGTCAATTGGCTTTAGTTCAGCAGGCTTAATGTGGCTAACTGCCCATAAGACCCCGATATGACCAATTGCAACCGCAATTAGGGCCGTGATGACTTTCTTTTTCATCGGATTGGGAGAGTTTAAGGCTGCGGAAGATTGACTCATAAGAATCTAATTACCTAATGGATGATGATCTCGACTTCAATTTATAGAAACGATTTCAAACATCGGATAGAACAATAAAGTGCCACAATAATAAATGAGAAGTGTTTTCATTTGCAACTAATTTTTTGCGAAAAACATTTCCTAGTATTGTGCAATCTAACTTCATAAAGTGATATCACCTTACTTTTCTCATGCTTAGACAACACACTAAAATTTGTTAGTTCCATAGACTACTTATCAAATCGTGCTCAACTTAAAAAAACATTAAGTAGTTACAATATTGAGAATAACCAATAGAACATCAAATTAAGGTTATGTTATAACATTTTAAATTTATTTTAGCCATAAAAAAGCACACTCAAAAGTGTGCTTTTAAAAATATAAGGTAATTAGAAAACAACTGTCTTATTACCATCTACAATAATGCGGTCTTCCAAATGCCATTTAACAGCACGAGCCAATACATTACGTTCTACATCTTCACCAAGCTCACGTAACTGCTCAACGTTATAATCATGGCTTACACGTTCAACGTCTTGCTCAATAATCGGGCCTTGGTCTAGGTCAGCAGTCACATAGTGAGCTGTTGCACCAATCAACTTCACACCTTTTTCATAGGCTTGCTTATATGGGTTTGCCCCAACGAAAGCAGGTAAGAATGAATGGTGAATATTGATGATTTTCATTTCCCATTTTGCAACAAAATCTTCGCTTAAAATCTGCATGTAACGTGCAAGAACTAATAAGTCGTTACCTTGCATCATTTCATCAATTTGAGCATAAGCTTCGGCTTTATTGTCTTTGGTTACTTTAATTACAGTAAACGGAATACCAAAGTTCTCAACAGATTCACGTAAATCTTCATGGTTAGAAATCACATGCGTAATTTCACAAGGTAAAGAACCACGCGCATGACGCCATAATAACTCAAGCAAAGCATGGTCGACTTTAGAAACTAAAATACCAACCTTTTTAATTTCGTTTACGAAAGCAAGACGCCATTGCATGCCATAACGTTCAGCAACGTTGGCAGCAAATGTTTGAATTAATGCATCTTTACGCGACTGTAAATGATCAAGTTCAAATTCAACACGCATGAAATAACGTCCGCCTTGAGCTTCCGTCGCATATTGATCAAGCGCGGTAATGTTTGCACCTTGATGGTACAAAAAGCTCGATACAGCCTGTACGATCCCAGGCTTGTCTTCACAAGTAATCAGTAAACGGGCTGTATTGGCAGTGGTCATATTCATTTTGTTAATATCACTTAATTGAGACAAATTTTTAATAAGCCGAGTATTCTAGCGCTCTAAATAAGCAAGCACAACTATTCATCTTTTAAGGATGACAAGCTTGCAAAAAGATCAGAAGGTCCAAGTGATTCGAGCAGTTGTTCATAAGTCGCACGGCTTTCACCCATTAAATAAGGGCCCTCTAAGAAAACCATTTGGCGTAATGCTTGCCAAACCCATTTTTCCTCAAGGTGGTTATTGTCACTAATGTGTCCGGACATATATAAAAAGTTGGTCCAGTTGGTTAAGACAATCCAAAGGTTAATAATGAGTGCTTCAATTTCAGAAGCTGTCATTTTCATAAGACCCGCATCGACAAAGGCCTGATAAATTCTTTGTCCTTGCTGCATCACCTGTCCCGCAAAGCGCGGATAGATCTTCTTAAAGTCTTCGTTACTTTCAACTAAGTGATAAACATCGCGATGAATAAAGCGATAGTTCCACAACTGACCGCTGAGCACCTGAAAATAACTAATTTTGTCGTTGGTGGTTAATGGTCTGTCTTCAGGTAAAGAGAGCATTTCTAAAGTCTCGACCTGATACTGATACATTAATTCCTTAATAATTTCATGCTTGTTTCGAAAGTGATAATACAAGTTTCCAGGACTGATCCCCAGCTCTGCAGCAATATGATTGGTAGTGACAGACCGTTCGCCACGCTCATTAAAGAGCTGCAAACTGATTTGTAAAATCCGGTCTTTTGTCTTCAGAGCTTTAGGTAGAGACATTTTAATAACCTTCGTTAATTCATATGGTTAAGACTTGCACACAGAAACCAACTTGACTCTTTAGAGTATTTACTCTAAAAAACAAGTATATCAGTATATTTGGTAAGTACCGATGAACAGTCAAACAAAAACAAATCCAGAGACTCAGGTTCCTTATGATGTTAAGCATTTACAAGATTTGCTTGAGCAGCAAAAGATTGCCTACTTACGTCATCCGGTACCCACTGCTAAAGAGCGTATTGATCGTTTAGCTCGTCTTAAAAAAGTCTTGGTAAAATATCAAGATCAGATTGCCGAAGCAATTAACCTTGATTATGGCAATCGTGCCATTATGGAAACCAAAATTGGTGAGTTACTTACTTGTCTTGAACAAATCAAGTATTACAGTAAGAACCTAACCGGATGGATGAAACCATCAAAACGCCATATCAGTGTATTACATCAACCAGCAAAAGGTTGGGTACAATATCAACCAATGGGTGTAATTGGCATTATTACACCATGGAACTACCCGTTACTACTGTCTGTTGGTCCACTCATCTGTGCTTTAGCTGCCGGCAACCATGCCATGATCAAAATTTCGAGTGCATCTCCAAATTTTGGACAGATTCTTGAAAATGCACTTTCTGAAGCTTTCCCACAAGAACTGGTTGCTGTAGTAAACGGCGGTGGCGTCATTTCTGATGCGTTTAGTCATCTGCCTTTCGACAAAATGATTTTCACAGGCTCAACTTCCGTTGGTAAAACAGTCATGGCAGCCGCAGCTCAAAACCTTGTGCCAGTTATTCTTGAGTTGGGTGGTAAATCCCCTGCTCTGGTACATGCTTCTGTAGATATGAAAGATGTCGCACAGCGTATTGCTGTGGGTAAACTATGGAATGCAGGCCAAACTTGCGTTGCGCCAGACCATATTTTCTTGCCACGCGGGAAAACAGCCGAGTTTATCGAGAATTTTAAATTGATTGTGGCTGGAATGTATCCTCATTTCCGCAACAACCAAGACTACACTTCTATTATTAATGATAAACAGTACAACCGGATTCAAGGTTATCTTGAAAATGCCCGTGATCAGGGTGCTCGTATTGTTGAAATCAATCCACAAAATGAAATTTTAGATGATGTCCGCAAAATTCCACCAACTTTAGTGACTGGTGTAACGACTGCAATGGATATTATGCAAAATGAAATTTTTGGCCCTGTTCTACCAATTTTAGAGTATGACCAAATAGAAGAGGTCATTGAGTTCATTAATAGTCGTCCACGTCCTTTAGCAATGTATTATTTTGACTATGATCAGGCACGCGCCGATTATATCTCTCAGCATACTCATTCAGGACATTTTGGAATTAACATGGTCATTACCCATGTTGCTCAAGATGACTTGCCATTTGGCGGAATTGGGGCATCAGGTATGGGCAAATATCACGGACCAGAAGGCTTTTTCGGGCTTTCACATGAACGTTCGGTGATGTCAAATCCAAAACTTTATAGCCTGAAATACATTCTTCCACCGTTCAATAAACCAATTCATCGCTTCATTTCGAAAACCTTGTTGCGTTAACTGATCAAGGCATGATCTGTTACACTAGATCATGCCTCGTTTTTACCAATTTCGCTTGTCTTTTAATCGTATTTTTGGTATAAAACGCCCCTTGAATGAATTCATCCGTTTACATTTAGTATGACTGGCCACAGATTTGCTGTTGGCTAAATCAATGGAGTTACACCATGTCTAAGGTTTGCCAAGTTACCGGCAAGCGTCCAGTCGTTGGTAACAACGTCTCACACGCCAACAACAAAACCAAGCGCCGGTTCGAGCCGAACCTGCACCACCACCGTTTCTGGTTAGAAAGCGAAAAACGTTTTGTACGTCTTCGTTTAACCACTAAAGGTATGCGTATTATTGACAAATTGGGTATCGAAAAGGTTGTTGCAGACCTTCGTGCTCAAGGTCAAAAGATCTAAGGAGTCTGAGCAATGCGTGATAAGATTCGTCTCGTTTCTTCAGCTGGTACAGGTTATTTCTATACCACGACTAAAAACAAACGTACTATGCCGGAAAAAATGGAAATCAAAAAATTTGATCCAAAAATCCGTCAACACGTGATTTTCAAAGAAGCTAAAATCAAATAATTTTAGCGTCGAAAAAAACGACTTCTTAAAGAAGTCGTTTTTTTTTGCATTTTTTTTATACCCGCCTTTTTGTTAAACTTTCTACATATTCCGCCTTGGCATTTTTTATGCTTGTCTTTAGCCTAACTCACGTAAAAGGAGTTTTTAGTGCCGCATGACGTAGATTTAATTATTTTACTTGCTGTTGGTTTCGGCGTTGCCCTCTTTTTTGGCTATATTGCCGCCCGACTACGACTTCCCCCTCTTATCGGCTACTTAATTGCCGGAATTATTATTAGTCCTAATACCCCTGGCATAGAAGCAGATATTCATCTTGCCAACCAACTTGCTGAACTCGGTGTAATGTTCCTCATGTTTGGCGTTGGGATGCATTTTTCATTAAATGATCTTTTACAAGTTCGACGTATTGCCTTGCCTGGTGCGATTTTACAAATTGCGGTTGCCACCTTACTTGGCGTTGGCGTTTCAATGTTATGGGGCTGGAGCTTTGGTTCAGCATTGGTTTTTGGCTTAAGCTTATCGTGTGCGAGTACTGTTGTATTATTAAAAGCTTTAGGAGACCGTGGTCTTTTAGACTCTGTAAACGGAAAAATTGCGGTAGGTTGGCTGTTAGTTGAAGATTTGGTAATGGTACTTGTTTTAGTACTTCTTCCAGCTACAGCAGTTTTACTCGGTGGAAAAGCACCGGCGGGCGCAGAAGGAAACATCTGGCTAACGCTTGGAATCACCCTATTAAAGGTGATCGGCTTTATTGCCTTTATGCTTATTGTGGGTAAGCGTGTTGTTCCTATCATAATGCAGTTTGTTGCGCGTTTAGGTTCAAGAGAGCTATTTACGCTGACCGTTGTAGCAGCAGCTGTTTCGATTGCCTATGGCTCTTATGCCATCTTTGGGGTTTCAATGGCGCTAGGGGCGTTCTTTGCGGGTATGGTCGTAAAAGAATCAGACTTTAGCCACCGTGCAGAAGAAGAAACCCTTCCTCTACGTGAAATTTTCTCGATTTTATTCTTCGTTTCGGTAGGAATGTTGTTTGACCCACATATCCTTATCGAGCGTCCACTGCATATTTTGGCAGTTATCGCGATTATTATGGTGGGTAAAACGCTTGCTGCAATGGCGTTGGTTTTATTCTTCCGCTATCCAATCAATACTGCTTTGACCGTTGGGGCCAGCCTTGCACAAATTGGTGAGTTTTCATTTATTTTGGCAACACTTGGTGTTTCTTTAGGTCTATTAACGCTAGAAGCTCAAAACCTGATTTTAGCAGGCGCTTTGTTCTCAATTACGCTTAACTCTTTTGTTTTCTCGGCAGTTGAACCTGTACAACGCTGGATTCGTGAACGCTCTCATTTAGCACGTCTTCTCGAGCGTAGTGGTGACCCACTCGCAATGTTGCCAGATGAAGTTGATCAAGCTTATCTACGCGATCAAGTGGTGATTGTAGGGTATGGTGGTGTTGGACGACGTATTACTGAAAATTTAATTAATGAGAACATTAAAGTCGTAATTGCAGAAGAAAATCGTGAAATTGTAGAAAAGCTGCGTCAAGCAAATATTGCTGCAGTGAGTGGTGTCGCAACTGAACCTGGTGTTTTAATTCAGGCTCATATCATGCATGCACGACTATTGGTGATTTCCCCTATGGATATTTTAGATATTCACCGAATTGTAGATATTGCCAAACAATTAAACCCTCAAATTCAGGTTTTAATTTGTGCAGAAAGTAAAGAAGAAGCTGCCGTCATTCGACATGAAAATATTGGCGAAGTCTTCTATGCAAAAGAAGAAATGGCAAAGAATATGAGCCATCATATTTTAAATCAAATCGAACTCGCGCATCAGTCAACACATCATTAACGCATACAAAAAAGCGTACTCAAGAGTACGCTTTTTTTAACTTAGGAATTTAGGCTGCTCATCTACAACTTCAGCCTGCCATTCATTGACCTGCTTTTCGAGCAGTCCAAATAAAGCAGCTTGAATCATATGTTGGGCAACGATAGGCGTTTGCTCGCCTAATATCTCTTTTAGTTCATCACTAAATTGAATTTTAACCAAAGGCTCTTTTTCAGAACCAGCATTACGCAAGGCGAGCTCACCACCTTCGAGTTGGACTAACTCCAACACTGCTTCTTGATTTCCAAATAACTCTTTCAATTGCTGTATAGACATATACTTCCTCCATGTTTCAACATGGTGGCAAAGCACCCTTGCACTTTGCATCTCTCGTCTTATTTATATAGGCGCACTGGGATTAAATTTCAAGCGCTCAGACAGTTTAATTTTAGAACTCGACCATTTCGTTACGAAAACCATCAATTAAATGACTTAACTCTCTATGCCATTCACGCAAAATTTTCACATCAGGTAACCATGATTGCGGTCCCTGAGTCACTTTAATGATCAAATTAGAAGATGTTTCTTCTTCCGGTGTTGGTTCAGTTGGTTCCGGCGCATATTGGCACATACGGTAAGCACGCTTTAACTCTGCCACAAAACCATCTTTGGCCAGTTGCTGTAAAACAGAAACTTCAGGAGAAACCTGTCCTTTTGCCGCCATATGCTCTTCAATCGATTTTAATGTCGGCTGTGAATCGTTTAAACGGTAGTAACGTACCAGTTCTTGCAAAAATGCCAGCATCGCACCATGCAAGTGAAAGACAGCTGTTTCACGATACGCTTGCACCTGTTGTACATGATCAGTTTGCTCTGCTTGTTGACACGCTAAGCGTGCAAAATAGAGCTTTTGATTGGTACGATCGGCATGATAACGAGCAACACGTGACATAACTAAACTTTCCTGTTCTAAAGATTGCCATCAATATGGCTATTCTTAGCTTAACGACTCCATTGATAAAATCAACGTTATTTATGGAAAATCCAAAGCGACTTGATAAATTTTTCGTTTAGCCTGCACTTTCAACTTCTGCTTCAATGGACGCACATTACTTAGAACCCAAGCGAAATATCCTTCACTCCAACCAGTAGCACAGGCAGGTTCAATCTCATCATTTTGCCAAACATGAATAGAGACAACATCGGCCAAAGCGACAGCTATTCCCTCTTCTTCATCACCATCATTGATTAAAAAATTCTGGTTTTCAACAATTAATAGATCTTTAAGAGGCAACTCTGTAGGCACCCATGAACGAACTTCTAGTGTCTTTACACTTTGGGCTATACGGGTCCCATTTGGAGCAACCACAGAAAGAGCTAAAAATTGTTGCATAAAAGCATTACTCTTCAGCGGCTTTAACGCGAATTCCGTAACCTTTTACTTTAAGTGTATTTAAGCCTTTAATGGCTTTGATCGCTTCACGTGGATTCGGCATTTCGACAAAGCCAAAACCTTTTGATTTACCTGTCTCTTTATCGGTTACAACGACGCAAGACTCAACTTTACCATAAGCCTTAAATAGCTCTAAAACTTCAGCTTCAGTCACTAAACGATCTAAATTACGAACTAATATTTTCATTTTCCAACCTTCATTGGCCTTCAAAACAAAGGCTAATATACATTTGAGTATTCACAGTGTCTTATACAGTAGTTTAGTCGAGATCGATACCAAAACCTAAGTTTACTGTTCGTGAAGTGTTCCATTGTTTTTTGGCAAATGGCTGTGGAACTTGACGATGAATTTTTGCCTGAACTAAATGCGCGGGTAGATCATTTAGGAAATAACTTTCGATTTTACGGCCTTGTTCATCATACGTATCTTGTGACCAGGTATTAAGATTTTGCTTCGTTAAAATCAATTCATTTTCTGCACGTGTTAATGCAACATACAATACGCGGCGCTCTTCTTCTACTTCATCAAAATCACCCTGCGCACGCGCATATGGAAACTGATTTGGCGAGACATGCGGTACATAGCACACCTTTTGCTCTGCACCTTTAGCCGAATGGATTGTAATTAAGGTCACTAAATCATCATCGCCCGCTTTTTCAATTTCAGAAACTGAAATAGGTTCAAGCACATATTCTTCAAGAAACTCACCAAGTGAGGCATGCTTACGCGCCAGCTGTTTAACCAGATCAAAATCTCTAACACGACGTGACCAGTCTTTAGTTTTATAGTTTTGCTCTAACTGTTCACTTAGGGCATCGAGTGCCAAACCAATACTTGCTTCAACATGCTGCTGTAGCACATCAAGCTGTTTCAAAATCAAAATAGCCTGTAAAGGGACTTTTCCATGACGCTCTAACCGCTGACAACGCTCTTCAACTTCAGCAATACCCATTAACTCTTGTGCTAACTTACTGGCCCCAACGTCACCAATTCCATCCCATAAAGTTAAAAAGCGCATCCACGCTAAGTCATCCTGCGGATTACTCACAATACGTAAGAGACTGAGCACATCTTTTACATGTGCGGATTCAAGTAACTTTACGCCACCAATAAAACGATAAGGAATTTCAGCTGCAATAAATGCCCCTTCCAAATAGCGGGCGCTGTAGCCAGAACGAACCAACACCATATGGTCGTACCAATTTGCGCCCTGCTGATGTCGCTCTATTAAATCTTGTGCAATCCAGTTGGCTTCTTCAAATTCATTACCAAACAAATGCAGTTGTGGCTTTTGCCCTTTGCCACGATGTGCCTGTAGCTGTTTTTCATAATCGATTGGACTATGCGCCAATAACCAATTTGATAAATCTAATATTTCTTGAGTCGAGCGGTAATTTAAATCTAAGGTATGAATAACCGCGTCAGGAATACGTTCTTTAAAAGAATGAATATTTTCGAAATCAGCACCACGGAAACCGTAAATTGACTGGGCATCATCTCCTACACAAAATAATTTCACCTTGCCAATGAGTGGCTGCAAAAGTGCCCACTGTAAAGGGTTGGTATCTTGCATTTCATCGACCAGCAAAGCTTGACAAAAACCTGCAACCCAATCTGTGAGTGCTTCGGAATTTTGCAAATGAACAGCGACAATCGACAAAATATCGTCATAGTCTAAAAAATTACGCTCTCTTTTACGTTGTTCATAGGTTTTCATTAGCTCCGCAATTTGTGCCTTGTACTCATATGCTTCAGGTAATTGCTTGAGTAATGCCTCTGAAAGCTTAGATTGCGTATTTCGGGCATAAGAATACAAATCACACAGCTCTGCTGCTTTAGGCAAAACGTTATCTTTGTCTTTGCCTCTCAATAAGCGAAACATGAGTAACTGATCATCACGATCAATAATGCTAAATTGGGTCAAACCAAAAGCTTGTGGATTACGGCGTAGCAAGTACATACAAAAGGTATGAAAGGTTGATGCACGAAGGCCTTTGGCTTGTGCCCCCACATGCTGTTCAACCCTTGCCACAATTTCACTCGCAGCACGGCGCGTGAACGTTAAAATCTGGATTTGATTTGCAGGTAATCCCTGATCAATTAAATAAGCTGCGCGAGCAACAATGGTTTTAGTCTTGCCACAGCCTGCTCCAGCCAAAACCAGACAGTTTTGAGCCGTAGTCGTTGCTGCCTTTTTTTGCTGAGCATTTAATTCATTAATTAACTTTGCAAGACTCATAACACACATCGCTAAAACACCAAGGCGTAGTTTAACAGACCCATGCCATGAGATGGACCCTAGCTCACTAAAAACAAAAAAGGACACCTTAAGTGCCCTTTTATTCGTTATTTAATTTAAGAAACTGTTTTTGAGCTAGAAGGTAAATGTTTAATTGCAGAAGCAAGTCCTAAAAAGTTAATGCCCTGAAATAAAATATCTACTGCCAAAAACATTCCCAATACCCAAAATGGTGAGTCCTTAGAAACTAAAATTAAAATACCTGTAGCGAGGGTTAATAACCCTGAAAATAAGGTCCAGCCCCACCCTGCAATTGGTCTTAATAAAAATGCATTTATGGTGCGGATGACCCCAGCAATAATCAGTGCAATCGATAACAGGCTAGTTAAAACTACAGCTGTAGTCACAGGTGTAGAAAATGCGTAATAGCCAGCCATTAAATACAGCACTCCAAAAAGCGCCCATAGCCATCGGCTACCGCCTTTAAATACACTTAAGGCGGCAATCAAATGCAGAACACCACCTATCATCATTAAAATACCAAATAGGAAAACAACCGAAAATGTTGCAAATGGCAGTGAGCTAAATAAGACTAAACCGAAAATAATGAGCACGAAGCCTAATATTAGATACCATTTACGATCAGCATGTAGCTGATTGCGAACTAAATCATTACCTACAGTTTTCATCATGGCTACTCTTATTATCAGGTATTAGGAAGTTTATATAATGTCATTATAGTGATGTACTTCACATTTATTGTCTGTATAAGATCTGCATCGTTTATTAACAATTGATGTGGATAAAACAGTATTTATCCACAATTTTATTTCAACCAACCAATTTCTTGAGCTGTTGGTAAACCTATGACTGTTTCTTGTAAATCACTCGGCATTTTATTGGTCTGCTCAGACAATGCTGTTCGGCCACCCATGATTTCTGCTAACTTTTGTGGGTAAAGAGGCACTTTTTCAGGTTCTGCATAACCTAATGGATAGATCGGCTGGCCTGTTGTTAAATCATATTTATCTTTTGCGCCAAAGCCATGTAATAACTCATGCACAAGAACGACCTGATTTTGTGAAGCTTGTGTTTTGGTCGCAAACAAATTAACGCTACCAATACGGCCTTTTTCTAAAGCAGTCGAATGCACCAAAACTTTTTGATAACTTGGATCATAATAATTTAAATAAAGCTTGAGTGATGCTCCGCTATCTTCAGGTTGTTGTTGTCGCCATGCATAAAAACGAAACTTTAAACTCCACCAAATTACATTCAGGATATTGGCATTTTGCGGAACCACAGGTGGTCTTTGCTGTAGTTGTTGCCCTAAACGAATCTCAAAGTTGCTGGACTGCCCACGATAATGCTGTGACCACTCACTTAGGTAGCTTTTGAGTGTTTGGAAATCAGCGTTTTGTAGCTGATGAATATAAGCTTGTGTGGTTTGTAAGCCATCCGCATTTACTGGATGCAATACCACGATAACAGGCTGATTCCAGTCTTGGTTCTGGTCACGCCATGCTTGAACTGCAACGATTAATAAAATAATCAATAAACACAAAATCCGAATGTTTTTCCACATTCTTTTTCCCCATAAAAATTAAATTTTCTTTTATTGTTATTGATGTAAAAAATGCTAGCTGAGCTAGCATTTTTCATCTGTCTTATTTAGCCTTCAATCCATTTACCATCTTGATAAATCAGACTCCATTTAGTTTGTTTACCTTCTGGTGTTTCAGATCCCACATATTGTGATTGATTCTTACGACTAAACTTCACAATAGTTGGATTACCTTCAGGGTCTACATCTGGAGCTTGTAAAATAAACTGGTATTTTGGATCAAGTTGGTCAGCCACACTACGAAGCTCAGCAACTTTTGGTGCACGTGTTTCACGAATTTTCGGGAACTTACTTGCAGCCAAGAACAGACCAGCCGCGCCATCACGCAGCACAAAATAGTCATCATGCTTGGTTGAACGCAAATGTTCCATCTTGATTGGTTCTACACGTGGTGGTGCAGGTTGACCACTCTTCAAGACTTTACGAGTATTGTCACAGCTTGTACAAGCGAAATACGGGCCGAAGCGACCAGTTTTAAGCTGCATTTCACCATCACATTTATCACATGGAATAGTTGGGCCATCATAACCCTTAATCTTGAACTCGCCTTCTTCAAGCTCATAACCATCACAATCTGGGTTGTTACCACAGACATGTAGTTTGCGACCACCATCAATGACGTAGCTGTCCATTGCTGTACCGCATTTTGGACAGCGATGCTTTGACATCAAGTCAGCCGTTTCAGCTCCATCATCATCAGATAACGCTGCTAAAGACTCAACTGGCGTTAAGTTCAAGGTTCCTTTACAACGTTCTTTAGGTGGCAAGTTATAGCCTGAACACCCTAAGAATACACCTGTTGTACCCGTACGAATCTGCATCGGACGTGAACATTCAGGGCAATGTACTGCTGGTACTTCAACTGGTTGGTTGCGGCGCATACCTTGCTCACCTTGAGCATTGGTCAAACGCTTTTTAAAATCACCATAGAATGTGTCTAACAATTCTTTCCAGTTACGCTCACCCGTTGCTACACGGTCAAGCTGACCTTCTAAATCTGCGGTAAAGGCATAATTCATTAGGTTATTAAAACTTTCATCAAGACGGTCTGTCACAATCTCGCCCATCTTCTCTGCAAAGAGACGGCGATTTTCTAATTTGACATAACCACGTTCTTGAATCGTAGAAATAATGGCAGCATAAGTTGACGGACGGCCAATACCACGCTTTTCAAGTTCTTTTACTAAAGATGCTTCAGTAAAACGAGCTGGTGGCTTGGTAAAGTGCTGACTTGGGTCCAGCTTCTCTAATTTTAAAATTTCACCTACTTTAATTGCAGGTAAAATAATGTCGTCGTCAGATTTATTAGCACCACGAACTTTTGTAAAGCCATCAAATACAAGCGTACGGCCTTTTGCCTTTAATTCAACATTGCCAGCTTCAACAGTTAAAGTTGAAGATAGGTATTCTGCTGGAGTCATTTGACAAGCAACAAATTGACGCCAAATCAAGTCATACAAACGCTGAGCATCACGCTCTACACCTGCAAGCTGGTCACCTGTAAGTGCAACATTTGATGGACGAATTGCTTCATGGGCTTCTTGAGCACCCGCTTTGTTGCCATAGCGGTTTGGCTTAGCTGGTAAGTATTTCTCACCAAACTGGCTTTCAATATGAGCACGAACCATATTTACAGCGTCATCACTCAAGAATGTTGAGTCCGTACGCATATAGGTAATAAAACCAGCTTCATACAAACGCTGCGCCAGCATCATGGTTTTCTTCACAGAGAAACCTAAGCGTGTACTTGCAGCTTGTTGTAAAGTCGAAGTGATATATGGTGCGCTCGGATTCACCTTAGTCGGCTTATCTTCACGCTGTGCAACTTTATATTCTGCGTTCTTTAAAACTTCTAATAAAGCATCAGTTTCAGCTTTATTTTTTAGTTTAAGCGTCTTACCTGCTTGTCTAACTGCTTCAAGACGGATGTCATCTTTTTTGGCTTGCGTATCTGCAAAAACTTGCCAATATTCTTCTGGAATAAAAGCACGAATTTCACGTTCACGTTCAACAACAAGCTTTACAGCCACAGACTGTACACGACCTGCCGACAAACCACGGGCAATCTTTTCCCAAAGTAATGGCGAAACCATGAAACCCACAACGCGGTCCAAGAAACGACGCGCTTGCTGTGCATTCACACGGTTTAAGTCTAAGCGAGTTGGTTGTTTAAATGCTTCTTGAATGGCATTTTTAGTAATTTCGTTAAATACCACACGGTGATAACGACTATCGTCACCACCAATCACTTCGCGTAAGTGCCAAGCGATTGCTTCCCCTTCTCTATCCAAGTCCGTTGCGAGATAGATTGCATCTGCATCTTTTGCAAGTTTCTTGAGTTCAGCAACAACATTTTCTTTGCCAGGTAGAACTTCATAGTGTGCCTTCCAGTCATGTTCCGGATCGACACCCATACGATTAATCAGCGCAGATTGAGCTTTTTGTTCTTTTTCAGCTTCAGTGAGTTTTGTCCGGGCAGCCGGCTTTTTCTCTGTTGATTTGCTGCCGCCTGTTGGCAAGTCACGTACGTGACCCACAGAAGACTTAACAATGTACTGCGAACCTAAATATTTGTTGATGGTTTTCGCTTTGGCAGGCGACTCCACAATCACTAAGGCACGTTTATGTGCAGCAGAGGCAGTAGATGCTGTGCTTTGAGATGCAGAGCGCGAGGTATTCGCCATATAAAATGTTATTCCTATACCAATAAATTTAAAAATCAGGCTTCAGCCAAGGCCAACAGATAAGCCTTCATCTCATCTAATTGCGTGGCTTTTAGGTCCGATTCCTCATCCCAATAAAGGCCTACACAGTTTGCCTGCATATCAATAGCATAAATCCCTTTTAATGCAATGGGAGAATCATTAAATTTCTCATCACCCTGCACTACTTTTAATTTTCCGTCTATAACACGAGCACGCATGAGCGTTAAACGAGCATCGGGGATCAATACACTATAATAAGCAACCATGCTGGCACGCTTTTCAGTTGCCATCGGGACATGTGTCCATTCAGGTGCGGCAATTATGCGTGGATGTAGCCCCATTTTGCGGGCTTTGTCTCGCATAATACCTAGTGCCTTTTCACGCGGACTCACTCTTAAACCAAAAATGGAGCCTAGCACGAAAAGAACAATGATAACGGTAACCCAAATTCCGATATTGTCCATAGCAAAACCTATTAATCTCTTTTATTAGAGTTGCATAAGCTGACCAGAAAACGCAAGTTACATCATAAAAATAATGTCCAATTAACCGACGAGGTTAAAAACTACAACATTTCCTCATAGATATTCTTAGCAATCTAGGCACAATATTTAGGCGCTCTTTTCAGTTTCAAGAGTACATAACTTACCAAACCGATCCAGATGTGCATCTCCCCACGTTTTTAGAGCAAGAAGAATCTGCTCCAGCCCGCGCCCCAAATCAGTCAGGCTATATTCCACTTTAGGGGGAACTTGAGGATAAACCTCTCGGTGAATAATGCCATCTTGTTCTAACTCACGAAGCTGATTGGTGAGCATTCTTTGCGTAATGCTTGGAACTCGTTTACGAATTTCATTGAATCGTAAGGTTCCTTCATTTAATAAATGCCAAAGAATGACACATTTCCATTTGCCATCAATCAAACTGATTGCGGCTTCAACTGAACAACCCGGTGAGCAGTCAAAACTTGAATGTCGAGCTTTTGCCATTTTACAGTATCCTTTTTGACACTATGAGCGTTATTTGTCTGTAGTCACTATTTTTAAGCTTACGTTATGATCAAACTCTCAACAAGAGGAATAACGATTATGAAAGCTGTGGCATATCAAAAAGCAGGGCCTATTACATCGCCAGAGGCACTCGTAGATATTGAACTCGACACTCCCGTTGCAGAGGGCCATGATCTGCTTGTTCGCGTACAGGCAATTTCGGTCAATCCAGTTGATACCAAAATACGTAAAAATGTAAGTGCCGAATCTGGTTGGAAAGTGCTTGGCTGGGATGCTGTAGGTGTCGTTGAATCAATTGGAGATAAAGTCACTCAATTTAAAGTGGGTGATATTGTTTGGTATGCAGGCGCGTTAAATCGCCAAGGCAGTAATAGTGAGTTGCAATTGGTTGATGAACGTATTGTGGGTCATAAACCGAAAAATTTAGAAGTAACTGAAGCAGCTGCTCTTCCTTTAACTGCAATCACGGCTTGGGAAATGCTATTTGATCGTTTACAAGTTCAAAAGAATGCACAAGAAAACACAACAATATTAGTGATTGGCGGGGCTGGTGGTGTAGGTTCAATTACCATTCAACTTCTTAAACAGTTAACTAACCTTACAATTATTGCGACAGCTTCGCGCCCTGAAACGAAGGAATGGGTAAAACAACTCGGTGCTGACTATGTATTAGATCATCGAGAGTCTTTAGCGCCACAAATCAAGCAATTAGGCTTAAATGCACCTTCATATGTGTTCTCGACCACTCAAACAGATCAGCATTTGGCAGATATTGTAGAGTTGATTGCACCACAAGGGCACTTTGGACTCATTGATGACCCTGAGCAGTTAGATATTAAACCGTTTAAATCAAAGTCTGTATCGGTGCATTGGGAGTTTATGTTCACACGTTCAATGTTTCAAACTGAAGATATGCAAAAACAAAGTGAACTATTAAATGAAGTCAGCAAGCTAGTTGAGGAAGGGAAAATCAAAACAACTGTGACCGAAGTTTTAAGCCCTATTAATGCTGAAAATTTAAAACAGATTCATCAACAAATTGAGAGTGGTAAGACAAAAGGGAAAATTGTTTTACACGGTTTTTAACTAAAATTAAAAATATCCTCTAGTTAAAAAGGCAAGTATTGAACTTGCCTTTTTATTAATAGTGAGGAGGTTTATTGGTTAATGGGTCAAAAGGCGCAATACCTTCTGATAAATCCGAAGATTCCACACGTAGATAAAGTAATTGCATTTGTTTTTTCAAATCAGCTATTTCCTGAGTTTGAATAGCGAGTTGTTGATTTAATTGTTCAACTAAATCATCCAAAAATGTAATTCGCACTTGCAAATCTTCAATGGGTGCGGAAAATGACGCTTGATCATCATGATATGGTGGTTTAGTCATTTAAATCCTCATTTGAGATTCTGGAAAACATTATGGCCTATATTACCCTAAGGGATGTCCAACTTGCTTTTGGCGGACCTGCCCTGCTCGATGGCGCGAACTTTAATCTAGAACGTGGCGAACGAGTCTGTTTAATTGGGCGTAATGGTGAAGGTAAGTCTACTTTACTTAAACTCATCGAGGGAAGCTTATTACCCGATTCTGGTGAAGTTTCTATTCAAAATGGTCTAACGGTTTCGATGTTAGCCCAAGACGTTCCAATGGATTCTGGCAAAGTTGCTGACATTGTGGCAGACGGCGCAGGAGAAGCTGCCGAAGTACTTAGAGCTTACCATGAAGCAACCGATGCTTGTATGCTAGGAGACATGGAAGCTTGCGACCGTATGGGTAACCTTCAGCACAAGCTAGACCAACTAGACGGTTGGGCGCTTGAAAACAAGGTGAATGCCCTATTAAGTAAAATGGGACTCGACCCAAACGCAGATTTGGCAGACTTATCTGGTGGACGTAAACGTCGTGTTTTACTTGCTCGTGCTCTTCTAACGCAGCCAGACGTACTCCTTCTAGACGAACCGACTAACCATTTAGATGTTGAAAGTATTGAGTGGCTAGAAAAATTCCTACTCGATCAAAATAATTTAACGCTTCTATTTATTTCGCATGACCGCTCTTTTGTAGATAGCATTGCGACTCGAATTGTTGAACTTGACCGCGGCATCCTACGTGGCTACGAAGGTAACTATTCACGCTATTTGGAGCTTAAAGCTCAGCAAATGGAAGCAGAAGAGAAGCAAAATGCTTTATTTGATAAAAAATTAGCTGAAGAAGAGGCTTGGATTCGTCAAGGCATTAAAGCACGTCGTACACGTAACGAAGGTCGTGTTCGTGCATTAAAAGCTTTACGTGAAGAATCAAAAGCACGCCGTTCACAACAAGGCAAAGTGAGCATGGCGACTCAAGAAGCAAATCGCTCAGGTAAATTAGTATTTGATATTGAGCACTTAAGCGTATCTTATGATGGTAAACCACTCATCAAAGACTTCTCTACGCTTGTCATGCGTGGTGATCGTATTGGCCTAGTAGGTGATAACGGTGTCGGTAAAACAACGTTAATTAAAGCCATTTTAGGTGAAATCGAACATGGTGGTTCTGTTAAGACAGGTACCCAATTAGAAGTTGCTTATTTTGATCAATTACGTAATGCCTTAGACCTTGAAAAAACAGTCATGGCAAACGTTTCAGAAGGCTCTGACTTTGTTGATGTAAATGGTAACCGTCGTCATATCTACAGCTATTTACAAGATTTCTTGTTCTCACCTGAACGTGCACGTACACCAGTAAAAGCCCTTTCGGGTGGTGAGCGTAACCGTATTTTGCTTGCTAAATTATTGCTTAAACCATCGAACCTGATTGTGATGGACGAACCAACCAATGACTTGGATATGGTGACTCTTGAGCTACTTGAAGAGATGCTTTCTGAATATAAAGGCACGTTATTACTTATTTCGCATGACCGTGCATTTATGGATAACGTTGTCACTTCTACTTGGGTATTTGATGGCAAAGGCAATATTGCAGAATACATTGGTGGTTACCAAGACTACTTACTACAACGCCCAGATGACAAAGTAGTAGATCAGAAATCTGACGTTAAGAAAGCTCAAGCAAAAGCTGAAGCTGAAAAAGCTGCGGCTCAAAGTACCGTGAAAAAGGTGAAATTGAGCTATAAAGATCAACGTGAACTTGAGCAACTTCCTGCTGAAATCGAGAAATTGGAAGTTGAACAAGCCGAGCTTTCTGACAAACTTGCAGATGGTTCGTGGTTTGTGTCCGATGCAGATGCTGCGACTCAAGCAAGCCAACGTCTCGCAGAAATTGAAGAATTACTGCTTGAAAAATTAGAACGTTGGGATGAACTTGAGCAAATGAGTAAAGGCAGTTAATCAATAAAAAAGGGCTTTAATTAAAGCCCTTTTTTTGGATTTAGAATTTCTAGTAATGTCATAAAAGGTTTATAAACGAATAAAGAGATGAAGCGAATTAAACGTTCAAATATCTGTAACTGCAAAACCATACAAGTCAGGATAGCCAAAACAAGACTAATGAAAATATTAATCTCTACCGAATATTTAAAACTTAATTGATGAGTCAAAACAATAATTACAAAACCATGCAATATATAAACTGGTAGCGTTTTTTGACCTAAACCGATCCAAGGTCGTTTAAATTTTTGAGTGAGTACAAATAAGCTCAAAACACCCATAGCCGATAGCAACATAATTACACTGCGAATCAGTATTCCCTGCCATAGATCTACATGTAATTGAAAATATGACAAACTGCCAAATAACCAGTAATAACTATAATGACTTATAGCTGCTACAGCAGTAATGATTAATAATATGATAACAGCAAATAACTTTGCATAAGGCAACTGCGGAATATACTGGAAAATGGTTTTACCATAGATCGCCCCCACCATAAAAAAAGGTAGAAATACGAAAATTCGACCTATCGAATAGCTGTAATTATTGATGGGTGAGCATCCAATAAGTAAAGCTAAAACGATTGAAAACAAAACTGGATATACCGTGTTTTTTAGGAAAAAAGCTAAAAACGTCCATGCCACCATGCCAAATAAATACCAAAGCACCCAATAAGGCTTAGCAAACCATACCAAATGAAACGACCAATTCCATAAACTTCCATTATAGAAAGCATCAAACAATTGAAATAAAAGTTGAAATGGCAAATATAACGATAAAAAGTAAATTAACTTTTCTAGGATTTTCTCTTCTTTAAAAAACATGCCCGATATAAAAATAAAAGCTGGCATATGAACAAAGTAAATACCCCCTAAAATCGCTTGATTTAGAGATTCGTTCCAGCCAATTAACCTTTCAAGGTAATGACCCAATACAACCAGAAAAATTAAGACACCTTTTGTGGCATCGATATGGAGATTTCTCATAAATTTCTATGAAATCAGGATATTCATATCATACTGAATTATTCTTATTTTTTGATTCAAAAAGACAATGAATAAAGTTTCGCTGTATACAAAATAATTATGATATACCTACCAGTATAATAATATTTAAGGATATTTCCGTGTTAGATCTCTCTCAAATTTTGGCATTCGGACTCATTTGCTTGGCGATGGTACTCACCCCAGGTCCGAACATGATTTATCTTATCTCTCGTTCCATTAGTCAGGGCAAACTCGCAGGTTTTATTTCCCTCGGTGGCGTTGCTGTTGGTTTTGTATTTTATATGCTCTGCGCTTCTTTCGGGATTACAGCACTTGTGGTCGCAGTTCCATATGCTTATGACACGATTCGTATTGTAGGGGCGATATATTTACTTTGGCTTGCATGGAAAGCATTACGTCCAAATGCAGCGCCTATTTTCAGTGTAAAAGACTTATCTATCGATTCACCATTAAAATTATTTTTAATGGGCTTTTTGACAAATTTACTTAATCCTAAAATTGCGATTATGTATTTATCTTTATTGCCACAGTTTATACACCCACAACAAGGCAATATTTTAGCGCAGTCTATTCAACTCGGGACCATACAAATTTTTGTCAGTGTTTCAGTCAATGCACTGATTGTGTTTTCTGCAGGTAGCATTGCGCTCTTTCTACAGCAAAAACCGCTTTGGGCAAGCATCCAACGCTGGATTATGGGGACGGTATTAGCCGGACTCGCTGTTCGTATTCTTTTAGAACACCGCCGATAACCCACTTTATTTTTCTTTACAGACTCTAAACCTTCAATTTACTCCTGTGTATTACGACGATAAATTCAGTTCGTGATACACTTTTGGCAGTTTTAACTTTTTCAATTTTTTATATCGTTATGAGCCAAAAGCAGCCTTATACGCCCGGTGAGTTTCAGTGGTCCTTTTTATTACCTAAATATTGGGGTGTATGGATTGCGATTACTTTCCTCATGCTTTTGGCTATTTTACCGTGGGCGATTCAATGGCGTTTGGCTCACGGGTTAGCAAATATCGCTTGGAAATATTTAAAATCTCGTCGCAAAACTACTATTCGTAATTTAGAAGTTTGTTTTCCCGAATGGTCATCTGAAAAAGTACAGCAACAAGCAAAACAAGTTTTCGTAGATATGATGCTTGGTATTTTTGAGACCTTAAACGCTTGGTATAAGCCTTACTGGTTTAAAAACCGTGTCACGATTGAAGGTTTAGAGCACATTACCAATGCTCAAGCGCAAGGCAAAGGTGTTTTATTACTGGGAACTCACAGTACTTTGCTTGATGCTGGTGGTTATGTGTGTGCTCAATATTTTGAGCCAGATGTTGTGTATCGCCCTCAAAACAACCAATTACTCGACATGTTGATCTACCGTTGTCGAGCAACGATTTACAAAGCTCAAATCGATCATGATGATATGCGTGGCTTAATTCGCCACCTTAAAGATGGTGATGCAATTTGGTATAGCCCCGACCAAGACTTTGGACTTAAACAAGGTGTTATGGCACCGTTTTTTGGAGTACCAGCTGCTACAGTAACGGCCCACCGTCGTTTATTAAAAATTTCAAAAGCAGTTGCTGTCCCTTTATATTTTTATCGTCATGGCGATGTACAGAATCCTAAATATCATATCTTGATTGAACCTGCAGTCGACAATATGCCAAGTGAAGATGAAATCGATGATGCAACCCGCGTGAATAAGATTATTGAGAGTCAGCTTCGTATCGCACCCACTCAATACATGTGGTTCCATCGCCGATTTAAGACACGTCCTGAGGGATATGAAGAGATCTATTAAGATAAAGCTGTAATGATTTTAAATTGGTAGTAGGCATAGCCTCAATTTAAAGTGAAATTCAAATACTTTCGAATAGGCAGACCATACTTTTTAGGGATAAAAAGTAAGCAAAAATCCTTTGTTCCGCTGATGTTACTTCCATGTAACACAGCGAAACAGCGACATCCATGTCGCTATCACGATAGTAAATTCAGGATAATGATTTAGTTTGAAATGATGTATCTGTAGATGATCCATCTTTTATGAATGTATAAGGCAAAAAACAATGAAAGTGATGCAACTTCTCCCAGAACTCAATAGCGGTGGCGTAGAACGCGGCACACTGGAAATTGCACGTGCACTAGTTGCACAAGGCCACCAATCTTTAGTTGTATCAAATGGCGGACGGTTAGTGTCTCAACTTGAAGCCGAGGGCTCTAAACACTTAACGCTACCGATTCATAAAAAATCTTTATCGAGCTTATGGCAAATTAGCCCTTTACGTCGACTTATTGAAGAGCATCAGCCCGATATTGTTCATGTACGCTCACGTGTTCCTGCATGGCTTACTCATTTTGCCTTAAAAGGAATACCAGCCCATAAGCGCCCTCACCTCATCAGTACAGTACATGGTTTCTACTCAGTCAATCGCTATAGTGCGATCATGACTCAGGCAGAAAAAGTAATTGCCGTTTCTGACAGCGTGGTTAAATACATCACTGACCATTATAAAAACTGTCCACCACAAGATATTGTCCGGATTTATCGAGGGATTGATCCAGCTGCTTTCCCGCATAACTACCAACCCTCAGCACAGTGGTTTAATCAAGTTTTTAATGACTTTCCTGAACTCGAAAATAAATTTTTACTATGCTTGCCTGGCCGTATTACGCGTTTAAAAGGACATGAAAGTTTAATTGAACTGATACAGCAACTTCATTCGCAATATCCTCAACTACATGCTGTTGTTGTGGGTGGTGCCGATGCTAAAAAACAGGCCTATTTAAGTGAGTTGCAAAGTATCATTCAAAGCAAAGGACTCGCAGAGAAGATCACCTTTGTAGGACATCGCTCAGATATACGCGAATGGCTCGCTTTTAGCGACATCGTGCTCTCTCTATCCAATCAGGCAGAAACATTCGGTAGAACAGCATTGGAAGCGCTCTCAGTCGGTACACCGGTGATTGGCTGGAACCGTGGAGGTGTTGCAGAGATTTTATCTAATGTATATCCACAAGGTCTTGTTGAAGCTGAAAATGAAAAAGCCTTAGTCGAAACAGTAAAGCATCATATTGAACAACCTCAAACAGTCGCTCCTGTGACAATGTTCAGTTTAAAAGATATGTGCGATCAGACCCTTGAGCTATATCAAAGTGTACTGAAATAACGTAATAAAAAACCCGCGATGATCGCGGGTTTTTTACAACTAAAAGAAAGCAGTCTTATTTAAATGTTGCTTCATAAGCAGCAGCTTTTTCATAGTCATATTGCTTTTCCCACTTACTGATTACAAGTACCGCAAGCGCGTTACCTACAACGTTCAACGCAGTACGAGCCATATCCATGATACGGTCAACACCAGCAATAAATGCTAAGCCTTCTACAGGAATACCAACACTACCTAATGTCGCTAATAACACAACGAATGATACGCCGGGAACACCTGCGATACCTTTAGAAGTAATCATTAGTGTTACAACCAAAATAACTTGTTGGCTGATTGACATTTCGATACCGTAAAGCTGTGCAATAAAGATTGCTGCAATACTTTGGTAAAGCGTAGAACCGTCAAGGTTAAATGAATAACCTGTTGGGATTACAAAACTAGAAATCGCTTTTGGCGCACCGTAAGCTTCCATTTTTTGCATAATACGCGGTAAAACTGTTTCCGAACTTGCAGTCGAATATGCCAAGATTAATTCATCTTTCAAAATCTTAAACAATGTAAAGATATTGATGCTGAACATTTTTGCAGTTAAACCAAGTACCACTAAAGCAAAGAACAAGATTGCACCGTAAACCAATACAACCAATTTACCTAATGGAATAAGTGAAGCAAAACCGAAGTTTGCAACAGTTACAGCGATTAAACCAAATACACCCACTGGCGCATATTTCATGATGATGTGCGTCACACGGAACATTGTTTCCGAGATAGCATGAAATACATTTAATAGCGGATCTTTCGTCGTAGCTGGCAATGAAGATAAGCCAATACCAAAAAGCACAGCAAAGAAAATCACAGGTAACATTTCGCCATGCGCCATTGAACTAATAATGTTCGTTGGGATAAGCGATAATATTGTCTGCATGATGCCATGAGACTGTGACTGTACTTCCTCAGTTGTATGCTTATATTGAGAAATATCAGTTTGAACCAGTTGAGACATATCAATGCCTGAACCTGGATGGAAGATATTCGCTGCAACCAAGCCAACTAAAATAGCAATAGTAGTAATAATTTCGAAATAGAGAATGGTTTTAAAACCAAGACGCCCTAGACTTTTTGTACTGCCAACACCAGCAATACCTAAAATCAATGTAGAGAAAACGATTGGAATAACAATCATTTTAATCAGGCTAATAAAGATCTTACCTAATGGAGTAAGAACATTAGTTACAATACTATCTTTGATTTCAGGCTGATTATGTAAAACAGCCCCGACAACTATCCCTAGGATTAAAGCAATTAAAATTTGCCACGCAAGGCTAAATTTAAAATTCTTCATAAGACAATCCTTATGCACCGCAAAGTATCAAATATGAGAGGGAGAAGAACACTATTCTTATAGTGAAACCTCAATATGTGCAGTAATTTCCAAACAGAAATTTAAATACACAAGCAAATCACAACCCGCCGATCCGGCGAAGTAAACAACAATGCCTGTTGACGATCCAACATGTCAACGATCGGCACATTCTATTGAGATTTGCCAATTAAACAAGTCCAATTTATGTCTAAATAGACCAAAGCCTATATTTATTCCTCAATAATCTATAAAAACAAAAACTTAACAAAAAAGTTTTTTGTATCTATTTTCATCGGAAAAAGCTCGAATATATAAAAAAATTTATGGACTACTACCTATATTAAATAGATTTTAAAATTAAGATAACCTTAAAAAATTTTCTTTAATTTACAAATAATTAAATGGTATTTATATAAATATCAACCCGAGTTCTGCGTCCTGCAAAACTCGGGTAAATGAGGTTGTGCTTTCAGGGTATATAATTCTTTTTATCGCTTCCGTTCTAACATCGTATCCGTGATGTCGTTCCATATCAGCTTAGTGCATCCTTACTTGGGATTATCCATTCCCGCTTCCGTGTGCCGATGAATGTAGAATACGGGTTTTAGATCCCCCTGCCTATTGGACCTAGACTCAAATCTTTGTACGATATTGCTTACAACTTATTTTTATATACTTTTCTCTTTATAAGGCTCCGCAATTTCATCAGTTACTATTTTTTCTTCTTTTTCAGCTTTAGCAATACCTTCTTGTATCGCAGCTTGAGCTTCCTCTTCATCATCTTGAGTTTGCTCTATTTCTTCTTGAATCTCTTCAAATATTCGTCCTGTTTGTAAAACGACGTAGACAGGAAAATGATCTGATCCAATATGAGGTAAACGCTGCATTTTTACCAAACCAAAGTCTGTACTGTGAAAGATATGGTCGAGTGACCAGCGTAATAAAGGATAGTCTGCATGAAAAGTATTTATAAAATGTCGCCCAACTCGCGGGTCGAGCAACCCACTAATACGCTGAAATAAACGGGTTGTCCGTGACCACGCTACATCGTTTAAATCCCCCATCACAATACAACTTTCATCTAAATCCTTAATTTGATCTCCAACAATCAAAAGCTCTGCATCTCGTAGTGTTGAATCTTTTGCTTCAGTTGGACTAGGCGGTTTTGGATGTAAACAGTAGAGCTGAACAGGCATCCCAGAACGTAAGATAACGGTGGTATGGATAGAAGGAATTTCATCACTTAAAATGAATTTGACCTCAACATTTTTAAGCGGTAGTCGACTATATAAATGCATGCCATATAAGTTATCGAGAGGTACAGGCACACGGTAAGGGTAATCCGCTTCAATTTCTTTTAAAGCATTTTCCCACGTTTTATCTGTTTCTAAAGTAAGAAGTAAGTCAGGTTTGAGTGACCGCACATGTTCAAGAAGCAAATGATATTTATCATTAGGCATGAGCACATTAGAAACGATAAGTGAAATTTGCTTTTTGGGATCTATTTGCTGTTGTTTGACTTTTTTAACCTGCTTTTTCCAAAACAATGTATAAGGTAAAACCATTTTAAGCTGATAAGCAATTGCCGCGATGAGCACCGCAAGCAAAATCTCACGCCCGATATTCCATTCATCCAGCCAAAACAACATACCAATTAGAGCAATTAAGCCAATAAATAGAATTTGTAGCCGCGGAAAATCAGCCCCTCTAAACCACCACTCATCACGAGGAATAAGTGACCAGAAAGTCAACCAAATCACCACTACAGATAGAACTTCGATATAAATCATTGAAATTACTCTTTTAAGATGATTTGTTTTTTAATGTTTTTGTCATCTTTATCAATTTTGTATGTAACATAAACAAGATATTCTACTCAATAAAATTGCTGTTTTGATTCTGTAACGCTTGCAGTTGTGAGCACTTTTGATACACTCAACTCCCCCTAACAATTTTAACGCACCGAGGCAAAATGACATGAAAGTAGGTCTGGTCGGTTGGCGCGGGATGGTCGGTTCCGTCCTTATGCAACGTATGGTTGAAGAGAATGATTTTGCTCATATTGAGCCATTCTACTTCTCTACCAGTAATGCAGGTGGTGAAGCTCCTTCATTTGGTGGTAAGACTGCCCCAGCACTTATGGAAGCTACAGACATTAATAGTCTGAAGCAAATGGATGTCATTATTACCTGCCAAGGTGGTGACTACACGTCTGAAGTTTTCCCACAGTTAAAAGCAACTGGTTGGGATGGCTACTGGATTGATGCTGCATCTACTTTACGTATGTCTGATGATGCAATCATTGTTCTTGATCCAGTTAACCTTAACGTGATTAAAGACGGTTTAACGAAAGGTACTAAAACTTTCGTGGGTGGTAACTGTACCGTATCACTGATGTTGATGGGCGTAGGCGCACTTTTCCAAAACAATTTGGTTGAGTGGATGACTGCTATGACTTATCAAGCAGCATCAGGTGCTGGCGCACAAAACATGCGTGAGTTGTTAACAGGTATGGGTTATTTATACAACAATACCAAGACGTTGTTAGATGATCCTAAATCTGCAATTCTTGATATTGACCGTCAAGTTGCTGAGTTACAACGTGGTGAAGGTTTCCCTTCTGCGAACTTTGGTGTACCACTTGCTGGTTCATTAATTCCTTACATTGATAAACAGCTTGAAAGCGGTCAATCTAAAGAAGAGTGGAAAGGTCAAGTTGAAACCAACAAGATTTTAGGTAACTCTCAAATCGTTCCTATTGATGGTCACTGTGTTCGTATCGGTGCAATGCGTTGCCACTCTCAAGCATTAACGATCAAACTAAAAAAAGATGTTCCGCTTGATGAAATCGAAGATATGATTCGTAACTCAAACCAGTGGGCTAAAGTCGTACCAAATACACGTGAAGCATCTATGACTGATCTTACACCTGTAGCTGTGACTGGTACCTTAACTGTACCTGTAGGCCGTTTACGTAAACTCAATATGGGTAAAGAGTATCTCGGTGCATTCACAGTAGGCGATCAGCTACTTTGGGGTGCTGCTGAACCTTTACGTCGTATGTTACGTATTTTAGTAGAATACAAAAGCTCATAATTTGACCTGAATCATTCAGTCAAAACAAAAAGCCGATCACATTTGATCGGCTTTTTCGTAACTGGTTTGTGAAAAATTAACAATTTATTTACATTTCATTATTGTATAATTTTGAACGACTTTACGACTGATCAGGTCATGGATTGAGATGACTGCATATAACAAATTAAAAATTGCCATTTTCACCATTATGTCTTCGCCTTCTGTTTATGCGATTACATTAGATCCTATTCAAATTCAATCTGCGCCTGGGGAATTACTGTATGCAGAAATGAATTTTCAGCAAGCCGATCCAAATACGCCCTTGCAAGTCAGTTTAGCCACGCAAGAAGATCTCAATGGTTTAGGAGTCACTCATCAACCTCCTGGTAACTTGAATTTTTATACGCGACAAAATGGCCAAGGTTCTGGCGTTATTGTAATTACCTCATCTCGTCCTATTATTGATCCTGAACTGAACATTGTCGTAAAAGTCAGTGAAGGTAATGCAACTCGTCTTCAACATATTAAAACCGTTTTAAAGCCATCGCCTATAAAAAAGGTCGCTGCTAACGAAAGTCCACTTTCACCGCAATTTATCGTAAATGAAAAAGACATCGCGTTAAACTTACCTGAAAGTACTCGATACACACCTGCTGAGACAGCAACAACCGTAGCCGAAACTCCAGCTAATGAACGTAATCTAAACATTAGCACTGGATCTGCTCCGGCTTTGAATAGCTCTACTCCTGCGACGCCTTTTACCGAAAAACCTTCGACTCAAGCGCCACAGCAAACTATCGCAGCAATGAGTACTGAGCAGCCATCTGCACCTCTTAAAACAAGCAATGACAATCAAACAACTACAGTCAAAAAAGCAGCCCAAGCTAAGCCTGCTCAACACAAAAATGTATTAAGTAAAAGTACACCGAAAAAGCAAAAAATCAGCACCTATAAAGGCCCAGCACCTACAGGTAAATATGTCGTACAGCGGAATGAGTCTTTATGGACTATTGCCAATCGTATTGCAGCACAGACCAAACAACCTGTAGCTAAAGTCATGCGAGATATCCAAGCTCAAAACCGACATGCATTTATTCAAGGTGATGTAAACCGTTTACGTCAGGGAATTTCACTAAACTTAACAGCAGCAAATACAGCTAAAACTTCACATCCAAAACCTAAATCGAGTGAAGCCAACTTAGCAAAACCGTCTTCTGGTAGAGCTAAATATCGTTTGCAACAAGCTGAAATGAGCATTGTGGCAGAGAACAGCCCAAATTCTACTCATGGAAGTGCAAAAAAGAGCACACAACAAGGTCAAAACAATACTGAGTTAGCAGTAAAAGTTATGACAACTCGAGAAAAAACCGTTACATTACAAAGGAATGTAACCAAACTAAATCAAACTTTAAGTTTAAAAGACCAACGTATTCAACTTCTGAATGCGCGTTTGGCAGAGTTACAACAGCAGTTACAAGCACAGCAACGAACTCACAAGCAAAAACATTAAGTTAAAACCAGAGTTAGCTCGCTTTATATTGCAAATTTTATTTTTTAAGGGGAAAGTAATGTTATATGTGATTCCGTTTATCATATTACTCGTGGTCGCCGTTGTTTTAAAAAAGCGTGAGAATGGCCAAAAACAAGAGACCACCTCCTCAAAAAGTATAAGTAAAAAAGCAGGTAAAAAAGCGAGCGCCAAATCGAGTAAAAGCTCTCGCGAAAAAAGTAAAGCCAGTGTAGTTGAAGAAGTCGCTCCTGCGCTTCCACAAAGTAGTCCTGTACCGGAAGCTGTTCGTCAAAATATTCAACAACTCATTCAAGAAAAACAGTTTTCTGCGGCCGAAGCTCAAGTCAATCAGGCACTAAAGAAAGACAATACCCAACACGAATTGTATTTATTACTTCTTGAAGTTCATATTGCTCAAAAAGATGAATTTGCGATTCAACAACTTATTAGCCACATTCGCAGCTTGGCATTAAATGAAATCGCAATTAAAGCAGAAGCAAGACAAAAAGAATATGAGTCTTCAAGACAACCTGATGCTATTGATTTTCCTCAGGCTCAAACGTATGAAGAGCCAAAAAATACACCTGATACAGCAGCTCAGTTTGACCAGTTAACAACAAGTTCTTCTGAAGCTTCTTTTGATGACTTGCAGAAAGACTATACACCGGTAAAACAAGAACCTGCTGTTGAAGTTGAACCGTTAGAATTTAACTTTTCATTCGAAAAAACTGCGGCTACAGAAAATACCAGCCAACCTGTACATGAAACAGAAGTATCAACTTCTCCGCAAGAACCAGAAGTATCGTCATCTAAGGAAACAAATGAGCTAGCTGATTTAGAGTTTTCTTTTGACTTGGTCCCTCAGCATGAAACTGAAGAAAAAACTCAAGCAGTAGAGGTAAAAGCAGAACAAGAGAGTAGCGTCAATACATTAGATTTCAACCTTGACTTAAATCCTTCAAGTTCAGAGACGAAATCTGTTGAACAAGCTACATCATTAGATGAACTTACACTCGTAGAACAAGCGCCATTAGAAGCGACTTCTATCGTACCGCTTGAGTTTTCATTAGATGAGCCTGCCTTAGTTACAGCACCAGAATTTGAAACTCAAAATTCTATAGATGTAGTCAATCAAGTAGTTACGCAAGCTCAAATAGAAGATCCACTTCTAGAAGCTTTTCCAGAATTAAAACAAGTAAATGAAAATGAACTCGACTTAAAGTTGGCTGAGCAATACATCAAATTTGGAGCGAACCAAGCAGCGCGCAATTTACTACAGGCCGATGAGCAAAAATTCAACACAGAACAACAACAACATGCGAAAAACCTACTTAATCGCATAGCTTCTTAGAACTGTTCGATTTACCATAAGCAGTCAGAGATGACTGCTTTTTTATGCCTGCAAAAATATGAAAAAAATAGCCTTATTTTATATGGGTGGTACTTTTGGTTGCATTGATGAACCTTTAGCTCCTATGCCTTATGACCAATTCTTGCCTCAACTTGAAAAAGTGATTCCCCCACACTTAACAGTCGACTGCTTTGCTGCACCCAATATTGTCGATAGCAGTGCATGTACAGCACCTGATTGGTTACGCCTCATTCAACGCATACAACAACTACAACTTGAAGGCTATCAACATTTCGTTGTTATTCACGGTACAGATACACTCAGTTATGCGGCTGCAACCCTAGCCCGCTTTTTAGGCCAAAGCTGTCATATTGTGATTACTGGTAGCCAATACCCGTTACTCAATATTCAAGGTGATAATACTCGTGAATTTACTGATGCAATTGAGAACTTATATCTTGCATTAGAACAGGTGATTGCACTACCTGTAGGTGCATATCTTGCATTCCATCATCAAGTATTCCATGCACAAACTGCTTTAAAAACGCATACAACTGAACTCGATGCATTTTCAGGTTTAAGTAGTGAAGTGGAGTTTACGCCTCAGCAAAATGAATTGATCGTACAAGATGCTCAAATTGAAAAAGCTGCTTCATTCCAAATTTTAAACTGGATGATGCAACCGATTGCAACACAGCACTTGGTACAGCAATTACGTCACTTACTTCCTGCCCCACCACACTTTTTGGTGTTACAAGGCTTTGGTACAGGCAATATCGCAGTAAACCCTGAACTATTGGCAACCTTAGATGAACTGTATGCTCATGGTTGTGTTCCAATCTTGGCGACACAAGTGACCTTTGGCGGCATTGACCAACGTTATGCAATTAGTGCTTGGGCCAAAACTGCAAAAATTGTCATTAATGATGCGCATAGTCATGCAGATCTTTATGCAAAAGCACTTCAAATCTATTTAAAATACCCAACCCCAGAACAATGGCTCAGCCATTGGAATGAAAATTTGCATTAAATAGAGGTAAAGCTATGCAACGTTATGCAGTCGGTATTGAGTTTAGCGGAGTTCAATATCGAGGTTGGCAAACACAACAGCCAGGCGTTGCCAGCGTTCAGGAAACGATTGAGCGTGTACTCAGCAAAATCGCAGATGAACCTATCACACTTCACGGTGCCGGTCGAACAGATGCGGGAGTACATGCAACCAATATGGTGGCTCATTTCGATACGAACGCCATTCGTCCAGAAACGGGATGGTTAAGAGGAGCAAATAGCCAGTTACCTAAAGATATTTCCATTCAGTGGATTAAACTGATGGATGAAAACTTTCATGCGCGCTTTAAAGCGACGGCTCGACGTTACCGCTATGTTATTTATAACGCTCCTTGTCGCCCAGCCCTCTTACATAAACAGGTCACGCACATTTACCAACAGCTAGATGTGCAAAAGATGATTAAAGCTGCTAGCAAATTTGAAGGAACACATAACTTTGAAACCTTCCGCGCAGCAGCATGCCAGTCCAATAAGCCTGTACGACATGTAACGCATTGCCGTCTATTTGAACATGGTCGCTACTTGGTATTAGATATTCAAGCAGATGGTTTTTTACACCATATGGTGCGTAATATTGTTGGATGCTTACTCGAAATTGGTCAAGGTATGTATGAAATAGACTATATCGATGTGATGTTTGCGGCACAAGATCGTAAAGCGGCAGGAGTCACTGCTCCACCTGACGGCCTCTACTTTATTCAATGTTATTACCCTGAGCAATTTGACTTACCACAGCCACCACTTGGGCCACATTGGTTAAACCTACCTGAGTAGGCTTAACCCATTTTTATTAACGATGCTGTTTACGCTTACGGTATTCAACTGGTGTTTCATTGGTCCAGCGTTTAAACGCACGATAGAATGTACTTGGTTCAGAGAAACCCGTTAAATACACAATACGCTCTACGCTCTCACTGGTATTTGCCAAAAGTTTTTTAGCTAAACGGCAACGGTAGTCAGAAAGTATTTGCTGAAAACTAGTATTCGCTTCACTTAACTGCGTTCGTAAACGGCGCGGTGTAATATTTAATTGTGCTGCTACGGTTTCCAGCGTGGTTTCTCCACTTTCAAGTGTTGAACCAATCGCACGACGAACTTCACCTACTAAATCATAACGAGCCAGTTCTTGTAGCTTTTCAATTGCGAGCTGCTCATGCAATTGCAATAGTTCAGGCTCTGCTTGCCAAAGCTGGAAGTCTAAAATGGCAGGGTCAAAATATAGCCTTGTTTCTTTTTGCCCTAAACTTACCGGACAGCCATAAACTCGGAAATATTCGTCCTCCGAAGCACCTTCACTAAAGTTAAAATCGATGAAGATAGGATGAAACTGCCCTTCAGTAATAAATTTGAAGAATCGAAGCACACCAGAAATCGCACATTCTGAAAAATGACGATTTACAAGATTGTCGGCTCCCACTTGCTCACCATTAGTCAAATAGCAGCGTCCATCTTCAACCACTAGTTTCGCATCGAATGCATCACTAATTAGACGTTGGTAAGCCAAAGCTCGCTTAAGCCCTTCACCAAAGGTTTCACTACTAATGAATAAATGTTCAATCACCTGACCACGGTATAAAGGCAAATGTTCACCTAAATGCAAACCGATGTCTGGATCTTTACTGACTTCCTGAGCTGCAGTCCAAAAGGCATACTGTGCACTTAACGGAGTACGTGCATTAGTATCGACCTGATTTAAAGCGACTCCCGCTTTAGTTAATATTTCTTCTGTTGGCAATCCTGCACGACGAATTGCTTGATAGCCAAAACGTAATACAACTGATGCATCTGTTAGCTGACCCACGCAGTGCCCTTCCATGTAGATACTTCATTGATACTTAGGAGCTGTTGACTCTTTTTTCATGAACAGTCCCTAATAACTATGATTTTAGATTAGCGTTGATTGACCAAACTGACAACAGAATTAGAGTTGTTTTGTGAAAAAAATTGCATCTTTTTTTACTAGTCATAGTTTAACCAGATGCTTTAACAAGAAGATGTCTATCTTGTTTTTTTTAAATAAATTGACTATAATTTGCGCCTTTCCAATTTGATCATCAGGTAGGCTATGGCCAATAAAGAGGAACTCATTGAGTTCGAAGGCGTTGTCACCGAAACGCTTCCTAATACGATGTTCCGTGTACGTCTTGAAAACGGTCACGAAGTTATTGCACACATTTCTGGTAAAATGCGTAAACACTATATCCGTATTCTTACTGGCGACAGTGTGAAAGTCGAAATGACTCCATATGACTTAACTAAAGGTCGTATTACGTACCGTGCTCGCTAATTAGTGAATGCAAAAAAGCCACATCATGAAGTGGCTTTTTTATTGCGTTATTTATTCACTTAATCGACTGGTTTTACACCCAACTGTTTGGCATTCACGCAATCTTTCTTGCAGCCAATGGTTTCTTTCTTGCGTTGTCTGTAAACGGCATTGCACGTCTACACTATTTCTATTTGAATCTGTACATTCAGCATCACGTTGACGTATCCAAGCAAGCTGAGACTTCTTAAGCGTACTTCGTTGCGCTGTATTCAATTTTGCTCTTAATGCCTGATAGTTTTTATTCAGGTCTGCATCAGCACTCGCATAGATTTTATTTGTACAGTAAATATCATCATAAGTATTACGAGTAGTGTCACAATTATCGGCATATACCGCTGTTACTCCAAAGCTGCATAAAAATGCTAAAAGTATTTTTTTCATCATGTTTTCCTTAAGTTTTTTGCAAAATAATTATAAAGCCTTTTGGATATGAGTATGAATTCCTAGATAAACTCATTCTCCATTTATCATAAACTTCCTTTTTCCCTTTACAAGCTAGGCAATCCAACCTACCGTTATCTAATAATAAATATAATGTGATAGAGAGAAAAATGAATATACAGACCCTATGTCGAATAAGCTTACTCTCAGTGATACTTATTCATTTTAACGGTTGTGCAAATGTCCCACGCCAATCTGTCGACTTACAGGAATATTTAAAAGGCTTTCTGGGCAAATCTTCGACCACCATTCAACAAGAACTAAACTTACGCGGTCTTGGTTTTCAAATTGCTCATGTTCCACAGAAAACATCAAATCAACTCATCTACACAATTTTACGGCCATTAAGTATTCCCATTCCTATGGTGAGCAATGTTGAAATGGGTGGTAATCCAGTCCCTATTCAATCGGGGTCTTTAGGAAGCAATTCTTACGATGTTAATTTTAGTTGCAAAGTTATTTTTCAGCTTAAAAATGACATTGCTGAATCAATCCAATATCAGGGCAAAGCCTGTTAAAACCTTTCGACAATAAAAAACGCAGCTTCAAGCTGCGTTTTTTACCAAAGTAGCGATTAAGCAAGAGCAGCAACAACTGCTGCACCCATCTCGGCTGTACCTACTTTAGTCATGCCTTCAGACATAATATCGGCTGTACGGAAACCTTGATCAAGTACTTGCCCTACTGCATCTTCAATTGCTTTAGCAGCAGCTTCTTCACGGAAGGTATAACGAAGCATCATTGCAACAGAAAGAATGGTTGCTAATGGGTTTGCCACATTTTGACCTGCAATATCAGGCGCCGAACCATGACAAGGTTCATACATGCCTTTGCCAGTTTCATCTAAAGAAGCTGATGGCAACATACCAATTGAGCCTGTAAGCATTGCTGCTTCGTCAGATAAGATATCGCCAAACAAGTTGCCTGTAACGATTACGTCAAACTGTTTAGGAGCACGTACAAGTTGCATTGCAGCATTATCCACATACATATGTGAAAGCTGAATATTTGGATAGTTTGCTTGCTGTAAGTCAGTAACCGTTTGCTTCCAAAGCTCTGTCACTTCTAAAACGTTTGCTTTATCTACAGAACAAACTTTACCACCACGTAATCCTGCAAGTTCAAAAGCCACTTTTGCAATGCGTTTAATTTCACTTTCAGAATAAACGTCAGTGTTATAGCCTTGTTTTTCACCATTTTCGAGTTCACGAATACCACGTGGTTGACCAAAGTAGATACCACCTGTTAATTCACGAACAATTAAAATATCTAAACCAGCAACAATCTCAGGCTTTAAGCTAGAAGCATCGGCTAATTGTGGGTATAAAATCGCTGGGCGCAAGTTAGCAAACAAGTTAAGTTCACTACGAATTTTTAAAAGACCACGTTCAGGGCGAATAGAGCGTTCAATGGTGTCCCATTTTGGTCCGCCAACGGCACCTAATAAAATGGCATCAGCTTTCTTTGCTTGTTCGCTTGTTACAGCTGGGTACGGTTCACCATGAGCATCAATCGCTGCACCACCCAATAGGCCATGTTCCCAAGTCAACGACAAATTAAATTTTTCATTTACTTTATTTAATACTTTTTCTGCTGCCCCAACAATTTCAGGACCAATCCCATCACCAGCCAAAATTAAAATCTGTTTAGACATGAAGTTTTCCATTTTCAAAGACAAGACAGCGTTATGACTGTCGTGGTGTTAGTTTTTTCTGTTCGAGAAATTCACCGAGTCCTGTGGTTACATCAAATGGTCGACAAAAACGGCGAATTACACGCCCATCCTGCTCTAAGTCAACACATAATGGATCTGGTACAGAAACATTGAGCAAACTACCCGAACGGTTAGATTTGTCTCGGTACATTTTAAACATATAGCGATGATTAGCTTTGAATTGGTGAATAACATGGATCGTTTCTGCCCGATCTGGAGAAATCGGATAGTAACGAATCACCACTTCATATTGTTTCGCAGGCACAGATAGATACAAGCTATTGCTTTGACTCAACACCGAACCATTTAATCTCACAATTCCTTGATGAATTGCCTGATTACTAATTCTACGTGTCTGTGCATCAACAACAGTAATATCATTTAGCCGTTCAAATTCGCAACTTTTTGCGCCCGAACAATATATTGCTGCATTTTGCCCCAAATGTTCTTGTTCAGCCTGCTTAATACGAACAGTATCCACTACATTATGAGTGCTCTGACAAGCACTCAGTGTTATTGCGCACAGGCCCAACAAAAAGCTATGAGTAACGTTCCTCTTCATTGTTCAAGCCCAATCCTCATCTAGTGCATAATTTTAAGCTGTTGTTATGCTTTAGCATGTTAGCAAGAGTTTGAACACGACGCCATGACTATGTTTAAAATGTACCAAAAGGTTAATTTATCTCTTGGAATACCCAAGGACGAACCTGTTTAGTTTTTTCTTCATAAGCGCGAATTGCGTCCGCATTTTGAAGCGTTAAACCAATATCATCCAAGCCATTTAACAAGCAATGCTTACGAAATGGATCTACCTCGAATTTAAACGCTTCGCCGGTTGGCGTGCGAACTTCTTGCGCAGCTAAATCAATAGTTAATTGATATCCTTCATTTGCAGCACATTCTTTAAATAACTGGTCAACAATATTCTCAGGCAAAATGACTGGTAACATGCCATTTTTAAAACAGTTATTAAAGAAGATATCAGCAAAGCTTGGTGCAATAACGGTACGGAAACCATACTCATTTAATGCCCAAGGTGCATGCTCACGACTTGAACCACAACCAAAGTTCGTACGAGCAATTAAAACTGTTGCTCCCTGATAACGAGGCTGATTCAAAACAAAGTCCGGATTTTTTGGACGCACCGAGTTATCTTGACCTGGATAGCCTTCATCTAAATAACGAAGTTCATCAAATAAGTTGTCGCCAAAACCAGTACGTTTAATCGATTTTAAAAACTGTTTTGGAATAATTAAATCTGTATCGACATTGGCACGATCTAATGGTGCAACGATACCTTGTTCAACTGTATAAGCTTTCATGGTTTGCTCCAGACCGAATTAAAATGAACGAACGTCAACAAAATGACCTGCGATTGCAGCAGCAGCTGCCATTGCCGGACTGACCAAGTGAGTACGACCACCATTACCCTGACGACCTTCAAAGTTACGGTTTGATGTCGATGCACAGTGTTCGCCTGGTTGTAATTTGTCTGCGTTCATTGCTAAACACATTGAACAACCCGGTTCACGCCATTCAAAGCCAGCTTCCAAGAAAATTTTATCCAAACCTTCTTTTTCTGCTTGCTGCTTAACTAAACCAGAACCCGGAACAATCATCGCTTGCTTAATGCTAGAGGCTACTTTACGGCCTTTAACTACTTCAGCAGCAGCACGAATATCTTCAATACGTGAGTTGGTGCAAGAACCAATAAACACACGATCAAGTTGAATATCACCCAATGCTTGACCTGCATTTAAACCCATATATTGATACGCACACGTCCAGTCACTACGTTGTACGTCATCTTTGGCTTGTTCTAAGGTTGGTACAGCTTTCGACACTGGAATCACCATCTCAGGTGAAGTTCCCCAAGACACTTGTGGTTCAATCTCTGCGCCATTTAACTCAACTACAGCATCAAAAACAGCATCATCATCTGAATGTAAAGTATTCCAGTAAGCAACCGCTTGTTCCCACTGCTCACCTTTTGGTGCGTAGCTACGGCCTTTTACGTATTCAATAGTCTTATCATCAACTGCGACCATACCCACACGAGCACCAGCTTCAATCGCCATGTTACATACCGTCATACGTCCTTCAATCGACATATCACGGAAAACCTGACCACCGAACTCAATTGCGTAACCCGTACCGCCTGCAGTACCGATTTTACCGATAATGGCCAACACGACATCTTTTGGTGTTACGCCCTTACCTAAAACGCCATCAACACGAACCAACATATTTTTTGATTTTTTCTGAATCAAACATTGTGTCGCTAAAACATGTTCAACTTCAGATGTCCCGATACCATGCGCCAAACAACCAAAAGCACCGTGAGTTGCTGTATGCGAGTCGCCGCATACCACAGTCATACCTGGTAATGTTAAGCCTTGTTCAGGACCAACAACATGCACAATCCCCTGACGGATATCATTAATACCAAATTCAACAATATTAAAAGCCTTACAGTTATCATCTAAAGTTTGAACTTGAATACGAGACGTATCATCTTCAATACCTGCAATGCCCTGATCACGCTCTTTTTTAGACGTTGGAACGTTATGGTCTGGTGTAGCTACGTTTGCGCTTAAACGCCACGGTTGACGACCCGCAAGTTGCAAACCTTCAAATGCTTGTGGACTTGTTACTTCATGCAATAAATGACGGTCGATATAAAGTAAGCACGAACCATCATCACGCTCTGTAACTACGTGGTCATCCCACAATTTGTCATATAAAGTTTTGCCTGCCATGTCGTCTTGCTCCATTGGACTGGGTAATTCTAATCTTTCTTCGATTATAGCCAGAGTTTCACATAAATCTAATTTATCATTTTTATAAATTAGAAAACTTTTAGGAATCATTCCCGTATTTATTAGTATCACGCAAAATATATAAATCGGATTTGTTAATGATTATCATTTGCATAATCCATTTTTAATCTTATACTCTCATCTCTATACTAAAAATATCAAATATAGGTAGAGAGAACGATGATGGCTAATATTCAAAAATTCGTTGTAAATAACCAACGTACATTAAAGAAAACTTTAAGTTACTACATTATGCATATTACGGTAGCAATGCTAGTCGCGTACTTTGTAACAGGTAACATTTGGATGGCTTTAACCTTAAGTATGTTAGAACCAACAGTACAAGCATTTGCATTTTTCTTTCATGAAAAAGTATGGGCAGCAAAAGACCGTCGTATTTCAGCCTTAAACGAAAAAGAGACAACTGCTTAGGTTAAGATTAATACGCCAAATCACAAGTTTATAGAACGTTTGGCTGCAAGCATGATACGATTTTGGCTCGGCGACTTTAGCCTCTCTCGATTTTTCTATCCCAAGTAGAGTTGTATTATGAATCTTGCAGCCTTTGAAGCTTTTGTAAAAGTTATGGAAACAGGGTCTATCTCTGTGGCTGCAGATCAACTCTTTATTACCCAGCCTGCTGTCACCAAACGTATTCATAGTCTCGAAGAATATTTCGGCGTAAAGCTATTTGAGTCGGCAGGACGTGGGGTTCAAGCCACTCATGCTGCACATTCATTATTACCAAAAGTCAAAAACTGGTTAAATGAACTTAAAGATATTCACCACACACTGAGTCATGAACAAACGCAAATACAAGGCCGTTTAAAAATCGGGACGAGCCATCACATCGGGCTGCATCACTTGCCTGCCCCACTTAAGCATTTTGTTCAGCAGTTTCCACAAGTCACGCTAGACGTGCATTTTGTTGATTCAGAACAAGCGCATGAACAGGTCCTTGCTGGTGATTTAGAGCTTGCATTTTTAACGCTTCCTCCTTCAGGAGATGAGCGTCTTAACTACATTACCATCTGGAATGATCCTTTAGTTTTTGTAGCTGCCCCATTTCATCCATTGGCACAGCAAAAAAATCTGACCTTACAAGACTTAATCGAATACCCAAGCTTATTGCCTGCCGCACAAACTTATACAGCTCAAATCACTTTGGCTGAGTTCGAAAAACAAGGACTTAAACCCAAAATCACCATGAGTAATAACCCTCTTGAGTCTATTCGTATGTTGGTCTCTATTGGTTTAGGTTGGTCAGTTTTACCAAAAACTCTACTGAATCAGGATATGCAGCAGCTTGATTTAGATGTCGAGATGAATCGCCAATTAGGTATGGTATGGCACCCTGCACGTACTCAATCTAGAGCTATGCAAGAATTGATTAAAATGATGCAGGATGCATAAAAGACACTCATTTAAGCATCTAATTTAATTTATCAAAGCTGCAATAGGCTTCGAATTTGTTGCACCATTTGGTTTTCATCAAGCATATGATGTGGAATGGTCATCGTTAATAGTTGATCTGATCGAAAATGACGGTCAACTTCAAGCATAACGTGAGTTTGATTAGGTTCTGCAACGAAAGAGACTTCAACCTCATTAAACCCACTAAACATACGTGAAGAGACAAATTCAAGTTCTTGGTAACAACCAATTGTTGATCTAAAATTTCGTGCAGTAAGTTGACCTTTTTCTACATCAACTGTTGATAAAATAAAGCTACATCGCTGCATGGCCTGTAAAAACATTTGCATAGCGGGAGTTGGCAGTACTTTTAAATAATCACGATCAGTTGCATCTAATCCCCAATCAACATCCATATGAGTTTGAATCCAAACACGTGTACCATTTCTTCGACAAGCGACTTCGGTAATCGGTGTCTCAAATGGTAATTGAATACTGAAAGGGAAGGAATAAGCTTGATGTGCAGGCAATAAAAAACGAGAATTTACTAACCACTCTTGTAAGACCAAAGGTTGATTAAACTCATGGTCACCAGATTCAACTTCTGCCATTGTCATCAACTTCAAATAAAGACCATTAATCTCTTTATCAGATGATCCCCCTTTGAAGCTAATTTCCCCATGCAGTGTCTCACCTGCTTGCAAGTTTGGATTGTGTAAAACGGTTTCTACCGTTACGCCTTGAAGACCCAAACCAGACATAATTTTATTAAACATTTTTTCTCTAACCTTTCGAATTATTTCATGTCATCTGTAACAGCATACTTATTCTTAAAGCGCATCATCTCCAGCGAGTGGAATTTTACCCTCTGCAACTTCATTCATAAATTGTTGATAATCGTTTAAATTGCGCTCTGCATATTCTTCTGCATACGTTTGTAATACGTCTACAATCGTATCGCCCTCTCCAAGATATCCCATAAGTACATCTGCATTTCCAGATTTTGCATGGGCATGCGCTAAAGCTAAGCCACAATCTTCAGCATACTTATAGAAATACTCCTCATCCATATCATTAAGATTAAAAGAGATTTTCATATCACGTAACTGACGTACATGAAAATGTTGATTCGATATTGAAGAAAATCCAAGAAATATATCACTTGCGGCTTGCATCAGTTGCTGTCCATGTATTACACGTTCACCTTCGTGATTTACTTTTTCTACAAATAACGGACTAAGAATTGATGGATTCGCTTCTTTCATTTGTAAAATTAACGGCTCCCGATCTGCATCTTGAAATAATGCTATGGCTGATCGTGTACCAACACTTCCAATACCCACCACTTTAAAAGCCACATCTGTACATTGATAACGATCAAAAAGGACTTGGCGATCATATTTCAAGGAATCACGGTATTGTTGAAAGAATACATCAACATCTTTACTAAATGGTTCATCTGCACTTGGGTGCCATAATAACGGCGCATCATCTACAAAATGACGTAAACCTGTCTCTTGGTCTTGCTGTGTAAGCTTTGGCAAAACAGAATACACCGTTTTTTTCTGCGCTGAATTAATATCCTTTTCGCTTTTCTTTCTGAGTTCTCGACATTCAGTATTTTCTAATAAGGTAATGGCATCAATTTTTTCATACCAAACTTGTAGTGGTGAAAGTTTCGCACTTTCTAATAAGTGCTGACGATAACTACTCAGCATTATTTTAATTGCTCTTAAACCCACTTTATCTGCAAGATTAATATCACGTGCTGCAATCACAAAACTGGTTGCTAAACGCTTTACGTCCCATTCAAACGGGGCAACTAAAGTTTCATCAAAATCATTAATTCCAAATAACAGGTTACGTTCTGGACTTGCAAAACCACCAAAATTACTTAAATGACAATCACCACAAATCTGTTGAAATAAACCTGTATTTACCTGCTCCCATGCTTGGTCAAATAGCATCAAAGAAGGCATGCCACGATAAAATGTAAATGGTGAAATACTCATCCGTTTTGCACGAATCGGTTTGAGTTTTTCTAAGCGTCCTTGATTACTCCAATCATAGATCGTTAAGGCAGTTGTACCTTGTGGTCGTTCAGAAAGCTTTGATAACTGTTCACGCGGTACTTTTTTACGTTGAGCTTTACCTAATTTAAAGCCTTCACTTTTACTCAGTAATTTCCCCTGATAGCGATGGCGTGTTAAATCAATACTTTGATCATTCCAAAGTTGTTTTGGTAATTTAATTTGTGGTGTTTTTGACATTAATTACCTCATTTTTAAAATTTATTTTTATTGAACTTATCAATATTTATTTTTGGATTAGGATTTTCAAGGAATATAAAAAAATGATTTAAACCTAATGAATGAAGAGTTGGAAGAGCTTATCTAATACATAGCTCTTCCAACTCGATCATCTTAAATCGACCAGTCCTGAATTTCCCAGTTGTGCTCTTGAGCTAACTTTTCTAGGCGATCATCAGGATTTACCGCAATCGCATGCGTTGCATATTCAAGTAAAAAACGGTCATTGATTGAATCTGAATACGCCCAAGACTCAGATACGCTACGTCCTGCTAACCAATCATCAAGACGTGCAAGTTTACCTTTTTGATAACATGCCAAGCCCGCAACTTTACCCGTATATTTTCCATCAGCCACTTCGGCATTGGTCGCTAAAATTTCAGTAATACCAAATTCACGGAAAATTGGCGCAGTAATAAAATCACTCGTTGCCGTAATACCCACAATAGTATGACCTAAGTCTTGATGTTTTTTGATTGCATCAAAACCCTTAGGACGCATTTGTGGACGAATCACTTTTTGCATGAACAACTGGTGAAGCTCGGTTAAGTAGCTATTGTCATGCTTTGTTAAGAAACCGAAAACGAATTCATTATAAGCATATGGGTCAAGTTGGCCTGCTTTGTAATCTTCATAAAATTTATCATTCATCTGACGATGATGAACCGGATCAACCAAACCTTCGTTGACTAAAAATTCACCCCACGAGTGGTCTGAATCGGTATTTAACAAGGTATGGTCTAAATCAAACAACGCCAGTTTCATGAAAATTCTCGTTTAAACTGAAATTTAAGAAAAAAAATGTAAATCTATCTCCGCTAGTCGATAGAAATTCGTTAAGATCGTAGCAATTTAAACATTTTACTTTGATCTTTTCGAGCTGGACATAAAAAAGTGTTTGTCCCCGCGATTAAAGTCAACGATATAGATAAATATTTAGGTAGCCAAATGATCGACTCAGAAGGTTTCCGACCCAATGTCGGGATCATTTTGGCAAACGATGATGGACAGGTTTTATGGGCAAAGCGCATTGGTCACAATGCTTGGCAATTTCCACAAGGAGGCATCCAGTTTGGAGAAACACCTGAACAGGCACTTTTTCGAGAACTGAGAGAAGAAATCGGCTTATTGCCCGAACATGTCCAGATTATTGCGCAAACCAAGGGATGGCTGCGTTATCGTTTGCCACATCGGTACATTCGGTCAGACTCTGACCCCGTATGTATCGGACAGAAACAAAAATGGTTTTTACTGAAGTTAACTGCGCCTGCAAAAAATATTCAGTTAAACCTCTCAGACCCGCCCGAATTCGACGAATGGCAGTGGGTTAGCTATTGGTATCCTCTTGGTCAAGTGGTGAACTTCAAGCGTGATGTTTACCGGAAAGCCATGGTGGAGTTGTGTACACAGTTGCCGTTGCAACAATTACCCTAAAAATCATTTATCTAGCAAATGATTTTTATTAAAAGTGCTGTTATAAATACATTCATAGTCTAAAAAATACTGGAGTATACATCCATGTCAAACATGCAACTCGACACTCTAAGACGCATTGTCCAAGAGATTAATGCGTCCGTGAGTTTGCATGAATCGTTAGACATTATGGTCAATCAGGTTGCTGAGGCCATGAAAGTGGATGTTTGCTCTATTTATTTACTCGATGAACGCAACCAGCGTTATGTCTTGATGGCCTCAAAAGGCTTAAATCCAGAATCAGTTGGTCATGTCTCATTGCAGTTAGGTGAAGGCTTGGTCGGTCTGGTTGGGCAACGTGAAGAAATTGTTAACCTTGACAATGCACCAAAGCACGAGCGCTTCTTGTATTTACCTGAAACGGGCGAAGAAATTTATAACTCATTCCTTGGCGTACCTGTCATGTACCGTCGTAAGGTTATGGGCGTTTTAGTTGTCCAAAATAGACTTCCTCAAGACTTTAGCGAAGCAGCCGAGTCCTTTTTAGTTACGCTCTGTGCTCAGCTTTCTGGGGTAATTGCACATGCTCACGCGGTTGGCAATATCGATGTATTTCGTAAGCCAAGCAATGGGCCTGCCTATAAAACCTTCCAAGGTGCTTCAGGTGCAGGCGGTGTTGCTTTAGGTCGCGCTATTATTTTATATCCACCTGCCGATTTGGGTGCAGTGCCTGACCGTGAAGCAGAAGATATTAGCCATGAACTTCGTCTTCTAGATCAAGCGATCTCATCAGTTCGTTCAGAGATTCGTTCTTTAGACGAAAAAATGCATGATTCACTCATGGCAGAAGAACGCGCTTTATTTAGTGTTTTCTTAAGAATGCTAGATGAAAATGCATTACCTGCAGAAATTAAAGATCTGATTCGTGATGGTCATTGGGCGCAAGGTGCTGTACGCCGTGTGATTGAAAAGCACACTGCCCTATTTGCGCAAATGGAAGATGACTATCTTCGCGAACGCGTTTCCGACCTTAAAGATTTAGGACGTCGTATTTTAGCTTCTTTGCAAGAAGAAGATTCAAGCCACCGTGAACTCAGCCCAGACAGTATTTTAATTGGTGAAGAAATTAGTACTGCTGCGCTCGTGGAGTTACCAGTAGATAATATTGCAGCCATTGTAACCTCAGAAGGTGCAGCCAATTCACATATGGTGATCGTGGCGCGTGCATTGGGAATTCCAACAGTGGTTGGTGTAACTGAGTTACCTGTTAACACGCTTGATGATGCAGAAATGATTGTGGATGCGTATCAGGGCCGTGTTTTTGTAAACCCTCCACGTCGTTTACGTCAACGCTATAAAGAAATTCAAAAAGAAGATGAGCAAATCGCAAAAGATCTCAAACAATATGAGACCAAAGAAGCGATTACTCCAGATGGAGTATCAGTTCAACTTTTTGTAAATACAGGTCTCATGATTGATGTTGTTCGCGGCGTACAACGCGGCGCGCAAGGTGTGGGCCTATATCGAAGTGAAATTCCATTCATGTTGCGGGAACGTTTCCCAGGTGAAGAAGAACAACGTGCTATCTATCGTCAACAGTTGAGCCACTTTGCCAATAAACCAGTGGTGATGCGAACTCTCGATATTGGTGCCGATAAAGACTTACCATACTTCAGTATTGAAGAAGAAAACTCGGCGTTAGGATGGCGTGGTATTCGTTTTACGCTCGATCATCCAGAGATTTTCTCGGCACAAATCCGTGCAATGCTCAAAGCCAGTATTGGTTTAAATAACTTGCATATTCTGTTGCCAATGGTGACAACAGTCAGTGAAGTCGAAGAAGTACTTTATTTACTTGAGCGTGACTGGATAGCTGTGCAAGAAGAAGAGCAAGTTAAAATTACTAAACCAAAAATCGGGATTATGGTAGAGGTACCAAGTGTACTACTACAAATTGATGAGTTTGCAGAGCTTGTCGATTTCTTCTCGGTTGGTTCAAATGATTTAACTCAATACTTGCTTGCAGTGGACCGTAATAACCCGCATGTGGCCAGCGTATATTCACACTTCCATCCTTCCATTTTGCGTGCCTTGACTCGACTGGTGAAGGAATGTCACAAGTACCAAAAACCGGTAAGTATTTGTGGTGAGATGGCAGGTGACCCATTATCCGCAATCTTACTGATGGCAATGGGCTTTAATACCCTTTCTATGAGTTCAAGCAACATCTTACGTGTGCGTAAAGCAATTTGTCATGTACCAATGACAGATGCCCAAAAGTTACTTGATGATGTTATGAAAATGAATAACCCGCTTATTGTAAAAAGCTGGCTCGAGTACTACTTTAAAACGCATGGTTTAGCCGATATGGTTAAATCTAACCGTCTTGTAACCGTATAAATACTTTAAAAGGAGAGTTTTAACTCTCCTTTTTTATTGAACTATTTTTTAGATTTTCTCTTTTATTTTCAAATTCACATTTACCGGACTCAACAATTTTACCTCACCGTTAAAATCGGTTTTATCTATTAATATAGCCAATTTAATCCATTTGAAAAATAAATGATCAGATTCTAGTATATTTAAAGAACGAAATTGAAAGATATTGCGATGTTTCAATGATTAAGGAGCTCATGCCATGCATCATTATTTGCAAAAGTCGAACCATTTTCCCACTTGTTTTTTAGCCTTCATGCAGTAAATTGAAGGAATAATAAACAAAGGAAACTCATGTATTGTTGAGTAAAAATGATGAGCTGACATAACAGTGAAAAATTTTAAAACGGTTTATCTCACCACTTGTTCTCTCATTTCTTTATTCGATATGCATCATTTTTTTAACCCAGAAGTCCAGGAAAATGAGCCTTCGGTTCCATTAAGAGCTCAAATAAATATTACCCAGAGAGAATATAATCATGTCAAACGAATCAAAATGTCCTTTTTCAGGTCATAACTCAAAACCGCAAGTCACAGTCGGTGGTGGCACGACTAATTTGCACTGGTGGCCAAATCAATTACGCGTTGACTTGCTCAATCAACACTCGGAACGCTCTAACCCACTTGGTAAAGATTTTAATTACCGCGAAGAATTTAAAAAAATTGACTACTACGCGCTCAAAGCCGATATCAAAAATGTATTAACCGATTCCCAAGATTGGTGGCCAGCCGATTGGGGAAATTACACAGGTTTATTTATTCGTTTAGCATGGCATGCAGCCGGTACTTATCGTATGGGTGATGGCCGTGGTGGTGCGGGTCGTGGTCAACAACGTTTTGCCCCTTTAAATAGCTGGCCTGACAATGCAAGTTTAGATAAAGCACGTCGTTTATTATGGCCAGTTAAACAAAAATACGGTCAAAAAATATCATGGGCAGATTTATTTATTCTTGCCGGAAACATTGCACTTGAGTCTTCTGGCTTCCGTACCTTTGGTTTTGGTGCCGGTCGTGAAGATGTTTGGGAACCAGACAACGATGTAAATTGGGGCGATGAAAAAGAATGGTTAGCTCATCGTAACTCTGAAGCATTGGCAGGCAGTAACCTTGCTGCAACCGAAATGGGTCTAATTTATGTAAACCCTGAAGGTCCAGAAGCCAGTGGTGACCCAAGATCAGCTGCACCGTTTATTCGTGCGACTTTTGGCAACATGGCAATGGATGATGAAGAAATTGTTGCTTTGATTGCAGGTGGTCATACTTTAGGTAAAACCCATGGGGCAGCCTCTGCTGATCATGTTCATGCTGATCCAGAAGGAGCACCAATCGAGCAAATGGGCTTTGGCTGGTCAAATAGCTTTGGTACAGGTGTTGGTAAAGATGCAATTACTTCAGGTTTAGAAGTGATTTGGTCACAAACTCCAACACAATGGAGCAATCACTTCTTTGAAAACCTATTCAAATACGAGTGGGTACAAGAGCGTTCACCTGCTGGTGCAATTCAATGGGTCGCAGCAGATGCTGAGGCAATCATTCCTGATCCTTTCGACCCATCAGTTAAACGTAAGCCAACAATGCTGACTACAGATTTGACCTTACGTTTTGACCCTGAGTTTGAAAAGATCTCTCGTCGCTTCCATGACGACCCTCAAGCGTTTGCAAATGCTTTTGCTCGTGCATGGTTCAAATTAACTCACCGCGATATGGGTCCCAAAGCGCGTTATTTAGGTCCTGAAGTCCCTGCTGAAGATTTAATTTGGCAAGACCCATTACCTGCTGCCAGCGCTATTCCATCTGCTGCAAGCATTGCTGATGCAAAAGCAAAAATCGCTGCGTTAGGATTATCTGCTGGTGAGTTAGTTTCTCTTGGTTGGGCATCAGCATCAACATTCCGTGGTGGAGACAAACGTGGTGGTGCAAACGGTGCACGCATTGCTTTAGCTCCTCAACGTGGTTGGGAAGTCAATAAAAAAGCAGTTGAGACTTTAACTAAAATTGAAGAACTCAAAGCATCAACTCAATTGTCATTGGCTGACTTAATTGTGCTTGCAGGTAACGTTGGTGTAGAGCAAGCTGCTCAAGCGGCAGGTTTTAACGTTAGCGTTCCATTTGCTCCTGGTCGCGTTGATGCATTACAAAGTCAAACTGATATCGAAACTTTCCAATTACTACTCGGCGCTGCTGATGGCTTTAGAAACTGGAAGAAAGAAGGTATTAACACACCAGCTGAAATCTTATTGATTGATAAAGCCCAACAACTGACTTTGACTGCACCAGAATTAACTGCATTAATTGGTGGTTTACGTGTACTGGGCACCAATTGGGATGGATCACAACATGGTGTATTCACTCAGCAAGTTGGTGTACTCAGCACAGATTTCTTTACGAACTTACTCGACATGTCGAATGTATGGGCACCTGTTGATTCAACAAGTGAAGTATTTGAAGGCAAAGACCGTAAGACCGGTGCAGTCAAATTTACTGCAACACGTAATGATTTAGTCTTTGGTTCGAACTCAATCTTACGTGCATTAGCAGAAGTTTATGCTCAAGCCGACGGTAAAGAAAAATTTGTTCAAGACTTTGTTGCAGCATGGACAAAAGTTATGAACCTTGACCGTTTTGACTTAGCTTAATTTTAGTCAAAATAATAAAAAGCCAGTTCAAATTGAACTGGCTTTTTTAATATAAAAATAATAGCGTTTTAGACAGTCAATTTATGCCCTTCTCGAATGCAATAAAAAGGATTAGCAAGTTTTGATGATGCTTTAATCGCTTGAGCTAACGCATGCTCTGGATCTTCCCGATCTTCATCTGTTAACTGAAAGGTTCGATAGTGAATCGCAACAGACCGATGCGCTTGTAAATCTAAATGTGCATGAACTGCATCTTGAGGATTCATATGAACATAGCTCATTAGTTTACGAGGTTCATAAGCTCCGATTGGAAGTAAGGCAACACGTGGTGCGCCATAACGTGCATGTATCTGTTTGAAGTGCCCTGCATAGCCAGTGTCACCAGCAAAAAAACAATGTCCTGTTTTTGCTAAAACCGAAAAGCCGCCCCAAAGTGCTTTATTTTGGTCACGTAAGCCCCGCCCCGAACCGTGTTGAGCAGGTGTATAAACAATTCTTAACTCGTGATAAGGAATTTCCTGCCACCAATCCATTTCAATGACATGGAACTCTTTAGGCAAGTAAAACCCGTTGCCAAGCCCTGTATAAATCGGCATAGCGAATTTTTTATGTAGCCATTCAAGCGTTGCTAAATCCATATGGTCATAATGATTATGGCTCAGTAGAACCCCATGAATGGTTGGCAACTGTTCCAATGCAAAACCCGCTGGACATACACGGCGCGGGCCACGGCCATGCAGTGGACTCGCATAATCACACCAGACTGGGTCAGTAATAAAGTTATATGGTCCAATTTGAATGAGTACAGTGGCGTGACCTACAAACCAAACTTGCCAATCATCTAAGTCTGCATGAGGACGATTCTGCGGTAAAGCAATTGGCGTATTAACACGTACCTCATACTCATTCTGAATATCGACGTTCCATGTATAAGATTCACGAGTCACTAACCAACGCAATAATTCTTTCGATCCTCGTGCAGGCGATCTAGGCTGCTGATTATAAAAACGTGTGTCTTTTTCATGGCCCAATTCAGGATGACAAAAAGGTGGTTTTATCCATGTATGCGTCCAACAGGACTGAGTCGGCAATTGATAAGTTAATGTCGGCTTGTCTTTCATGGGCTTATTCTACGGTTGTAGCATCAGGAGGATGAATCATTCAGTTTTCTATCTTAGCGATTTAAATAAATTAAGCTATGACACTTACACTTATTTATCATATAAATATCCCTTTATTTTGTCGCCGCCGACATACATCAATCTAAAGTGCCACAAAAAAATGTTTAGATGTGTTGAGTTTGTGATTCGTTACTTACAGTTCTTATTAAAAGCTACTGTATAACATAACAATAGTATATAATAGGTAACCTATAACTGAGGGGTGAACTACTTTTATCTTAGTTAATCCATTATTTTTAAAGTTGCTTAAATTCATCAAATTTTATTGAACATAAATAAAATGAGAAAAACTGAAAAAATATAGAAATATAAGTATGATACATTTACTAAAAAAATACTCTAGACACATTTTTTGTTCGAAAAATCAGAGCCTCAACAATTGAATTAATTATTCTTTTTTCATAATATGAGAAAACTTTAAGTGATTTCCTAAAACTAATTAAAATTTATTACTAAAATTTAAAATAAATTTGATTGTGAAGGTAGATTAATATATTTTATAAATTAATAATTAAAAAATTTTTCATATTAAATTAATAATGATTTATAAATTTTCATTTATTTTATAAATATCTAAACCACCTTCACGCTATATAGTTTTATGCTTTATACTTTACTTAAATCATAGTAAGACATTTTTTGGATTAGTCTTATGGAATTACGCCATCTTCGATATTTCATCACTGTTGCTGAAGAATTAAATTTTAGTAAGGCCGCTCTCAAACTCTATACTGCTCAACCCTCTCTTAGTCAACAAATTAAAGATTTAGAAGAAGATGTCGGGGTACGACTTTTAAACCGCACAAAACGTAAGGTCGAGTTAACAGAAGAAGGTGAAGTATTTTTAGAGCATGCTCGTTTAACGCTTGCTCAAGCAGATAAAGCAGTAGCAATGGCACGCCAAGTCTCAAAGGCGAAACAGCAATTATTACGTATTGGTTTCGTCCCCATTGCAGAAATGAAAATTTTCCCATACGTACTTCCAAATCTACGCTTACAACATCCTGACCTTACCATCGAGTTATCAAGTTTAAACAATACAGAGCAACTCAAAGCTCTAAAAAGAGGTGAGCTTGATATCACGTTTACCCGTGAAAATACTGAAACTGATGAAATACAAAGCCAATTTGTTTTAACAGAACCTTTAATTTTTTTATTACCAAGAAATCATCCACTCGCCAAATACGAACGTATTCCAGTAAAAGCACTGCATGGTATTGATTTTATTATTCCTGCTGCTGAACAATCTAACACTCTACACAATACAATTTTGGAATTTACGAAAACCAATGGCATTGACCTGAATATAGTACAAAAGGCCGATAGTATTTTACTCAATATTAATTCTATTGGTTCAGGTTTAGGCTGTACGATTTTACCAGCTTATGTCGCACCTTTAGGTGTTTCTAATACTGTAGTTCGTCCTTTAGATGTTGAATTACCATCTTTAGATTTATTTGTGAGCTATCGTAAAAATACAGAGTCTGTAGGTGTTAAAAAGTTTATTGATCAACTCAATAAAGTATTCCATCTCGACAAAAATCTAGATTAAGCACTATCGAGTAAATATATCTTTATTATTAAATAATAAATGGTCTAAAGAATCTAAATTAAAGTATGAAGTAAATTAAATTGAAATTTATTTGATACTTTTTATCGATTAATTAATTTGCAATAAGTTTTTTTATATTTTAGATTATCAATAAATATTAAAATAAAAAAGATAATCTAAGGTATAAAGCATATATAAAACTTAATGTTAAATTAACCAAACAGTAAAAAATAATATATTTACTATAAGCATAAGGAGCGTTGATTAAATGGTAGGACTATTACAGCACTTAGGACGTAGTATACAAAACCGCCCTCACTTCTTTATTGCTTTATTTGTTGGTTTTATTGCGGCGGGCTTACTGACATGGTTCACTTCATGGAAATGGTCTACCATTTTATTGGCAAGTTGGAATGGTGCCATCAGTTTGTATTTACTCCATGTTTGGAAACTGATGAAAAGTGCCGATCATTCACAAATGCAACAGCAAGCTAAAAAACAAGACGAAAGTAAATGGGTCATTATGCTCATTGTTTTACTTGCAATTTCTATGTGTCTGGTTGCTATTTTAGTACAGCTATCTCAGTTGCCCTCTGATCATTATGCAAAATTAGGACATGTCGCTTTGGCTTTGCTCACCATTGTTTCAGCATGGCTTTTTATGCATACCGTTTTTGCTCTACATTATGCTCACGATTTTTATATGGCTTTGTCCAGAAATGAAGAAAATGGTGGACTAGAGTTTCCGGGAACCAAAAATCCAACGTATCCCGACTTTTTGTATTTTAGTTATATTATTGGTACCTCAGCACAAACAGCAGATGTATCGGTCACCACCAGACATATGCGTTTGCTCAACTTATTTCATATCGTACTCGCATTTGGCTTTAACACGACCATTTTGGCGATTTGTATTAACGTGGCTGCTGGCTTTCTTACAAATTAAAGTCATTTGAAATTAAAAAGTCACCCATTTGGGTGACTTGTAAAAATATTCGGTTTACAGCAGTTGCCCCATAGTACTTTGTTTTAAACCTTCACGCTGCTTGATCGTTTCAACATAACGGGTAATGGCAGGATGTGATTCAATCGCATTCATTTTTAATTGCCATAGCAGCATCGCCCCGACACTTACATCTGCTGCGGTGAACTGTTCACCACATAAATATGGATTTGCTTCACTTAATCCTTGAACCAAAGCTTGGTAAGCATCGTTGTAATCACCATAACCAACAAACATTTTTTGCTCAGGAGTGACTTGTATTCCTAAAGCTTTATCGACGCCAGCTGCTTCCCAAGGGCCTGCCATCATAAACAACCAGCGATAGTACAAACCACGCTTTGGATCATTCAAGGCTGGTGCTAAACCTTTGTCACTAAACTTGTCCGCTAGATATGCACAAATTGCCCCTAACTCATAAATAACGACATCGCCATCTACCAATACAGGTACCTTTCCAAAAGGATTAAGTTTTAAATATTCTGGTGATTTCATCTCAGTTCGGTATGCGACTTCAATACGCTCACATTCAACACCAAGCTCGACTAAAAGCCAGTCGATAACTACACCACGCGATTCTTTGTTAGTATAAAGTTTAAGGCTCATTTTTATGGCTCCTTGTTTATCGTGGTTCTAGTCTACAAGTATCTTTTGTCAGTTTTTGTCAGTAGTCCTTTGCGATTCTTGTGCCCACCACTGCTGGAACAGTTGCTGTTTAAATGATGGATATAACTCTTGGGTTAAACTCAAGTGTTGAATACGATCCATTCTAAAATGCCGAAAGTCCTGTCTTAGTTCACACCATGCAGCCAACACAATTTTGTCATTAAAATATCCCAAGGCAAAAGGCCACAAAGTTCGAACGCTACTTCGCTGTTGTTCATCATGATAATGCATCGAAATTTTGACTTGCTGCCGAATGGCTAAACGTATCTGTTCGACTTGTTTTTCATCTACAGGTAGCCATGTGTTAAATGCTCTTAAAGTCGTCTGCTGTAATAAATATTGACGATGCTCAGGCAAAACAGAATTTAATTTAGCTAAGATTGAGGTAGATGCCGATTGTAAAGATTGATCAGGTACACTCTTCAACCAATACAACGCCAAAAAAATAGCTTCAACTTCATTTTCATTGAGCGTCATTGGTGGCAATACAATATCTTCTTTAAGCTGAAACCCTAATCCCGCCGATGCATCAATTCTCACACCTTGTGCACGTAGACTATCAATATCACGGTAAATACTACGAACACTAATTCCCATGCGTTCAGCCAAGACTTGGGCAGTCACTGGATAACGGAATTCACGGAGTTGTTGTAAAAGATTTAACAAACGAATAGAACGACTCATTTTTCTCGTCTTATTGTTATTGGACATACAATAAGAGGGAATAAATTCCCCCTTCTTATATCATTCTAAATTACGCTACATCTGCTTTAGATAACTTTGCGTACTCTCTTAAAAAGTTATGCAGCTCAGGTACATCTTTAGCAATCGTTAAAGGCTGGAACTGTTGTAGAACTTCGATCGAATGCACACCATAGCCAACACCAATACGTGGCATACCTAAACGCTGTGCCATCTCAAGGTCATAGCTACTATCGCCAATCATGACTGCACGCTCGACACTTACTCCAGTTACAGTCAATATTTCTTGCAACATAAGTGGATCTGGTTTTGAACGAGTTTCATTGGCTGCGCGAGTAACATCAAACAGATGAGTACTCTGTGTTTTTGCAATCACACGGTCTAAGCCACGGCGGTTTTTACCTGTCGCTACAGCAAGTTTTAAACCTTGGGCTTTTAAATCATGGAGTAGCTCAGAAATACCCTCAAACCATGCATCACTTGTCGAGTTTGCAATATAGTGATCGCCATATGCTTTTAAAATCGATTCATGTAGCTCTGGCGCTTCCGGAAATAAAGTTTGCATCACTTCCGGTAAACCTAAACCGATAATACTTTTTGCAGCTTCATCAGTCAGAGTTAACTCATGCTGCTCTGCTGCATGCTGTAAACTTGCAACAATCTGACCAACAGAATTATATAAAGTACCATCCCAGTCAAAAATCACTAATTCGGTTTTCAGACTCATTTTGCTACTCTCAAAGCCTCTAATAACTGGGTCATGTCTTCTGGTAACGGTGCTTCGATAGTCGGATAACCCGGAATATCTAAACGCATGGCATGTAAACACAAACGGCGTGCTTCAGGACCCGCATAAGCAGTGTTATGTCCATATTTATCATCACCCACCAATGGATGTCCAATGCTTAAACCATGTACGCGAATTTGATGAGTACGGCCTGATAGAGGTGACGCATGTACCAACGTGGCATTTTTAAAGCGTTCTGCAACCACCCATTCAGTTTTACTTGGCTTACCTTCTTTAGATACACGTACACGACGCTCGCCATTTGGTAACTCGTAACGAAATAAAGGAGCATCAATGAGTTGTTTATCAAGGCTCACCTGACCTTTTACAATGGCGGCATAGGTCTTACGAATTTTATGTTCACGCAACATATCTTGTAGCAACTTTAAAGTGCTACGTTTTTTGCTAATCATGACTAGACCAGAAGTATCACGGTCAATACGGTGAATCAGTTCTAAATATTTTTTACCTGTTGCCGCGCGTAGTGCCTCAATCAAACCATATGCCACACCACTCCCACCATGTACGGCAATACCTGATGGTTTATTTACAACTAATAATCCTTCATCTTCGTAAACTACACGGCTTAATAAACTTTGTGCCACACTGTCGCTTACAGGAACAGCATTTTCATCTTTTTGTTCATAGCGAATAGGCGCAACACGAATCTGGTCCCCAATTGCAAGTTTGGTCTCGGCTTTAATACGTTTTTTATTTACGCGAACCTGACCTTCACGAATCAAACGATAAATTCGACTCTTTGGTACACCCTTCAAACGTGAAAACAGGAAATTATCGATTCGTTGTCCTGCTTGATGCTCATCCACCTCAAACCAAGTGACACTTTGCCATTGCTGTGTAGAATTCATACTAATATTTAAACCTGAAATTTTACGAAATTTGATTAATAAATGACCGATTAGCTTAGTTTTTTCACAAGAAATCTAAGCTTAGCCCATAGGCAGATGCTGCAAGGTTTGATATAGTCAGCGCACGGATACCACCGTAAGTGAACATCTAAAGGGAAATTTCCCTGATTGAAACCTCAATCAAAATGATGCTTTCATCACCAGCTCGGACAGGTCCTAAAGAATTATGCCGACGCCGAAGGCTTATTATATCGGCAAAATGACAAACTGTTGCGTTTAATTCAGTTTGTTCAAAAAAATATGTTACCAACTCTAGTTGGTTATGGAACGTAAACTGATACACATCAGACAAATCGATCCTTAATGTTGCCTTCAGGCTAAAGCGTTGATGCATTGGAACTGCCGAAAGCACCGATACGATGAGCATTCCGTATCAAACTTCCAATAAAGAAGTCACTTCGCGCCCAATGACAGTGAAAGTCATTAACCAATGCACCGCTCACCCGCCAGTGAAGCAAAAGGGAATTCCGATTTAAAGGTTGAAGCAGTATTGCCTACATCACAGACGAGAATCGAAGCTAAGGCTAAATGTAGCCGGTAACAGATGACTCAGACCACAAGTATTTTGAGATCTGGGAAATGATCCGTCATGTTCGATGTTCGTTCAGAACCTTTAAGTTTGTTAGGTTTGTTTGTGTGAGTCACTATTAGGTGTCACACCCATGAAACGTATGTTGATTAATGCAACTCATGCCGAAGAAGTTCGCGTTGCACTTATCACTGGTAATCGTCTTTACGATTTTGATTTAGAGAATCGTACCCGAGAACAGAAAAAATCCAATATCTATAAAGGCCATGTCACCCGCGTAGAACCTTCATTAGAAGCTGTTTTTGTTGAATACGGCGCAGGTCGTCAAGGCTTCTTGTCTATGCGTGAAATTGCGAATAGCTATTTTCAGGCAGATCCACGTCAAACTTCAAACATTCGTGAACTTATTACTGAAGGCACAGAGCTTTTAGTTCAGGTTGAAAAAGAAGAACGTGGTAATAAAGGTGCAGCCCTTTCTACTTTTATTTCTCTTGCAGGCCGTTATTTGGTTCTTATGCCAAACAACCCGAAAGGTGGTGGTATTAGCCGTCAAATTTCAGGCTCAGTGCGTGAAGAGTTAAAAGAAATCTTGGCATCTTTAAATGTACCTCGTGGTATGAGCGTTATTGTACGTACCGCTGGTATTGGCCGTACTCAAGAAGAATTACAGCTCGACTTACAACACTTGCTTGACCTTTGGGCACAAATTCAAAGTACAGCAAGCTCCGGCCCTTCTCCGATGCTTGTTCATCAGGAAGCTGGCGTTGTAACACGTGCGATCCGTGATTACTTACGTGATGACGTTGCTGAAATCTTAATTGATAGCGAACAAGCTTATAACGAAGCATATAACTTTGTTAAAGCAGTCATGCCACGTCAATTAGACAAATTAAAAACTTATACTTTAAACGAGCCTTTGTTCGCTCATTTTGGTATTGAAAGCCAAATTCAAACTGCTTACGAACGTGAAGTAAAACTTCCTTCTGGTGGTTCAATCGTGATTGACCAGACTGAAGCTTTAGTTTCAATCGACATTAACTCTGCGAAATCAACTCGCGGACATGATGTTGAAGAAACTGCACTGAACACAAACCTTGAAGCAGCAGAAGAAATTGCTCGTCAACTTCGTCTTCGTGATATTGGCGGTTTAGTTGTCATCGACTTCATCGATATGACTAAAGAACGCAACCAACGTATGGTTGAAGCAAAACTCCGTGAAGCAACCCAAAGCGATCGAGCCCGCATCCAGTTCGGTCAGTTGTCTCGTTTTGGCTTAATGGAAATGAGCCGTCAACGCTTACGTCCATCGCTTGAAGAAGCAACAGGTTATGTATGCCCTCGCTGTCATGGTACAGGCATGGTTCGTGACCTACGTTCGCTTTCTCTTTCAATCATGCGTAAAGTTGAAGAGATTGCTCTTCGTGAACGTCATGGTGAAGTTCAAGTTGAAGTTCCAGTTGAAATTGCAGCCTTCTTGCTTAATGAAAAACGCCATAGTCTGGTGTATTTAGAGCAAACTTCTGGTGTACGCGTAACTGTATTACCTCACCCGCACTTAGAAACTCCACATTACGAAATTGCTTATAACCCAGATGGTTTTGCTCCATCTAGTTATGAACGTACTGAAGCAACTCGTTCGAGTGAGAAAGAGTTAGGTTATGAGTCTTCTGAATGGCATTTAGAAGAAGCAGATCATGGCCATGCTCATGTAACAGCTCCAGCTTCAAAAAATGGTTCTGCTCAGAAAAAGACAAGCCATGCAACTCAACCTGTAGCACAACAGCCTGCAGCTCAAAAAGCAGCAAGTCCTTGTGCATGGTTAGAAAACTTATTTGTTCAAAAACAAGCGCAAACTGTTGATCAATCTCGTTCAGCACAAAATGCAGCTGCTGCGATTGAGCAAATGGTAAATACTGGTGCTGTTAGCCGTGGTCAGTTCGGTCAAGTAGCTGTACCTGCTGTTGCAGAAGTTGCGCCAGTTCAAACAAATAACGCTTATATTTCACAGTCACCTGTGAAACAAGAAGTTCGTGAACATGTTGAAAAAGATGATAAATCTCAACAACAACGTCAGAACAACAAAAAGCGTAAACACAAAGAGCAACGTGAACAACATCATCAAGCTCATGAACAACAACATCAAGTTCATGAAGAAGTGGTTCAGTTGTCACGCCAAGAGCAACGTGAGTTAAAGCGTCAGCAAAAACGTCAACAACAGCAAGATCAGCAACATCAAAATAATGATGTACAACAAACTGAAAATGTTGTTCCACGTCGTGATCGCAATAATCAACAACGTCCAAACCGTCCAAATCGCCACCGCGATCCAAGCGTATTAAATGAAAATCAAAATACGCCGGCACCAGTTGTTGTTGATGAAAAACAAATTAAAGTTGATGTGATTGATGCGCCTAAGCAGGATGTCATGAACACTGCTTTAATTATCAATGTTGATCAAGGTCAAAGCGAAATTGTTGCGCTTACACCTGAACGTCAAGTTGAACATGTTGAGTCTGCTCCTGTAGAAGTTGCTCCAGAGCCAACACCAGCTCCTGCTGTAGAAGAGAAAGCTGTTGTTGCTGAAGCAAAAAATGAAGCTCAGCCAACTGAACAAGCTGCTCAGCCACAAATCCAACGTGCTAGCAATGACCCTCGTATGCGTCGTCGTCAGCAACGTGAGGCTAAACAAGCTAAAGCTGCTGTTCCATCTATTGCGCCATCGCAAATTCCAACTTTGGCACAATACACAATTGGTAGCTTAATTCGTCATGTATATGGTGAAGACTGCACCGTATTGATTGAACAATTTGGTTTAGTACCAACCTTTAATCGTGCATTGCAGAAGTTTGCAGAACAGTACGCAAGTACGTTAGTAGTTGAAGTAACTTCTGAAACAGAAGAGAAAAAACCGGTAACTCGTGATGCAGAACTTCCAAGCCATAAACCAGCTGAAGAAGCAGAACCAGCACCAGTGCTTCCGCTTACTCCATCGCAAGCACCGACTCCACGTGTTGCAAATGACCCACGTGAACGTCGCCGTTTAGCAAAATTAGCTGCGGAGCAAGCATTTGAGCAAGTGAAACAACAACACTCTACTCAAGAAGAAGTAGCTGCGCCTGCTCCTGTAGTAGAAGAAACTGTTGTTGCTCCTGTTGCCGAAACACAAGCGCCTGTTGAATCAAAGCAACAACCGCTTGAGCTTGATCAGTCAACTGAAGTTGCACAGCCTGAAGCTGCTCCGGTAGAAGAAAAAACTACAGAAACAGTAGTTGAAGCTCCTGTAGCAAAAGAACCTGCGCCATCAAAAGCAGCAAGCAAAGCGAAAGCAGCCGTTGAAGAAACAGCAGCTCCAACTGAAGCGACAGCTGATGCTGAGTCAGAAGACGCTAAAGCCGACAAGGACAAACCAAGTCGCCCTCGTCGTCCTCGTGGCCGTCCACCAAAAAAAGCTAATCCTGTAGCTGAGTAAGCCATTTGCTCAATTGCAGCTAATTTAAACAAACCTAGTCATTTCGATGACTAGGTTTTTTTTGTTATTTTTAACCAATTAGGTTGATTGCACTAGAAGAAAAGTTTTAAAAGCATGGTGAACCATGAAAACTATTGGACTTTTTGCCCACACAACCTTTTTTGGATTGATCGAAAAATAAATAGGATTGATATGAGCCAGACAACACAGACCGATATCATTACGCTTGGTGATGTTGCCACAAGACTTCCTAGCTTCATTCCCAAAGTACCCCATATCCTAAATGGTCTTAAACAGGCTTATTTAAGAACATCACATACTCCAACAGGTTTGGGTATTGCTTTTGAAAAAGCTGTTAAACGAAATCCGAAAGGCACGGCATTATTATTTGAAGATCAAAGTTATTCTTATGAAGCTTTAAATGAATGGGCAAACCAGATTTCCCATTACTACCTTTCCCTCGGAGCGCGTAAAGGGGACGTCATTGCTGTAATGATTGAAAACCGCTCTGAGCTAATCGCAACAATTGTTGGTTTAGCTAAAATTGGGGTGACCATTGCACTTGTGAATACCTCCCAAGTCGGTAAAGTTCTCGCTCATAGCATCAATCTAGTAAAACCGATTGCCGTTATTGCTGGTGAAGAAGTTCGAGCTGCTATTGATGAAATTCGCCAAGACTTAAATGTGCCTAAAGACCGTTTCCATTGGTTCGCAGATCAAGCAACTCGTCAAAACTCAGGTACAGCACCTCAAGGTTATGCCAATCTAGCTGAACAAATTGATCAATTTCCAAAATTCAACCCATCGACTACTCGTTCTGTGACGGGTAATGATGGTCTATTCTATATCTACACCTCTGGTACAACAGGTTTACCAAAGGCTGTTATTTTCAAGCATAGTCGCTGGACATTAGCGTATGGCACTTATGGCCACATCTTAAACTTAGGCCCAGATGACGTTATGTACGTCACCTTACCGCTTTACCATGCAACAGGTGTGGTGGTTTGCTGGTGTGGTGTCATCGCAGGAAGTGCAACACTTGCAATTCGACGTAAATATTCGACCAGCGCATTCTGGAAAGACGTTCAAAAATTTAATGCGTCTGCAATTGGTTATGTTGGCGAACTTTGCCGCTACTTAATGGATGCCCCTGTTACCGAACTTGACCGTAACCATCGTGTCACCAAAATGATCGGTAATGGCATGCGGCCAAATATTTGGGACAAGTTCAAACAACGTTTCGGTGTTAAAGAAGTCCTTGAGCTTTATGCATCAAGTGAAGGTAACGTTGGATTTAGCAATATTTTCAACTTTGACAACACAGTTGGCTTCTCTCCTACACCATATGCCATTGTTCAGTTCGATAAAGAAAAAAATGAACCAATCCGTGACAAAAACGGCTGGTGTCAAAAAGTTAAAGCAGGTGAAGTAGGTCTATTAATTGGCAAAATTACTAGTCGCTCTCCATTTGACGGTTATACCGACCCTGAAAAGAACAAATCAGTGATTTGGAAAGATGTTTTCAAAAAAGGTGACTCTTATTTCAACACCGGTGATTTAGTTCGTGACATCGGTTTCCGACATGCACAGTTTGTGGACCGTCTAGGCGACACTTTCCGCTGGAAAGGTGAAAACGTATCGACCACTGAAGTGGAAAACATGGTATGTGAATACGAAAAAATCGCTGAAGCTGTCGTTTATGGTGTAGAAATTCCAAATACCAATGGCCGTGCTGGTATGGCAGCCATCACACTGGCAGATGGTGAAGAGTTAAATGATGCAGATTTAACCGAAATGGTATCTGTATTTAAGAAGTGTTTGCCTGCTTATGCTGTACCGGTGTTTTTACGTGTACAAAAAAAGGTCGAAACAACAGGTACTTTTAAATATCAGAAGAATAAACTGAAAGAAGATGCGTTTAATCCGAGCAAAACTTCTGAACGTTTACTCGCTTTATTGCCTGGTGCAAGCAGTTACTGTGACATCACAACTGAAATTTTTGACAATATTCAGGCATATAAATACCGTTTTTAGTTCATTTTTTAGCTAAACAAGAGGAAATCGTGCTTTTTATAGGCAATCATGCAAATGTTTTTAAATTTCCTCTTGTGTTAGTTGAATAACTTGCTAAAATACGCGACATCAAAACGATACGGGTCGTTAGCTCAGTTGGTAGAGCAGCGGACTTTTAATCCGTTGGTCCCGCGTTCGAGTCGCGGACGACCCACCACTTATCTGTTTTGAACCTATTTGGGTCGTTAGCTCAGTTGGTAGAGCAGCGGACTTTTAATCCGTTGGTCCCGCGTTCGAGTCGCGGACGACCCACCAAATTCTAAAAAGCCTCTCACAATTTGAGAGGCTTTTTTTATTGTTATCTTATTTTCTTTTTATGACTAAAAGATGACGATGCATTTGCGATTTAAAACCTCTTCCACCCAATTCATAAAGACTTCTAATCGTTTTGGAATATAACTTCGGTTCGGATATAAAATATTAAGTGGAAGTGATGGTGCACTATAAGTACTAAGCACCTCAACCAAGATTCCCTGCTCAATCTTATCTTGAACGTCATAGTAAGGAACTTGAATAATCCCCAAACCTGCACAGGCCGCAGCACTATAAGCTTCGGTATTATTTACGCTTAAAGCACTATCCATCATCACGGTTCCCCCCTGATATACAAATTCACCCTGCTTTTCGCCTACGGCTCCAGCATAGTTAATCAGTTTGTGCTGAGATAAATCTTCTAATTGTTCAGGCGTACCATACTGTTTTAAGTAATGGGGACTTGCACAGTTCACCATGACCAAATGACCAATAAATCTTGCAATTAAACTACTGCTATCTAACTCACCTACCCGAACAACACAGTCAATTCCCTTTTCAATTAAGTCAGTCATGTCATCAGAACTATTGAGCTGCAAATGAATATCTGGATAGCGTTGATAAAAATCTGACAGCTCAGGAATAATCACTTGATGCACGATACGACTGGGCATTGAAATTTTTAATGTGCCGCGATAATGCTGTTTTTGCATCTGGATCAGTTGTTCTAATTGTTCATAGTCAAACAACAGGTTTTGGCACTCTGGCAATATTCGCTGTCCATCTTGCGTCAAGCTTACTTTACGGGTGGTACGGTGAAATAAGCGTACTCCATAGTGAGTTTCAAGTTGTTGAATAGCACTAGTTACCGTTGAGCGAGGTAGATCGAGTCGATGTGCCACCTCACTAAAACTTTGTCGTTTAGCGACTTCTGTAAAAATAAAAAATTGCTGCAACCGATCCATTTTAATTGTTCGTATTTTCTGAATAGTTAAACCAAACTAGCATAATTGATCAAAAATTACCGCCAATCTAGACTAAAAACACATTAAAACAAGTCATCATAGGAACAACCATCATGGCAACTCATACGCTTAAAGATAAAGTTGTACTGATTACTGGCGGTGCAAAAAACTTAGGTGGACTCATTAGCCGTAAATTTGCAGAACAAGGCGCAAAAATCGCAATTCACTACAATAGTTCAGAAACACAAGCGGATGCAGAACAAACACTCGCAGATGTAAAAGCATTCGGTGTAGATGCTGTTTTAATTCAGGCAGACCTAACTCATATCGATAACATCGAAAAACTTTTCGTAGATACCAAACAGCATTTTGGTGGAATTGATATTGCCATTAATACAGTTGGAAAGGTTTTAAAGAAATTATTTTTAGAAACCACCGAACAAGAGTTTGATAGCATGAGCGATATCAACTCAAAAATTGCCTATTTCTTTATTCAATCGGCAGGTCGTCATTTAAATGACGGCGGAAAAATCTGTTCAATCGTGACTTCTCTTCTGGCAGCCTACACGGGTCTCTATTCAACCTACGAAGGTTTAAAAGCACCTGTTGAGCATTACACCCGCGCTGCATCAAAAGAATTTGGAGATCGCCAAATTTCTGTGACTGCTGTTGCACCCGGTCCCATGGATACACCTTTCTTTTATGGTCAGGAGTCTGCCGAAGCAGTCGCTTACCATAAATCTGCTTCAGCTTTAGGCGGACTAACTAAAATTGAAGATATCGAACCTCTAGTTCGCTTTCTAGTGACCGACGGTTGGTGGATTACGGGTCAAACCATTTTTGCAAATGGGGGCTATACCACCCGCTAAAATTAAAAAAGCCGCATCTCATTGTGCGGCTTTTTCTTTAGGACTATTGGATTATAAGAACTCTTCGAGTACCGAATTTAAGAAAATATGCCCCTGCTCTGTACAAGCCAAACGAGAACTATCCTCTACTAGTAGCTTTCTAGCTCGTAGTGAAGTGAGTACCTCATTTAAATAATCTAAGCTTAAGCCTGTACGCTGTTCATATAACTCAGCCTTCACACCATCATTTAGACGTAAAGCATTCATCATAAACTCAAAAGGTAGCTCATCGGCCTCAATCTTTTTCATTTGCAAATGTTCGGCTGGAACCTTAGCTAAGTAATCTTTTGGCAAACGTGTCTTTTGGAAACGATACACGCCATCTGGATGTGTTACTTTGCCATGTGCACCTGCACCAATCGCAAGGTAATCACCAAATTGCCAATAATTTAAATTATGGGCTGAAGGTTGTTCTTTACGCCAAGCCGACACTTCATAATTGATAAAGCCATTTGCTTTTAGATAGGCTTCGCCTTGCTCTTGAATATCTTCTAACACTTCATCTTGAGGTAAAACAGGCTGAGTTCGGAAAAATACGGTATTTGGCTCAATAGTAAGTTGATACCAACTGATATGTGTCGCACCATGCTCTACAGCAACCTTTAAATCATAAAGTGCTTGTTCTAGCGTTTGCTCAGGTAAGCCATGCATTAAATCGACATTAACTCGCTTAAAGCCTGCTTGTCGTGCCTGCTCAATTGCATCCATAGCATTGTTTGCTGAATGAATACGCCCAAGCTTTTGCAAGTGATCGGTATTAAAAGTCTGTACTCCAATCGACAAACGGTTAATACCCGCCTCTAAATAACCTGCAAACGGGTCATGTTCTAATGTCCCCGGATTTGCCTCTAAGGTAATTTCACAATCATCTTCAAAGTTAAGCCGTGACTTAAGCTGTTCAAATAGCCATGCATAACCTTTGGCAGAAATAAGTGAAGGCGTCCCCCCACCAATAAATACACTGTGAATTGAACGCCCTTGGGCCATCTCGACTTGAGTTTCAAAGTCGGCTACCAATGCTTTTAAATAGGTTTGCTCGAGTTCTGCCGAAAGCGCACCATCAGGCACGGCATGCGAGTTAAAGTCACAATAGGGACATTTACGCACGCACCAAGGCATGTGGATATATAAAGATAACGGAACAGAAGCAGGATTTAATACAGCCAAGGAACAAGGTCCAATTTACACAATATTTCTATTTTAACATGACTGCATCAATGGGCTTATGAAAACATACCTTAATTGCTTTAGACTGTTTTTAAACATACTTAAATATTGATAAAAATGATGAAATTCTCTAGTCAACTTTTCCTGATCTTACCCTTAGCTATGGGAATCGGTGTTGCCATGGCTTTTCAAACCGCCATTAATGCTCAGCTTCGTGAGCAATTACACTCACCTTTGCAAGCGGCATTATTATCATTTTTCATAGGTACTATTGTTTTAGCCATTATGGTGTTCTTCCAAAGTGCCGAGAAACCCACTTTAAGTGAAATATCTAATATTCCATGGCTTCTTTGGACCGGAGGATTCCTTGGGGTTTATGCAATTAGCATGAGCATTTATACTGCACCTAAGCTTGGTTTTTTAACCTTTACAGGACTAGTCGTTTTTGGACAATTGGTTATTTCTATGTTGCTTGACCATTTTGGATGGTTAGGTACAGACAAAACTCCTGTTACATGGCAACGTTTTCTTGGTGGAGTGGTCATCTTTGCTGGTGTGTTACTCACCCTACAGCGCTAGTTTCATTTTTATATTTATAAAGAGTATCTTTTGTGTCGAATGTCACGTCGTTTCGGACTGAATTAAAACAACTCTTCCATTTAATGCTACCTATTTTAATTACGCAGTTTGCTCAAGCAGGGTTCGGATTAATTGACACCATTATGGCAGGGCATTTATCTGCAGCAGACTTAGCTGCTATTGCAGTAGGTGTAGGTCTATGGATTCCTGTTATGCTCCTTTTTAGCGGGATCATGATTGCCACTACACCGCTAGTTGCAGAGGCAAAAGGCGCTAGAAATACAGAACAAATTCCTGTTATTGTTCGTCAGTCATTATGGGTTGCCATCATTTTAGGTGTAATGGCTATGCTCATTTTGCAGCTTATGCCGTTTTTCTTACACGTGTTTGGTGTCCCAGAAAGCTTACGACCTAAAGCAAGCTTATTCTTACATGCCATTGGGTTAGGTATGCCAGCCGTAACCATGTACGCAGCGCTACGTGGCTATTCAGAGGCTTTAGGTCATCCTCGCCCTGTAACCGCGATTAGCTTATTGGCCTTAGTGGTTTTAATCCCTCTAAACATGATCTTTATGCATGGCTTAGGACCAATACCTGCTTTAGGTAGCGCAGGCTGTGGCTTTGCAACCTCCATTTTACAATGGCTCATGCTGATTACATTAGCAGGCTATATCTATAAAGCTTCTGCTTATAGAAATACGTCTATTTTTAGCAGATTTGATAAAATTAACCTGACTTGGGTTAAAAGAATCTTACAGCTTGGTCTGCCAATTGGTTTAGCTGTATTTTTTGAAGTAAGTATTTTTAGTACAGGCGCATTGGTTCTTAGTCCACTAGGTGAAGTGTTTATTGCCGCGCACCAAGTGGCTATTTCAGTTACTTCGGTATTGTTTATGATTCCGCTTTCACTTGCGATTGCCTTAACCATTCGCGTGGGAACCTATTATGGTGAAAAGAACTGGGCTTCCATGTACCAAGTGCAAAAGATTGGTTTGAGCACAGCAATACTTTTTGCTCTATTAACCATGTCATTTATTGCCCTAGGCCGTGAACAAATTGTCTCGGTTTATACTCAAGACATAAACGTTGTTCCTGTTGCGATGTATTTACTCTGGTTTGCAATGGGTTATCAGTTGATGGATGCCCTACAGGTCAGTGCTGCCGGCTGTTTAAGGGGTATGCAAGACACCCAAGCACCGATGTGGATTACGCTTATGGCGTATTGGGTTATTGCTTTCCCTATAGGGCTTTATTTGGCACGTTATACCCATTGGGGCGTAGCTGGCGTATGGCTAGGTTTAATTATTGGCTTAAGCATTGCCTGTGTTTTACTGCTCTCACGGCTCTACCTAAATACAAAGCGCCTAAGTCAAACCTAATAAAAAAGCCGATGAAACATCGGCTTTTTTATTTTATGCAGACTTTGCCCGCGGGCTTGCTCCAATTTGCCAGACAAAAGGTAAATCCGTACGGTTTACTTCCCAATCTCCAATCACTTTTTCTTTATAAATAAGCGGATTATGTGAAGACACAGTCCGCGCATTACGCCAGAAACGGTCAAGTTGTTTCACTTGGCTACTTGCCGATGCACCCAAGGCATTAAATAACTGACTTGTTAAATCAAGCACTAGGTTAGAAATTACGACCTGCCCTTGTGCCGACTCAAGCTCGGCATCTACATTAAACTGGTGCTCTTTCACTTCAGACTCGGCAAAATGACTTTCATAGGCCTTTTGCAATGCCTCAGCGGTTTTTAAGGTAATTGCTTCACTTGCATACGCTTGAGCGGATGCCTTACCCACCACTTGTAAAACTTGTGGGTCGTGACGAACCAAGTCACCATTACCATGACTGAAAATACGTTTACGTTCACGAATTTCCTGACTAAACGTTTCAACTGCGGCACGCGCAATACCCGTTAATGTTGCAAGGTGCACCACCTGATAAAAAGCGGTTTGATACTTAAAACGTTGATCAAATGGAATGAGGTGTGAAGCTGGCAAATGGACCTGATGTACTTTTAAAGTACCACTGCCTGTTGTCTTTTGACCAAAGCCATCCCAGTCATCAATTACGCTCACACCTGTTTCATGGCGGTAAATAGCAGCAATCACATGACGATCATTCACTTCATCGTAAGCAAATAAATCAATCCAGTCTGCAAAAATACTTCCTGTTGAATAGTACTTTTCACCATTTACCACCAAGTTACCCGAAGCGTCTTTGGTGACTCGTGTAACGACATCACCAATCTGTACATTTCCAACTTCTGTCCATGCGTTTCCGACTAAATCACCTTGTACAAAGCGCTGAAACCAGACCTCTTGTGAGTGCTCTTTATGAGCAACCAAACGGTCTTCAACAAATGCAAAATGACCACGTAAAGCTTGCACAATATTGGAGTCAGCTTCTGCTAGCTCTGCTAAAAGCTGGAACAGTTGAGGTAATGAAACCCCATCTCCACCATATTTACGGGGTACTCGTACAGCACCCAACTTGGCTTCTTTTAGCCACTGAATCGGTTCAAAAGGTAAGATTCGCTCTTTTTCCCGTTGAATTGCCCCTTGTGCAATTTTTTCAAAAACGGGACGGAATCTGTTTGCAACCTTTTCATAATCCGCGCCTACCGATAGTTCTTCTAATTCAATTTGAGCTGTTGTCATCGTTATTCTCCTAATCTTGTCTTTTCTTCAATTTAGCTCCATGCATGACGAGGTGGTTGAACTCCATTGAGATAATAGTTACCGACAATGTGATACTTCCAGCGCACAGGGTCATGCAAGGTATGGGTACGGGCATTGCGCCAGTGACGGTCAAGGTTGAGTTCAGATAAAGTAGAACGCGTACCCGATAGTTCAAAAAGCTTATTGGCAGCCAAAATAGCAATTTCTGTGGTGAGTACTTTTGCCTCGGCAACCAATAGTGTGGCTTGGTTTACATGCTCTTCGGTGGTGTCAGCAATGGCCTGATCAATTGCATCTGCGGCCAAGTCCAGTACTGCTTCTGCTGCACGCAGTTTAATTTTTAGGTCACCAATATTTGCAATCGTGTAAGGGTCATCACTGGCTTTTTCCAGACCTGAATCAATCCATGCACGGCTATGATTTTTGACATATTGAATCGTTTCTTCAATTGCACCACGCGCAATACCTGCATCGACCGCAGCCTGAATAAACTGAGAAATAGCACCTGCTGGTGTTGGGCGTTCAAATGCTTGGTAAATCGGAACTAAATATTCTTCACGTACAGGCACCTGATTTAGTTCTACCGTACCGCTAGCCGTAGTACGTTGTCCAAAACCAGACCAGTCATTAATAATATTGACCCCAGATGTTTCACGTGGCACAAGTGCAGCATAAGGTTGCCCCTGTTCATTTACAGCAACAATTGGAATCCAGTGGGCGAGCAAGGCACCCGTTGCAAAGAATTTTTTGCCATTAATTTCATAACCATGTTCGGTCTTTTGAAGTTTAGTCGTGAGGTCCGCGACTGTCTTACTGTGTTTTTCCGAAAATGCATTACCGAAACGAATTCCCCTTAGCACCAAATTAAAGAAGAACTGTTGCTGTTCAGGTTTCGCATCTAGTCTTAAATGTTCAATAAAGGCCAAGTGATTTTGAGGCAACTGAGCAAGAGATGGATCAACACTCGCAATTGTTTTAATCACTTCCGCTAAAGTTCGATATTTAACTTGCGCGCCACCAAATTGCTTAGGTACTGTAATGGCCCATAGGCCACTTTGTGAGAACTGTTGAATTTCATTTAAGGGTAGACGGCGTTCTCTGTCTCGATCAGATGCTTCTTGTGCAAACTCTTGAGCAAGTTGCTTGGCAATCTCAATTGCCTCTTCATCAGAATGAATAATATGCGCATCTTTCGACTGCTCAAACACAGATAAAGGAACCGCTTGAGAGCGCCCATAGGACGAATTTAGACTGGTCATAACTTTTATTGTCTCTATTTCTTATTTAACATGTCATTCACCTTAGCACTAAAAAAACAGCGACTTTATAGATATTAAAGCTTTGTTTATGAAATGAATTTTGAAAAGCTTTTCACATTTTTTACTTTAAAAATAACGTTTTGTTTTTCGAAAATTTTCTTACATGCGCTAAACAATTTCATATAGGCTTTTTAAGTTTTGTCACCTATGATCAAAACTAGACAATATTATGTTGTAGTCAACGAGGTATCGAAGATATGGCAAAGAATGCAAGTTCACCTGGCAAACGATTTATGAAACTTGCAGGAATGACCGCGAGCATTGCAACAAAAACCGTTTCTAACTCGATTCGAAACCTGACTGCGGATGAAGAACAGAAACTGGCTGCAAAAACTAAATTGTTTCAAGATATCGGTCTACAGATTGCAGACACCTTAGGAGAAATGAAAGGTGCTGTCATGAAGGTTGGGCAAATTGCATCGCAATATAAAGATATCTTCCCACCAGAAGTTGCAAAAGCAATATCAAAACTACAACGTCAAGCTCCAGCCATGCCTTTTTCTGCGATTCAGCAACAAGTTGAACGTGAGCTTGGAAAACCACTCAATGCTGCCTTTAAATCTTTTGATGAACAGCCTTTTGCTGCTGCATCAATTGGACAAGTTCACAAAGCAGTTTTGCCAAATGGCCAACAAGTTGTAGTTAAGGTTCAATATCCCGGTGTTGATGAAGCCTGCGAAAGTGACTTAAAACAAGTACGTTTAGCACTACGCTTAATGGGTGTACTTAAAATTGATAAAAAACTGCAAGATCAACTTTTTGCAGAGATTCAAGATAGCCTGTCAGCAGAGCTTAACTATGAAATTGAGGCTCAAAATCTTGAGGTCTTTAAAACTTTTCATAGCAAGTTAGATGGCAAAATTATTATCCCGACTGTTTATAAAGATTACTCTTCAAGACGAATTTTGACTTTAAGCCTTGAACAAGGTGACAGCATTGAAACTGCTAGTTCTTGGCCTATCGAAATTCGAAACACAATTGGCCGTCGTTTAATCCGTGCTTTGGGTCAGGAAATGTTCTTTTTAAAACGTTTTCACTGTGACCCTCACCCAGGTAACTTTGCCTTTCGCCAAGATGGCAGTGTCATTATTTATGACTATGGCAGTGTTAAAACGCTTTCCAATGAAATTGTGTATAGTTTCAAACGACTAGTGAATGCAGCTCGTCATGAAGATATCGACTTAATTGAAACAGAATTACTTGCCTTGCACTCTTTGAACGAGAAAGGTAAATTTCCGAGTGACCTTTATAAGCTCTGGATTGAAGTGTTATTGCGTCCGCTTACCACAACCTATGACTTTGCAGAGAACTCATCACATCATGATGGCATGTTACTTGTGAAGAAGTCTTTAAAATATTGGGATGTCTTTAAGCCTTCACCAGATACTTTAATGGTCAATAGAACCATTTCAGGACACTACTGGAACCTCATTCACTTAAAAGTACATGACAACCTAAATGATTTATTTGAAGAACTTGTTCCGCCGTCTAACTAATTCAATGAACTGATTAATGTAGCCTTTTCGAGGTTACATTGACTTATTTAATGTTATGTTATAACATTTCTTTAATCAAAAATAATTTAGGACAATCTCTCATGCGTAAAGATATTCATCCTGCTTATCAACAAGTGTTATTTCATGACACTAATGCAGACGTCTACTTCTTAATTGGTAGTACCATTCAGACGAAACAAACTAAGGAATATCAAGGACAAGTCTATCCTTATGTGACTCTTGATATTTCGAGTGCTTCACATCCTTTCTATACAGGTGAAGTACGTCAAGCAAGTAATGAAGGCCGTGTTGCAAGCTTTAACAAACGCTTCGCTCGCTTCAATCGTAAGAGTTAATCTTACGTTAAGTTTTAACCAATACACTAAAATCATTGGAAGCCTAAGACTATCTCCTCCACTTAGGCTTCTTTTTTTATGTGGATTTTTTCTATACTTTTTCAGTTGTGTATAAACTAAAACTTATCCACATCTTGTCTAGAAAATATTCTCAATTTTCCAAATATCCCATCATTTTTTTATAGCTCCCAAGCTTTCAAAGCGTGTATTCGATGCTATGCTTAAGCCCCATTTGATAGGAAGTTTAAGATTATGGCACAAGAGTTACTTGCCCAATTACAAGCAGGCACAGCAAAATTTTCAGATGTTTTAGCTCATATTGAAGCACGTTACCAACACACTCCAACAGCTTTTCAAAATGGTGCACAGCATAACGCAGCGACTGAAAATCAAGGCAGTGCAAAAGTTTTCTCTTTTGCCAAGTTACAAGGTTTAGATCAAGCACAAACTTTAAGTTTATTTGCAGAGCACTATGCATCTGTATTGGCTACCCCAGAGGGAACTGATCACCAAAATATTCGTCAGTTTATGCAAAATGGTTGGGATGGTGTGAAGTTTGAAGGTCAGGCTTTAACTGAAAAATAATAAGATTTAAATAAATAATAGAAACGTCTTAATTTTTATTATGAGCACTGCCTTAAATGGAAGTGATATCCAAATGATGGATTGTATAGGCTAACCTTACTTTTCAAGGATGAAAAGTAACAAAAATCCTTTGTTACGCTGATGCTACATCCATGTAGCACAGCATAACGACGGCATCCCTGCCGTCTGTCACGATAGTAAATGACTAATTATTAATTAAACTATTTGATTAATCTTTTATATTCGATACGCGATAACGTCATTCGCAACCTGCGTGGCATCAATAAAAGTTTGTTTTTGCAAAGCATAAGATAAATGGATTCAGTGAACAGGTTCTGCGAATGACAGATGCCTTTGGTTACTTTGGGCAAAACCAAAGTAACTTAATTAGCTGCTTCCATTAGATAACTCAACGATAAGACTCCGTCGTGAAAATCCTACCCAACACTCAACTTCGATGAGCTCTCACAACTTGAAATCATGGTCAATTCTTAAATATAAAAACTCAATGTCCCGCTACCCAATAATAAGTCGCCAACCCCAAACACGTAAAAATTAACGATCCAATTAAATGAATAGAAATAGCCAACATCGCCATGCCCAACTTACCACTTTGCAATAAAGTCACAATCTCAATCGAGAACGTTGAAAACGTAGTTAAAGCACCACAAAAGCCGGTGATTACAAAAAGCTTATAGTTCGGACTTAAATCACTATGAGCAAAATAAGCCATCGCAAACCCAATAATAAAGCCACCGACTAAATTAACAGTGACAGTACCCAGTGGAATTTGCGGATAAATTGGGTTGAGTTTTAAACCTAAAAACCAACGCAACCACGCCCCTAGCACTGAACCTACAGCAATTGAAAGTAAAGGATAATACATAGAACCACCCCTTTAGTGAGATGCTAAAAGAGCAAACAAAAATGATGGGAAAGGTGACATGGCGTACTCCAAAAATAAGCAGAGTACGCAATAACCTACGTACCCAGCGATATAAATACATGAGGGTAACGTAGGCATCATTAGCCGATATGGCGGTTTTTCAAGGGAGGAATGCCATCTCCCCGTTTTAAGTATATTAAATCATCTAAAATTTGATTAAAACATACTTTTTAAATCATGGACGTTCATCGTATTGCGGTAAATCGTCACAAATGCTTTCCCACTCTGCTTTTGAAGCAGCAAAAATATGCATTGTCGGCTTTTGATCTAATGGTGTATCGAGTGACCCAATTCTTACACGATATAGTTCAGGTTGGGCATCACGCGAGCTAATAAGCGGTGAACCACATTCGCTACAAAACCAGCGATACACACCGTTCACAGCAAATTTTTTGACGAGATCTTCACCTTTGGTAATTTTAAAATCTGTACTTTTAACAGGAGCATTGGTGGCAAATGCTGTTCCATTGGATTTTCGGCACCGTTGGCAGTGACACTGAATAATATCTCCGATATCGCCTTTAATTTCATAGCGAATACCCTGACATAAACAACTTCCTTGATAAACTGGTGATGCTTGAGACATGTTCTCGTAAATCCTATTATTATTGATCGCTCAAAAATAACACTTTTCACATATCAAACATAGTACCGAATTTGCCGTTATTTCTCTAAGAATGAATGCACACCTTCACCAGCCGCTCGTCCTGTAGCAAAACATGCTGTAAGCAAATAGCCGCCTGTAGGAGCATCCCAGTCCAGCATTTCACCACAACAAAAAACACCTGAGGTTTGTTTAAGCTCTAGGCTTTCAGTTAATGCACCTTGCTTAACACCACCAGCACAGCTAATTGCTTCCTCAATAGGCCTAAAGCCATCTAGCTTAATTTGAAGTACTTTAATTTGCTGAGCTAAAGCCTCTGGTTGGCTCCATAGCGCTTTATCAACCACTTCTCTAATTAAGTTAATTTTGGCCGTGTCTAAGCCTGCTTTACGCCAGATATTGGTGAGCGATTGTTTTTTACTAACCTGCAATTTTTTAATTAACTGTGACAACTCTACATCAGGCAATAAATCTAAAAATAGATTTAAGCTTTTTCCTTGTTTTTGTTGTTCTCTTAAAGCTCGTCCAAGTTTATAAATGACACCACTTTCTAAACCATAGTGAGTAATCACAATATCGCCATGAGTAACTTGGCTAGGCTCAACCCACGCATTGATACGCTTTAAAGGTTCACCAAAACAGCTTTCCATAAAAGCTGACCAAGTGTGCAATACTCCTGCATTACTTGCTTGAAAAGGTTCAACACTGGATTGATCCATCCATTGCTGCCAAGCACCATCGCTACCCAATTGGGACCAAGATACAGCCCCACAAGCCAATACGACTGCATCGTATTGTTGGGTAAAAGTCTTGCTGCTTTGATTATTTTGGTTTTCTAAAGTCACAGTTGTACCTTGCAAATTAATACAACGATGTCGATAAAAGAATTTAACCTGTTGTTCTGCTAAACGTTTTAACCAAGCACGCAGTAAAGGAGCAGCTTTCATTTCGACAGGAAAAATACGACCGGAACTACCCACATACGACTCTATTCCTAGACTTTTCATCCAGTTCTGAATCCAGACTGCACCCCATTTCTCAACCCACGGTTTAAGCCATTCTGCATGGTCATAACGTTCAATGAACTGGACTAATGGTTCAGCATGCGAGATATTCAAACCTGTTTTACCAGCCATCAAAAACTTACGCGCAGCCGAAGATTTTTGCTCAAACACATCAATTTCATAATCATACTGGCTCAGTACCTCAGCTGCCATTAAACCAGCCGGACCAGCACCGATAATGGCAACCCGCTTATTCGCCATGTGTTTGCCCTTGCAATGGCGCAAACTCATCAAATCGAGTTTGATAACCTTCAGGCTTGGTCATAATGAGCTGCTGACAAAGCTCGCCACGCTCTAAATATTTAATTTCAAAATGAGTACGCGCAGAGGTTTGCACAATTTTTTCTTTTTGGTAAGGCAGCTTCCACACATTTAATAACTGTTGTTCAGCTTCTTCAATATATTCAGGAATATTACTTGCTAAAGTAATAGTTCCACCTGTTTTCAGGCGTGATAATAAAAACTCAAAAAATGGCATATTCAACCAGCGCTGTGCCGGATTATGAGGTTCAGGGTTCGGATAAAGAATAAAAAAATGTTCAACTTGTGCAGGGTGTAAAGCATGTACCACCCACGGCAAAGCATCCGCATGTACAGGTACCAGATTTTCTCGTGGTTCTAAACCATGCTGCTTTTGCATTGCCAAGAATTTTTCTCGGGTTCGTTCAATCGCATATAACGTGTGCTGTGGATTTTGCCCACTGAATAGCAAAGCATGTTTACCTTTGCCCGCCCCAATTTCTACACAAATTGGAGTATTTTCAATTGGGGTAAAATCGCGAGGCGCTTGCATACGTTGTGCTTGAAATTGACGAATCTGCATAATCACATCAAACTAAATAAAAATCGGCACAAGTCTAACAAGTCACCTGACTTTTGCCTAATCTATTTCTCTTCACTTTGAGGATATCGCTTTATGCCACGTACATTCCCCTGCCCACGTTGTGGTGAACCAAGTGTTTGGGAAGGCAATGAATTTCGTCCATTTTGTTCTGAACGTTGTAAACTCATTGATTTAGGCGCTTGGGCAAACGATGAATATAGACTGCCTACCCAAGATGCTCCTCAGCAAAACAAGGGTAGTCAGCATGAAGATGATTATGAAGATTAACCCGCTTTACCTGCGACAAACGGGTTAAATTTTTTTTCATAGCCAATGGTACTCATTGGACCATGACCTGAAATAAATTGGGTTTGATCTGGCAAGCTAAAGCATTCACGTTGAATCGATTCAATGAGTTGCTCATGGTTACCACGTGGAAAGTCTGTTCTTCCTATTGAGCCTTTAAACAGGACATCGCCAGTCCAGAGTAAGCCATGATTCTTGTTATAGAACATGACATGCCCTGGTGTATGTCCTGGTGCGAAGCGCACCTCAAACTCATCTTCACCTAGTTTTAGCACTTCGCCGCCTTCAAGCCATTGATCAACTTTTACTGGCTGTGGAATTGGAAAGCCATAACGTGCTGAAACTTCCTGAATCATATCTAGCCAGAACTGATCTTCTTTATGTGGGCCAACAACAGGAACACTCCATTCTTGTGCGAGTTCACCCACTGCCCCTGCGTGATCTAAATGCCCATGAGTCAGCCATAACGCCTTTACTTTTAAACCTAAGGCTTCTACTTCTTTCTTCAAAACAGCAGCGTCACCGCCTGCATCAATCAAAACTGCTTCTTTTGTTTCACTGTCCCAAACTAAAGAACAATTTTGAGCAAAAGCAGTAACTGGAACAATTTTGACTTGCAGCATAAGAACCTCTGGCTAAAACGCAATTAACGGTGGGCTAAGGTATGGGTAAGGGCATCAAGATTAGCCTGAACTAAACCTGCAAGCAAATCAATATGAGCCTGATCACTGTTTAAAGCAGGAATGTAAGCATAGCTTCCGCCACCTGCTTGTTGAAATAGTTCAGCATTTTGAATCGCTAACTCTTCAAGCGTTTCTAAACAGTCAGCAGAAAAAGCAGGACTTAAAACCTGAACTGACTTAACGCCCTGCTTAGCCCAATCTTCTAAAAGCTGGTCAGTATAAGGCTTCACCCATTCTTGTTTTCCAAAACGTGACTGGAAACTAATCGCCCATTCATCAGCTTTCAAATGCAAAGCTTCAGCGACTAACTTTGCAGTAATGCGACAACGGTCTGCATAAGGATCACCTTTGTCTGCATAAGGCTGTGGAATACCATGAAATGACATCAATAGTTTTTCAGGCTTACCATGCTGTGCTTGATAAGCTAAAACACTTTCTGCCAGTGCTTGAATAAACATTGGGTGCTGATAGTAGTCTTTAATAATGGTCAAACCCGGCAAATTGCGCTGAGTAGGAATCCACTTAGCAAATGCGTCGTATAACGGTGCTGTCGATGTGGCAGAATATTGAGGAAATAAAGGCAATAAAATGACATGCTCTTGTGGATGAGCTGCTAGTTTTTCTAAAACTGTATCAATACCCGGATTACCATAAGTCATAGCGGGTAATACAGTTAAATCAAATTGTTTATTTTCACGCTCTAAATAAGCCTGCACACGTTTTGTTTGCTCAAACACAATTTCACGCATTGGCGAATCGGTAGACCATACCGAAGCATAGGCATGCGCTACTCTTTTTGGACGAAAAGGCAAAATAAACAGATTCAAAATAATCCACCAAATGAATTTTGGAATTTCAATCACACGTGGATCAGATAAAAACTGCTTTAAAAAACGGCGCACCGCTGGGACAGTTGCCTCATCCGGTGTGCCTAAATTCGCTAAAATGACAGTAACTTTCGGTTTTTGTTCAAACGACATGCGCAAATGCCTTTCAGTTCATCTTATGACACTAATGTAACAGTTTTCATGGTCATATCTAAATTGAATTGCTCTAAGCTTTTAATCGAGTCACCCGATGATTCCATTTATAACTCAGCAAGAGCTTTTGCGCTTTTGTCGTTACCTTCCATAAACTATGTTGTTGATCAGTCTTGGTTGGAACAATCCAGCCTTGTGATTGCATTTGATTTTTAATGCGGAATAGCGCTTTATGATTAATCTGTGCACCAGCCACCGCATGTGCTCTTGGTAGCTCCTGACGGGCATCTTCTAACCCAGCATGATTGAGATACTCATTAAGACAAGTTCCAAAGCTTTCTTCTGGCATGGCTGTCTCAAAATGTTTAGCCAAAATACTTAAAAGTTGTGACCAAGTCATTTGTCTCTGGCGCTTAAGCTCTTTAAAGTTACCATCTTGAAAAGCTTGAATCTGATATTCAAACGCAAAAACATCTTGCGGAGCCACTTCATTAGTTGAAGTTGATGACTCTGTGAGTTGTTGTTCTAACTGTAAAACTTTACTTTTTAACCGATTAATTTCATCTTCTAACTGATGCGCTTGACGTGCTGGAACCCAGCCCTGTCCCATATGTTGTTCAACCATTAAAGGTATATTTAAACGAACAGCTAGCTCTAAATCACGTGGGCTTTTAAAGTAAAATACGTGGTGAGCTTCGTGTAATAGTTTTTTTCTAAATGCGAGAAATTTTTCTTTAAGCTGCGGATGAGCCTCTTGTAAATGCATATCCCTGCTTTCAGGTTGTTCATGCATAAATACCACAATAGGTTTAGCTCGACTTAAAGCATATTCATACTCTAAAGCAAAGTAGCTAGCACCAGAAATGGATTGCTCACCATACTGACTACCTAACAGTAAAACCACATAATCCGATTCATCAATTTGCCGACGGGCAAGTGTTGTAGTTAAAGGACTTCTATACTCTAAACCCCAAGCAAAAAAACCCATACTGACTAATGTTTGAGAGAGAACCATACGTTCAGGTTGCATCTCGCGACCTGACGTTGAAATAAAAATCTGATAGCGTGTATCGAGCATAACAATACCCTTATCGCCCCATAATCTTAATATGGCCTAAATAAGCCAAGACTATGAACCGCCCCAAATAAGAAAAAATAAATATAAAAAACGCTTTCTTCTGAATGCCTACAACAGAGCTCAACTCAGATTGTGCAGCGTCCATGTCAATTCTTGTGGAATCATATTCTGTAAAACAGGTTGCAATGCATCGGCATTATTACCACTTACATAACATTCAATACGTGCAACATTCTGACGTATTTGGTCACATAATAACTCATTTTTTATTAAAATACGGGCTGTTTGTCGGGCAACTGCCAATCCCGAATCAACCAGTGTGAATTGGTTATCAAAAAGATGATGAATTGCTTCATTTAAGAACGGATAATGCGTACAACCGAGCACTAAATAGTCAGCCCCTTGATCGGCCGCAGGCTGTAAAACCTCTTTTAATGCATTCAAACAAACAGGGCTCATTTGCTGCCCTGCTTCGACACAAGGAACAAGTTCCAAATTGGTTAAAGTCATGACTTTAACACCCGCTGGAACAGCAAATTTTTCAACAACATCTTTAATAAGTTGCCCACGAAAAGTAGCAGGTGTGGCCAACACAGCAACCACTTTAGAACGTGTCTGTAATACGGCAGGTTTTAATGCTGGTACTAAACCAACAATTGGAAAGTGCTCGCCATAATGTTCACGTAAATGGTCAAGACTAAATGCTGAGGCAGTATTACATGCCACAACCGCAATTTTACAGCCTTGACGATATAGCCAATCAACAGCTCGGGCTGTGAGTTCTCTGATTTCGTCATCAGAACGCGGGCCATAAGGAACATAGGCCGTATCGGCATAATAGACAATACGTTCGTTTGGCAAATATCTGGCAATTTCCGCTGCAACCGACATTCCTCCAATTCCCGAATCAAAAATACCAATAGGGGCATCTGCTGATGCTTTAGGCATAGATTCTAATTCAGTAAATAAAGGCTGTATGGCTGTCATGGCAGTACTAGAGTGTCGCAAAATTTCACTCTATAAAGCTTAAACCTCAAGCGCCTAATTGCAAGTGCAAATTACCACTTTTTAACTGCAAAATGGTTTCATCTTTATCATTTTCGACCAGTGTTCCATAGTTCACGAGATGATAAAAAGCTTGGCGTTGAATAAGTGCATTAATACCAAATCGGACATGCACATAAGGGCGTAATTCGCCTGCATATTCCCGCATAAAAATCGGGTGTTCTGCATCAACCAAAATCACATCTTGATTGGTCGTCGTCAGTTGCAAAAACTGATCACCTGAAATTTCGACCTGATCCACCTGATTGACCAATAAAGGTTCATCTTCAACTTCGATTTCAATTTGTTCTACAGGGGTTTTCAGGTAGAATTTACCCTCTTCTTTCCATAGGACTTTGGTAAACAAATCCAATAGGGCTTGGCGCTTGATTAATTGACCTTCGTGCCACCATTCTCCATTGGCTTTAACCGTTAAATCCATTTTACCGCAATGCTTTGGATGCCATTGCTCTAAAGGTGGGATTGACCTTTTGTGACTTTGCTGTACATCTTTTAAGTATTGTGCAATGTTCATTAAGTTTTTATCATCAGATAACGGTATTTTTCCCATATCCGATGGGGAATTATTTTGATTTACCATAGTTTATGCCTTGCTGACGAGAAAATATGACGACTCAGCCAATTGGCTAGATCATGGTTTAAAACTATACTAGCCAAAACGATAAAAGGCACAATAGCATATTTGCGCCTATGGATTAAAACTCACGGCAGCACCGGATGATCTGACATTACGGTTGCCACCTTTAAGTATTGAGGAGTCCTACATGGAACACATCGAACGCGAATCGATGGAGTTTGACGTTGTCATCGTAGGTGCAGGACCTGCAGGTCTATCTGCTGCGATTAAGATCCGTCAATTAGCGATTGAGAATAACTTACCCGATCTTTCAGTTTGTGTAGTTGAAAAAGGCTCTGAAGTAGGTGCGCATATCTTATCTGGTGCTGTACTTGAACCACGTGCTATTAATGAACTTTTCCCGAACTGGAAAGAAGAAGGCGCGCCTCTTAACGTACCTGTAACTGAAGACAAAACTTTCTTCTTGCTTTCAGAAACTACGTCTAAAGAAGCACCTCACTGGATGGTTCCAAAAACCATGCACAATGACGGTAACTATGTTATTTCACTAGGTAACGTGGTTCGCTGGTTAGGTCAAAAAGCTGAAGAATTAGAAGTTTCTATCTTCCCTGGCTTTGCTGCATCTGAAGTGCTTTACCATGAAGACGGTACTGTAAAAGGTATTCAAACTGGTGACATGGGTATTGGTAAAGATGGCGAACCAACGCATAACTTTACTCCGGGTTATGAGCTTCACGCTAAATACACCCTCTTTGCTGAAGGTTGCCGTGGTCACTTAGGTAAACGCCTGATTGCGAAATATAATCTTGATAAAGATGCTGACCCTCAGCACTACGGTATCGGGATTAAAGAACTTTGGGAAATTGACCCAGCAAAACATAAGCCGGGCTTAGTAATGCACGGTGCTGGCTGGCCATTGGCTGAAACTGGTTCTTCGGGTGGTTGGTGGTTATACCACGCTGAAAACAACCAAGTGACTTTGGGTATGATCGTGGACTTGTCTTATGAAAATCCACACATGTATCCATTCATGGAAATGCAGCGCTGGAAAACTCACCCACTGATTAAACAGTATTTAGAAGGTGGTAAGCGTATTTCTTACGGCGCACGTGCTGTAGTGAAAGGCGGCTTCAACTCATTGCCTAAATTGACTTTCCCAGGTGGTTGCTTAATTGGTGATGATGCAGGTTTCTTAAACTTTGCAAAAATCAAAGGCTCACACACTGCCATGAAATCAGGCATGTTATGTGGTGAAGCTGTATTTGAAGCGATTGCTGCTGGTGTAGAAAAAGGCGGTGACCTTGCGATTGCTCGCGTTACTGAAGGCGAAGATTTATTCGTTAAAGAATTAACTTCATACACTGACAAATTTAACAACAGCTGGTTAAAAGAAGAGCTTTATAACTCTCGTAACTTTGGCCCTGCAATGCATAAATTTGGTCAATGGATTGGTGGTGCATTTAACTTTATCGACCAAAACGTCTTTAAAGTGCCATTCACTTTACACGACTTAAAGCAAGACTTTGCTGTATTGAAAACTGTTGATGCAACTAGCTTTAAGCCAAACTATCCAAAACCAGATGGCAAGCTTACATTTGACCGTTTATCTTCGGTGTTTATCTCAAACACTGTACATGAAGAAAACCAGCCAGCTCACTTGAAGCTTACTGATCCTTCAATTCCAGTGAACGTAAACTTACCAAAATGGGATGAGCCTGCACAGCGCTACTGTCCTGCTGGTGTTTATGAAATCATGGAAAATGATGATGGCTCTAAACGCTTCCAGATTAACGCAGCAAACTGTGTTCACTGTAAGACTTGTGACATTAAAGACCCATCTCAAAACATCACATGGGTAACGCCTGAAGGCGGCGGTGGTCCAAACTATCCAAATATGTAATTCCTTAAAAAAACTCCCCTCAAGTGAGGGGAGTTTTTTTATTAGAATATCTTCGATTTTTTACCAAATACCATAACGGTTGGCCCAATGGCTGTATGTGCAGCACCATAGTCCTGATGAATCTCAATTCGATAATCATCACATTGATAGATATATTTATTGTTCTTTTGCACCCAACCTTTTTGGGGAACCTTAAATTTGTTAAGAATTCTACTTTTAAAAAGATCTAAGTCCGTCTCATAACTTGCCATAGGGCCATCAAGAAAACTCAAACTAAAGGAAGTGATCATTCCGGTATCTAGATCATAAGCAATATGACCAATTCCAGTGACGCCTGTTTTTTTGATCTGGGGATCAACCCCATCGGCAAACTCTAAATGATAACTATCTCCTCCTAACACCACTGGTTTTACTGTAGGGTGAAGCTTTTGAAACTCACGAATATTTTGCCCAACCTTTAAACCTGCGACATTCATGGTTTGTACAGGAATTTCACAGGTTTTTGCATATGCGATTGAATTGAATAAGGCACAAATAACAGCCCCTAAGCATAGATGAGAACTTTTCATCTTTAAGTCCTGAAATGAAGTGTATTCACTGTTTTAGTTTTTATTAGATTCAAGAACATGGAGTTAAAGCTTTAGATATTTGCTTCAGCCCTTTTTCACCAAGTAGTGAAATTCTTTATGACCATTTTCATCTAAGCGTTCTTCTTGCAAAAGCAATTCGTGACCCAAGTGCATACAAAATTTAGGAATATCCCACGAAGTCGAATTGTCTGTTGCGAAGACCTCAACCACATCTCCAGACTTAGATTTACGAATGGCTTGATGCAACATCATGACAGGTTCTGGACAACGTAAACCACGTGTATTGAGTTGTACAGTAGGTGAAATAGGTTGTTCTGACATAACTAACTCGAACAAATAGAATTTTCACATTTTAGCATAAACCGATCACGGACTTATGAACTGTAACTGGTGTTTACATAACAATATGTGTTTTGTCTTTTACTTTGTTTTATAGATGCATAAGGGCCTTTTCTTCGGTATGATCATTGTATTCATTTGATACATTGAGTCTTTAGGAAAGATCATGCAAGAGGAACCGAGTCCGTCGTGGGGAATGCGAGGCTTACGAAAGTGGTTAGGTACAGCGCCCGAAACCCGAGATGAATTATTAAAATTAGTCCAAAATTCACGTCGTTTTTTAGAACCTGATACTGTTGCCATGCTTGAAGGTGTTCTTGACCTTCCTGCTACAAAAATTCGTGAAGTCATGACGCCACGAACAGCAATGATCAGTATGCAAGAAGATGATCAGTTACTTGATATTCTTCACGTATTGGTTGAGTCTGCTCACTCACGTTTTCCAGTTTTCTCAGCTGACCAACCCGATAATGTTGTCGGTATATTACTGGCAAAAGATTTACTGCCATTTTTGACTGAACCAAATACCAAATTAGATATTGGCTCGCTTATGCGCCAGCCATTATTTGTGCCTGAAAGCGCTCGTTCAGATCAAGTTCTTCGTATGCTCAAACATACCCAAACCCATATCGCGATTGTGATTGATGAATATGGCTCTACAGCTGGTCTTGTGACGCTTGAAGATATTCTTGAAGAGATCGTGGGTGAAATTGAAGACGAACATGATACTGCTGATGAAGATGCACAGTACATTGTTCCAGACAGCGACCATACTGTAGCGAATGCATGGATGGTGCAGGCACTTACACCAATTGAACACTTCAACACTGTATTAGATGCTGATTTTTCTGACGATGAAGTAGAAACTGTCGGCGGTTTATTGCTTCAAGAAATTGGTTTAGTCAGTGATTTACAAGGTCAGACTGTTGAACTTGGAAAGTGGTTATTTACGATTGTTGAAGCAGATGCCCGCACTATTCATCTGATTCGAGCTGTACGTCAATGAGAGCATACTTTGAAAAGCTGTTAGATTCTTCGCAACAACAAAAACAGCTTCCTTTAATTTTTCCATTGCTCATTGCTTTATTTTCAGGTGCTGTGTTCAGTTTTGCACTGGCACCTTATTATTGGTGGTGGCTGGCAATTTTGTCTCCGGCCCTACTCTATGCGACATTGCATAAACGCTCAGCCAAACAAGCATTTGCGATTGGCTGGAGTTATGGTTTTGGTTTATGGTTTGTAGGGGCTTTCTGGCTCTACACGTCTATCCATGTATACGGCGATACCAATGCTTTTTTAAGCGTATGTATGATTGCTGTTATGGCTCTTGTGATGGGCTTATTTACAGCATTTCAAACTTGGGTTTATCGACGTTTCTTCCCAGAAACACCCCTGACTTTTGCACCACTCTGGATTATTTTTGAGTGGGCTAAAACTTGGGTGTTTACAGGTTTCCCATGGCTATTTGTAGGGTACGCTTTTACCGAACGTTTACTTGATGGTTATGCGCCGCTATTTGGTATTTATGCAATTTCCTTCGTGGCAATTGTACTAGCGTGTGCTTTAGTCGAAGTTCTACGTAAACGTATTTTCTGGGTTATCCCTGCTGCCCTATTAGTTTTGGGTGCATGGGGAGCATCATATATTCAGTTTGTACAACCTAAAGCGGCTAAACCACTGAGTGTTTCGCTCATTCAAGGTAACATTCCACAAGATTTAAAATGGCTAACCGAATATCAAGTTAGAACATTAGAAATTTATGCTGGTTTGACTCAATCTGAATGGGGCCGTGACCTGATTGTATGGCCTGAGTCTTCAATTCCGCTCTTCCAAACCGACATTGAACCGTTTTTGGATGCGATGGATGCGCAAGCGAAAAAGAACCATACAGCTTGGGTAACTGGCATTCCTTATTGGGATGTCGCGAAATCACATCAAGTTGGTAGTCCTCAGTATTACAACAGCATTATGGCTTCTGGTAGCGACTCAAGCGGTCTCTATAAAAAACAGCGTCTTGTGCCGTTTGGCGAATATATTCCGCTGTCAGGTTTGCTTTCTTGGGTGTTACCTGCCATGCAAAATGACATTAGCATGAGTGGTTTTACACGTGGCGAGAGCAACCAGAAACCGCTTTTAATTAAAGGGCATGCACTTGCGGCTGCAATTTGTTATGAAGTGGCATATCCGAACCTGACACGCCGTAATGCAGAAGACAGCGACTTCTTGGTGACCGTATCTAATGATGCTTGGTTCACTGGAACAGCTGGCCCATGGCAACATTTACAAATGGTGCAAATGCGTGCGAAAGAAAATGGTCGCTGGTTTATTCGTGCAACCAACACAGGCGTAACAGCGTTTATCGATCAAAATGGTCATATCACTGAACAAGCACCGATTGATAAAGAGTTTGTCTTGAGAGGCGATTTACCAGCCATGCAAGGTCAAACTCTCTATAACCGTTTAGGTGATTATCCAATTTTAGGATTTGCGGTATTACTGCTGGTTTTAGGTTGGATTTATCGTCCACGTAAAGTTGATGTGTCTTTTAAATCACGTCGCTAAATTATAATAGCTTTGTACCCAGAGGAACTTCAAACTCTGGGATACAAAGTGCAACATCCCCATCTGCGTTATGAAACCCTGTCACTAAGCATTCTGACTGAATAGGACCAATTTGTTTTTTAGGGAAATTCACGACAGCAACCACTAATTTACCAATCAAATCTTGTGGTTGATAAAGTTTAGTAATCTGAGCACTTGATTTACGTACCCCTAACTCTTCACCAAAATCTACATGTAAAATATAGGCAGGTTTACGCGCTTTTTCAAAAACCTCAGCTTGAATAATTTTACCAACGCGAAGTTCTACTTTTAAAAAATTATTCCACTCGATCTGTTCCACTTTATATTTCTCATATTCTTAAATCTTCAAATCAAAAATACATAATATAAAAAAATAAATTATTTATATTTAATTTGAAAATTCCATGTTAAATTAAGTCCGCTGATTCAAAAGCCGTAAACGTTTACGTCAATCAACGTTCCAACATACCTCCAACAAGGCTTGGAGCTATTTATTCAAAATATTTTTATATTTTGAATGGCGCGGGCGTTTGTTGGTTTACGGAGTCAAAATGGAAAACCAAAAAACTTTCTATAATTTTAAGAAACTTCCAAGTCGTTATACAGCTATTGTTTTACCTTTTCTTCTATCCATCATTATGACTTTTGTAGTGTCCATGGTCAGCACTTTACGAAGTTTAGGACTAGAAGACTTTTCTATAAATGTCTGGATGTCTGCATGGGTCATTTCTTGGTTAATTGCTTTTCCAACGCTGCTTTTAGTCTTACCCGTCGTCCGTAAAATCACAGCACGATTGGTTGAGCCTGCTTAAACAAAAAAATAAAACGTAGATACTGCCTCTACGTTTTATTTAAAAATTTGGTTTTAAATATCAATAAAAAGCGATTGATAATTCCAAAGATAAATAAGCAACTAAGCTTGATAAAAAGACCATTGGTACATAGCGATAAGCTTTAAAAACTAATTGCTCATATTTAGAAGAGATCTGTTTAGCTTGCCATACACTCGCTTTTAATGCAGTGAAAAAGCTCACCATTAACCACGCGCTCACAATACTTAATGCGAAGAAACCAATCATGATTTGGCTGCTACCTTCTGTACTCAGCCATAGTTTTAATGAAACTTCAGCAATTGGTAATAAAGCTAAAATCAATAGGACAGACTTAAGCATTACCCAATGAAACTGGTTTAGTTCATCAAGTACGAGAAATGCTTTCATTTAATCTCTCCTATAGTTTTATAAAGTGCTTTTTTATTTATTATGCAAAGCTTTTATTTAAATATATAGCTTATTTTCTCTTATATTTTAACTTTCTTGTAACTATTAAATATGGGAATAATTCTTATTTTAAATCTCAAATCTAACTATTAACTTTATTATTTTATTTTCAAACAGTTATTATATTTTCGTGATTAATAAAGATTATCAATTCGCATTATCGTTTTATCTTTTTAAACAAATCGATAATCTCTCTTACATTTTAATTAAGGCTGGTAATAAATATCGGCATCGTTACCTTCACCACCTTCTTTACCGTCTGCACCAAATGAATATAGGTCAAAAGGATGGCCGTCTTTTCCAGGAATGACATATTGAATATCATTTTTCCAACTGTCTTTAGGGTAACCACCTTTCACATAACCACCTGGCATCCAGTTTTTTGCTGTAGCAGGTTGGTTAATAAGTGCATCTAGTCCACCTTCTTGCATGGTTGGGAAATGCCCGTTATCAAGCTTGTACTGATCTAAAGCACCCGCTACACCCTTCAAGGTAATTTGAGTCGTATCGATTTTAGCTTTTTCACTACGGCCCATAACGTTCGGTACGATTAAAGCAGCCAATACCCCTAAAATCACAATCACAACCATAACTTCAATAAGGGTAAAGCCTGACGCATGTTTCATTCGTGCACCGCTCGAACGTGCCGCAAGTCCGAAAGCTGTGTTTGAGGAACAAACATCTGATACAGAGCTATGCTCAGAATGGCACGTTGGCTCAAGCTGATTTGAAACCGCAGCTTCACTATGTTGTTTCATCACTGTTTCGCTTTGAATATTTTTTACTTTCATCATTATCTCTAATATCAAAGTTATTAAATCATATTGTTCATATTTACGATTGGTAGCATAACCGCGATTACAATAACCAGCACAATGCTTGCCATTAGAACCAGCATAAGCGGTTCAAGTAATGCCAATAAGGTTGAAATAAATGTTGTCACCTCACGGTCTTGCATAGTCGACGCACGTTCCAGCATACGGTCAAGCTCACCTGATGCCTCACCACTTCGAATCATTTGTACCATCATTGGTGGGAAATAACCACTGCGCTCCAATTGCGTACCCAAGTTACCACCTTCTGTGACACGTTCAGCAGCATGGGCAATAGAGTCACGGATGACCCAGTTATTGGTCACAGCAGCACCAATTTTTAAAGCGTCTACCAAAGGCACACCCGAACGAGTCAAAATAGACAAGGTACTGGCAAAGCGTGCAGCATTAATACCACGTGACAGTTTACCGAATAATGGCAGTTTGAGTGTTAAGCGATCAAAAGCATAATGACCAGCCGTTGTTTTTAAAAACCGCACAAAGGCAACAACGCCTATCACAGCAAAAAGAATAATAAACACCCACGCATGGCGAATAAAATCACTCGCTTTCATTAAAGCGACTGTAATCCATGGTAAGGCATCTTTGCTTTGATCGAAGGTTTTTACAATCTCTGGGACAACGTAGGTCATTAATCCCATCACAATACCAAATGACATGAGCATTAAAATGATCGGGTAAATCATGGCACCTTGAACTTTCTTTTGCATGGCAAAACGGTTCTCAGTGTAGTCGGACAACTGATCTAAAATCAGATCTAAATGACCTGAACGCTCACCTGCCGCAACCGTTGCAATATAAAGGTCAGGAAAACGACCTGACTGTTGCATGCCTTGCGCGAGTGAATGCCCTTCTAATACTCTTGAACGAACAGAGAGTAAAAGATTTTGCACATGTGCTTTTTCACTTTGTCTGCTCACGGCGCGTAAAGCTTCTTCTAGAGGAATTGCAGCAGCAACCAAAACGGAGAGTTGTCTGGTCATCAGTGCCAAATCATAAGCACTAAACTTTTTCTGAAATAATCCGTGGCTTTGATGCTTGTCTTTTTGTTCAACAGGATCAACGCTAATCGGAGTCCATGCTTTATCGCGTAATTGTTGGCGAATCTGACGTGCTGAGTCTCCCTCAAGCACCCCCTTTTGCTGCTTCCCTGAAGCATCAATAGCAGTAAATTGATATGCAGGCATGGTAATGTTCTAATTTTCCAAAAATAATAGTCGCTGCTGTTGCATCTATGCTACGCAATCATTCATATTCATTCTATAGCCTGTGTAGAATACCCAAGTCCTCTTCACGACGCTATGCCGTTTTTTAAAATTGACGAAATGAGCCTCTATGACCATAACGCCAAAACCTGATTCAGTTGTTTATCGTGTGCGTGTTGCCGTACCTGTGCATCTGTACGACACTTTTGACTATACACTCACCAAAGCACAATATGAACGGGCTCAGGTAGGTTCACGCGTCGCGATTTCATTTGGACGGCAAAACCTGATTGGTATCATTACTGAAAAAGTTGACCCACAAGAATCATTTACAGGCACCTTTCAGCTTAAAGCCATTTCTGGACTTTTAGATGATGAACCTATTTTAGATGAACAAGTTTTAAGTTTATTGACATGGTCTGCCCAGTATTACCAATTTCCGATTGGTGAAGTGATGCAAACGGCCCTACCCGCGTTATTGCGTCAGGGTAAACCAATGGATGTATTGTTTCATCTATGGAAAATCATTCCTTGTGACAATGTTGAAGCCTTGTTAAAGCGTTCCATTAAGCAACAAGATGCATATCAAATTTTAAAATTACATCCTGCCGGAACTACAGAAAATATTCTTAATTTAAGTGGTGTAGAAACTGCGACACTTAAAGCACTTCAAAAGAAAGGACTGATAGACTGTACACTTGAGCCTCATGATTTTAGCCCAGCACCTGTGCAATTGGCTCAAATGCCACTTACCCTAAATGATGATCAAAAGAAGGCAACTCAGCACGTCATTAATGCACAGCATCAATACCAAGCATTTTTACTAGATGGCTTAACTGGAAGTGGTAAAACTGAAGTTTATTTGCACATCATGCATGAGGTGTTAAAACAAGGTAAGCAAGTCCTAGTATTGGTTCCTGAAATTGGCTTAACCCCTCAAACTATTTCGCGCTTTAAGTCTCGTTTTAACTGCGATATTGCTTTATTGCATTCAGGCTTAAATGACTCTAAACGCTTACAAGCATGGCAACAGGCACAAACTGGTAAAGCATCTATTATTTTAGGGACTCGTTCCGCCATTTATACGCCGCTGCCACGTTTGGGCCTCATCATTTTAGATGAAGAACACGACCTGTCTTATAAGCAGCAAGAAGGCTTCCGTTATCATGCGCGTGATGTCGCACTGTACCGAGGCCACTTACAAAACTGCCCTGTTATTTTAGGTTCGGCGACTCCAAGCATCGACAGTTATCACTTGGTAGAAACTGGTAAGTTAACTTCACTGCAACTTAACCAACGTGCAGGCCACGCGCTTTTACCTAAAATGCATTTGATTGACCTTAAAATTGTCAAAAAGCAGCATGGTATTAGTCAGCCTTTAATCGAGCAGATTAAAAATACCCTAGCAAGAAAAGAACAGGTTTTAATCTTTTTAAACCGTCGTGGCTATGCGCCTGTACTTGTGTGTGAAAGCTGTGGATGGCAAGCGAATTGTCCACATTGCGATGCGCATTTTACGTTACACACTCAGCCTTATTCTTATTTACATTGTCACCACTGCGGCACGGTTCATCGCTTGCCAGACCACTGCCCTGAATGTCAGCAGAAGAGTTTAAAAACTTTAGGTGCTGGGACAGCTAAGGTTGAAGAACACTTACAAGAGTTATTCCCAGATTATGATGTGATTCGAGTCGATCGTGACAGCACCAGTCGTGTCGGTAGTTGGCAAAAAATCTATGATCGTATTCATCAAAACAAACCAACAATTTTGCTTGGTACTCAAATGTTGGCAAAGGGTCACCATTTTCCACATGTGACCTTGGTTGCTATTTTAGATATTGATGCGGGTTTACTGAGTGTCGATATTCGTGCGCCAGAACGTACTGCACAGTTGATTGTACAAGTGGCTGGTCGTGCAGGTCGTGGAGAACACAAAGGTCATGTTTATTTACAGACTTTAAGGCCAGATCATCCTTTACTCACCACACTCATCGAAAAAGATTATCGGGCGGTTGCCAAACAAACATTAGCTGAACGAAAAGTTGCTTTACTGCCGCCTTATCGTTATGCAGTTTTAATTCGTGCCGAGTCGAAAGATCGTGACTATACCTTGCATTTTTTAAATGAAGCTTCCGAACAGCTTCGCCAAATTGCAGGTGATATTGTTGATATTTGGGGGCCGATTCCAGCACCAATGGAGCGTAAAGCGGGACGTTACCGCGCCCATATGGTGATTTTGTCTGCCGACCGTGCTCGTTTACATTTTTACTTAAGACAATGGTGGGCTCAATTGGTCCATGCACCAAGACAGCATCAACTCAGACTCTCTATTGATGTTGACCCACAAGAATTTAGTTAGATGATTTGAATATCATGGTGTGAAGAAGCCCTTTTGTCTTTACACTTAAAAAGATCAATACATTCGGGGTAATGAATGTCATTCCTACTGCAAGCAACAATTTTTCTTGGAGCTTCTCTGATTTTAGTCCCTTTGGGTAAACGCTTAGGGATTGCAACAGTTTTAGGTTATTTATTTACGGGCATCCTTCTTGGCCCAAGTGTTTTAAATATTGCCCATGACCCTGAAGCCATTATGGAACTGGCTGAGTTTGGGGTCATCTTACTTATGTTCCTCATTGGCTTAGAGTTACGTCCACAACGTTTATGGGAAATGCGTGACTCCATTTTCGTGATGGGAAGTTTGCAAGTGGTGATTACAGGCGTAATTCTCATGCTCACCGTATTGCTACTATTTCAGCAACAACTTGCTGCCAGCTTTGTCATTGGTTTTGCGCTTGCGCTATCTTCTACAGCCTTTGTATTACAGTTACTGACCGAAAAACAACAACTCAACACCACCTATGGTCAGCAATCGTTTTCAATTTTGCTTTTCCAAGATATTGCAGCGATTCCTTTACTGGCAGTGATTCCACTGTTGGCAGGAACAGAATCTACTCATCATGGCATTGCTTATTTTGCGGCCATCATTGCAACATTCAGTGGTCTATTTCTATTTAGTCGCTATGTGATGCGTCCATTTTTCCGTTTCGTTGCAAAAAGTGGTGCAACTGAACTGATTACCGCAGTAGGGTTATTTATTATTCTTGCTGTTGTTCTACTCATGGATACTTTAGGGATTAGCACAACTCTAGGCGCTTTCCTCACTGGGGTACTTTTAGCCGACTCAGAATTCCGTCATGAACTTGAAGCAAGTATTGCTCCATTTAAAGGACTATTACTTGGTTTGTTCTTTATGACTGTGGGTATGACCACGCAACTGTCGTTACTGATTGAAATGCCTTGGCTCATTATTGGTGGAGCGGTCGGTCTGTTGGTGATAAAAACCCTCGTGTTAACTGCGATTGCCCGCTATAAAAAATACAGTTGGAACAATAGTCTGCTGCTTGGAACTTGCTTGGCTCAAGGTGGTGAATTTGCTTTTGTCATTTTAAGTCTTGCGAAAAGTGAAAAAGTTTTAACTGATGCTTTATTAGAGCCTGTTATGCTAATTGTGACGTTGTCGATGGTCCTTACACCAGTAATTTACTGGATTATGGCAACTAAAATCATTCCTTTGTTTAATAAAGAACGTCCACCTGAGTATGATGAAATTCCTCAGCAAGATAATCCAATTATCATCGCTGGGTTTGGACGCTTTGGACAAATTATTGCACGTATTGCCCGCTTGCAGCACTTAGGCTTTACTGCGATCGACAACAACCTTCATCAAGTGGACTTTGTGCGTCGATACGGCGGTAAACTCTATTACGGTGATGTCACGCAACCTGATTTACTTCGCTCGGCAGGCATTGAAAAAGCCCAAGTATTTATTTTGGCAATTGATGATGTCGAAGACTCGATGAATGTTGCACGACATCTAAGATTAAACTATCCAAACATAAAGCTACTAGCACGCGCTCGTGACCGCCATCATGTACACCTGCTAAGAGATTTAGGTGTTGAACATATTTGGCGTGAAACCTATTTATCATCATTAGGTATGGCTTATCGCGCTTTACGCGAACTCGGTATTTCTGATGAACAGGCTTATAATAATATCGAAATCTTTCGAGATTATGATGAGAAATTACTCATACAGCAGCAAAGCATTTATACCGATGAACAAAAGGTTTTTGAAACCCATCGTAATGCGCTAGCTGAACTTGAGCATCTATTTGAAAGTGATGCACAGCAAGCCACATCAAGACATGACGTGGACTTAAAGCGTCATTTACAACCAAATCGTATCGACATTACACGAGATCACGAAGAATAACTTGAGATTTCGCAAAATGGCTATATTAAGGACTTATTCACATTGCCTAAATGATTGCGACAATCGGTACAAAAGTTGCCGTTGTCCTGCTTGCAGCTTCGCTGCATTCCCTAAGCTTGATTAAACCGAAGTTGTTATAATCTGCTTAGGGCCCTGGAGAATATTATGTCTGATTTACGCCAACGCTTTTATATAGAGGACTTTCCTGTTCGCGGTGAAGTAGTTCATCTAGAAGAAGCATTACAAACTATTTTAGCTCAACGCGACTACATGCCTGCGGTTAAAATTCTACTAGGCGAGATGTTGAGCGCGACTGCATTACTTGCAAGTACTTTAAAAATCAAAGGCCGTATCAGCTTGCAAATCCAGGCTAGCGGCTCTTTCAAATGGGCTATGGCTGAATGTAATCACTTAGGTGAAGTCCGTGCTTTAGCAGACTACGAAACAGATCCTCGTTTTGTTGAAGCAACTGACAGCAGTACAGTCCTTGGTGCTTTAGTTAATCCAATTTTATTTATTAACATCGAACCTGAGCATGGTGAGCGTTATCAAGGGATCGTACCTCTTGACCAGACAAATCTAGCGGGTTGTTTGATGCAGTATTATGATTTATCTGCTCAAATTCCCACTCGTATTGTATTGGCAAGTACAGCTAAACGCTCTGGTGGTTTACTGATTCAGCTTTTACCACGTCATGATGAAGAAGAGCAAAAACTGGTTGATGAAGACCTATGGCCGCGTTTGACTATGCTGACTGAAACGCTTAAGCCTGAAGAACTGACTGAGCTTTCAGCGAATGAAATTTTGTATCGTCTCTATAACGAAGAAGAAGTACGCTTGCCAGAAGTTGAACACTTAAAATTTGGCTGTACGTGTTCTAAAGAACGTTGTGCTAAAGCATTACTTCAAATTGGTGTTGATGCTGTTCATGAAACACTGGAAGCTCAGAACCCAATTCAAATGGATTGCCAGTTCTGTAACACCCGTTATGAGTTCACTGCTGAAGAAGCACTAGGTTTATTTGGCGAACATTTGAGTTAATTACTCACTTCATAAAAAGGCGGTCAAACCGCCTTTTTATTTATCTATAGTTTTTTGATGATAATTTTCAGCATCTTATTTTAAATCAGTTAATATGAGCTTACTTTATAGCCTAATAAACAAGATGCTTATATTTCATGAATTATTTTGATTATTTTCTCTTTATTTTCAGTGTCATTATTATGATTGCTACCCCTGGCCCAGTCATGATTTTAGTGGCAAGCGCTGGGCTTAAAGGCGGCTATAAAAAAGCACTCGAAACCATTTTTGGTACAAATCTCGCATCACTGGTTTTAATTTTTATTTCAGTACTCGTACTTAAAGGAGTACTGGGTATTAATGAAAGCTATTTAAATATTATTCGTGTTTTAGGCTGTCTCTATATTGGCTATTTAGGATTTAGTATTCTTAAAGAAGTGATTCAAGCTCCACATCCAGAAGCAATACAAACCGTTTCTGCCCAAAATGGTGGTTTTAAAAAAGGCTTTTTGGTCGGTATTTCAAATCCTAAAGATATTATTTTCTTTTCGGCTTTCTTTCCTCAGTTTGTCTCTATTTCACCTAACTTAAATTTCAGTCTAACTGTTCTTACCCTGACATGGATTGTTTTAGATTTTTTAACCCTATCTTTAGTGTATGTATTTTTCCGCCGTCTTTCTAACAGCCACTTATATCCTAAAATACTCGGCTTATGCGGCCTATTGCTTTTATTAATTGCCTTATACGGTTTATATCAGACTTTTATGTAAAGATTGAGAGGCATAACCCTAATCGACTTATGTCTCTTCCACCTTGCCTCTCCATTTCTGTAAGAGAACAACTCTTATACAATCTAGCTCATTGAAAGCCTTAAAAATTGTTTCATAATGAAATAAACAACACCATCGTGATAAAACATTATGGCCAAAAATTATTATGAAGAATTAGGGGTTACACGAGAAGCCTCTGCTGATGAAATTAAAAAAGCATATCGGAAATTAGCTCGTAAATATCACCCCGATATCAGCAAAGAAAAAGATGCAGAAGAAAAAATGCAGGCGATTAACGTTGCCTATGACACGTTAAGCAATGCAGAAAAAAAAGCTGAATATGACCAAATGTTAGATCACCCACAGGGCTTTAATGACTTTGGTCAAGGTGCAGCTCAAGGTGGATTTGATGGCGCGCGTTTTTATCGTCAGGGCTTTACGGGCGGCGGTGGAGAACAAGCTGATTTTAGCGGTTTCGAGGATTTGTTCGGCCGTTTTGGTGCTGGTTTTGGTGGTGGGCAACAACAATACCAAAGACAACAACGCAGTTACCGAGGTGAAGATCAGCATGCCAGCATAGAGGTCGATCTTGATATTGCCTACCATGGATCAACACAACAGATTACCTTACAAATTCCGACTGTGAATGTCTATGGTGAGCCTGAGGTACAACGTAAAACCCTACAGGTGAAAATACCGAAAGGCATGAAGGAAGGCCAACAAATTCGCCTAAGCGGACAAGGTCAAAGTGGTATCAATGGTGGTGCCAACGGCGACCTTTACATCGAGATTCAATATAAAGACACAGATCGTGTTCATGTCGAAGGCAGTGATGTATATTTAACTGTAGATGTAGCACCTTGGGAGGCTGCATTAGGTCAAGGTATTGAAGTAAAAACACCAGCTGGGTCGTTACATGTCAATTTACCTAAAAATGCAAAACAAGGACAACAGCTACGTTTAAAAGACAAAGGGATACCAAATAAAACGCCAGGCCATCTTTATTTAATTTTAAATATTGTATTCCCGCCTGCACATTCTGAAAAAGAAAAAGAAGCGTATCAGCAATTGGCAGAAGCCTTTGCTTCATTCGAACCTCGTTCATCTCATTAGGGAGCAAGATCATGACAACCATCCATTATCGAGAAATTGTATGTGACGGCCACACCTTTAGTGCTGAAGTCGTTGATGAACAATCTACATTTGACTTACAACAATTTGCCCAAGCCTGTGGTCAAAGCCCGGACTGGATTTTAGAGCTTATTGAGTACGATATTTTAGTGATTGAAAGTACACCTGAAAAACATCAGTTCATGGGTGAAGATGTCGTCCGCGCTCGTAAAGCGTATCGTTTACAACGTGACTTTGATGCAAGTTTGGCAGCAGTTGCGGTGATGTTAGATTTGATTGATGAAGTGCAACAACTTAGAAAACAGTTGAAGCATTTTCATTGAGATTTTTTCTCAATAACTTTTTCAAAAAGGCATGAGCTAACGTGATGGGCGGCATGGATGCCGCCTTTTGGACTGCGGTAACATGGATGTACCGTCAGTCCAAAAAAGGGGTTTTGTTACTTTTGCCCAGTCAAAAGTAAGGATATGCCTATACAATAAGTATCAAATTAATCCCTAAATTTGAGGCAGTACTAACAAATCAACTTTACTGATCTTTGAAAGTTCCTATTACTTCAACCGAGTAATCTTCTCCACTTCCTTCAAAGTCTGCTTAATCGGTTCATACTCCAAAAACCAAAATAAATTCATCCGTTCTTCACGATGCTGTTGTGCCAATAGATCAATAACACTTTTCTCACCACGCCCCACCAAATGCTGTCTATAGAAGTAGTACAGCAATAAAACAGTACTGAGCAACATAACACCGAGCATAATCCAGAAACCCACTGGCGATTTAAGCCCCGGAATAAACTCAAAGTTCATTCCGTAAATACCAGTTAAAAGCGTAAGTGGTGCAAACACAGCGGTAATAATGGCAAGAATACGCATATTCTCATTGGTCTGGTTTGCAATCGCTGAGAAATGCAAATCAATCGCTGACTGAATAGCGCTACGTAAACGTAAAGTATGCTTTTGAATACGTTCGACATGACTCATTAAATCATTCAAACGAACTAACAGAAGATCTTGAGAACTATGCGTCTTCTCACCAATAACATGATGATAGTTTTCTACAATTTCATCTCGAAACTCTTGTAAGGTTTCGATTTGCTCTTCGCATAAATTTTCAACCTGCTGAAAGGCCATGTTTTCATGAAACAGCTGATGCCATTGTTTAAAACGGCGATTACCTTGCAGCAATTGCTGTTGCCAATGCTCGACTCGTCTGGTTAAAGGTGAACGAATATCAAGATAACCATCCACCATGCTATTCAGCAGACGTAAACATAAATCTACAGGTGAATTAGGCAACTTACGGGTTTTGTTTTGTTCTTCTAGAGTTTTACATAAAATATTTTCAAGACGCTGAATATAGTTTTCAATCGACTTGTTGCCCTGCTCACGTACGCTAATGAGTACTTTAGGGGTAAAAATAAAACTAATTGGCGTGGTGGCTAAGCCAAATACACTCTCATGTGATTCCCCATTTTTAATTTCATCATCAGGTGTAACAAGCTTTCTAAAAATAAGCAGGTCATATTCTTCAAGCGTATCAAAGGCGCAAGGGTGCTCAATATTGGCAATATCTCGCATATGAAATTCATTAATTGCGACATCTGCAAGCTGCTGAATTTCTTGTTGCCATTCTTCATTATGGTTAACAACATCAGATCTCACACTATCAATCCAGAAAAACTCCAGAACATGTTCAGTGTGCTTTTCTCGGCTCAAAAAAACATAGCCATCCTTTTGATGACGATAAAAATAATAAACCTGCATACCACGTCGATCTATTTGTGTGTTACTTGCATCATGCCATAAAAAAAGCCCGCATCAAGCGGACTTTTTTAGTGAGTTAAGCAATTATGCTTGCTCAATATCTTTCATAGTCAATTTGATACGACCACGGTTGTCAACATCAGCAACTTGTACTTTCACTTCCTGACCTTCTTTAAGAACGTCAGTTACGTTCGCAATACGCTCATTCGAGATTTGCGAAATATGAAGAAGACCATCAGTACCTGGCATAATGTTTACGAACGCACCAAATTCTACGATACGGATAACTTTACCGTCATAGATTTTACCTGGTTCAACTTCAGCAGTAATCGCTTGGATTTTTGCAATCGCAGCTTTAGCAGCAGCTTTAGTTTCACCAAATACGCGAACTGTACCGTTATCTTCAATATCGATTGCAGCTTTAGTTTCTTCAGTAATTTGACGGATTGTTGCACCACCTTTACCAATTACGTCACGGATTTTGTCCGGATTAATTGTAATTACTTCAAATGTTGGAGCATGCATTGAAATTTCAGGACGAGCGCGTGAAATTACTTTGTTCATTTCATTAAGGATGTGCATACGACCAGCAAATGCTTGGTTTAACGCAACTTCCATAATTTCTTCAGTAATACCTTCGATCTTGATGTCCATTTGAAGTGCAGTAATACCGTTTGCAGAACCTGCTACTTTAAAGTCCATGTCACCAAGGTGGTCTTCATCACCTAAGATGTCAGAAAGTACAGCGAAACGCTCGCCTTCTTTCACTAAGCCCATTGCGATACCAGCAACTGGTGCTTTAAGTGGGACACCTGCATCCATAAGAGATAATGATGCGCCACATACAGAAGCCATTGAAGATGAACCGTTAGATTCAGTAATGTCAGATACAATACGGATCACGTACGGGAAGCGGTCAGCGGCAGGAAGAACTGCTTGAACACCACGACGTGCTAAACGACCATGACCAATTTCACGACGCTTAGGACCAGACTCACGACCTGTTTCACCTACAGAGTATGCAGGGAAGTTGTAGTGCAACATGAAGTTGTCAGTCTTAGTACCAGAAAGCGTATCAACCATTAACGCATCACGTGTGTTACCCAAAGTTGTTGTTACCAACGCCTGAGTTTCACCACGTGTAAATAATGCAGAACCGTGTGCACGGTCTAATACGCCAACTTGAACGTCGATCGCACGAACAGTTTTAGTATCACGACCATCAATACGTGGCTTACCAGACAAGATGTTGTCACGTACTGTACGGTATTTAAGGTCTTCAAATAATTCGTTTACTTCGTCAGCAAGACCAGTTTCGTCATTTTCAGGAACGAACTGAGCTAAAGCTTCTGCATAAAGTGCATCTAATGCTGCATAACGATCTTGTTTAACCGCAATCGTATACGCTTCAGAAATTTTAGCTTCAAAAGCTGCTTTTAATTGCTCACGAAGTGTTTCATTTTTAGCTGGAGCAACCCAAGTTGATTCCACTGCACCGGCAGCAGCAGCAAATTCTTTAATTGCTTGAATCGCGATTTGCATTTCGTCATGACCGAAAAGCACTGCACCAAGCATTTGGTCTTCTGAAAGTTCTTTTGCTTCAGATTCAACCATTAATACAGCCGCTTCTGTACCAGCAACCACAAGGTCAAGGTCAGACTGAGCCATTTGTTCAAAATTCGGGTTTAAAACATATTCGCCGTTAATTAAACCAACACGAGCTGCACCGATTGGACCACGGAATGGTGTACCTGCAATTGCTAATGCAGCAGAAGTACCTAACATTGCAGCAATATCAGCTTCCATAGTTTTGTCAGAAGAAACAACTGTTGCTGTTACTTGAATTTCGTTGAAGTAACCTTCTGGGAACAATGGACGGATTGGACGGTCAATAAGACGTGAAATTAAAGTTTCAGCTTCAGAAGCACGGCCTTCACGCTTACCGTAACCACCAGGGATACGACCAGCTGCATATTGTTTTTCTTGATAGTTAACTGTTAACGGGAAAAAGTCTTGACCCGCTTTTGCTTTAGATTGAGCAACAACTGCAACTAAAACAGTTACGCCGCCCATTGTAATTAAAACTGTATTTGCTTGACGTGCAACGCGACCCGTTTCTAAAACGACTTGATGTTGACCGAATTGGAATTCTTTACGAACGATGTTAAACATTGACATGTATTGTATTTTCCTAATTTTATTCTAGTGAGACCCCTAAGGTTTGGCATTCAGACTACAACTATTGGTAGATAAATGACAAAGCTTAGAAGCCATCACACTAGACCAAAAATTTTAAATAATATTAAACGCAAAGAAGGAGCGCACAAGCGCCCCTTCTATAAATCGCCTAACGGTTGATTAGGCGAAACTTTCTTTCCAGAAACAAAGCATAGCAACATGCGATAAACCGAAAACAAAGCAAAATCGAATTAACGACGTAGACCTAAAGCACCGATCAAAGCAGTGTAACGCTCGTGGTCTTTACCATTTAAGTAGTCAAGTAATTTACGACGTTGGTTAACCATACGGATTAAACCGCGACGGCTATGGTGGTCGTGTTTGTGAGCTTTAAAGTGACCTTGTAAATCATTGATTTGAGCAGTCAATAAAGCTACTTGTACTTCTGGTGAACCAGTGTCGTTTTCAGCGCGAGCAAATTTAGCAATGATCTCTGCGCGGTCTGCATTAGTTAAAGCCATTCGATTTCTCCGAGATGCTTAAAAAATAAAATGATATGAATCAGTTGAGCGCAACTGACTGCCGTGCATCACTACAGCAAGTTGCCTATTTTAAGGTATCTATATATGGATTGCAAAATTGTTTTCAGTTACCTGTCATTTTAGACACTGACATCAGTCTCTTAACCCTGCACACTTGGCTTTCAATAAAAAGAAAGAAACGCGAGGGACGTGTGAAAATATTTTCGACCAATACCTGTCCAGTACCAGATGATATTGGATCGGTCATTCATCACAAAGATGAAGTGCCTGCCGAACAAGGTGGAATGAATGAACGTCAGGTTCAAAAGATCTGGAAAAGTATTGAGTCGCTCTATAAAACCGGGAACTATCCGCTCATTACTTTTTGTTTACGTAGACAGGGGAAAATTTTATTAAATCGAAGCATTGGCTATGCTCAAGGCAACGCTCCAGAAGGTTTGCAAAATAATGCAATCATCGCAACGCCGGATACTCCAGTTTGCTTATTTTCAGCATCCAAAATGATTACTGCCATGTTGATTCATCTTTTAGATGAAAAAGGTGAAATCAACCTACTCGATCCTGTCAGTTATTACATTCCAGAATATGGTGTAAATGGGAAGCGCCGTGCGACGATCTTTCATTTATTAGCACATCGAGGAGGCATTCCTTATGTTGATGGAGAAGTCACTCCTGAATTACTTTTTGATAAAGATGAAATTTTAAAGCGCTTATATGCGGCAAGACCTGTTTCACCAGCAGGCAATCACCTTGCTTATCATGCTGTAACCGCAGGTTATATTTTAGGAGAAATTATTGAGCGAGTCACAGGACAAGACCTTCGCCAATTTGTGCATGAGACCATCGAGAAACCGATGGACATGCCTTATTTCAACTATGGTTTGAAACCAGAATATCGCTCCAAAGTCGCACTCAATTGTGCAACAGGTTTACATCCTCGCTTAGGAACAGATCATTATCTCAATCATGTACTAGGTGGCGGCTTACAACTCGCTGTAGATGTGACCAATGATAGCCGTTTTATGGATACCATCTGCCCTGCCGGTAACATTTATACCAGTGCCGAACAAGCTGGCCGCTTCTTTGAAATGCTTTTAAGTGGGGGAAGCTACCAAGGCAAACAAATTCTAAGTGAAAAAACAATTTTTAGAGCAACCCTCCCCACCACAGGAGTTAACATTGACCGAACCTTATTAATACCGATGCGTTATGCACTAGGTCCCATGCTCGGTAGCAATCCAGTAGGTTTATTTGGTCCGATGACTGGACAAGCTTTTGGTCATCTCGGTTTCTCTAATATTTTATGTTGGGCCGACCCAGAACGCGATATTAGTGTTTCATTACTAACCACTGGAAAATCTGTAGTGGGCACTCATCTCCCTGCTCTAGCTAACTTGCTTTATCAAATTTCTAGCCAATGCCCACGCATTCCTAGAGATCAGCGTCGTTCATTGTTTGGTAGCGATTCACATGAAACAGATCTAGTCTAAATAGTTATAACTTAGCGATGAAATAAAAAACCCAAGCATTTCTGCTTGGGTTTTTGGCGCTGTAGTTCTTGTTTATCGTGTTTATCTCTGTTTTTCTTGTTATATGTAAGATGCTTTCTGCATCTTTCTTCTTGTTTTATTCACTTCCGTTGTTTTTATTTCTATTTCCTTATGTGATGTATTTTGTCATATCCAATTATGAAGAAAAGTAGTATTTTTCTTATCATCATGTAAGCGAAAACGTACAGGTCTGTCTAATATTTAGCGTTTATCTGCAACAGCTAAATAACGTACGGTTCTGTATAACATTTAACTTAACAATTCACGCGAAAAATGACTATTTGAAACTCATATTACAAATAAATATATTAATATGTTCGAGTTAAATGATTGATAATCAGAAGAAGAAATAGCGTGACACAAACAAAGATTTATTTAATTTATTTGACGTGATAAAAACTCAAAATATAAAAAAGCCCTGTAGTCTCTCCCAAAACTACAAGGCTTAGCGGCTGTAAGTTTCCTCTTTATTCACCTACGTCATTGTAAGTTCGCAGTCTCTCGACTTAAGTTATTATTATTGTGCGATTTTGCCCGACATTCCTTGCCAAGCTCGTTGTGCGTTTATAATCTCAAAAACAGGGTGTGTTCTCTAGCAGCAAATATCTCGAATCCATGTAAGCTTTTTCTTACACGAGCAAAAATATTAAGTTTGACTTAACGAACTAACCGATTAACTTTTTCAACTAAACCGCTTTTCCTGGTCGTACGAACTGTAAAAGATTGTAATAAAGCCTCTGGATGAACCAAAAGACTAACTACCTTCTTCGCTCGTGTAATCGCTGTATAAATTAGCTCTTGGCTTAACAAATTCTTGGCGGCCTGATCGAGAACAATAGCAGTATGTGTAAATTCAGAACCTTGCGATTTGTGAATGGTTAAGGCAAATGCACTTTGAATACTTTTAGGTAATCGGTTTGCGGCAACCCACTTATTTAAACTTGGGAAATACACTTCAAACTGCTGAGGCTGGGTTCTATGTTCAAAACATAAACCAATGTCACCATTTGAAATGCCGAGTTGGTAATCGTTATAGGTCATCATGACAGGACGGCCTACATACCATCCTCCTAAAGTCACAATACCTAGCTGTTGCTGTAACCAGCGTTCAGCATATTGATTAAGTTGCTGCAAGCCAAATGGCCCATGACGTACGGCGGTTAAAATACGGTAGTCATCGAATGACTTAACAATATTTTCAATATGCTCAATTGAGCGATCATCTTGTAAATAAGCTTTTAGGCTTTGCACATAGCCTTGAAAACCCATCATCAACTTTTGGTAGTAAGCTTCTAGCTCTATAGATGACTCTTCAGATAAATATTCAAGCTGAACCACATCGGGCATATCAGCTTCTAAAGGAATTGAACGTAGCTCTGAAACCTGAACAATATCAATTTCAAACTGTTGCAAAACCTGCTCATGATTGATGTGACTGGTTTGCATTTGAATAAATCGTGCCACCTGACCAATCAAAGCACCCTCCGCAAAACGACGGCTGGTTTGAAGGTGAACACGGTTTTCAGACAACGCCTCGATTTGCTGTAAATCTGCAAGTACCGCTCCAACATCTACAGAAGCAAGCTGGTTGGCATCGCCTAATAAAATAATTCGACAAGACTCAGGAACCGCTTCAAATAATAACGTTGCCAGATTTAAATCCAGCATAGAGGCTTCATCCACCACAATAACATCATAAGGCAATGGCTGTTTTTGATTAAACCGTGGAGTTTGACTATGCCCCATACCTAATAATCGATGAATGGTTTGGGTACTTTGGTTTCTTAGCTCATCACTAACCAACCCCGACTCAAGAAGCTTGGGGTCATTAAACGAATTTTGTAAGGCTTCTTGCATACGCTGTGCAGCTTTTCCCGTCGGAGCTGCCATTGCTACACGAATATGAGGAATTGCTTGACTCAGCACAGCAATAATACGAGCGAGCGTATAGGTCTTACCTGTACCCGGCCCACCTGTAATAATACTCAAGCTCTGCCGAGTCACCATTTGCAAGGCAGCTCGTTGATGAGGATCAGTGAGTAAGTCTAAATGCTCTTCACACGAAACTGGTTGAATTGGTTGCTGCTTTAATCGGCGAATTTGCTCAGCTAGACGTTGCTCTAGGTTCCAATATCGGTATAATGCCAACCCCTGCCCGTCGTGGACACAAGGGGCAACTTGAGACATCGCTTGTTCAGCAGATATCGCCAGTTGACCAAGTGCTTCTGTTTGCTCTGGGCTAATCTCAATGCAACTATCACCTTGCAAGCTCGCTTCAATCAGCTGCTGCAAAAAACAAGCTGCCTCTGGAGCTTGTGTCTGTGCAGTAAACGGGGCTTGATTTAGAAAGGTACTCCAAGTCGTTAACCAGCTTAAATCGCTTTGTTCAGGGCTATTTAGATTGTCCACACACTTATCCACCTAGTTTTCCACACGCTTGTCCACATGGTTATAGACAGGCTTATCCACACCCCAAGTATTTGTTAATTCTAAAATTAGATCATTTATCAGCATTTTTTATACAATTTTATCCTCAGCAAAGTACCCTAAAATAGCATCAAGACGTAGAACAAATTCTGTACTTGGCTGCCAATAATAATAACCCTGCTCAGCTTCGCCATTCATACCACGCAAATAAAGATAAGTCGCCCCACCTAAATGTTGTTCAATATCATAATTCTGCATTTTGACTTTTAAATAACGATGTAACGCAACCAAATACAAGCCCGCTTGCAACCAATAGCTGGCTAAAGACATACTTTGTGCAATGCTTTCTACACTGTAATCGGCAAGGTTTTCACCTAAGTAGTTACTCTTATAGTCAGCAATGTGATAACGCTGCCCATCAAAATAAACTAAATCGATCGAACCATTTAAATAACGTGCGGAACGGGCCTCTAATAACTCGGGCATTTCCATTCCATATTCAGCAAAAAGTTGCTGAATACGTTTCATGGCTAATACCCGATCTGACAGGGCCAAATAAAAAGGACACTCTGATAAATAGTGCTCTGGCTGTAACTGATTTAAGCGAAAACCTTGATATAACGGCGTGCTTAGAATCTCTTGCAGCCATTCAGCCACAGCGTGATAAAGCAAATATTCCGCTTCTTGTTCTTCGGGAAAGCTTTCTTGGTATTTGATGAATAAATCTTGCCACAAACTACTGTAGTCATTTTTAAAACGACGGCGTATTTCACTTACCCACTCATCTGAACATTGAAAATCGATATGTTCAAAAATTTCATGTAAGAAATTACCTGCGAGCGTCCCTCTCGGAAAATTGCTTTTAATCCAGCTAATGGGCTGTGCTGTGGTCGCTTCAATAGAAATAACCTGATCGAGTTCATCTTCGGCTAAAACAGCTTCATGACTCTGGCTCGCGAGTAAATCGGTACCTACTTTATGTCTTAAATGCTGTGCCAGATAACTAAAACTGGTTTTACCTCTTGAATAGAAACGCTGGTCAGGAAAATGCTGTGCCTGTATCTCAATAATATTGATGTGCTGATTTAAATGCATGGCAGCAGGTGGTTGTTCCAAAATCATTTCATTGGTACAACAACGGTGCTGAAAAGGCTCAGCTCTATTTTTCCAAAAAGCTAAACCTGAAACAGACTTGCCATCTGTATCTTGTAAGAGTGCATAAATACGATGACTTGCCCGAGTTAAAGCAACGTACCATAGACGGTTTTGTTCAGCCAAAGCCCGTTCTTCATGCTGCTTCAGCTCGGTTTCGTTTAAATATGTTTTATCGGCAATCGCAACAACACGTTGTGTTAGAGTTTGAGCCGATTCAGGCATAGTTATATCTTGAGTTGAGAAATTGAGTGTTTTGTTATTTTCCCGAAATGGCTTGTCGGCCCCGAGCAAAAATACAATTTTAAACTCAAGGCCTTTCGACTGGTGAATAGTCATGAGCTGTACGCCAGCTTCACTCGACAATCTACGCTCTAGCTCCCACTCACGGTCAAGCGGTGACTGTAATTGCTTGAGATACCAATGATAGAGATTTTGCGCACCCTGATATTTCTCGCTATGCTGACTCAAAATTTCGGTCAAATGACGCAAGTTCACTACAACCCGCTCATTATCTTTACTCTGGACAGCAACCAGATTTTTCCAAATGCCAAATTGGTTTAAACATTGCTGCCATGCCACTAAAAAGCCCTGAGCTGACCACAATTCCCGAATAGCGTCAAAACCCGTCATAAACTGGCTTAAACCTTCGGCCGTTTGTTCGAGTTGCAACAGCTGTTTAAGGTCCATAGCAAATAAACGGCTAATCAAAGCTCGTTTTACTTTGGCCTCATCGTAAGGATGAAGAATCGCAGTGAGTAAGGCCCCAACATCCTGAGCAATTGTGCAATCAAAAACACTTCGTTTTGATGGCCGGTTAACTCGTATTCCTAAACATTCTAATTCAAATTGAACTTTATCAAGACCATCATGATTACGAGACAAGACCGCAATATCATCTTCATTTAAGGTTTGAGTCTGGGCATCTTTTTGAAAATAAAGTTGTCCAGCATGTGACTGATTGAGTAAATCACGTATTTTCCACGCAACTTGCTGTGCCTCCGTTTCCTTGTCTTTTAGCATGAGCCAACGTAAAGGATGCGGGTTAGGCTGATTTTGATCGACTAAAGCTGGGTGAGGTCGAGTCCCTGCCCGAATCGGGTCATATTGAACTTGCTCACCGAAGTCGATTTGCCTTTGAAATAAGGCATCAACCACTTCAACCAAGTCAGCGACTGAACGATGGTTGTGTATTAATTTATATTCGCGACCATGCTTTGCCTGAATATCTTTATAGGCATTTAAAAAGGTAAGCATGTCCCCACCACGGAAACCGTAAATTGCCTGCTTACGGTCACCCACCATAATCATGCAACCTTTTTGGTAACGTTCTGAATGACGCCAAATGCTAGCGAGCATATCGTCTTGATCTTGGTTAGTGTCTTGAAATTCATCGACCAAAATTAAGGGGTATCGAGCCTGCACAAATACGGCGAAACGTTGCCCCTGCTCGCCCTTTAAAGCTTCTGACAAAGTGCGAATTTGCTGGGAAAAAGTCGTCTCGCCCTTGTTTTGTAAAACCTGCGGTAAACGTTTTTTAACCTCTACACACAAATAGGCTTTTAAATAAATATGAAGCTGATCGAACTGTTCAGCATAGTTTTTCAGCACACCAAATAACTGCTGAATCTGCTGAATACAAGGATGTTGATAGAATCCATCCGAAATTTCGGCAGGACATTTCTTGAAAACTTTCTGATCAGCAAGATGGCCTAAAAACTTAAAAACGAGTTCCCGTTGTACTGCCAAAGACCCATCAAAAACTAAAATACTGTCGCTTTGCTTTAAAACTTGTAATAACTGTGGCAAACATTCACTAAATAACTTATTAAAAGCCCCGTTACGAAATATCGTGCCGCTGACATGTTTATAGTGCTCGCCATCAAGCGAGTAATATGGTTCTAGAAAACTAATATCAATTTCTGTTGCTAACTGTTTGAGCTGAGCAAGTTGTTCAAACTGAATAGTAGGCTTTTCGGGAAGCTTAAAATGAGCCGAACTAAAATTCAGTGAGTCTTCGACCAATTTGACAAAACTGTCGACACTTTTTAACTCTCCTGCCAGATACAACGCATCAATCACGGTTTGAGGCTGAGACTGTATCCATTCACGGAGTACATCGTGAATCAGTTGGCGGCTATAGGTTTTAGCATCATCAGTAATTTGAGCACGTTCAATTTTGCCACTCTCAAAAGCAAACTCACGTAACAGCTTTTGGCTAAAGCTATCGAGTGTTCCGACAAATAGCTCATCCAACTGATCGATCACGAGCTTTAAACGCTCACAGGCATAGGCAATACGTGTCGCAAAATGCTTGAGAACATGTTGGAGTAATAAGTCAGATTCTTGCTCGGCCTGTGAAAGAATCTCTTTTTCAGTCAAGCTCCGCTTAGCATCTAAGTAACGGTAGGTTTCGACTAAACGCGCACGAATTCGACTTTTTAACTCAGCCGCAGCAGCACGGGTGAAGGTGGTCGCAATGACTTGGCGCGGTAAATATTTCTCAAGAAAAATACGCACCATTAAACTCGACAGCGTATAGGTTTTCCCTGTGCCCGCCGAAGCTTCAATTAAATGCAATCCGCTAAATTCAATATCAATAATAGGTTGATAAGACACCTGTACTCTTGAGTTCATGCCTTACTCCGAATGTTGAAATTGAAAAACCGGATGATACAGGTCATAGGCAAACTCATCACAAGCATGTTGAAGCAATGCTTGTGCATCTTGTTCTTGCAAAATGAAACGCCAGTCCTTATGCAACTTACACGCTTCATTTTGTGTCATATCGATAGCGGTAAATGACCCTGTTTCATTCCAGTATTTTAACAGCTCGGCATAACTCTTCTCATCCAGTTTTATTTTTTCTGTCGGATTTGTTGTTTCCCACTGATATACCTTGGCTTTTTCCAGAGGCTTTAGCATTAAAGCTGCTGGTAGCACCAGTGGTTGCTGTTGAGCATAACGCCAGATCTTAAACCACGGTTGTAAATACTGCCGAGCTTGCTCCGAACTAATACCTTTACAGATTACGGTTTGATCACTAAAAACCACTATACGGCGTCTTTCAGCTCCTGCACTTCCCTCATTTAAATAGGCCAACCAAAGCAGGTACTCTAACCAGACTTTTGCACGTCTTTTTGCCCGAGCACTTGATGCTTCCATGCTGACCCAATCCTGAGTTTCAGACTTTGGCACCGTAATATTCATATGCAGCTGTTTGGCAATTCGCCAGCTTCGCTGAGTGGTTTGCGTGACTGCTGGTGCATAATGATGAAGACGCTCAAGCAAACATTCCTGTTCAAAAATACCCTGTTGCCAAGCACTATATTGAACTTTGCCTACAGGTAATTGATCAAGTAGAGCTTCGGGCTGCGCCTGTTGTTCATTTTGCTGTAAAAAATGTCGAATGGTATAACGGCCTAAACCATCTAAAAGCAAAGGTTCGTTCTGATCTAACTCCCCCACACTTCCTAAATTTTCGACACCCAAGGTTTTTAAATAGAGGCGTGCCGGGAAAGTAACATCTTGTATCCACTGATGGCTATCTAAAACCAGCATTTCAGGTATTTCTAAAGGATAAGATGTATTCGCCCAAGGCTTAAGAACACCGGAAGCTTGCTGAATTTGCATTGCCACATTAAACCAATGATCTTGGTAGCGAATGTAGCTGTTCTCGGCCATAAAACCTTTCGGGTCAAACGGCTGTAAATAATGTAAATGGTAGAGTTGTTTTAATTGAGACGGAATTTCAATACCTTCAATCACTTCTCGATCGGGTGCATCTGGCTCCGGTTTTACAATAAGCGCAAGATGTTCACGGAACTCTTGAAGAATACTTGAAGGGTCTCTCACTTCACCGTCATTGACGTCAAAGCCGTTATAAAACAGCCATAAGTTTTCTTGGGCTAAAAGCAAGGCATCTAAGAAAGCACCTTGGTCATCCTCAAGACGGGAACGGTCACCTAGTTGTTGACGTAAGGCATCCATCAAATCAAATGGTACATGCGTATCACGATTTGGAAACTGCCCTGCATCCAAGTTCAACATCACAATTAAGCGATAAGGTAAAGGACGAATTTGTCCAATCTGAGCAAAGGTAATCTGTCCTGTCGGTTCAGCTTGTGCCGTATGGTTTTCTAAAGTTCGCTGAATCTCATCGAGGATATAAGGCAAAGGCAAGGTGATTTTACGTAAGGTACCTGTTTCTGCCTCGGCATAGTAACTCGCAAGCGTTAACATACGCTCTTGTTTTTTCACAATTTCACGAGCAGTTTTTAAAGCAGCAACACCAGCCTTTTCAAACTCGACAATATCTTGCGACAGCACTTGTAGCCAGTATTCAACGGTATGAACTTTTCTTTGCTCATGCATAATGAGCCAGTCACGGCGCTCATTTAAATCTTGATAAATCTGAATGAGCGTACCAATCAGCTCAAAATCGCCCGGTTGAACCTTGGCGTAACTGAGTACCTGATTAAATGTAGCATGTTCGGGAATTGCAATACCGAGTGCTAATCGCTCTAAAGCAAATTTAAAACTATAGCGATAATCTTCATCGCCGTCACATAAGCTACGTTTCAGATGCTCTACATCAAGCCCACGTTTAAACCCTGCATCGGCCAGTAATGCCAAAACTCGTTCTACTTGAGCATATTCAAGTGCATAGCGCTGCTGCGTCGCATGTAAACCAAGCCAGTCAGCGAAATCATCAAAGCTAAATCGCCCTTGCATAAGGTGAATTCGGCCAATTACGGCACGCCATGCATTAAGTGCATCAAGTGACGCAATACCGGCAATTTTTACGGGTAAATGGACACCTTGCTCAGTTGCAGTAGCAGGAAAAACACTTCGTATTAAAGGCTCTACTTCTGCCAAATTAGGTACTAAAACCAAAATATCATTTGGACGACGCGGCTGTTCATGTGGTTTAGCCAACCAGCCAATCAACTGCTCTTTCAATACTTCAAGTTGGCGCAATGTTGAGTGGCAAACATGAATTTGAATGGAGTCATCATTCGGTGCAAGTTCGTACTGTTTAGTCTGTGGTTCCACCAAATGCAAAATATCTGATTGAACTTTGCCAAGTAGACTCTCAGGAAAATCATCTACAAAGGCATCCACCCATTTACCTTCTTCGCCTGTAGATAAGTTTGAAAGTAATGAGAAGTGGTCGCGGGCTTGTTTGCCCAGTCTTGTTAAAAGCGGATGCCTCGACTCACGCGCCTCAGCATTAAAGTTAAGCGTAAATTTATCAAAGAAATCGGCAATTTCAGCATCGGTCGCTTGAGGATTTTTCGCAATAAAACGCTCTTTCACACCTAAGTCATAACGTTGTTTCCACAGGGGATCGACACTATCGGCCCAATATTCCTGTGAAGGGTTATAGTGCAAAATCAGCACATCAATGTATTGCCCTAAACGACGCAAAAACTGAAGCTGGCTAGGCGGTAAATCCAGCAAAGTAAAAACAACAATTTGCTCCGGCAAACGAGACAATGCTTTCTTCTGGCGTTCAGGATGGTCTAATTCCTGCCAAAACAGCTCGTCAATTTGCTGCATTTGCATAAAATCATCATGAAAATGCTGCTGCCATAACCAGCGCTGCCAACGCTCTAACTCTTGTGTTTGCTGCAAAGTAAATGCAGAAATTTCTTTATCTTTCTGCGCAATATACTTTTCGATATCCAGCGCTCGGTCTTGTCCCCACGCTGCTAACCAGTTATTTGGACAAGTACAGGTATTTTCACACCCACGTTGGCACTGTCCCCGATAAACCATGTAGTTACTAAATAAATCGGCAACCTGCTCGGCAACCCAATACAACATTTTTTGTTTTTTTAGCTGCTTCTCAATCCCTTGTTCAAGTCGATCTGCGCTGTCGTAAATACGCTGAACAATAGAATGTAATGGATGTGAGTCATCTATACTCATTTCATCAGGCTGAATAAACTCTTGTAATGCCTGATGTACACGCCATTTAAAAATCAAGCGTGGAATATTGGCCTTACGAACCTGTTCCTTATGCGCTGTGAGGACCTGTTGATAGGCATACCACTGGAAACCACGAACACGTTGATGGAACTGGTAATTGGCGCTCATTCCTTGTTGTTCTGCAAGTTTTTGTACCAGCCATTGCTCTACCGCAGGACTTGGCACAATAAAATGCTGGGCTTTCAAAACCTGTAAAGGATGCGTTGAAGGTTGGGACGTAGATGCCAGTACGCCCTGCAACAACACATCAATACGTTGACTTTGAATAACATGGATGCCCATTTATTTCATATCCTACTCGCATAATTTATGCACAAAATCATAAACATTCATTACTATACAACTGAATCTGACTATGTCACGTTGGTTTAAACACAGCATAATCTAACTTTAGGTGTCACTTGCCTTGTGTTTGGAAGGCACCCTTAAGGAACCCATTACAGGTAAACATTATGAAAATTGATAACATTCCTGACTATATTGATCCTAGCCTAAATCTGGAACAAATTCGCGATGAGTGTCACGAGCTCATTCAAAAAAGAGCTTACGTCTCTGCTGGTGCAGCAATTGTACCCATTCCTTTTTTTGACGTGGTAGTAGATTTGGGAATTTTGTCACAGCTTATTCCCGATATTAATTCCCGCTTTGGCTTAGCACCTGAACATGTCAGCGTTTATGATCCAAAAACAAAAACCATTCATTGGGATGAATTGCGTAAACGTGGCTTTCAATTTTCAGGTTTTGTGGTCGCACGTACTACCGTTAAAAAAACGTTTAATGGTTTCTTTGGAAAAATTGTCACCAAGCAAGTGACTAAATTTATACCATTAGGCGGGCAAATTGTTGCAGCAGGTTTAGGCTATTTTATGATGAAGAAAATAGCCCAAACACATCTTACTGATAGCTACAACCTTGCTAAACGTATTCAACAAAAAAGTCGTGGCACGGTTGTAAACTAAAATCAAATTCACGGCTGAGAGTTTAATCTGCTCTCAGCTGTTTTAAAATAGCTCTTAACACTTCTAAACGCGCAGTATATTTATCATCAGTGGCAACAATATGCCAAGGTGCATATTCGGTACTGGTTCTTTCAAACATATCTGCTGCCGCTTTTAAATAGTCATCCCACTTATCACGATTGCGCCAGTCTTCTGCGGTAATTTTAAAGCGTTTATGTGGTGTCTCTTCTCTGGCCTTAAAACGCTGCTCTTGCTCATCTTTACTAATCGCAAGCCAAATTTTTACCACAATGGTTTCACTATCAAATAAATCTTTTTCAAAACGATTAATTTCGTCGTATGCCCTTTGCCACTCTAACGGCGATGCAAAACCTTCAACTCGTTCTACCAGCACTCGGCCATACCAAGTACGGTCAAAGATTGTAATTTTTTCGGCTTCATTAATACGGTTCCAAAAACGCCACAAATAAGGATGTCTTGCTTCGAAACGTTCAGGTGCGCCAATACAATGAATATCATATTCACGCGGGTCTAAATTTTTGACAATTCGCTTAATGGCACCCCCTTTACCCGAAGCATCCATTCCTTCAAAAGCAATCACAAAATTACGTTTATCAAAACGCATGGTATCGGCAATTTTTTTACTGAGTTTATCGAGCTCTTTTTTGTAATCAGCTTTATCGAGCTGTTCTTTAGAAGGTTTTAACAAACTTTCAGGAATCTTTGCCTGCTGCCATTTTCCTTTGACCTCACTTTCATGTTCAGGCAATTCACGCATATGTTGCAAAAGGTACTGGGCAAAAAATTGATCGCGCTGTTTTTCATCTTCGCCATCAATAATGTACCAGTCGTCGGTAAAACGGCGGCGTAACTTTTGCAAAGTGTCATATTGTTTTTTATTGCGCCAATCTAAACCGTGAAGCTTATGCCAGTGCTGTTCAGAAGGGTCTATTTTATCTAAACGTTTTTGCAGTGACTTCCACGAAAGGTCAAACCAAACCTTAATCACATCGACATAGTTATTTTTTAGGTCCTGCTCAAACGCCCGCATGTTTTCAACATAGGCATCAAAACGGGCATCATCCAAAGGTTCCGATACATGCGTTGCGGTAACCAACAAGTCGCTATACCAATTGCCAAACATCACCACAATTTGGCCTTCAGTTGGAATGAACTCTGAATACGACTGCCAAAAAGCTTCGGTATCTGTCAGCACACGCGGTGCATCTGCTTTTACGCGTAAATATCTTGGATCTAACCATTCTCGAAGCTGCTTAACAGCCTCGCCTTTTCCAGCCAGTTCAATACCACTCATTAAAATGAGTGTACTTTTAGCATTTTTTTTGCCCCGACTATCTTTTAAAGCATATTGTGCTTCAATCAAATCGACTGAAAGCTGTTCCTCGTCTCGAATTTCAAATTTTGGTTGTTGTTCACTCATAGTCCACTGCTCTAATCTTTTATTGTTTAATTTCGTCGTTATTTAACTTATGCGCTTAGATGATGAATTGCTATACAAATTATGTCATTGCGCCAAAATTCTATCTAAAAATTGACGCATAAATCATTTTTTTTACATCTACTCGCCATAGTAGAAGGTTACAATGCCTCTTATGATTTTTTGCAAATAGCCCAATATTAGAGCCTTAAATGTCTAAACTCGCTGCTTTTGATGATCTTTTACAACAATATAAAACATTTAATTATCACGATAATCCAGTGCTTGCCCAACGTTTGCAAGATGTACAAACATGGCTAAAAGAGCGGATGAAAGATACTCATCACGACTTTTTTAATTTGCCAGAGCACAAGCTCATGTCAGAGTATTTTTTAAACCGTTTATATGGTGGTCCAGAGTTTGATGCACTTGCAGCACAAATTGAACGTTTATTGAAATATGCGCATAAAGCCGAAAAAGTCCTACCTGAAAATGCAATTAAAACAGGAACAAAATCGGTAAGTCTGGCTGTACTTGCAACTCAACTTGATGAACAAGTAGCAATGCAGCTTCTTGAAGACTACCCTGCCGATACAGTACTCACTGACGAGATCATGCGTTTAACCTTAATCAAGCTTGATCAGGCAGAAGCTCGTTACCAGCAACTTGCCCTTCTTGATGACTTAGGGGTAGCGTTAGATAAATACATGCGTTCATTTATGATGTTTACTGCTTTTAAAATGTGTAAAGGTATTGCTCAAAAATACCACTTCGAATTGATGTATGATTTTATTCAGGATGGTTTTAGCGCAATGAAACCATTAAAATCGGCTGAGGCTTTTATTAAGACTTTTACGGAAAAAGAACGTCAGATTGTTGAAAAAGTACATTCAGGACATCCGAATCCGTTTAGAGTGTGATAAGGTCGGCACATAGAAAAAACTCAACCTCGCGAAGTTGAGATTTTATTCATTATATTTGCATGATGATGCCTGTAAAAATAGACAAAATCTGTCATCATGCAGAACTTATTCCGTTTCACTTGAGTTTGAGTCTAGGAGAGACAATATGTCTAACGAAAACCAAAAGCCAACATCTCCAACTGAGCAGGCACAAAGTTCAGACAAAGTTAGCCCGTTCCTAAGCTCACCTTTACCGCAAGGTACTCCTCAAGGGCAACAACAAACTTTACAGCAAACCTTAACAGATACACCTGTTAGCGGTTCTGTACCGAAATACAATTTACCACGTGGTGCTAGCAATACTGGCAACGTTGGTGAAACAACTCACTTTGGTTTCTCAACTGTTAAAACTGAAGATAAAGCTCAAAAAGTTGCTGAAGTTTTCCACTCGGTTGCAAGCAAATATGACCTTATGAATGACTTAATGTCATTTGGTATCCACCGTTTGTGGAAACGCTTTGCAATTAATATGTCTGGTGTTCGCCGTGGTCAACATGTGTTGGATATTGCTGGCGGTACAGGCGACTTAGCAAAAGTATTTAGCCGCGAAGTTGGTCCTCAAGGTCATGTGGTACTTTCAGACATTAACGAATCTATGCTGAATGTTGGTCGTGACCGTTTGATTGATGCTGGTTGTACTAATGTCGATTTCGTTCTTGCCAATGCAGAAACACTAGAGCCATTTGCAGACAACAGTTTTGATCTTGTCACCATTAGCTTTGGTTTACGTAACGTGACAGATAAAGATGCTGCACTTGCTTCTATGTTCCGTGTGCTTAAGCCAGGTGGTCGTTTACTGATTCTTGAGTTTTCTAAACCAGTATTTGAGCCATTCTCAAAACTTTATGACCTTTACTCATTCACTGCTTTACCGATTATGGGTAAATTGGTTGCCAATGACTCAGAAAGTTATAAGTATTTAGCTGAATCAATTCGTATGCACCCAGACCAACGCACCTTAAAAGGTATGATGGAAAATGCTGGCTTCCAGAACTGTGACTATCACAACCTGACTGGCGGTATTGTTGCTGTTCACCGCGGTTTCAAACTGTAAGGGATAGCGATATGTGGTCGATTTTGGCACTCGGTGCAGTCGAACGTATCATTCATCATCTGATCGATCTGGATGCCTTAACCCGCATTCAGCTCAATCAGTTACAGGGCAAAATGTTGCGTGTGGTCATAGATAGCCCGCAACTTTCTGTCGATGTATTCTTTGACCAAGAAAAAGTACGTCTTGAACCTACTGCAACTGGGCACAGCGAAAAACCTTCTATTTTTGAACAACGCCCGTTTGATCCACAATTTAAAATTTCTGAAGCAACAGCCACTTTGCATGTCAAAGATGTGGTTGAACTGATCAAACTATTGGTCAGCGATCCAGACCAGATTGGTAATATCCCGCTTCAAGGTGATTATCACCTATTACAGGATATTCAAAGAATTATGCAGCAAGCTGAACCTGATTTAGCTGCGCATTTATCAAAATGGGTTGGCCCTCAACTCGCTCATGAAATTGGCAAGATTCAACTTGCACCAAAGCATTTAAAACGCTCCGTGCAAAGCCATCTATTTTTTGCTGAAGATGCCTTAAAAGAAGACAGTGGTTTATTTGCCCCACGTTGGGAAATGGACGATTTAAATCAGGCTACGCGTAAGCTTAATCAAGACATTGACCGTCTAGAAGCTAAGCTACAGCAGCTCAATGCACAACTACAACCCACTCAAGACTAGGTAAGACTGTATATGATTCCGCACGTTTCACGTTTACTCGAACTTTGGCGTATTGCAGCGCACTATAGACTCGATACGTTGTTCCCTGCGGATGAATTACCTGTTAAAGCTCAACGTGCATTAAATATTATTAAGATGCACCCAGCTGCATGGTCGAGTCGTGAACGCAAAAACCCTTTAAAGCTTAAAGAAGCTTTAGAAGATATGGGCCCGCTTGCAATTAAGCTTGGGCAGTTACTGTCTACTCGACGCGACCTGATTCCACCTGAAATACTCGCGCAATTGGTCTTACTTCAAGATCAAGTCAAACCTTTTGATAGCAATGTTGCCAAACAACGTATTCAAGATTCTTTAAAGGCAGACGTAAATACTCTATTTGCTCGCTTTGATGACCAACCATTAGCTGCTGCTTCAATTGCACAAGTACATACAGCAGCACTGCATGATGGCCGTGAAGTTGTTGTTAAAGTTACTCGTCCGGACATTCGTAGTCAGATTTTACAAGACTTTGAAATTTTAGCTTGGCTAGGCAACACCTTAGAAAGTCGCCTAGAAGCTGCTCGCGCGTTGCATCTCACTGAAATTATTCAAGACTACCGTCAGATCATTTTAAATGAGTTGGACTTGAGTATTGAGGCAGATAACACCCGTCGTATGCGTCATTACTTCACTGGTTCAACCATGATGTATGTGCCCGAAGTGTACATGGACACCAAAGATGTCATGGTGGCTGAGCGTATTACTGGTGTCCCTATTTCAGATACGGCAACCTTTGACCGTTTAGGCATGGACCGTGCACAACTTGCAGAAAAAGGGTTAACTATTTTCTTTACGCAAGTATTCCGCGATAACTTTTTCCATGCCGACATGCACCCCGGCAATGTCTTTGTAGAAACCATCAATCCAAGCAATCCACGCTTTATTGCACTCGACTGTGCGATTATGGGTGAGCTTTCTAAACATGACCAAATGACGGTTGCCCGCATGTTGCTTGCTGTAATGAACAGCAACTTTATGCAGCTTATTCAAATTGTGCATCAAGCTGGCTGGATTCCACCAGGTACAGACCAAGACGCTTTAGCACGTGAGATGCGCCGTACTGTTGGGCCAATGGTATCTAAACCAATGGACCAACTTGATTTTGCGGGTATCTTAATTCAAGTGATGGATATTGCGCGTCGCTTCCATTTAGAAATCCCGCCACAACTCATGCTGCTACTCAAAACTTTGGTGCATGTAGAAGGCTTAGGTACGGACCTTTATCCGCAGCTCGACATCTGGAAATTGGCAAAACCTATTTTGACAGAATGGGTTAAGTCCAACATGAACCCAGTCAAAAATGTAAAAGAACTCGGCCAGCAACTACCTGACCTGCTTTTAGGTGCTCAGGATTTCCCAAGCTTAATTATTGACAGCCTAAATGGTTTAAAGAACCAGTCTGCTTGGCAAGACCGCCAGTTACGTGAAATTCAACAGCTTCGTTTGCAAATGGAACATCAACAGCGCCGTAGCTGGATGTTTGGTAGTAGCATGCTGATTTTACTGACCATTGCAATTATTAGCCCTTGGTTTGTTTCCATTATTTTAATTGTGCTGAGTAGCTTATTAGCGCTTTGGCGTATTTTGAAATAAGTTCTAAATCCCTTGCTAGTGCAAGGGACTTTTTTATGGCTAACTTTAATTTTTAAAAATATAGATCGCTTGTTCGTTCATTGCTAAATTAGCATTCATAAATGCTTGAAAAGAACAAACAATGAAAACACCTCATTTTGCCATTATTGGTGCAGGTACCGCAGGTTTAGCCACTGCCATTTTGCTTGCCCAAGAAGGCAATAAAGTAACTATTTTTGAACAAGTTGATGAATTATCTCCAGTAGGTGCTGGGTTATTACTACAACCCGCGGGCTTAGCTGTATTTGAACATTTAGGTGTACTAGACAAAGCCTTAACCTCAGGTGCGAGAGTCACAGGCCTAGAAGGACAACTTCCGGACAAGCGCCTTTTAGTTAACAGTCATTATCATGAAGCATCAGCAAACCTCTATGGTCTAGGTATACACCGAGCCACTTTGTGTCATGTACTCACTCAAAAGCTTAGTGAGTATTCAAGCCAGATTACTTGGTGCATGAACCATTCTGTTGAAAGATTTGAAGAACATAACGATGAAGTTCGGATATTCGGCAGTCATCAAAACCAAAAGTTTGATGCTTGCTTTGATGGCCTACTCATTGCCAATGGTGCGCGTAGCCAATTACGCCCCAAAGCATGGGTAAGGGTTGACCAAGCTTACCCTTGGGGTGCGGCGTGGAGTATCGTGCCTGAGTGCCAAGTTCTCGATTCTGAAATTCTGCATCAATTTTATGATCGCTCGAAAATTATGATGGGAATTCTTCCTACAGGAGCAGTTCCCACAGAACCTCAACAGCGCCTTTCGAGTATATTTTGGAGCTTACCAACCTCACAATTACAAAGCTTTTTGCAAGATGAACAGGCGAAACAAGCTTGGTTAAAGCAAGTCTCGGAGCGTTGGCCCACAGTTGCAGAATGGCTAAAAGAAATTTTGTATAACAGTCCAACTCAGCCTAAATGGCTATCTGCAAACTACCGTGATGTCGTCATGACTCAATTTGGTCAAGGACGAATTGGGGTAATTGGAGATGCAGCTCATGCAATGAGTCCACAGTTAGGACAAGGGGCCAATATGGCATTATTAGATGCTTGGGCTTTTTCTCAATCATTGCGACATGCTCAAAAGCACCAAACTATTGATTGGCCCTTGCTCTGGCAGCACTACCACCAGCTTCGCCGTTCATCTACTCAGTTTTATCAGTTCCTCAGTCGCTTATTAACTCCACTTTATCAATCTGACCTTTGGTGGGCTGGAGGCTTAAGAGATTTAGTTTTTCCGTGGATGTATCAAATTCCTTATTTTCGAAAAGAAATGGCAATCACAATTTCAGGCTTAAAAACAGGTCCATTCCGCCATCTTGAATATGATCAAGTCGCTCAAGCACCTAAAGAAAGCAGTGCATTTCATTTAAAAAATGAATCTCTGTCTGACTATTAACCCAACCAAATAATAGCGAGTAACACATGAAAATCAGCCATCTTGATCATCTTGTTTTAACTGTCTCAAATATTGAAATTACCTGTAATTTCTATCAAAACGTGTTGGGATTTAAGGTCATCACTTTTAAAGGTGATAGAAAGGCTCTACAGTTTGGAAATCAAAAAATAAATTTACACCAGCAAGGTCACGAGTTCGAACCTAAGGCATTGCAACCGACTCCTGGATCTGCCGATCTGTGTTTTATTTCAGACACACCCATTTCAGAAGTGGTAGCACACCTTAATCAGTTAAATATTCAAATTGAAGAAGGTCCTGTTGAACGTACTGGTGCGGTGCACCCTATTCTTTCAGTTTATATTCGTGATCCAGATCAAAACTTGATTGAGATTTCAAATATCCTCACGCCTTAGTCATTTGAATAAGATACCGATTGGTAAGCGTTACAAGCTATTCATTACACTGACAAAGACAAAAAGGACAAAGAATTTTTCCGCAAAGCGACGTTGATGCCGTACACTATACAAGCTATTTTTAGCATCTGATTGAAATCAATTTATAGTTTATATTTCTTTGGTGATTCCTCATGAATAACACGCAATGGCTCGATGAAGTAAAATTTAACGAACAAGGTCTTATCCCTGCCATTGCTCAACATCATCAAACCGGACGTATTTTGATGGTAGCGTGGATGAACCGTGAATCACTTGCGCTCACAGCAGAAAAAAATCAGGCTGTGTACTTCTCTCGCTCTCGCCAAAAACTTTGGCACAAGGGTGAAGAATCAGGCCATTTCCAAACAGTTTATGAAACTCGTTTAGACTGCGATGGTGATGTAATCGTATTACAAGTTGAGCAACACGGCGGTATTGCATGCCATACAGGTCGAGAGTCTTGTTTCTACCGTAAACTCACCCCACAGGGCTGGGAAATTGTCGATGCACAATTAAAAGACCCTACTGCAATTTATGGCGATAAAGCCAAAACTGAAAGCCATGATCATGCTCACACCACTGAACAAGTTGATGTACTTGCTCACTTAGGGCAATTGATGCAAGAGCGTAAGCAAGCTGAAGCGGATACGTCATATGTTGCAAGCCTTTATAAAAAAGGTATTAATAAAATCTTAGAAAAAGTCGGCGAAGAAAGCGTAGAAACTATTATTTCTGCGAAAGACTACGCTGCTCAAAATACAGAAAGCAATTTAAATGACTTGATTTATGAAACTGCCGATTTGTGGTTCCATAGCATTGTCATGTTGGGTTATTTCGATCTTAATCCACAACTTATTATTGACGAATTAGCTCGTCGTCAGGGTTTATCTGGTTTAGTTGAAAAAGCTAACCGTAACAAGGTTTAAAATCACTCAGTGTCGAATATCGAAAAACCTAAAGCCACCTATGAGCAAGCAATTGCCATAGATAACGGACGTCTTGGGCAATCATTTAAAGTGATCGCCTATGCGGGTACAGGTAAAACTACTACATTACAAATGATTAGCGATGCCATGCCTGAACGGCGCGGTATGTATTTGGCTTTTAACAAAGCCATTGCTGGTGAAGCTCAAAACAAATTTCATCGCAATGTAGACTGCCGTACTTTCCACTCGCTCGCGTTTCGTAGTGTGCCACGTGGTGTGACAGATAAATTACGCTTGCCGCGCTTAAGTCCAAGCTTTATTGCTAAAGAATATCGACTAGAACCGATTACGTTACGACGCATGATGGGTGGACGTTATGAAAAATACGTCTTAATGCCAAGTCGTCTAGCGAGTCTTGTTGCCAATGCGGTGAGTTATTTCTGTTCGACTAGCTCACAATACCCAGCTCCTCGACACATTCAGGCACCCAACTGGTTACATCCAGACGATATTACCGAGCTACAGACCCACCTTTACCCTGCTGTTGAACGGCGCTGGTTAGAGTCTATCGACCCAAATCATCAAGCCGGAATTGGTCACGATATTTACCTCAAACTTTGGGCATTGTCTGAACCAAACATTCCAGCCGATTATGTCTTATTTGATGAAGCACAAGATGCTGATCCTTTAATGTTGGGTATCTTACTACGTCAAAAAAGTACGCAGGTTATTTATGTAGGCGATGCACATCAGCAAATCTACGCGTGGCGTGGTGCAGTTAATGCGATGCAACAACTGCCTTTGCCAGAGTCTCGCTTAACGACTTCTTTCCGTTTTGGAGAGGCAATTGCCGATGTCGCCAATGCGTTGCTAGGTGGTTTAAATGAAACAGTTCCGCTGCTTGGCAATCCGAACCAGAAATCGAGTGTAGTCAATAAACCGCATACCAAGATGCGTGATGCGATTTTGTGTCGTACCAATGCTCGGGCAATGGAGCTTTTATTAGCAGGCTTAGTTCACGGCGATAAAGTAAGTTTGCAGGCAGACCATCAAAAACTAAACCGTTTTGTAGATGCCGCAAGCCTCTTGAAGCAAGGAAAACGAGTTACTGACGTTCCCGAGTTAGCATGGTTTAACTCATGGCACGATGTACATGAATACTGTGAAACTAATGAAGGAAGTGATATCAAACCATTGGTTAAACTGGTAGATGATCACGGTACTGATCCATTAAAAAAGGCACTTGCTAAAATTACTCCCCTTGAGCAAGCTGACTATGTCATCTCAACTGCCCATAAAGCAAAAGGACTAGAGTGGAATCGTGTCCATATTGAAGATGACTATCAATTTAAAATTAATGGCTTAGAACACAAGATTACAGATGAAGAATTAAGATTACTTTACGTGGCCTGTACTCGTGCTAAAGTAAGTCTAAACATCCATCATCTTTATGATCTGATACAACAATTAAAAGTAAGGGCGCCTTTAAGTCTTCGTAAGTCGGTTGGTTGAAGCGCTCATAATTAGGTGAGCCTATGAGACTTGAATCCATCCAATTTAAACATGTTGCTCTGTTTCATGACCTAAAGATCCAGTTTCAATATGATAAACAACCGATTACTTTAATTTTAGGTGAGCAGGCAACCGGTAAAAGTATGCTACTCAAGCATATTTACCATGCTTTAACGTGGTTTCCTGCTCGCTTGAAAGATGTTCGTACCCCGGGCGTAGTCATGCCTGATCAAGACATTACACATTCTCGGTTACAGTCTAAAATAGAAGTCAGCATTCATATTCCATCAGAGTTCGGGCAACTGCCTGAAACCACTTCTGCACAGCAAACCGACACATCTGTTTGTAGCTGGAAGCTATTTAAAACCTTAAATGCAACTGGCGTGGGCATTAGTCAAGTTGAAACTCAGCAGCTCGATCAAACCATTACTCTTTATCATCAAGTCACAAGAAAAGACCCACTTCAAGGCCTTCCCTTACTTGCTTACTACCCATCTGAGCGATTTGTTAACGATATAAATTTGCTGAATAAAAACCTGCCAGGGATTACTCAGTCTATTTCTGCTTATGAAATTAGCTTAATCCCGTTTACCACCTTTGCTCGTTTTTTTGAATGGCTACGTGAAATTAGCGATATTGAAAATGCACAAGCAGCTCATGTTGTACAACGAATTATTTCCCGACAATCAAACCCACAAAATCAGGAAGAACTTTTACGTCAACTTCAAATCGAATTGACAGGGCAGCCTAAACAACTGCCTTCACCAAATTTATATGCGCTGAAATCGGCATTAAAGATTATTTTTCCAGAACTTGAAGACCTCTATTTACAATATCATCCACGTCTTCAACTTATGGCACATTACAAGGGTGAAGCTTTAGCCTTTCAACAACTTTCCAATACCACAAAAACATGGATTGCACTCGTAGGCGATGTGGTTCGCAGACTTTGTTTGCTCAACCCATTGAGCTTAGACCCTTGCCTTGAAGGCGAAGGAATTTTGTTAATTGACCAGATCGATTCACAACTAGATGCTCTGCATTGCTCAGAAATTTTAAATCGGCTTCATCAGGCATTTCCGCGTTTACAAATTATAGTGACTGGAAGCCGTGAAGAGTTACTTGAACATGCAACTGCTTATCAATGCCTTAAATTAGAACATGGCAAAGCAAGCCAACTTGATTTAAATACGACTCAACAGCAGCTTGAACACCTTTACACCCTCTTGCACCGAGATGAAGTTTTAGCGCCACATATAGATCCATTGCCACTTGATACCGAACCTACAACAATTCAAATTGACAATTTGTACCAACAAATCCAAAACTTAAATGAACAACAAAAAAATGAATTATTACGTATGATTCATACAGGAGATACTTCGGAAGAAACCTCATCTCTATAAAATTTATTATCCATATAGCTCAATTTTTATAATAAAAACCGGATTCGCTAAATATACGATGAAATCTGTTTTTTGAGCTGAAAAATCACTAGATGTTGTTACCACATGTAATAACATCAGATTTTTAATGATTTTTTAGTGTACAATAAATTTCATTTTGTGTTTTTATTATTCAAGTTGCGCAATACAACTTGTTTCTCGCTTTATTTTTCTAATTTGGTCGGGTTTTCAGAATATAAGCTTTGGAAATCTCTTTGAATTCCTATCTATTCTGAAATTAAAATTTCACCTTTAGGCTTCGGTCTAAATTATATATGGATACGAGTGTGCTACCGATAATTATCTTATTACCGTTAATATTAGGCACCACCCTTGTTTCATTGCTTCAACGGTTTTCACGTGGAGTAACGGCTTTAGGGGCGATCGGAGTCAGTTTAACCAGTTTTGGTTTATTACTGACTCAGGCTAAAACTGTGCTTGGTGGTGCAAGCATTCAACAAAGTTGGGATTGGTTACCGCAATTAGGAATTAATCTAAGCTTTAGACTTGATGCCCTTGGTTTATTATTTTCTCTTCTTATTACCGGTATCGGTACACTCATTTATATTTATGCCTATTATTATCTAGGCCCTAAAAATTCATTAAGTAAACTCTATTTATTACTCATGCTGTTTATGGCAGCAATGCTGGGTATTTCCCTTTCTAACAATTTAATTATTTTATTAGTGTTTTGGGAACTTACTAGTATTTCATCATTTTTACTGGTGGGTTATTGGAGTCATTACGAAGCAGCACAACGCGGCTCGCGTATGGCACTTACCATTACAGGAATGGGTGGACTCGCCATGCTAGGTGGATTTGTCTTACTAGGACAAATCACCGGTACTTATGAAATTAATGCTATTGTCGGAATGAAAGACCTTATTCAAAGTCATCATCTTTTCGTTCCGATGCTTTTGCTTATTTTACTCGGTGCTTTTACTAAAAGTGCTCAGTTCCCTTTCCATTTTTGGTTACCCAATGCAATGGCAGCACCCACTCCGGTGTCGGCTTATTTGCACTCTGCAACCATGGTTAAAGCTGGTATTTTCTTATTAGCACGTCTTGCACCTATCTTTATTGGTGCCGCGCTTTACCACAACATTGTCACATTTATCGGCCTATTTACACTCTGTATGGCTGCATGCTTTGCCATCTTTAAAGAAGATTTAAAAGGATTATTGGCCTACTCCACCATTAGTCATTTAGGCCTTATTGTCTGCTTATTAGGTATTGGTTCACCTTTAGCGGTTGCCGCTGCAATTTTCCATATTATTAACCATGCTACCTTTAAAGCTGCCCTGTTTATGATTGCAGGGATTATTGACCATGAAACAGGTACACGTGATCTTAGAAAATTAAGTGGCGTTTGGCAGCTGTTACCGTTTACCGCAACGCTCACTATGATTACCGCGGCATCAATGGCAGGTGTTCCACTGACCAATGGCTTTATTTCTAAAGAAATGTTCTTTACTGAAATGTTGGCGAACCTTTCAGGCTCAGCTGTTATTTTTGCAAGTATTATTGCAACGCTTGCTGGTATTTTTGCAGTCAGTTATTCAATTCGCTTAGTTCACGGCGTATTTTTTGATGGTCCATTGGGTAAACAAGTACCAAATAAAAATGCCCATGAACCACCGATTGGCATGCGAGCACCAGCCATATTACTTGCGACACTATGTATTTTGGTGGGTATTTTCCCTGCCCTACTGGTTGAGCCTTTAGTTAATAGCGTGACACGTGCAAGTCTAATGCAACCTGATTTTGCAGGAACTCATCTTGCAATCTGGCATGGATTTAATGCTCCTCTTGTGATGAGTATTATTGCTTTGATTGGCGGCACGCTTTTCTATTTTGCTTTAGCAAAAGATGGCATGATTCGTAAAATCGACCTCGACCCACGACTTGGTCGTTTACAAGGTCGTGTTTTATTTGATTTGTTCTTAAAACATTTGCTATTAACCAGCCGAAAAATCAAACAAAAAACTGAGAATGGTTCACTACAAAGTTACCTGTTCTTAATAATTGCTTTTAGCATCATTCTGGTCACTTTGCCTTTACTCAATCAAGGCCTTACCACAGGTACACGTGAACTCACACATGCACCATGGATTGCAGTAGTTCTTTGGCTGACCTTATTCTCGGGCTGCTGGATGATGCTCTGGTTCCACCATGAGCGCATTAAAGCAGTACTCATTAGTGGTGCAATTGGTCTCGTGGTTACTATGGTATTTGTTACTATGTCAGCACCTGACCTAGCACTCACCCAAATTACGGTAGATGTGGTTACGACTGTACTTTTGTTGATGAGTTTATCTTTATTACCACAGCTTACGCCTTATGAGTCTACTCGCTCTAGACGTTTGAGAGATGCATTTTTAGCAATCATTGGTGGCTTAGGTATTGGCTGGATTACGTGGCTCATTTTAACGCGTGACCATAATTCGATTTCATGGTTCTTTGCTCAGCAATCTTTACCACTTGGCGGCGGCTCTAACATTGTAAATGTCATTTTAGTTGACTTCCGTGGTTTCGATACCTTTGGTGAAATTACCGTACTAGGGATTGCTGCGATTGGCGCGCTCTGTCTTATGGATGGCATGCGCGTACACGGCACCACCATGACACAAGGCCTCACCTATCGCTTTAACCCATCTCCGCTTATGTTCCGTATTACAGCCTCTTGGGTGTTGCCTTTAGCACTAGTGGTAAGTGTCTATATCTTTATGCGCGGACATAACTACCCTGGCGGTGGCTTCATTGCAGGTTTAATTACCTCAATGGCACTTATTATTCAGTACATTGCTTTAGGTCAAGACCAAGCAGAACAAATGTTAAAAGCACAATCGGGTCGTCTTTATGAGGTCTGGATTGGTTCCGGTTTAACAATTGCAGGCTTAACAGGTATTGCTGCATGGTTCTGGGCACGTCCATTCTTAACCAGTGCTCATGTCTATGTTGAGTTACCAGTTTTAGGAAAACTACATCTGGCTTCAGCAGCGAGCTTTGATTTGGGTGTGTATATCACAGTGGTAGGCGCCACTATGCTACTCATTTCTGTATTAGGGGACTCTCGCCATTCGAGTATGTCTGGTCCTGTACCTCATGGGGAGAAATCATCATGATCAGTTTAGAATTCTTACTGGCCTCTGCCATTGGGCTACTTGTTGCGACAGGCATCTATCTCATTTTACGTGCACGTACCTTCCCTGTGGTATTGGGATTAGCCGTACTCGGTTATGCAGTTAACCTATTTTTGTTTGCGATGGGCCGCTTGCAAGTGAGCTCACCAGCAATCTTGACTGAAACCACTAATATTACAGACCCGCTTCCACAAGCTCTTGTTTTAACTGCAATCGTTATCGGTTTTGCGACCACAGCGTTTATTGTACAACTGGCTTTACGCAGCCGTTATGAATCAGGTAGTGACCACGTTGATGCTAAAGAAGATATTTCTCCAACATACGACCCACGTGAGGATGAGCCGTGATGTTTGATTTTTTATCTTTTTGGCAAGCTAATACACCAATTTTCAGTATCCTCATCCCAGCATTCACTGGTTTTATCTTATTGCTTTTAGGTAACCCTGGCGCTGGTGCATTAAAAGAAGATTGGCGACAACCTTGGCGTCGTGGCATTAGCCTCGTCTCAGCAATTGCTGGTTTAGTCACTGCGATTAGTTATCTAATCGTTGCAAATACTGGTCAAATCACGGTTTACCAGTTAAGCGAGTGGTCAGCACCGTTTGGTATTGTGCTGGTACTCGACCGACTTTCTGCATTTATGCTGGTTTTAACCTATGCATTAGCAGTTCCAGTTTTATGGTATGCCAGTGAAAACTGGGATACCAGAGGTCGCTATTTCCACACCATATTCCATTTTCTTTTAATGGGATTATGCGGAGCATTTCTGACAGGTGACTTATTTAACCTATTTGTTTTCTTTGAAATCTTGCTCATGGCGTCGTATGTCTTATTGCTACATGGACAAGGCAAACCGCGTTTTCAGCTTGGCGTACACTATGTCATTATCAACCTTTTAGCCTCTGCCCTATTCCTAATTGGGCTTGGTATGATTTATGGCAGTGTAGGCAGTCTAAATATGACTGACGTTTCACGCCTTTTACCAACTTTAGATGCAGATCAACACAAATTAGCAGTCGCTGGCGCCTTACTCTTATTTGTCGTGTTTGGTATTAAAGCGGCCATGCTACCAGTTGGTTTTTGGCTACCAAAAACTTATGCCGTTGCAAGTACACCTGTCGCAGCGATTTTTACCATTATGACCAAAGTAGGCATCTATGCCATTTTGCGTGTCAATGGAACGGTATTTAACGATGTACTTAGCCAAGAAATCTTTAAAAGTTGGTTACTTCCAATTGGCTTAATTACGTCTCTATACGGTGTGATTGGAGCAATCGGTGCAGATCGCCTTAGACGTTTTGTTGGTTTTATGGTGCTGTCTTCGATTGGCACATTATTGACTGCGATTGCTATGTCAAATACACAAGCGTGGTCAGGAGCACTATTCTATTTAGTTCACAGTACACTGATCGGTGCTGCATTTTACTTGTTCTGTGGTTGGATGACGTCACAGCGTGGTGACTTTAAAGACCATTTAAAAATTGCGCCAAGAATTAAGCAAGAAAAAGCAGCGATGCTGACTTACTTCTTAATTGCAATGATGCTCGCAGGTTTACCACCTTTTAGTGGCTTCTTTGGTAAAGTATTTATTTTACAAGCGACTGTTGAAACTGCATATCAAGGTTGGGTTATTGGTATTGTGCTTGTGGTCAGTCTATTAAGCATTATTGCGTTAACACGAGTCGGATTTATTCTATTCTGGCGTGCTTCACCGCCAGAAGAAGACCCAATCAATCCTGCTTATATTATTTATCGTGCTTTACCTGAACGAGCACCGCCACGTAATGATTCAGTGATTTATATTTTGCTTGCAGGCTTAGTGGCTTATGTTGTGTTTGCTTCACCTGTGTTGCACTACACCACAAGTACTGCTCAGCAAATTCAAAATCATGCCTTATATCAGCAATCTATTCTGAAGACTGATCAAAACGGCGAAGTCATTAGTGTCCAGCCTTATGACTCAACTTATTTACCTGAAACAAAATACGGTGGAGAAGTTGAAGATCATAATGCCTATCTCGTTCCGGACATTATTTCTAAAGACACATTCAACGGTGTACATATTTCTGAATATAAACATCGCCAAATTCAGCAGCAAGAAAAATTGCAAACACCAACCATTGCTGATGAAAGTCAACTGAAACCTATGGAGCCATAACAATGCAGCTATCTAAATTGCTTGACCGCTGGTTTCCGCATCCATTTGTTTCTTTTTTAATTATCATCTTTTGGTTAATGCTCTCGCATAGTCTTGATGCAAGCGACCTACTTATGGCTGTAATTTTGGGACTTGTGATTCCTCGATTGGTTCGACCTTTTATTACTAGAACACCGCACATTCATTGGCAACCAGCAGTAAAACTATGTTTTGTTGTACTGTGGGATATTATTGTTTCCAATTTTCGCGTTGCTAAACTGGTATTAGGGTCACCAAAAAAATTGCATCCAAAATGGTACCGTGTGCCTTTAGAAACAGAACATGAGCAAGTAAATTCTTTACTGGCAATGATTATTACCACAACACCGGGTACAGTCTCTGCTGGTATTGATCAAGAGCGTGGTGACATTTTGGTACACTCGCTCAGTACAGAAAATACTGAAAGTGATGTGCAAGACATCAAACAACGCTATGAGGCTCCACTCATGGAAATTTTTGATGTGAAAAGCAAATCGGAGGACAACACATGACCATCCTACCTTATGCGCTTGGCATTAGCTTGATTGCCATCACGATCTCTATGCTGCTGTGTCTTTTTCGGATGGTGATGGGACCATCAATTGTAGATCGCCTTTTAGCTCTCGATACTCTTTTTCTAAATGCAACTTGTCTCATTGTGGTATTAGGTATTTATTGGACCACCACCTCTTTATTCGAAGGGGCTTTATTGGTTGCCATGTTAGGGTTTGTTTCGACAGCTGCGTTAGCACGTTATTTCACCACTGGTCATGTGATCGATTAAAGGGAGGTCAAAATGCAATTTACAATGGAAATTATTGTTTCGATCTTTCTAGTTTTTGGCTCATTTTTTATGCTGGTTGGATCGATCGGAATGGTACGCCTACCCGATTTATTTATGCGACTCCATGCACCTACCAAGTCGAGCACATTAGGCTTAGGTAGCTTTTTAATTGCTTCAATGATCTTTTTTGCTTTCCAAGGTCGCTTTGGTTTTGCCGAGTTACTTATTACACTTTTGGCTTTTATTACTGCACCTGTATCAGCCAATTTAATTGCTCAAGCAGCGCTACATTTACGTTTACGCTCGCTGAGTGGTGAAGTCCCTGAAGCTATTGAACGTCCATTACCATGGGATCGTTACAAAATCGGACAGCGCTTTTCACAAAACAAAACTCCGATGGAACCTCCCAAGGAATAAAAAATTGAACAAATAAAAAAGCCACCCAAAGGTGGCTTTTTTATTTTGAGTACGAATTACTCTTCGTCATCTGACTTACGTTCAGGTAAATCTTGTACCGCTTTTTCAATAAGACCAAACATATAGTTACCATATGCATTCGTCTTATCGTAATGGAAACGTAAGCGAGGTGTAATACGGGTTTTAATACGACGACTGAGTTCATGACGCAAGAAACCAGAAGCTTTATTCAATACATCTAAAGTTTCTTTATTCGCTGCTTCACTTTGTTCGTCACCGAGCTCACGTCCCATAACGGTAACGTAAACTTCAGCATATCCCATATCAGCACTGACTTTCACGGCTGAGATGGTCACTAGACCACCCAGACGCGGATCTTTTAACTCCTGACGGATTAGATCAGACAGCTCACGCTGTACTGAATCCGCCATTCGCTTTAAGCGTTGGCTACCCGCCATTAAAGACTCCGTTTAATCAATTGAACATCATATACTTCGATCTTATCTTGTACTTTGATGTCTTTATAACCTTTCACCGCAAGACCACATTCCATACCGGCACGAACTTCTTCAACCACATCTTTATAGCGGCGTAATGATTCAAGCTCACCTTGGAACACAACCACGTCATCACGTAATACGCGAATCGGTTTATTACGATGTAATGTACCTTCAAGTACCATACAGCCTGCTGCTGCACCAAACTTACTTGAGTGGAATACTTCACGTACTTCAGCAACACCCAAGATTGTTTCACGGTGTTCAGGAGCAAGTTTACCGCTCATGGCATCTTTCACATCATCAATCAATTCATAGATGATGCTGTAGTAACGAATGTCGATACCGTCTTGGTCACTGCGTTGACGAGCAGCTGTATCAGCACGAACGTTGAAGCCTAACAATACAGCTTCTGAAGATTCAGCAAGAATCACATCAGACTCTGTAATCGCCCCAACACCCGAACTAATTACACGAACTTTTACTTCATCAGTAGAGAGTTCATATAAAGCAGCATTCAATGCTTCTAAAGTACCACGTACGTCTGTTCTTAAAACAACGTTCACTGTAGGAACATCTTTTTTGCCCATTGACGACATGATATTTTCAAGGCGCATCGCGCTTTGACGTTCAATACGTTTTTGACGTTCACGGTCAGCACGAGCATCGGCAACTTCACGTGCTTTCTTCTCGTCATTTACAACAAGAACTTCATCACCTGCCATTGGAGCATCTGGAAGACCCAGAATTTCTACTGGAATAGATGGTCCTGCTGATTTAATCGGCTTACCGTTTTCATCAGACATTGCACGGACACGACCATAAGATGAACCTGCAAGAACAAGGTCACCAATATTTAATGTACCGTTTTGAACAAGAATAGAAGTTACTGCACCACGGCCTTTATCAACACGCGCTTCAATAACAACACCTTGCGCAGCACCTTCAGCAGATGCTTTTAATTCCATCAATTCTGATTGAATAAGAATTAAATCAAGGAGCTCATCAATACCTTGTCCAGTATGTGCAGAAACTTTAGCAATCGGAACATCACCACCCCATTCTTCTGGAACGATTTGTTTCGTTGTTAATTCATTTAACACACGGTCTGGATCAGCAGATTCTTTATCCATTTTGTTGATTGCAACAATAATTGGAGTACCTGCTGCACGAGCATGATCAATTGCTTCTGCAGTTTGTGGCATTACACCATCATCTGCCGCAACAACTAATACCACGATATCTGTTGCTTTAGCACCACGTGCACGCATTGAAGTAAACGCAGCATGTCCCGGGGTATCAAGGAATGTAATAATTCCTTTGTCTGTTTCAACGTGATACGCACCAATATGCTGTGTAATACCACCTGCTTCACCAGCCGCCACTTTCGAACGACGGATACGGTCAAGCAATGATGTTTTACCATGGTCAACGTGACCCATAATCGTAACAACTGGTGGACGAGTTGTTTGCTCACCACGTGCTTCTTCAGCAGCTTCAAGCAAGTTATCTTCCGCTTGTGTATCAGAAACTAGAACAGGATTGTGTCCCATTTCTTCTACAACAAGTGCTGCTGTATCTTGGTCAATAGCTTGATCTTGGTTAACCAACTCACCCATTTTCATAAGTGTTTTGATAACTTCACGTACTTTAATCGCCATTTTTTGAGCAAGATCGGCAACAACAATACTTGAACCGATTTCTACATCATAGACTTGCTTTTTAACTGGCTTTTCAAATCCATGCTTATTTGCTTGGCTTGATTTTAAACCACGTTTGTTATGGTTAACGAAGCTTTGCTCTTCTTGACCACGACGGCCGCCTTTCTTACCAGCACGCGGGTTAGTAGTTGCGCCACCGCGTTTAATTTCACGGTCTTCTTGCTTGAATGAATCTTCATAAGCTTGGCCAACAAGACCTGAAGCAAGTGGAGAATCATCAATTACACGAATTGTGGTAGTAGCATCGTCATTTGAATATTTAGATGCCATTTTGCGCATTTGTTCAAGCGTACGTTGCTGAGCTTCTTCAGCCGCTTTACGACGTGCAGCTTCTTCAGTTGCTTTTAACTGAGCTGTTTGAGCTTCACGCGCTTTCTTTTGCTCTAATGTTTCTGCTGGTTTTGGTGCAGGTTTTACTGTACCACCACCACGTTTTTTCACTACAACAGCAGCTTTAGGAGCTGACTGTGCAGCGCTATCTTGTTGGTGAGCAGCACGCATCGCATCTAAAGTTGCTTTTGCTTTTTGCTCTGTTTGAAGACGCGCTTTTTGCTCTGCAGTATCACGCGCTTGTTGATCTGCACGTGTTTTAGCTTCTGCTTCTGCACGCGCTTTAGCTTCTGCTGCAATTTGTTCTGGGTTTGGTTTAGCAAAAACCTGTTTTTTACGTACTTCTACGTTAATTGTTTTTGCTTTACCTGAAGTACTTGCAACTTTAGCGGTACTGGTTGTTTTACGTTTCAACGCAATTTTTCCTGTGTTACCACTTTCCTGACCATGCACTTTTTTCAAATGATTGACTAAAGTGTCCTGTTGTTCAGTGGTAATAATGTCGTCTGCTGTACGTTGAGGCAAACCTGCTTCGCGAGCCTGTTCTAGGAGCTTCTCAACAGGACGTCCTACACTGAGAGCTAACTCTTTAATCGACTTGTCCGTCATATTTCATCTCCTAGTTAAACCATGATTCGCGAGCTTTCATGATCAATTGACCAGCTTTTTCATGACCAAGACCTTCAATATCAGAGATATCGTCAGTAGCCTGATCTGCCAAATCATCAACGGTAATAATACCGCGAGCGGCAAGCGAGTAAGCGATCTCAGAAGTCATGCCTTCCATTGTGAGAAGGTCTGCGCTCGGTTCTTGAATATTTTCTTGCTGTTTCAAAGCATCAGTAAGAGCTGCTTCTTTTGCACGACTTTGCAATAACTCAACCAATTCAGCATCAAGCTCAATTTCGTCAAAAGTTTCAGCAGGAACATAAGCAATCTCCTCTAAAGAAGTGAAGCCCATTTCTACCAATGCCATTGCTAAATCTTCTTCAATATCTAAACGTGATACAAACATGTCGAGATATTGCTGAGCTTCATTTTGCTGACGAGCACGATACTCTTCTTCAAGCATCATGTCGAGTTTGTAGCCAGTTAAATCAGAAGCTAAACGAACGTTTTGACCTTGTGAGCCAATCGCACGAGCTAATTGATCGCTGGTTGCAAAAATAATATCGGCACTTCTTGCATCTTCATCAAGCACGATGCCTGAAACATCAGCTGGTTCTAATGCGCTAGCAATGTATTGAGCTGGATCATCAGACCAGACCACTACATCAATACGTTCACCGTTTAACTCTTGTTGTACGGCTTGAATACGCGTACCACGCATACCAATACATGCACCTACAGGATCAATACGGTGATCATTTGTTTTCACTGCAATTTTAGCACGAACACCCGGTTGGCGTGCTGCTGCTTTAATTTCAATAATTTCTTCAGAAATTTCAGGAATTTCTTTTTTCATCAAAGCAATTAACATTTCAGGCTTAGCGCGTGATAACAACAACTGAGCGCCACGACCTTCACGGTTAACATTATATAAAATAGCGTTTACACGTTGCTTTGGACGAAGGATTTCTTTAGGAATCATTTCTTCGCGAGCAAGATAAGCTTCTGCGTTATCACCCAAGTCAATGATGAAGCCATCTTTGGTTTGTTTTTTCACTTCACCGTAGATCAACTCACCCACTTTAGATTCGTATGCATCAGCAACTAAAGCACGCTCAGCTTCACGGATTTTTTGTACGATAACTTGTTTTGCAATTTGTGCAGCAATACGACCAAACTCAATGGATTCTACTTCGAGTTCACGCACGTCACCAATCGACCATTTAGATGGATCAACGTCAGAAATCGCATCTTGGCAAGCTGGCATTTCATGATCTTCATCTGCCACTACAGTCCATTGACGGAACGTACGGTAATCACCAGTTTTACGATCAATCTCTACACGAAGCTGAGCTTCTTCAGCATGCGTACCTTCGTAAAATCTTTTCTTCGTTGCAGCAACTAAAGCTTGTTCTAAAGCCTCGAAGATCGCTTCACGACTAACACCTTTTTCATTACTAACCGTTTCTACAACGGTAAGAATTTCGCGGCCCATAAGTCACCTACCGATTTCTTATATAATTTAAATAAATTTAATCTTGATAGATCAAGTTTGCTTTATCGATATTGTTGCTGTCGATATCAAGCACATGCTTTCCTTCAACTTCAACCTGAATCTCTTCATTTTCAAGGTCTACAGCAAGGAGTTTTGCTTGAAATTTACGGCGATTTTCTACTGCTGCAATTAAACGCAAAGCAACTTGTTGTCCAATGTAACTTTGCAATTGTTCGAGTTGAAAAAATGGGCGATCCCAACCTGGTGAAGAAACTTCTAAAGAATACTCACCTGAAATCGGATCATGAACATCCAACATCGCGCCGACTTGTTGTGTAACTCGCACACAATCTTGTACGCCAATACCACGACCTTGTTCTACTTCACCATCTTCATTAATCACTGGTTCAGCATTTTCATCAACCGGTCTATCGATATAAATACGCAATAATGAACGTTTACCTTGTGGAAGGAATTCGATTCCCCACAAGTCAACACCACATGCCTGCACTGCTGGAGCAATCATGTCATACAATGCTTGGGATTTATTTGATAATTTCATTTACTCTCGTCATTCTCGTGCGATTCAATCGGTTGTTTTAACCGACACAGACCTACTATAGTGAAGCATGACTATTTGACCAATTGATGTCGACACTACACGATAGCGATACGATAACCAATAAAAAAGGGCGTTAATCGCCCCTATGTAGCACAGAAAACAATAGTCCACTGTGCAAAAAGGCCCACCTGTCTGTGAGCCTCTTTCAAGAAACTTGGTAGCGGGAGCTGGATTTGAACCAACGACCTTCGGGTTATGAGCCCGACGAGCTACCAGACTGCTCCATCCCGCATCAACGTGCAAAAATTATATACAAATATCGAAAAAAGTCAATGTAAACTTATCCAATATTCGCTTGATTAAGTTGCACCTTAATCAAATTGGTAGCGGGAGCTGGATTTGAACCAACGACCTTCGGGTTATGAGCCCGACGAGCTACCAGACTGCTCCATCCCGCATCAATAAACTGCTTGCACTCAACTTTCTGGTTCAAAGTTGGTGCGGAAGGGGGGACTTGAACCCCCACGCCCGAAGGCACTACCACCTCAAGGTAGCGTGTCTACCAATTCCACCACCACCGCAGCTTGTGGGACGCATTCTAGTCCTTCCAACTGCAAAAGGAAAGCCCTATTTCGAATTATTGACCCGTTTTTGGTGCATTTGGTGAAGTTTCAGGCGATGTTGTTTGAGCTGGTGCTGTTGTTTGTACAGTTTTCAAGCTATATGCTTCCGTCGTCTGTTTTTTCGCAAAAACAGCGAGAGTTAAACTCGTTACAAAGAACAATGCAGTTAAAACAGCAGTCAGGCGTGTAAGGAAGTTACCCGAACCCGATGCACCAAATACAGTTGCTGCACCGCCACCACCAAAAGAAGCACCAGCATCTGCGCCTTTACCATGTTGCACTAAAATCAATGCAATCATCAGTACAGCTAAAATAATATGTACAACAAGTACAAAAGAGTGCATACCCTATCCTCGTTATTTGCTTTGCGCGAAGGCTTGTACAATTTGATAAAAAGATGCTGCATTTAATGAAGCACCGCCGACCAACGCCCCATTAATGTCTAGACATGCAGCCAATTCAACAGCATTTTCAGCTTTTACACTACCACCATATAAAATAGCAATATCTGAACCTGCTGAAGTAAGCTGACATAAGCCTTCACGAATTTTAGCGTGCATCGCTTGTGCATCTTGTGGAGAAGCTGTTTTACCTGTACCAATTGCCCAAATAGGTTCATAAGCAATCACGACTTGGTTTTGCCATTGTTCAGCAGTAACCACAGGTGCAATATCGCAAATTTGCTGTAAAACAACTTGCTCTGCCTGACCTTGCTCACGCTGTTCAAGACTTTCACCCACACAATAAATGACAGTCAAACCCGCATTTAATGCATTTTGGAGTTTCGCTTTCAAAATTTCAACGTTGTCGCCAAAAATATCACGGCGTTCAGAGTGTCCGACCAGTACGAAATTAATTTGACTATCTTTTAATAATTCTGCACTAACTTCGCCCGTATAAGCACCTGTACCTGCAACACGCGATACATCTTGCGCAACCGCATATACTGTTCTTGCAGCATCCTGCAATTGCGCCTGTACTGTTGTAAGTGCAATAGAAACAGGGGCAACGCCCACATGGCAGCTTTCATCTGCAATTTGGTTTTGTTGCAATAATTGTTTAAATTCTTCTATAAGTTGGTTGGCGTTAGCACGCATTGGATTCATTTTCCAGTTGCCAACTACCCAAGGCGTAATCGTCGAACCCGACATACTGCTCACCTTTCATCAAAAATGCAGCACATTCTACACGCATTTATACAAATTTCAGATACTTTTCTTTAATGGGATTACTTATATCTTTTCTACTCTTTGAAATTAAAAAAAACTTTATAAGGACTCAAACTTAAACATTTTAAAAATTAATCTATAAAAACTTCGACTGGTTCAAGCTTTAACAGTCTGAGTAGGACTAGAGCAACATTTTATAAGGTAGTAATTTTACATAACAAAAGTATAATTTTTCATATACCAATTATAAACACATTAGCATAGGCAGGCAGATGTCAGCATTACATACATCTCCAAAATTTACGGGGTTTTTTCGGCGTTTAGTCGAAGAAAAGCATGTGTCGGCAGCGACCATGCAAAATGCATTAGATGCAGCAAAGAGAGCTAAGCAGGATACAGTCGCATATTTAATTGAAGAGGTTCATCTCTCCCCTTCTTTATTGGCTGAAACAATCTCTGCTGAGTTTGCTGAACCATATTTTGATCTTGATGTATATGACACATCTCAGATTCCTAAAGATCTGGTCGATCAAAAACTGATTTTAAAACATCGAATTTTGCCCCTTATTCAAAGAGGGCAAATTTTATATGTCGCGACCAGCAATCCAAGCAATATTGAAGCGATTGATGCGATCCGTTTTAACAGCAAACTGATGGTTGAGCCTGTCATTGTCGAGCACCATAAACTAGAAAAAGTTTTAGGTCAGCATTTTGCAGAAGAAAGCAGCTTTGACTTTAATGATGAAGAGTTTGATCTTGATGTCAGTCTTGATGGCCCTACCACTCAAGAGGATGAAGAAGAAACGCCACAAGGTGATGAAGCACCTATTGTTAAATATATTAATAAGTTGCTCATTGATGCCATTCGTATGGGTGCTTCAGATTTACATTTTGAACCGTATGAAAAGTCATATCGGGTACGTTATCGTGTCGATGGTGTGTTACGTCAAATTGCCAATCCACCTTTACAGCTTGCGAACCGTTTGGCATCACGTTTAAAAGTAATGTCTCAAATGGACATTTCCGAAAAACGTGTTCCACAAGATGGTCGTATCAAACTCAAACTATCAAAGACCAAAGCAATTGATTTCCGTGTGAACTCTCTTCCGACCTTATTTGGTGAAAAGTTAGTTCTTCGTATTCTTGACCCATCAAGTGCAATGCTGGGAATTGACGCATTAGGATACGAAGAAGAACAAAAAGCTTTATTTATGGAAGCTTTAGATAAACCACAGGGCATGCTTTTAATCACAGGTCCAACAGGTTCTGGTAAAACTGTATCTTTATATACAGGTTTGAATATTTTAAATACTGAAAGTTCTAATATTTCTACTGCCGAAGATCCAGTGGAGATCAATCTTGAAGGTATTAATCAGGTTAACGTGAACCCAAAAGTAGGTCTCACTTTTGCTGCCGCGCTTAAATCTTTTTTACGTCAAGACCCTGACATTATTATGGTGGGTGAGATTCGTGACTTGGAAACAGCAGAAATCGCAATTAAAGCTGCACAAACGGGACACATGGTGATGTCGACGCTACATACCAACAGTGCTCCAGAAACACTAACCCGTCTACGCAATATGGGGGTTCCCTCTTTCAATATTGCAACATCAGTAAACTTAGTTATTGCCCAGCGTTTAGCGCGACGTCTTTGCTCTCAGTGCAAAATACCTGCTGATATTCCTAAACAAAGCCTATTAGAAATGGGTTTTACTGAACAAGACTTAGCACATCCAGACTTTTGCGTTTTTCAACCGGTAGGTTGTTCTGAATGTCGTGAAGGCTATAAAGGCCGTGTCGGTATTTATGAAGTAATGAAAGTTACACCTGAAATTTCCAAGATTATTATGGAAGATGGCAATGCTTTAGAAATCGCGGCTGCTTCTGAAAAACTGGGGTTTAATAATCTACGTCGTTCAGGTTTAAAAAAGGTAATGCAAGGTGTGACCTCTCTACAAGAAGTTAACCGTGTGACCAGTGAATAAGACATTATTTAAAATAAGGATAATCTAATGGCTGTCAAAAAGGCACAAATGATGCCGACTTTTGCTTATGAAGGGGTTGACCGTAAGGGCGTAAAAATTAAGGGGGAACTTCCAGCTAAAAATATGGCTTTAGCTAAAGTGACCTTACGTAAACAAGGGGTTACTGTTCGAACCATACGTGAGAAACGTAAAAATATTCTTGAAGGTTTATTCAAGAAAAAAGTAACAACACTTGATATTACGATTTTCACTCGACAACTTGCGACCATGATGAAAGCCGGTGTACCACTAGTACAAGGCTTTGAAATTGTCGCTGAAGGTTTGGAAAACCCAGCTATGCGTGAGGTAGTACTTGGTATTAAAGGTGAAGTTGAAGGTGGAAGTACCTTTGCTTCCGCTTTAAGAAAGTATCCTCAACATTTTGATAACTTGTTTTGTTCACTTGTAGAGTCAGGTGAACAATCAGGTGCACTTGAAACTATGCTGGACCGTGTGGCGATTTACAAAGAAAAAAGTGAATTGCTCAAGCAGAAAATCAAGAAAGCAATGAAATACCCAGCAACAGTTATTGTAGTAGCGATTGTGGTGACTATTATTTTGATGGTTAAAGTCGTACCCGTTTTTCAGGATCTATTTTCTTCATTTGGAGCAGAATTACCAGCATTCACACAAATGGTCGTGAATATGTCGAAATGGATGCAAGAATATTGGTTCATCATGATTATTGCATTTGGCGCAATTATTGTCGCTTTTCTAGAAGCAAAAAAACGTAGTAAAAAGTTCCGTGATGGCTTGGATAAATTAACGCTTAAATTACCTATTTTTGGAGACTTGGTCTATAAAGCAATTATTGCCCGTTATAGCCGTACGCTTGCCACAACATTTGCAGCCGGGGTTCCACTCATTGATGCGCTTGAGTCGACTGCTGGTGCAACCAATAATGTCATCTATGAAAAAGCCGTTATGAAAATTCGTGAAGATGTCGCAACGGGTCAACAGCTTCAGTTTGCTATGCGGGTCTCTAATCGTTTTCCTTCTATGGCTATACAAATGGTGGCAATTGGTGAAGAATCGGGTGCACTAGACAGCATGCTCGATAAAGTTGCCACTTATTATGAAAATGAAGTGGATAATGCCGTTGATGGTTTAACTTCTATGATGGAACCTTTAATTATGGCAATTTTAGGAGTACTTGTAGGCGGTCTAGTAATTGCTATGTATCTTCCAATTTTCCAAATGGGCTCAGTTGTATAATGCAAGAAATCATTGCTTATTTTATTCAAAACTTAACTGCTCTTTATATTGCTGTTGCACTCGTGAGCCTATGTATTGGTAGCTTTCTAAATGTAGTGATTTATCGCACTCCAAAGATGATGGAGCAAGACTGGCAGCAAGAATGTCAAATGCTCCTCAATCCAGAACAACCGATTATTGACCATGAAAAACTGACATTAAGCAAACCTGCTTCCTCATGCCCCTCATGTCATCAACAGATTCCTTGGTATCAAAATATTCCTGTCATAAGCTGGTTAATGCTAAGAGGAAAATGTGGACACTGTCAGCACCCGATCAGCATTCGCTATCCAGCGATTGAACTACTCACCATGCTATGTTCACTGGTGGTGGTTATGGTGTTTGGCCCAACCGTACAAATGCTTTTCGGCCTAGTCCTCACATGGATACTAATTGCCCTCACCTTTATTGACTTTGATACACAACTTTTGCCTGATCGCTTTACCCTACCTTTAGCTGCCCTTGGCTTAGGTATTAATACCTTTAATATTTATACCTCACCCAACTCGGCCATTTGGGGCTACCTTATCGGCTTTCTATGTCTTTGGATTGTCTATTACCTCTTTAAAGTGATTACTGGCAAAGAAGGTATGGGTTACGGCGACTTTAAGTTACTTGCAGCCTTAGGTGCATGGATGGGACCATTGATGCTGCCATTAATTGTGTTATTGTCATCGTTACTTGGCGCAATCATTGGCATCATTTTATTAAAATTAAGAAATGACAATCAGCCTTTTGCTTTTGGGCCATATATTGCCATTGCTGGTTGGGTTGCCTTTTTATGGGGTGATCAGATTATGAAAATTTATTTGGGAGGTTAAGATGGCTTTTATTCTGGGAATCACAGGTGGAATTGGCAGTGGAAAATCTGCTGCAACACAATGGTTTGAGTCTCAAGGAATCCAAGTCGTCGATGCCGACATTGTTGCGCGTGAAGTAGTTGAAAAAGGCCAGCCTGCTCTTCAAAAAATTCAACAAACTTTTGGAGACTGGGTACTTCAACCCGATGGTAGTTTAGACCGCCGCGCCTTACGTGAATATATTTTCCAAAATCCAGAAGCGCGCCACACACTTGAACAAATTACCCATCCTGCAATCCGTCAATCTATTATTCAACAGCTACAAAATCCCAAAAGTCCCTATGTGATTTTAGTTTCACCACTTCTTTTTGAAACCAACCAGCATGAATTGGTTAATCACACCTTATTAGTTGATGCGAGCGAACAAACTCAAATTCAGCGTGCAAGCCAGCGAGATGGGCAAAACCAAGAACAAATTCAGAAAATTATTGCCGCACAAATGCCACGCGAGCGTAAACGCGAACTTGCTAATGACATTGTGTTTAATGACGGATTACTCGAACATTTATATCAGCAATTAGAGCCTTTACATCAAAGCTATTTGAAGCGCACAAACTAATTTTGCTTATTTTGCTGCTTAATTTTTTGTGTCAGGCTATCTTGTCTAAACCAACGCCAAGGCTGTAAAGCACCTATTCCCATGCCGACTAAGCCCACCACAATTGATGGGCTTAATGACTCGCCAAGTAAAGGTACAGCTAAAATAGCGGCAATAAACGGCGCCAAAGTCACAATACTTCCCGTTTTAAAAGCACCTAGTCGCTGAATGGCAGCAACATAAGTCAAAGTTGCGATAATAACGACAAATACACCGTGGAAAATGCCCTGTATCGCTAAATGAACAGGACTAACTTCCATGAAATGCTTTGGTAAAAATAAAGCATAGATGGGTAAGTAAATAATTGCAGACCAAATCGCAACACTTGCCATAGAGTGCCATGCAGAAAGTTTCCACTGTTTAAGTAATACAGTGAAAATACCCCACCAAACCGCACTGATAAATAGAAGTAAATCACCTACGCCAAAAGCAGAAGCATTACCTTGCAGCATCAAAACACTCATGAGAGCCAAGGCAGTGATCATAATTGCCAGACTCACCCATGTATGCTTATCAAATGGTTGTCTAAATAAAATATAGGCAGCTATAGCTGTGCAGATAGGGATACAACCATTTAAAAAAATGGCAGCATGTGCAGCAGGAGCATAGAGAAACGCGGTGTAGACGGTAAGACAATAAATGACTCCGCCAATCAATGCCAAAATAACCGCATGCTTACTCCATAAAAAAGCGAGATCTTTTTTATAAATTAAGATAGGCATTAAAATTAGGAAGGCTATAGCAAAGCGCAATGCTGCAATATCCCAAGCACTGATGTGCCACTGTGCATTTAAACGGGCAAAAAGCGTAAACCCGCCCCAAATGCACATGGTTACCAATACAAAGAAATACCCTTGCTTACGGGGAGACATACTAAGACTGCTTACACACTAGAAAGGCAGCTCTATTATATCTCAGAACGCTGACGGCAGGCCTCATAAAGTGCCATACCTGTTGCCACGCTTACGTTTAGACTCTGCAAGTTTCCAGACATTGGAATATAAACTTTATGATCACACTGTGCCTGAGTGATTGGACGCAAACCCGTATCTTCAGCTCCCATCACGATCACGACTGGACCAGAGAAATCACATTTTTGAATTGGTAATGCACTTTCATCAAGCATGGTGCCAATCACACGGGTATGAGTGGTTTCTTTAAGATGGGCTAATGTACGCGCTAAGTTTGTTACTTGAATGAACTTAACTTTTTCGGCCCCACCCGCTGCAACTTTACGAGCAGTTGGGGTTAAACTTGCTGAACGATCACGAGGCACTATCACGGCCTGAACACCCATTGCAGCGGCTGTACGAATACAAGCGCCTAAGTTATGTGGATCGGTCACCTGATCTAATGCCAGTAATAAAGCATCTGGAGTTTCAGCCATGATCTGATCTAGATCTTTTTCATTTAAAATTGGGTGCGGACGTACTGCTGCCACTACGCCTTGGTGAAATGGCAAGCCCGCAAGCTTTTCGAGGCTATCACGACTTGCTTTTTGTACACTAATTCCAAAAGGCTCAGCCAATTGCAGAATCTTCTGCAAACGCTGATCGTCGCGCCCTTTCAATGTAAACAAGGTCAGCACGCGCTCCGGCTCAAGTTCTAACAATGACTCCACTGAGTGAACGCCATAATAATATTCCGGTTTTGCCATGCATGACCTCTAACAACGTTTGAGCAAAAAATAAAAATCCTGTAAAGCCGACTTCACAGGATTTCTTTGGGCATAGTGTACCCGATTTAAACAGTAATTTCTTAGCCTTCTAAGTGGCAAACATAATCGAGTACTTCATCAGTCTCGATTTTGAAAACGCTATTACCTGGTACATAAAATGATTGACCAGCACGGAACAATTCACTTTCATTGCTGTCTGCAATTTTAACGCGACATTCACCTGAAATAATTTCCATACGCTCAGGAACGTGTGTTTCAAATGTTAAAGGCTGCTCAGTCGGCAAAATAACACCTAATGTTTTTTTCGTTCCATCTTCAAATTGCACGGTATGGCTGATACATGCTCCACCAAAATAAACATTTGATTTTTTGATGACCGTTACATGATCAAATTGGGTTGAACTCATGCACACTCTCCAGATAATGCCGCATTTATATAAATTATGATGAATGTAGTTTAATTGTGCCTAAATAACTAATCAATCAGTTTTCATATGGATAGACTTGTAATTTCCACTGCTGTAACTGAATTTTTTTAGCAAAAGCGTGGGGTAAATTTACTTCAATATTTCGACTCTTCGACACTATTGCATCATATCTGCAAACTTCATCGTGATTTTCATCGAGTAAAACCCAATAAACTTTCTCTGCTGTTAGGTGAGTAACAGCAGTTGTAACCACTGGTGAACCATTATCCATGCCAACATGAAAATTGTCTGGGTCATTTTGCATTGAAGCTGACTCATAAACTGGAAAATCGGCACTATTTTCATCAAATTGCTGGCTATCATGTACAAGCACACTTTGTTTTAAAGTCGGCCAAATACAATAACGTAGATAATGTTGATCTATGACTCGATTGTCCGGATACCTTCCAGTGGCAACATAATCTCTGATATGTGCTTCAATATTATGAAAAATACCTGAGCATCCACCCCACATACCCGCCAAAATCAATTCAGTATGAGAATAACTATCTCTCATTAAATGAAACCACGCATCACTTTTGAGCCATGCATCTACAGCCGCCTTTTCGCGGTGCGACACAATTGAATCGGCATCACGTATTAGAAAGCGTTTAATTGTAGGATCATCCATCACAAAAAAGCGCCAAAACAGTCCAGATAGTTGTTTTTGAGAATCTGTAACTTGGATGACTTGCGCGCCCTTTTCTTTTAATCGCTGTTGTACCAGCACTGGTACAGTATCATCGACATAAAATCGACACGTCCATTCTGGATAAATCTGTTTAGCTAGCTGAGTATTTAAAATAGAGGTTTCACAATAGCGAGGATTTGCCCCAAATAATGAGAAGGCAATAATATTTTCTTCAGGGTTTGTACTAAATGCTGGTGGTGCATGATCTGGAATCGATAAAACAGGTTCGCTCTTCGCTAGCTCTTTTTTTGTTGTAATTGCTAAGCGCCCAAATTTGATTGTTTCTTCTTTTTTATTTAAATGATGACAAACCTCTGTGAGTCCATCATATAAGTTTGTATTAACGTTAGAACCACTTGCTTTAATGGCTTGCATATAATGTTGATATGCATCTTCATAACGGCGTAACCGCAGCTCAGTATAAGCTAAATCAGATAATGCTCCCGGATGCTGTGGTACTAGATTTACCGCTTTTTTTACATGCTGATAAGCTTTGGCATAATCGCCTTGTGCAGCAGCCTGTTTAAATGCATTAAAATGCTGATTTAAAATTTTATTCATTTCAGCAGGATTAATTTTTTTATGGCGGTTCATCATTCCTATGGGTGCTTTCGGTAAGCTTAATGTTTTTTTCATTGTAAAGATCCGCAATCTTGCTGTTCTATTATTTCAGTTAGAATAATAGATCACTTGTAGCAAATTCAAAACTTCTCTATCTTTAACCCATAATTTGGCGCGTTGGATGCGTTTATGCTCACACATTTAACTTTAATCAATTTTGCATTAGCTGATCATTTAGCTATTGATATAGAACAAGGATTTAATGTTCTAACAGGTGAGACAGGTGCCGGAAAATCATTATTACTGGATGCACTTTCTGCCTGCTTAGGGGAACGTACAGATACAAATTATGTCCGCTATGGTTCAGACAAAGCGGATATCACCGCTGTTTTTACTTATCAGGACAATAGCCCAGAAGCAAAATGGCTACAAGACCATGAGCTAGATGATGACTCTGGGGAAATTCATTTACGTCGTGTTATTTTTGCAACTGGTCGCAGTAAAGCTTGGGTTAATGGACGTCCGAGCAGCCTCTCTGAGCTTAAAGAATTAGGTCGTTTATTGGTTCAATTATATAGCCAGCACAGCCAACAACAGCTACTTGAGCCACCTTATCCAAAGCATTGGTTAGACCGTTATAACAATTTTTATGTAGAAGCAAACGATGTTCGTGAGGCCTATAGCACATGGCAACGCACAATTCGTTTACACCAAGCAGCTTTAGATGCTCAAGCAACCCGTCTACAACGTATTGCGACTTTAGAGCTACAAATCGAAGAGCTTGAAGAAATCATTCAAACTGATTACAAAGAAATCGAGCAAGAGTTCGACCGCCTCAGTCATCATGAACATATCATGCAAGATTGTAGCTATAGCCTGAATGCGCTTGATGAAGCTGAGCAAAACATTACTCAAGAAATGTCATCGATCATTCGCCGTCTAGAATCTCATGCGGGGCGTAGTGAACAGCTTTCTGAAATTTATAATTCTTTACTCAATGCTCAAAGTGAAATTGATGATGCCACATCAAATTTACGTCAGTTTATTGACCGTCAGAGCTTTGACCCTGAACGGATGGAAGAACTGAATTCCAAATTGGAAGTTTTCCATCGTCTAGCACGTAAATATCGTACTCAGCCAGAGACACTTAAAGAAGAATATGAAACTTGGCAAAATGAGCTTGAACAGTTACATCAGCTTGAAGACCCAGAAACTCTGGCAGAGCAAGTAGAAAAGTCACACCAAGAATTTTTAGAAAAAGCCCATCATTTAGACAATATTCGTCGTGAAGCTGCTATCCCACTTGCAAAACAATTAACTGAACAAGTGAAACCTTTAGCGCTACCTGAGGCTCACTTTGAGTTTAAGTTTGAACCATTAGAACAGCCAAGTTCGGAAGGTCTAAGCTTCATTCAACTTTTATTTACTGCCAACAAAGGCATACCACCACAACCATTGGCACGAGTGGCATCTGGTGGTGAGCTTTCACGTATTGCACTTGTTATGCAAGTGATGAATGCTGAAAAGACTGAGGCAGAAGTTTTGGTATTTGACGAGATTGATGTCGGGATTAGTGGTGGTACAGCTGAAGTGGTTGGACGTTTACTTGCTGACTTGGCTCAACATGTCCAACTGCTATGTATTACTCACCAAGCACAGGTCGCTGCACAATCTGATCAACATTTGTTAGTTAAAAAGCAACAAACTGATCCGGCAAGCAGTACCATTGTACAACTCGATGAAAATCAGATTATTTTTGAGTTGGCACGTATGTCGGGCGGTGTTGAAATTAATGAAACAACCTTGCAGCACGCAAAACAATTACGCCAACTTAAATTTCAGGCTTCTTCAAATTAATAAAGAAAATGAGAGAAAAAGATTGGCGAAATCCGATTAACTCTTGTATGTTGATAAAAAGAACCTATATAGATAAAAGGGTCGAGAGACCCTATAGCGACATTTTTTGAGGGAGAACCGCTTAGGTGACCAAACAATATATGACTCACCGTTGTCTGATTGCCCCGCCAGAAATGGCAGATGACTTTTTTGCAAATACTGTAATTTATCTTGCCCGCCATGACGAAGAAGGTGCTCAAGGTATTATTATCAATCGCCCTGCTGGTATCCAAATTAAAGAACTACTCAATGATTTAGACATTGATGCAGACAATGTAAATCCGCATGAGGTTTTACAAGGTGGTCCTTTACGCCCAGAAGCTGGCTTTGTTCTTCATACTGGCCAACCAACATGGCACTCTTCCATTGCTGTGGGTGAAAATGTCTGTATTACCACCAGTAAAGATATTCTCGATGCAATCGCTCATAACGAAGGTGTTGGGCGTTACCAAATTGCCCTCGGTTATGCGAGTTGGGGTAAAAATCAATTAGAAGATGAAATCGCTCGTGGTGATTGGCTTATCTGTGATGCCGACATGGATCTGATTTTCAACTTGCCGTATGACGACCGTTGGGATGCAGCCTATAAAAAAATTGGTGTAGATCGTACATGGCTGGCTTCTGAAATCGGACACGCTTAATGACTGCAACACAATCAAAATCAATTATGGCTTTTGACTTTGGCACTCAAAAAATGGGAATGGCGATCGGTCAATCTGCAATTGAAAGTGCTAACCCACTGCCGTTATTTGTGATGAAAGATGGAATTCCCAATTGGGACCAGCTTTTAAAAATTGTAAAAGAGTGGCAGCCGGATTTGTTTATTGTTGGTCTTCCATTAAATATGGATGATAGCGAGTCAGAACTTTCTACACGTGCCCGCAAATTTGCAAGACGTTTACGCCATCAAACCAATATTGAAACGTGGATGGTAGATGAGCGACTCACTACACGTGAAGCAAGAGAAGAGCTGGGCTTTTACCAAGAACAAGGCCGTGCAAAGAAGTTATCAGCAGATAGTTTTGCCGCAGCTTTGCTGATTCAAAGCTGGTATCGCAATCCTGTTGGCTTAACGCCATAAAATAAAAAAGCATGTTTTACACATGCTTTTTTATTGAGTTTAAAAACTTAAGCTTTTTATTTTTCAATAATATGTACTGTCGCAGTACGGCCAGATACAAACGCCAGCTGATTTTTTGGTGCTTCGTCTAATACAATTTTTACAGGTACGCGCTGCGCTAAACGAACCCAGCTAAAGGTTGGGTTTACGTTTGCAAGCAATTTAGAACTGCTTGAACGCTCGCGGTCTTCAATACCCGACGCAATACCTTGCACATGTCCTTTAATTTTCTGACTGTCACCCATTAATTGCACACTTGCCTGATCGCCAATATGAATACGGTCTAATTTTGTTTCTTCAAAATATCCCACAACATAAAGCTGTTTACGATCGAGCAATGCTGCAACTGCTTGTCCGACTTGAACATAGTTACCAGGACGCAAATCAAAGTTAGAAAGTGTTCCATCTGCCGGTGCAACAACAGCCGCACGGTGCATATTGAGTTCTGCTAAATGTAAGTTACTTGTTGCTGCTTCAACCAGTGCCTGCTGCTGTTTAATAGTGGCTTCAGCTTGTTGAATCGCCGCTTGGAGTTGCTCATGTTCCGCATGTGATTGATCGCGAGTTGCAAAAACCTGATCTTGTTCTTGTTTAGAAATCGCGCCATCCATTAAGTTTGAATAACGGTTTGCGTTTTTCTCGGCTAACTTAATGTTCGTGCTCGACTTAATCAAGTTTGCTTTGGCTTGCGCTAAACCTGCTTGTGCCTGAGCATATGCCGCTTTTGCTTTTGCCAAATCAGACTTTGCTTGCTCTACATCTAAAGCTCGGCGAGAGACATCAATTTTAAAAAGCACCTGACCTTTTTTGACAGTCTGGTTATCTTGAACCAATACTTCCGTTACAAGCCCTGCTACATCTGAGGAGACTTGAATAACGTCACCACGAACTCGGCCATCACGTGTCCACGGCGCTGCATTATAGTAGTTCCATAAATGCACAATGGTATAGACCGCAATCATTAATGCGACAATCAAAATCACTGGACGAATGACTTTTTTCAACTCCAATTGATTCATTTTACTCACCTAACTCAATCTTTAATCTGGCAATCATCTTTAAGCACCTAACCCAACAAAAATTTGGTGTATCACCAAAAGTAGTAAAAGGTAAAAACACAAATTGAAAATGCTGGGTAGTGCGATCCAGCCTTGTGCAATCCATTTGTTAGTTAGAGGACTTAACAAGCGGAAACATATATATGCAAATAAGGCTTGGACGAGCAAAGCGGGCACGTAAATACCGTAGACATTAAACTCACCCATGCGCTGTGGCTCCTGTAAGCGTACGATCTGCATTCATTTGGTTTGATGAAACATGACACATGCTATAAGCAATATTATTTAGCGAAATAAATAATCTTTGACGCAAAGTCATATCTTCTATATTTGAAGCAAGTTGTTTTAGTTCAAACAAGGTCTGATGAATGTGCTGTACCAATACATCACTTTCATCTTTTTCATTTTCTTTGGCTCTAAATAGCTCATCTAAATCTTGTTGCAAACGCCCAATATGATGAGCCAGTTCTGAAGATGACTGAACCTGATTTGCTAACTCTTGCAAACGGGTTAAATCAACAATTGCACTTGATTCAACAAGTGCCTGATGAATTGATTTTTTAATCTCTTCTGACTGAACCATTTTGGTATTTAAAACACCTACACGGTCTAACATCGCACGCAAATGAACTTTGAATTCAATACCATAAGGAATATAAATCGCTTGGCGCATCGCGCGATAATGTAAAGCCAGAATACGATTTGCACTGGTATCGGGTGACATAGCACGTACAACATCTATCACAATGAGAGATACCAATACACCGATGACCATACCAAATGAACTGTCTAGGTAAGACACTGCATCCATGCTATAAGCATTGTGCAAGTTCAGACCCATCATGGTATTAATACCGAGCACCATACCCACAGGCATGAGTGCCTGATTTGCCATCATAGAAACCGCAAATAAGAACATCGGTAGTAAAACGAGTCCAAGCTCCCAAAATGTAGTGACATGAGGGAAAACACCAAAAGCATAAATAAACACTAAAACAGCCGATGCCACACTGCCCCATATAAAAATACGTAAGACAGGAACAGGGTTATCTAAGGCTGTTAAAATACAAGCGGTTACGGCCCCAATCTGTGCCATCATAAATCCAGCCTTCCAGCCAGACAGAATCCACACACCTGTCACAATAAATGTAATGAGTACCGCACTAATACCGCCTCTGACGGCTACGCCATGATCTCGGTGCAAACTTGGATATTTAGTCGTCATTGGGGTAATGTTATCTGGTATCTCTTTATTACCCTGCTTGATGCGTTGCCATAAAACTTTCACAGCTAAAACATTACTAATAAAGTGGCGGACATCCATTTTCATAGCAGCCAATAAAACTTGCTGATGTTCAGAAGCCAAGTCATTTAAGTTCAAAAAGTCATTTTCAAACTCAGCAGGTAACTGCAAAACATTTTCATCAGTCATCTGGTCTTTTTGTTCGAGAAAATGAATCACATGACCTGAAAGCTGTTTTAATTTGTCCGCATGACTTTCAATAAAATTCAGTTCTTGTAACTGTTTAATTCGTTCAGACAAAGCAACCAAGTTTGCAACTACCATCGACATTTGATGCAGCATTTCTTGCAAAGGCTTGGTCATGCCATGCAATTCACCTTTTTCATAGCTCAAGTGAACTGCTAATGCATGAATATCTGTCGTATCACGAGTAATCGCAGCCAAAAGCTGTGTATTGTTTTGCTGTTGATCTGCGTTTAACAAGTTTGCAAACAGGTTCTCTGTATCTTTGAGTGTTTTGGTTACACGCTGCTTAATTGCCGAACCAATATGCATGGGCAAAATAGTTGCCGAAACTACAGCACTCGAAATCACACCAATTGAAATCTCAAGTACGCGCGCCAAAGCGATATCAAAAATATTGTACTGATCAATATAAGTAATCGCGTTATACGCAATCATTGCAGTTGAATAACCCGCCAGCATAAATGCATAACTGCGAGGCGTCCGGTCAAGTAAGGATACATAAAGCGCAAAGCCCACCCACAGTGATAACACCACCGTAAATATCCACGGCGTATTAATCAGATGAGGTGTGATTGTTAACGCAACAATGGCACCACCCACCGTGCCTAAAACACGATAGACACACTTAGACGACACCATACCCGAATAAGGGTTGGCGATAATCAGGACGGTACCGATCGACCACATTGGATTAATCAGGTCTAATTCAAACGAAACAAATAATGCCAACATGCCGGCAATAAATGTCTTTATTGCAAAAATTAGATCAAGCTTACTCGGGCGAAAAGCCAGTATTTGCTTTAATAACATGAACTCATCTCAAATACAGATTTGAACTGATGAGCATGCTCCTCAGTGTCCCCTTGCCTTTTAAAAAGACAACACGACTTTGTCATTTGCCTTATAGACAAATGAGTTAATGAGAGCATCCTTCAATACAATGATTTTTCCTACATCTTTGCATGATGTGCCGAGATGATTTCAGATTGACCGCTATTTATACGACCAAGCTTAGGAAAGGAGAGACATCGAAAAAGTCGGCAGAGTAAACCAATTTCTCGATTAGATATTTTGTTGCACAATTTTTTCAAATTAAAGTGATTTAGTCAACTAAAATATCTTAATTTGATAATTTGATATGTTTTTAGTTAATCATATATGATGTGCGAATCAAGAGAACTTTTCTGATTCTGAGCGTAAAATATTTAAATCAGGTAGTTATCTTGGAATTGAGACAAAGCTTCAATTTTTCTGTTATAAGAACTCAAGTGTGACCCGTTTATTAAGGATACGAATAAGACATCATGGCAATTTCAAGTTTTGGCAAAATTTTAACCGTACTGGATTTATTTTCAGTTTCACGACCAGTGATTAATGTCGATATTATTTGCGAAGAACTTGGCTTGTCTAAACCGACCAGCTACCGTTATCTAAAAGAACTCGTATCAGCCGACTTATTAAAACGTATTAATGGTACTTCTGGCGATTACACTTTAGGCTCAAAAATAGCAGTTCTTGACTATGTATCAAGAACAACAGACCCATTGGTCCAAATCAGCACACCGTTTATGCGAAATATTGTAGAGCGCACCGAACTCTGCTGTTTACTGACCTATTTAAATGATGACTACTGTATTGATATTCATCATGAAATTTTCAAAGATACTGAATTACTTTCGTATGGCCGAGGCTGTCCACGCCCGATTTATGTCGGTGCATCACCCAAAACAATGGTGTCACATTTAAGTAAACAGCGCATGCATGACTACTATGAACGTTTTAAACATGAACTGTCGCAGTCAGGGTTTGCTCTAGACGAACCAAGCTTTATTCAACGTATGCGTAAAATAAAGAAACAAGGCTTCTATTTCTCACAAGGTGAGATTGACCCTAATGTTTCAGGCCTTGCCGTACCCGTTCGTTTTTCGAGTAAAGAAGTTCCTTTAGCGTTAACGCTAGTGGCATCCAAGAACCGTTTTGATTTTTTAAATATTCAAAAACTGATTGAAATTTTGCAAGAAAATGCTGGATTGATTGAGCAGCGTTTTATGGAACTTTCAGAAAAAGGTGAGATCTAAAATAATATTTTTGATAATTTAAAGTTTTCTTACACTTTAGAGCATTGAAAATATCTAAACATTCTCATATTATGATTTTAGCACCTATTGATGATTCTTTTCATCAGCAGCTCATCAATAGAAGGCTCTCCCTCAGAGGAATAAGCTCATGCTGCCATCATGGGCTTTTTTCTTGCCTAATTTTTAGCAAAAAGTTATGAAAACTTGAACTGACGAAAAGTCAGATTAATACGTGGCTGTAAAATTTTTGTCGAACGATTTAAACGGTGTTGCCAATATTGTTGAGTCTCACCGCGCATCACAATGAGTTGACCTGGCTGTAACCACATTTCAACTTTTTCTTTGCTTTGAATATGCCTAAAAGAGAACTTTCGCGTTGCTCCAAAACTTAAGGAAGCAATTGTAGTAGTTCTGGCTAAAGATACATCCGAGTCACTATGCCAAGCCATTCCTTGCGTTCCGTCTTCATAAAGATTGGCTAAGCAAGAATTAAATTTTTCTGAAAGTATCTGCTCTACTTGCTGTTTTAGCTTGGCAAGCGCTCTGTCCCACGGTAAAGAATCACGAAAAACACCAGAATATTTATATCGATAATGTTCGTCACCATACCAAGCGACTTTACGGGGAGTAATAAAATGCTTGCCGTATAACTTCGCTTCATCATGTCGCCATGCCAGATGTCGGTACAAATAATGAAAATATTGCTCGGCTTCTTCGGCACTTAAAATACATCCGTAGTCCTGAACTTCGCCATCATACGGTAATAAATTTGTACAAGGTTCTGGAGAAAATAAATCTAGTGTCATGCAATCCCCCCTTGCTGCTTAGCCATCTCTCAAGCTAACAATGCCATTTTACGCCCTTTTTGCCAATGATATTTATTAACTACACCAATTGCGAGAGTCACTCTATTCTGGCACTTTGCAATAAAAAAAGCCTTTCTCAAGGAAAGGCTTTTTAGAATCTTATTTGGTTTTATGGCTGCTTTAGATATGGCCACGCGGCTTTTAAATAAATAAACATTGACCACAAAGTCAGAATGACTGCGGTATATAACAAAGCATAAGCCAACATTTCTAAAGGCTGCCAATTCAGCAGGAATACACTAATCGCAATCATTTGAAATGCGGTTTTATATTTACCTACAGTTGACACTGCTACACTGGTTCGCGCACCAAGTTCTGCCATCCACTCACGTAAAGCAGAAACAGTAATTTCCCGTGAAATAATAACAATTGCAGCAAAAGCCATCGCAATGGTAGGTTTCCACTGCACTAGAACAATAAGTGCAGCTGCGACCATCAGTTTATCTGCAACCGGGTCTAGGAATCGGCCAAATGCTGAAGTCTGGTTTAACGTTCGTGCTAGATAACCATCAAACCAATCGGTTACGGCAGCCAGCACAAAAATTGCAGTCAAGATAATATGACGAGTCATACTTCCTACGTGCTCACCAATACCTATTGCAGGCGGCCAATATGCAATCACCAAAAATACAGGAATAAGCGCGATACGCGCCAAAGTTAGGATATTTGGGATATTCAGGATTCGCCCTGTGGTCATAAACACCGCCAATTTAGTCTTCACGCATCTTTTAACAGACAAAGACACATACTTCAATATTGTATCTATCTGTAACAGCCACTTTATACGAAATATGTGAATCGAGAAAGTGGATTGCTTAGGTAAATACCGTAACAGTTTGCCGCAAAATTGCAATTAAATGATCACTTTGGTCCCAAAGATATGCATATTCTGTGGAATAACCCTCAGCTGCATGTTCTGTGACGACTTTATATTTAAACCAGTCACACAATTGATCCTGGACTGAGTTCACATAAGTAATATGCCACGTTAAAGAACTCGCAGGTGCAACTTGCTTAAACATTGGCAAAACACCCGACGGCCAAATATCCATCAAAACAATCAAATCAGGCAATGTTAGTTGACGATTTTCATGTTGCTCTGGGGAGAACCTTGACCAACCACCAAAGTCTGGATGCTCACTTGCTGTCACTGGATAATTACCCTCAGCCCAACAGACTTCGAAATGCTGAAAGCATTCAGGCATATGTTTGGCAAAAGGAATGACAGATAAATTTTCAGGTTGAACATATACAGGAGCAACGGGTTCTTGTTTTACCTCAATACTCGATACACGAGGCGCCCCAAAACTTGCGACCAAAATGGTTTGTACTGCACCATCTTGCCATAAACGAGCCTCAAGCGTAGTGACTGACTTCCCTTCTCTTAAAATTTCAATAGTCAATCGGGCAGAGCCTTGCTGTACAGGACCCACAAAAGTAACACTACAACTTAATAATCTTTTATTTGAATCTTGAATATGGGAGCATGCTTTTTGCATTAATAGCCCAGCAACAAGGCCACCAAAAACCGTTCGCCCCTGTAACCAACCTGCGGGTATATCAATCCATTCATTTTGTTTTACATCTTCAAATAGCTGTAATAATGACATGCATATCCCTAAGTCATGTGCGTGATTAGGAAGTATCTTTCATTATTTTGACCATCATGTGAATGATCATTCAGCTATTAATTTACGAGCGCTTTTGTCACTCAAATTTTAAACACGTGGCTACTCATGCAAAATTTTATAAATCGTTCTTGCCATCACTTCACCTAAGCCCGGCACTACCGTCAACTCTTTTTCCGATGCTTTTAACACGCCTTGAATCCCACCAAAATGTGTTAATAAATCTCGACGGCGTTTAGGCCCTAAGCCCGGAATTGCTTCTAAAACTGAGGTACTACGGCGTTTATCACGCTTAGCGCGGTGTTTGGTAATGGCAAAACGGTGAGCTTCATCACGCACCTGTTGAATCAAATGTAGAGCTTTATGATCTTCGGGTAACTGGATTTTTGTACCGTCAGTAAAATGAAGCGTTTCAAGTCCCGGTTTACGTCCTTCACCCTTTGATACACCAATCATGAAAGCTTCAAGCCCAAGCTCTTGCATCACTTCCATGGCCATATGAAGTTGACCTTTACCACCATCGATTAAAAGCAAGTCAGGCAGCATCGCCTTTTTATAGCGACGCGTTAAAGCTTGTCGCATCGCAGCATAATCATCGCCCGCGGTAATATCTTGAATGGCAAATTGTCGGTAGTCCCGTTTACGTGCACCGCCTTGGTCGAACACTACGCATGATGCGATCGGCGCTTCGCCCATGGTATGACTAATATCAAAACATTCGATACGATCAACTGGACGGCCAACCACCTGCTCAAGCTGGTGGAAACGCTCATTGAGCTCTAAGTGGTTACTCAACTGCCCTTTAATCGCATGTTGAACATTCATTTCGGCAAGTTCTAACCATTCAGCACGTGTTTCTCGTACACTGCTCTTAATCTGGACTTTCTTTCCAAACTGCTGTGCTAAGGCTTCTTCCAACTCTTTACGGTCAGGTAAGGCAGTATTTACAATCAGTTCGCTTGGTACTTCATCGGCAACCTGAAAGTAAAAGTTTGCCATAAAGTCACTTAGCATTTGACCAAGGTCATCGCCTAACATATCGGGAAAATAGCTTTTACCGCCTAGCATACGTCCATTACGTACATGCATAATCTGCACACATGTCACGCCAGCCTGATAGGCAATTGCCAAAATATCAGCCTCACCTTTTACTTTGAAAACAGCTTGTTGTGCCTGTACTTCACGGAGTAAAGATAATCGATCCCGATAAAAAACAGCTTTTTCAAATTCAAGATCTGCCGCTGCCTGCTCCATTTTCGCAATCAGCTCTTGATTTAATTCTTTGGTGTCACCTTGTAAGAAACGAATACTATTATTCACATCATCTTTGTAATCTTCTGGTGAAACTAAGCCTACACACGGGGCCGAACAACGTTTGATTTGATATTGCAAACATGGACGTTTGCGCTGTGAAAAGTAACTATTTTCACACTGACGGACATTAAAAAGTTTTTGTAAAACCAGTAAGGTATCTCGCGCACTATAAGCACTTGGATAAGGTCCAAAGAATTTACCAATTTGGTGCTTACCTTTGCCACGTCCACTGGCAATTCGTGGATACGGTTTATCTGCCGATACAAAGATATAGACGTATGACTTGTCGTCTCGCAACATGATATTATAAGGCGGACGATGTTGTTTAATTAAGTTTTGTTCTAAAAGCAGCGCTTCAGTTTCTGAACGCGTGACAAGCGTTTCAATATCATAAATTCGCGCAACTAAAGCCTGAGTTTTCGGATGTTCAATGGTTTTAACAAAATAACTCGATACCCGATTTTTTAGGTTTTTCGCTTTGCCCACATATAACAACTCACCATCTTTCCCTAGCATTTTATAAACGCCTGGAAGCTGGGTCATATGGGCTAAAATTTTTTCAATATGAGGACGAGCGTTTTGATTCACTATTGGCATGCATGGCTTTAATACTGAACACCTAATGTGATGTTTTCATCCTTACTTTTCAAGTGCTTTACTGTGCCAGAACCTAAATTTGACAAGGGATGACGAAGTAGTCCGACAAAGTGTGTCGTAGGTCTTTAGGAATCGAGACGATAGTAACTATATTTCACGTCTTTTTCTTTATACACCGCATAGGTTTTTTGACGAAAATCTGAGAACCAGCCATTACCGGTATAGCCAGCAATATGTCCGTAGGTATGACCACTGGTACGTTCAATAATATAAATATCGCCTTCTTGAGGACGGTTGAATGCTGGTTTAATTTTCTTATAGCCGTTCTTTTCTAGAGTATGCCCCCAGTCAGATGCAGCTACTGGATGCTTTGAAACATCTGCACCTGCTGCCTGTAAAGCAATACGGATATTCTTGGCGCATTTTTCTTTACTGTGCTTTGCTGACATGCTCTCAAGTTTGCTTGAGAACTTATGCAGATCGATATTTTGGTCTTCTACTTTATGCCTTTTAGAAGCCAATCGGCTATGCTTTTTAGTCTCAGCCGAAGCTTTGTTTAACATCGCTTTCGTTTTTAAGTCACCCTGAGAACTTTCTTCTTTTCTCAATTTAATGTGGTGAACATGTGCATGAGCTACGTGATGAGCATGAGCCATTTTGAAACCTACTTCCGCTAACCAGTCTTCGAAAAAACGGAGCAATTGTAGAATCAAAATTATGCGTTGGCTTTTAATAGTTGTAACAAATTGCCAGCACTGTGAAATGGGTCACAAAAAACAATTTATCAAATTTATTCTATAAAAAAATCCCTTTCGAGCTTACTAAAGATTGGTCAATCCCATCTATTTCAACACGATTGACCTAGCACTTATGGAGAATTTCAGATTAGTTTAAATTATTTAAATAAACTGTTCGCTCTGCAGTTTTTTGAATAAAGCACTGTGTATATTGCATCTCCTGATTTTGCTTACGCATATCAGCAGTCCAATAATCGGATTGCTTTTGGTAAGTTTCTAAGTCCTTTTCAGGAATTTCTTCCACACTTTTTTGTGCCAGTACTTTACATTCAACATCACGTTTTTTAAACCAGTCCGATTGATCTTGTTTAAATTGAGTTTTTTTCTCAGCGCTCAATTTATCCCAAGTCAGATTTAAGCGTTCCACTTGCTTCGCTTTGTCGCTATCTAATTCTTTTTTACGAACATCCATGGCTTCTTGAGCCAAAGCAGTCTGCTCTTCATTATTTTGTTCAGACATTTGTCTATTTTCTTCAATATTTTCGTCAATCAACTCATTTTCTTTAACATAAGCCGCATATTGCACAGCTTTAGTGGCAACAAAAACCAATCCTTCAATCACAGTGTTTTGACTTGGTAAATCAAACACCAACCCCTCTTTATCTGTTTTTGTGATGTTATAGAAAAATTCACCTTTCAATTGATCATTTTCAAGAGTCAAAGATGATTCATTATCCGAAAAATAGTCATTCAGCGTCTGTGATTCTTCATTAGAGTGACGCAGTTCTTCAACATATGCTTTTTCCGCACGTTTTTGTAAACCTTTAGGAAATGAAACAACTAACTGGCTTTCACAGCTGAGTTGTGTATTTTTTTGGCTTTCATCTTCTAATGGTAAAGTGCGAATATTTTTAATTTCAAACTTCAAACCTTGATTAATTTTATTAAGAATATCAGCATCAACCTGATATTGACTTTGTCTTAAGCTACGTTCGATTTGCTTCAAATATTCTTTTTTCAAAGAGGTTTGAATCTGATTTAAATTGTCAGGATGCGTACAGCTCCAATCCGAAATTGCCTCAACTTTTTCTGTTTTTGATTTTGGCTCTGGCTTAGATTTACCACATCCAGTTAATATTACTGCTGCACTGAATGTAGTTATTACTAAAGCTTGTTTCATCACCGTATTCATTTATATTCCACGCAAATTTTTAAAATTTATTAAGTACAAGAAAGGCATATATTTACCAGTCGCATTATCATCCCAATAATTAATATAAAATTCACCTAAAATTTTAAATAAAATACTCCCCACGCTAATAAGCATCGTTTTAAATGCATAAAAATAAATCTAAATTATTTAAATAATCACAATAAAAAAACGCCCTTTCGGGCGCTTTAATTAAAATACATATGGTCGCACAAAAATCAGGAAGAAAATTCCAAGCATGAGGAACCATTTTAAGAAGTAATATAATTTGCGGTTTTTAGCTTTTAATGCTTTGGCTTTAATACGAATTTGGTACACATAACCAAATGCTTTATTTAATCCACCCGTTTGGTCACCTGTTTCATTCGGTGAACTTGCTGCAGTCATCACGTTACGACCAAACCAATGGTTAAAACGTTCCATCCATTTCACTTTCATCGGACGCTCAACGTCTGCGAAGAAAATAATACGGTTTTGATCGGTCTTATTTTCAGCATAGTGAATATAAGTTTCATCAAACACAACACTTTGACCGTCACGCCAAGAGTATCTTTCACCATCTACATCAATAAAACAGCGATCATCATTTGGTGTAATTAAACCTAAGTGATAACGAAGTGAGCCTGCGTACGGGTCACGGTGTCTAACCAAACGGCTATCAGGAGCAAGTTCGGTAAACATTGCCGCTTTAATCGTTGGTAATGTTTTCAGTAAAGCTGTCGTTTTTGGACAAAGCTCAGCTGCCGAAGGATGGCTCGACTCATACCATTTCAGGTAAAAACGTTTCCAACCTGTTTTAAAGAACGAGTTGAAACCCAAGTCGTTATAGGTACTCGAAGCTTTAATCCCACCTTGGTCATATAAAGCTTTCGCTTCATCTCGAATCATTTCCCAATTTTCATCTAACACTTTTAAATCTTTAAAGTGTTGAGTGTCGATATAAGGCTGATTCGGTACCTTTGAAAAGATGTACATTAAAAAGTTAATCGGTGCGAGCAAGGTTGAATGGTCAAAAAATTGACGATAAAACGAGTGACGCACTTTGCCGCGATGTTGGATATACAATGCAGATATTACAAAAATCGCTAATACGATCCACTTAATCATATAGTTACTCGCATTTAAGCATCTTTAAAAATACTTCGAAGGAATTTAAAATTGGAGAAATAATAACAAACTCTCGAAGAAAATTCAGACTCATATGAGTAACTATTATTTTTATCAAAAAAAATCTCAAGAACATTTATTCTTGAGATTTCTTAAACTCAGATTTTAAATTAGTTTTGATAAGGTTTCCAATTTAACGCATTCAGAGAAACAAGTGCGTTTGCAGCAGTTTCATTATAGACATAACAACCTGATTTCAATTGTGCAATTCTTAACTGAGCAAAACGGATGCGTTGGGGATCATTGGCATTTTTTAGGTATGTTTCCCAATGCTTAACTTCTTGATCAGCAGTCCAACCAATATCACTTGTATAACTTGCTGTGTATGGCTTACCTTGATATTGCACCGCAACACTATCGCTCGCAGCAAAACCTAGACTAGTATCATAAACTGTAGTCCACTGAACTGTTTGCCATGTTCCTTTAACTGCTTTATAAGTAAAGCCGAATGGATTAGTTTGATTCAAATAATTAAGGTATGAAGCATTGTCAGCATCGAACTCGTCAAAACTCTGGTTAATTTCATAATCTTGACCGACATTAAATGCAAAAGACTCTTGATTAGATTTTTTTGAAATTAAACGATAGCAACTACTTCCGTCAGGAAATTTATTCTGTCCATAAGTATTAAGAAATATACGACCATTAGTCGTACTTGCATCATTTACTGGAAAGCCTACTGCTCGGTAGCCCGGTAAAACAGCGTCAAACATATTCTGACCAGACAGATTAACTCTTTCTAGTTTCCAATCCTCTTTAACATCACCAATCAGGTCTAATGTCCAATCCGTTAGCGAATTAATATTCATAACATTAATCGCTCTATCAGTTGGCAGATAGAGTTTTTTCTCTGTGAGCAAATACTCACCTAAAGCTTGATTAGAAGATCCATCAGTTGATTTTTTATTGAATATTTCAAAATAAGAAATATTTAACGCATCTGTTTCATTCGCATTGTAATCCATAAAATAGTAACGACTTCCATTCGCCGTAGAATCTTGTGATGCACTACTTTGATCGTTATTTACGGAATTATTATCACTAGAACCGCCACCTCCACATGCACTCAACATAAATGGAAGGATGGCTAAAATCATAAACTTATTTTTTAACATAATATTACTTTGTCTAACATTTTTATAACACAAAGTTTATCCAAAGATAAAAAAATAGACAACCCTTTCTGTCTAATAATTCACAAAGTATCTTAATTTTCATTAACAGTTCAAAAAACCAAGGTTATTCAACCGTCTTTATTATTTTTTTCATTTATGCGCTTTTCCCACTGAAATCTGTATTTCTTTATTGTTCTTTTATCATTCATTTCATCATTTACTACATTCTCTTATGGGCCCTTCAACTCTTGCTTATCAAGCTATTACCCCCAATAAAAAAACATATTTTTCATATAAATAAATTAAAAAAAATTATTTGTAGACAATTGATGACCCTTGCGTCACGGCTTGATACAACTTGTTGGCTTCTTTTTAGATATAGTTATCGTAAGATTAGCGAAGCATAAATGTGTACCGGAGCTGTACACACGCTTCATAACATCAACTTAGAAATCCTCCAAAACTAAGGAGATCAGGCATGATCCACGCTGGCAATGCCATTACCGTCCAAATGCTTGCGGACGGAATTGCAGAATTCCGCTTTGACTTACAAGGTGAGTCGGTCAATAAATTTAACCGTGCAACAATTGAAGATTTCCAAGCTGCTATCGCAGCAGTAAAAGCCAATAACGATATTAAAGGCTTAGTCGTAACTTCTGGCAAATCTACATTTATTGTTGGGGCAGATATTACCGAATTTGGCGAAAACTTCGCCCAAGGCGAAAAAGCGATTGTTGACTGGCTTATGCCTGTTCACGAGATCTTCAATAGCTTTGAAGATTTAGACCTTCCAAAAGTTGCTGCTATTAATGGCATGGCTTTAGGTGGCGGTTTTGAAATGTGCTTAGTGTGTGACTATCGTGTGATGTCAGAAGCTGCACAAGTGGGCTTACCAGAAATCAAACTCGGTATTTATCCTGGTTTCGGTGGTAGCGTTCGTTTAAGCCGTGTTATCGGTATCGACAACGCAGTTGAATGGATGGCAATGGCTGTTCCTAAAAAACCGGCTGCCGCTCTTAAAGATGGTGCTGTTGATGCTGTAGTGGCTGCTGACAAATTACTTGAAGCTGCAACTGACTTGGTTAAACAAGCAATTTCTGGTCGTTTAAACTGGAAAGCAAAACGCCAAGAAAAACTTGACGCTGTAAAATTGAACCCACTTGAACAAATGATGGCGTTCAACACAGCAAAAGGTGCTGTACTTGCTAAAGCAAACCCTGCTCAATACCCTGCTCCAAAATTATTACTTGATTCATTACAAGCAGGTGCAAGCCTTGCACGTGATGAAGCGTTAAAAGTTGAAGCTGAAGGCTTTGCTAAAGCAGCAATTACTCCACAAGCTGGTGCATTGATTGGTTTATTCATCAATGACCAAGTTGTGAAAAAAGCATCTAAACAACATGAAAAAGGTGCTCACCCTGTAAATCAAGCGGCTGTACTTGGCGCTGGTATTATGGGTGGCGGTATTGCTTACCAAGCGGCAAGCAAAGGTACTCCAATTATCATGAAGGATATTGGTAACCCACAACTTGCATTAGGTATGTCAGAAGCAAACAGCTTGTTAACTAAACAGGTTGAACGCAAAAAAATGAAACCTGCGCAAATGGGTGAAACGCTTGCTCGTATCCGTCCTACTTTAAGCTACGATGAGTTTAAAGAAGTTGATATCGTGATCGAAGCGGTAACTGAAAATCCAAAAGTTAAAGAAATCGTACTTGCAGAAACTGAGAAAAATGTTCGTGAAAATACGATCATTGCTTCTAACACTTCTACAATTTCAATTACACGTTTGGCAAAAGCATTACAACGTCCTGAAAACTTCGTTGGTATGCACTTCTTCAACCCAGTTCACATGATGCCGCTTGTAGAAGTTATTCGTGGTGAAAAAACTTCTGAAGAAGCAATTGCAACGACTGTCGTTCTTGCTCAAAAAATGGGTAAAACACCAATCGTTGTAAACGACTGCCCAGGGTTCTTGGTTAACCGTGTATTGTTCCCTTACTTCGGTGCATTTGACCTTCTTGTAAAAGACGGCGCAGATTTCCAGCAAATCGACAATGTAATGTCTAAGTTTGGTTGGCCAATGGGTCCTGCTTACCTGATTGATGTTGTAGGCATCGACACAGGTGTACATGGTGCTGAAGTCATGGCGGAAGGTTTCCCTGACCGTATGAAGCCAGACTACAAAGGCGCAATCCAAGCAATGTATGAAGCGAAGCGTCTTGGTCAAAAGAATGACGTAGGTTTCTACAAATACGAACTCGACAAGAAAGGCAAGAAAGCAAAAACTGTTGATCCAACAGCGTATGAAGTGATTGCTCCATTCGTAACTGGTGAAAAACGCGAATTTGATAACCAAGAAATCATTGACCGTATGATGCTTGCTTTCTGTAACGAAACAGTTCGTTGCTTGGAAGACAAGATTGTAGCAACTGCATCTGAAGCAGACATGGCAATGATTATGGGTGTAGGTTTCCCTCCATTCCGTGGTGGTCCATGCCGTTACATCGACCAAACAGGTGTTGCTGAATACGTTGCGCTTTGCGACAAATATGCACACTTAGGTAAGGCTTATGAAGCGCCGCAAATGTTGCGCGACATGGCTGCTAACAACAAAAAATTCTACGGTTAAGGAGCGACGTGAATGGCTACTTTAAATCCACGTGACGTTGTGATTGTTGATGGCGTTCGTTCTGCCATGGGCAAATCTAAAAACGGTATGTTCCGTAATGTACGTGCCGACAGTTTATCTGCTGAACTTGTACGTGCGCTCGTTGCCCGTAACCAGTTTGATGTAAACGAAGTTGAAGACCTGATCTGGGGCTGTGTAAACCAGACTCTAGAACAAGGTATGAACATTGGTCGTAACATCGGTTTATTGGCTGACTTGCCTAAAACTGTTGCTGGTCAAACAGTGAACCGTCTTTGTGGTTCGTCTATGCAAGCAATCCACACTGCGGCAGCACAAATTGCGACCAACCAAGGTGACATCTTCATTATTGGTGGTGTAGAGCATATGGGCCACGTAGGTATGATGCACGGCATCGACCTTAACCCAGAAGCATCTAAACACTATGCGAAAGCATCTAACATGATGGGCTTAACTGCTGAAATGTTAGGTCGCATGAACGGCATTACGCGTGAAGAACAAGATGCGTTCGGTGTTGAATCTCACCGCCGTGCTTGGGCTGCAACTCAAGAAGGTCGTTTCAAAAACGAAATCGTTGGTGTTGAAGGACACGATGCAAATGGCTTTAAAATCCTTTGCGATATTGACGAAGTAATTCGTCCAGATGCAAACCTTGAAGCGTTCAAAGCATTAAAACCTGTGTTTGATCCTAAAGGTGGTTCAGTAACAGCAGCAACTTCTTCTGCTCTTTCTGACGGTGCTTCTGCAATGTTGCTTATGTCTGCTGAACGTGCTCAAGCATTAGGTTTAAAACCACGTGCTGTCATTCGCTCTATGGCAGTTGCAGGCTGTGACGCAGCAATCATGGGTTACGGTCCAGTTCCAGCAACTCAAAAAGCGCTTAAACGTGCTGGTTTAACGATGGAGGATATTCAAACTATCGAATTAAACGAAGCATTTGCTGCTCAAGGCTTATCAGTAATGAAAGGCTTAGGCGTTTATGACAAGCAAGACATCATTAACTTAAATGGTGGTGCGATTGCTTTGGGTCACCCACTAGGCTGTTCTGGTGCGCGTATCACCACTACGTTGTTAAACGTAATGGAACAACAAGATACTCAAATTGGTCTTGCGACTATGTGTATCGGCCTTGGTCAAGGTATTGCAACGATTATCGAACGTGTTTAATTAACATCTAGATAAAAAAATCCCCGCTCAATGTGGGGATTTTTATTTTATCGGCCTTTTAAACCATCTTGAATTTGCTGTTGTAAATTTATAATGTCATTAAGATTTACTTTCATCGTACCATCACGATAAGCATCAACATTACTTCGGTTAATGTTCAGCGGCTTTAACATTTCAAAAATACCATTGGTTGGGTCAGAAGACTGAATCCCACCTGCTACTGCCAAAATATATTCTCGTAAAAATGGAGAAAGTTGTGAGAGATCAGGCTGCACCATAACGGGCTGATAATCTACGGTCGTCATACCTTCAGGGACTAAAGCATTCTGTATATCGTTATGTATTTTATATTCATGGTGTTGTAGTGCTTGGCGTACCTTCTTATCTTCTTGAAACGGCACAAAGCCCACCTCGTCACGTAGCTCAGATTCAGCCATAACGCGAATAGTGGGTAAAGTCGTTACCTCTTCTGCCTGAACAGTTGCCAAACCCATAAAAGCAAATGCAGCGATTAAAGCTGATTGTTTTAGAAAGTTCATAACTTGCTCCAAAAAAATCAGTCATCCTATTTCAATCAAAAGATGAAGATTCAAATAAAGGTCTCTATAAATAGGCTACAACAAACTGTATCTTGATTCAGTAAAGCTCGGATAAACGGTAAATATAATTAAAATTTTTAATGTAATAGTGAGGGACTTTTATTAATAGAAAGCCGAATAGAAAAACCACCCTATAAATGATTTATAACCATTTATAGAGTGAAATTTATCTTATAAATTTTTAGTCGTTCTCTAACATTTCTTTTAAAGAATTCACGACTTGCGGAAATGCCGTATAACCTTCCCGACCTAAAAAGTGCCCACCATTAGGAACTGTAATGTACGGCGCATCAATATCTTTAGCCAATTGAACTGTCAGTTTTGGTGGAACCAAATCATCATTATCAGACAAATACACCAGCTTTTTGTTTATCCCCTTAAAGTAATTGGTGTCGACTTTGCTCTTTGTTATATAAGCTGTGAGAGGTGAAGAATCTGCAATTGGTCCAGAGAATCCAGATACTAAAATCATTCCTCCAATATGTTGATAACCATGTCTTTGCAAAAAGTGCAGCAAAGTAATCACACCCAAACTATGTGCCACAAAATAGGTATTTTCATTAACCTGTGGAATCTGTTCATCTAAAACCTTCTGCCAAGCATCTACATCGGGATGCTCAGAATCTGGAAATGGTATTAGGGTCACAGATGTATGTTCATCTTCTATTTGATGTTTTAGATCCAAGAACCAGTGATCATTTATAGAAGCTGAATACCCATGAAGTACAAATATTTGACGCATGTTCTTCTCCTGAAGTTCCAGTGTTTTGGCATTTGCAACAAATGACATCCATCCGAATAACACCAATAAAATGAGTTTTCTGATCATTGAACAAGTACCATTTTGAAAGATAAAAACATGCTAAACTATGACACCACTGTTAAGGTCAAGCCTATTTTATGAACCTCGCTAAAGTCGCTGAGCTTACAAAAGTTAGTCCGCGTATGCTGCGTTATTATGAAAGTTTAGGGCTAATACAACCGCATCGTGCAAGCAATAACTATCGAAGCTATACCCAAAAAGATATTGAAAATATTAGGAAAATTAAAATATTAAATGATGCAGGTATGCCCCTAAAAGACATTCAGGTGTTATTACCGTGTTTTGATTTAGATGAACGAGTATTTACGCTCTGCCCTATTGTTCAAGAAAAGCTACAAACAGAACTGATGCATGTCTCTGAGCAGTTAAACAAACTACAAACTTCTCAAAGTTTATTACAATCTTTCTTGGCAAAAGGCAAAGCTGAGAGCACCAATACATAGTAGTTGATGCTCATACTGTAACTATTCTTCTAGCTCATTTTCTAAAGCAGCCACGTTCTTTTTCTTAATACTTTCAATTTTTGCATTAAGCTTTAAAACATGTTGGTAAAGCTCGTTAAATTTTTTAACTTGAGCATTTTCATGAAAAAGGATCATATGATCTTTCTTTTGCCACGAATAGTTTTTTAGAAGTTTAAACATTTCCTCTGCGTCATCTAAAATTTGTAGCTCAATCATAAAAATCGTATGATCTTGATCAGCCTTTTGCTGAGTTCCCAATTTCATTTCAAGAAGTTGTCTCGTATCTGCATCAACAGATAATTCCTGAATTTTAGCGAGAAAAGTCTTATGTATTGATTCATATTCAGACTGATACTTATCTGAAGCTTTCCGAACATCAGCCAACATCTTTTCTGTTTCGGTATATTTTTGTTTTTTATCAAGGTCCAATCGATCAACATTTAAAAAAGTGTCCCATTTCGCAGCTTTTAGTTCTCTTAAATATTCATTGCGGGCATTTACGTTTTGAACCCAATAACTTAAAAGGAACTCTGAGACTTGCTTATAGTGTCCTGCAAGCCGTTTATCATGAATATCGAGTTGTACAGGTTTAGACCAATCTTGAGCCTGCTCATAAAGTTCACTCATTTTTTCATTCATCACGACATCGAACATTTCGCTACTGTCTTTAGCTTGTTGCTGTTTGATATGTTGATAGGAAAAAAAGACAATACCTGCAATCACCACCAGACCTGCAATTGCAATCAAAATTCGGCGCATACACACCTCCTATTTCCATTCTTATAGTTTTGCTCTTTATAGTTATAAAATAGAGCTCTTTCTTCTTTATATGTCATTTATTTCATAATACGCAACACTCTATTCGCTATTCAATGCTTTAAATCCTTGCACATCATCCCTATTATGATGGGTAATTAAAATTTATGAGATTCTCCCATGCGTGTTGATGTCTGGTCTGATGTAGTTTGTCCTTTCTGTTACATCGGCAAAAAACGCCTTGAACATGTCGCGGCTGAAGCTGGTATTGAACTTGATATTCATTGGCATAGTTTCGAATTAGATCCGAATGCGCCAGCAACACATGACACTTCAAATACTGAGCGTTTAGCGAAAAAATATGGCCGTACCTATGAAGAGATGGAAGAAATGGAGCGCAACATTGCGGCCATGGCTGCCTCTGAAGGTATCGATTTCCAATGGCAAAAAGCCAACTCAGGCAATAGCTTTAACGCTCACCGTATTATTCATCTTGCCCAAAGTAAAGGTTTAGGTAACCAAGCAAAAGAAGCCTTTTTCCATGCTTATATGACTGAAGGTTTAGCGATTGGTGAACGTGAAGTCGTAGAGGAAATCGCTTCTCGTATTGGCCTTGATAATGCCGAAGTTGAATATGTACTCGATACGAATGAATTGGCTGACTTCGTTCGTCATGACGAAAAAATTGCACACGAGCAGCTCAATGTAACTGGCGTACCATTCTTTGTATTTGATCAAAGAATTGCGCTTGCAGGTGCACAGCCTCGTGAAGTGTTTTTACAAGTGTTAGAACAAGCACAGCTCAAAGCAAATGCTGAAGAAATCGAGCAAGATGACGCAGCTGTTTGTAATGATGAAACATGTGATATTCCACAAGATAAACAGTCTTAATTGTAAAGTGTGAACAAATCGTATGTTTTATCACCGTTTTAGCAATAGAGCGTTCTAAAAAAAGAACTATTCAATTGTTTAAAATGTGTTTATGATTGCGACTTAGAATATTCGCGCTGTAATGTTCTGTTTTTTATATGTTTAATGATCGGAATTTGAAGTTTCCTTGATCTAAAATCCCCCTAGTTTGGGGGATTTTTTTTGCTTAAAAATTCTCGCTAATAGCTTAAACTTTTTAACTTATTTCAAATATGTAAGAAAAGTTAAATTTACTTAACTTTTGTGTCGTCCTCTTGATTTTATTAGAGAAATCAACAAAAGTGACAATAACAACAAAACATAAAAGATAGATATGAAAATATTTCACGTTATTACGTATCGGCAGCTTTTCGCACTTGTAACTTTAGGATTTGGTTCAGTATGTATGGCTCATGCAGAAGTAAACTCTTCTTCAACTCAGCAAGTCAAAGGTTCGTCATCTGGAGTACAAACCGAAGAAAATAAAGATGAAAATCTTTTAGATCAAATCCCAAGGTGGATTGATGCCACCCCAACGATTTTTCCGGAGCAGTCCAATCAACCTATTGTTCCACCCACCGAGCAAACTGAAGATCAGACTTGGTTTGACCGTAAGCAAAAGAAAATTCGAAATTGGGCTGATCATACCTCTGAAAAAATTGATAACTGGTTTGGTGAAGTCGACCCGCAAAAACCAGCTACTGCAACCATCCGTGTAATGGTTGATAACTATTGGAATGAATACGATAACTTTGAAATCAAACCCAGAATACGCGGGAAGATTAAACTCCCTACGCTAGAGAAACGCTTAAGCGTGGTGTTTGGTGATGACTCTTTAGATAACGAATTTAATAATAGTCCAGCCAATATTAACCAAAACCCAAATCAAGATTCAAATAAGAAACTTGATACTAAACGAACACGAGATGACAACAGCTCAATCGCATTACGTTGGTCAAATTTCTCTAAAAAACTGCCGTTTGAAACAGATGCAGACTTAGGTATCCGTTCTGGAGACGACGTGTATGTTCGCTTAAAAGCATCGAGAAATTGGCAACTCCGTAATGACTTTAAGTTTTATGCTGAAGAGATTTATCGCTATGGCATTCATAGTGAAAATTATTTACGTACTAACCTAGAGCTTACCCATGCTCGTCCAAATCAACCGATTTTATCGAACCAGTTCAGCTTAACGTATGCCGATGATCAAGATGATGATTTAACATGGGAAAACCGAGTTTTCCGCGAACATAGTTTCTTTGCAAATAACCGTTTTAACTATGGTATTTATACAGGTGGCTATTACAACGACAACGATTTACGCTTAAACAGTTGGGGACCATTTGTATCATGGCGTCAGCCGCTCTTTCGTGAATGGTTCTTTGTACAAGGCGACGTCAATTACTTTAATGACCACCGTGAAGACCGTAACCATTTTGTCAGCACATTCTTACGTTTAGAAGCACTGTTCTAATTGCTAAGAACCACCTTGGAGGCTGTCTCCAAGGTGATGAAAAATAAAATACTTTTAAATAAAAATTTAAGCTTTTTCCCTTACAATACTGAGCTAACTTTTGATTCTTGATTTTCATAAAAATGAATCAATTCTCTTCTTTTTCATTCGAATATAAATCTAAAGCCTTACTTTGTATTTATAGTTTAGGTATGTTGGTTTTAATTCCTCATACACAGCTTTTCTCTACTTCTTTCAAGCATCAACGCTCTACAAGACGATCTCTACATTCGTCCACCCTATTCATAAGAAATAATAGTCACATACTCTCTTTTTCGCCTTCACCCTGTGAAGCAGAAACAAATAATGATTCAGATGCCGCACTTATTCAGGACCTGATGGCGGTGTTTGGAAATGATACGTTATGGAGCCGTGCAACTCAGCCCAAGCACCCTTATAAAACCTTAGGTAAGAAAAAGAAGAAAGCTTCAACACCCCATATTTCGGTTAGTAATCCACTTACCGCAAGCTGGGATACGATTTCAACATGGATGCCTTTCGAAAATAATCTTGATTTAGGCTCAAATTCAGACAGTGATGTTTACGTACAATTTCTTGCCAAGAAAAAATGGAATTTAAGACATAACATAAGCATAGATACCGAACAGGTCTTTCGCTACGGTTCAACCAGCCGGAACTATACGGAAACAACACTCAACTTAACGCAGAAAATGCAAGACAACACCCTATTCGCTAACAAATTTAATGTGAATAAGAGCGAAAATGAAGAATACAACTGGGGCAATTGGACTTTTCAACAATTTGCGTTTGTAAAAGATAATAGTCTGACTTACGGTATTTATAGTGGTGGCGTATATACCAAAAATGACATGCGGATAAATAGTTGGGGACCCTATCTCTCATGGCGTCAGCCTATATGGCGAGATTGGATTTTTATGCAAAATGATCTTAATTTTTTTAATCATATTGATGATGACCCTAAGCATCAATTGAGTGTACAAATGAATCTGGAAGCTAATTTTTAACCAAAAATCATTAAGTTGTGGATAACTCTTTCTTTATCCACAAAAAAGCCTCTGACAGTTCAGAGGCTTTTTTTATATCAAAAAATTATTTCAACAATAGGCTATTAATACGCTTCACATAAGCTGCTGGGTCTTCTGGTAAACCACCTTCTGCAATCACAGCCTGATCAAAAATCACGTTTGCCAAGTCATCAAATTGTTCTGAACCTTCAAGTTTTTTCACTAAAGGATGCTCAGGGTTAATTTCTAAAATTGGCTTGATTTCAGGAACAGCTTGACCTGCTTGTTTCAACATACGAATAAGTTGCGGTGATAACTCACCTTCACTTGTTACTAAACACGCCGGAGAGTCTACCAAACGGGTCGTTACACGTACTTCTTTAGTTTTAGCCTTCAACGAGTCACTTAATTTCTCAACCACAGGCTTAAATTGTTCAGCCGCTTGCTCAAGTGCCTTTTTCTCTTCTGCATCTTGTAAGTCACCTAAATCAACAGCGCCTTTAGATACATTCTTTAATGGCGTACCGTCAAACTCATGAACAAAGTTCATTGCCCACTCATCAACACGCTCTGTCATTAATAATACTTCAATGCCTTTTTTCTTAAACAACTCTAGCTGTGGAGAGTTTTTAGCAGCAGCTAAGCTGTCAGCAGTAACGTAATAAATGGCTTTTTGGCCTTCTTTCATGCGCGCTTTATAGTCTGCAAAAGAAGTTACCACTTCATCATTTGTTGAAGTTGCATAACGTAATAATTTTAAAATACGCTCGCGATTACCGAAGTCTTCACCCAAGCCTTCTTTAAGCACTGAACCAAACTCAGTGTAGAACGTCTTGAATTTTTCTTGGTCTTTTTCATCTTCTGATTTAGCCAAGCCGTCAAGCAAAGTGAGTACACGGCGTGCGTTACCTTCACGAATTGTCTTAACGTCACGGCTTTCTTGCAACAACTCACGGCTCACATTAAGCGGTAAATCGGCGCTGTCCACGACACCTTGTACAAAGCGTAAATAGTTTGGAATTAAATTATCCGCATCATCCATAATGAATACGCGTTTTACATACAGCTTAATTCCCGCTTTTGCTTCACGTGTAAAAATGTCATGAGGTGCTTTACTTGGAATATAAAGTAACTGGGTATATTCCGTACTACCTTCTACACGGTTATGAGCCCAAGCCAGTGGCGCTTCAAAGTCATGCGTTAAGTTTTTATAAAACTCAACATATTGCTCTTCAGTCACTTCACTTTTGTTACGTGTCCATAAAGCACTTGCAGAGTTAATCGCTTCCCATTCGTCAGTTTTGACCATTTGGCCACCTTTAGGTTCTTCACCTTCAGCGACTTCCTCTTCTTGCCAAACTTCTTTTTGCATTTCAATTGGCAAGCTAATGTGGTCAGAATATTTATTAACGATCTGCTTAACTTTATAAGATTCTAAATAATCAAGCGCGTCATCACGCAAGTGAAGAATAATGTCAGTACCACGTGAAGCTTTATCAATTTGCTGAACTTCAAACTCGCCTGTACCGCCACTGATCCAACGCACCCCTTCAGAAGCATCTAAACCTGCGCGGCGTGATTCCACCGTAATTTTATCGGCAACAATAAAACCTGAGTAAAAGCCAACACCAAACTGACCAATCAACTGAGCATCCGCTTTCTGGTCACCCGTCAATTTTGACATGAAGTCTTTAGTACCTGATTTTGCAATGGTACCCAAGTTATCAATTGCTTCTTGTTGGCTTAAACCAATACCGTTATCAGAAATCGTTAAAGTTTTATCTTCTTTATTTAAGCTGATTCGTACATGTAAGTCCGGATCATTTTCATAATATTCAGGATGATTAATTCCTTCAAAACGCAACTTATCACATGCATCTGATGCATTCGAAATAAGCTCACGCAAGAAAATTTCAGGGTTCGAATAGAGAGAATGCGTCACTAAATGTAAAAGCTGTGCTACTTCTGCTTGGAAACTATAATTTTGTGATGCTTGTTCACTCATAAATCACTCCTTAAATTTTGAAGTTTGTTTGTTCTCGAATGCTTTATGAATGGAGTACTTCTAGAATTTTTCAATCCTGAATATTAAAAAATTTTTCTTTAACTAAAATGGACCGTGACTTAATACCCTATCTTGTAAGATAGAATCTAACTGTTGTTGCCTCTGTTGATAAGCTTTGGAAATACAACTTACATTAGCTGCGCAAGCATTTCTTTTTTTCAACCACTGCTGCTGCGTATCTTTTTGATTATCACGACCACCCATTGGCAAAGCATGTAAAACAATTTGATAAGTCGTTGCCATTTTGACATCTGCATCATTTAAAGAACGGTTTTTACAAATGCTTACTTCCGTCTTGGTTTTTGCTGCATCGCAAGAGAAACTAGCTGCCTGCACACTATGAGTAAAAGCCATACCACTTAAAAGTGCTAAGCCTATGGCGAATTTTCTATTCATGACGTTATTCCTTTAAAGATATATAAAAAATAGTTTAAAAATAAAGGTTGAAAGAATATGTAGAAAACTGTCTGTTTTATGCTTTTTTTAGTGAGAACAATAAAATAAAAAACCTCACATAAAATCTATGTGAGGTGCCTGAGTCTAGGTTTGTTATTATATTTTTTCTATTTATTATTATGCTTAAAATTTATAGCTATAACCTAAAGTGTAAACAAACGGGTTAATATCCAAGTCGAATTTAGCACCATTTGTTAAAGTAACTTCTGGGCTAATATCCGCGTAGCGAACATCTACAAATACACCCCAATTTTTTGCATCAGCAGGTTGAAAGTTAAAACCAACTTGACCAGCTACACCAAAATCTTCTTTTACTTTGTCAGCAACACCTTGTTCATCCCAAGGAATAAATGCTGTTGCCCCGATACCAATATACGGTGTAAAACGAGTTGAGTTTTTAAAATGATATTTCGCGGTAATTGTCGGTGGCAATTGTTTAATACGCGCTACTTTCTGACCATCTAATAAAACATCATGATTAACTGGCGTTGCTAATAATAATTCTGCCGAAAAAGGAGATTCGCCAAAAAAGTATTCAACTGATGGTGTAAATGCATATTCATTATCAGCCTTTACTACACCTAAAGCAGTTGTTGTATCCTCAGATGGAGCAATAACACTACCACCAAATTTTACTTGCCAATTACCAGCAAAAGTAAATGAAGACATCCCCATTAATGCAATAACTAACGCTTTTTTGAACACTTTAATATCTCCAACCTTATTTATATTTATAATAAACATTTATTTTAAATTGATGCAACACCCATTATAAAATTATTTTTATATTTATTTTTAAATAACTGTTTTAAATAAAATTATATATTAACCAACCATTTTAATTGGTTTTTATCCCAACCTAATTAATCAGAATTATTTTATATAACCAACCTTTTTAATATACTTTAAATTCCGAGTATTTTAATATAATTTATTTTAAATGCATGTTTTATTTATAGCATAAAAAAACCTCCTTAATGCTTATCTTTAGATAATTATTAAGGAGGTTTTAATTCAATATATTATAAAAACTTATAAAACCATGGCTGCAATCCAACCAAAAACGAGTAGAGGAATATTAAAGTGGATAAATGTTGGAATCACAGTATCCCAAATATGGTCATGCTGCCCATCTACTCCTAAGCCAGCTGTAGGTCCTAAAGTTGAATCGGAAGCTGGAGAACCTGCATCACCTAAAGCCGCTGCTGTTCCAATCAGTGCAATCGTTGCTAATGGCGAGAAACCAAACTGTACACATAAAGGCACATAAATAACTGCTAAAACAGGAACACTTGAGAAAGATGAACCAATACCAATCGTGACAAATAAACCAATACAAAGCATTAAGAAAGCTGCAAGCGCACGATTATCCCCAATGATTTCAACCACACCTTTTACCAGTTGATTGATATCCCCAGTATGCGTCATGACTGAAGCGAAACCCGCAGCGGAGATCATAATAAAACCGACTAGAGCCATCATTCGCATGCCTTGTACAAAGACATCATCTGCATCTTGCCACTTAAAAATGCCTGCTGTAGACAAAATTGCAAAGCCTACTAAACCACCCAAAATCATTGAGCCAGAATAAAGCTGTGCAACTAAAGTGAGGCCTATCGCCAGTAAAGCCATGAAAATTGTTTTCTTAGCAATTACAGGGCCTTGCTCTGCTTCATGTTTAAGTTCTTCTGCATCTGCTTTTAGATCTGCTGTTTCATCTTGCGCTGTTACACGCAGAGGTTTATCTAAATCGATGGTGGTTACAGGGGTAATGGTACGATCTGCATAAATTCTTGGCTTACGGTAACTAATAAACACCGCAACCAAAGTACCTAAAACCATTCCTAGAACTGGAATTGCCATGCCAATTGGCATCATGCCTCGTTCTACATGTAAGCCATAAGCAGCACCAATTTTGTTGATATTTCCCATTAAGATTTGTTCAAGGAAAATCGCCCCAAAGCCGACAGGTAGAAAAATATAGGTACCCACTAAACCTAAAGTCAAAACACAAGCTGCTGCGCGGCGGTCTAGCTTTAAATGGTTCATGACTCGTAATAACGGCGGTACAAGTACAGGAATAAATGCAATATGAACTGGTATTAGGTTTTGAGAGAAAATGGCAGCAATCAGTAAAATACCTAAGAGTAAATATTTTACTTTGGTTTCACGGCTTTTCCCCGCTTCCATTCCCAAAAGACCAATAAGCTTGTGAGCAAGCAGGTCGGGTAAACCCGATTTAGAAAGAGCAAGTGCAAATGCGCCTAATACGGCATAAGCAAGTGCAACTTCGGCACCATCACCTAGACCAGCATTAAAAGCTTCAACCGTTTGAGAAAGACTTAAACCCGCAACAAGACCACCAACAATGGCAGAGACCACTAATGTCAATACGACAGAAACGCGTGCTAGTGAGAGTAAAAACATCACAGCAATCGCCACAACAACAGCATTCATGAACAAATTCAGAACAAAACAAAAGGCGATATTCTATCAGATTCGCATCTACGAAGCCGAAAATATCGCCGAATGAGCAGTTTTGTATATTAAACAGTCACTTATTTACTTTGTGATTGAATAAACTGACGAATATGACCTGCCACTTTTTCAGCCTGACTCAGAATCGCCCAATGGTTTGCTTCAAGCTCAACATACTCAAAGTTTTCAACCCATTTTGGCATTGCTTCCGTAATATATTCAGGACTCACAAAAGTATCGTATTTTAAAATTATTGCTTTGACTGGACACTGTGCATAACGCTGGCGAGGAGCTGTTAAGCGAGGAATAAAATTCGCACGGTATAAATTAATCCCATATTTACCGTCAGCAGAAATATTACTATTTAACGGTAAATTATCTTTTCGCTCTAAGTCTTTTAATATTTTGCCCCATTTTTCTGGGCTAAATAGAGACCATACTGTTGGAGCAATTAATGGTAAATGGAACGCACCGATATACCATGATTTCGTTAATATTTTTAAGATCTTTGCAGGATCTGTTTTAAATTTATCTCTTAAGAAGAGTGCAGCATGATCTAAACAAGGACCAGAGATGGTCGTGTAAGATAACAAGCGACCTTTAAATTTAGGTTCAGTTGCAGACTCCCAAGACTGAATTGAACCCCAATCATGTGCAGCCATATGGAACTGTCGGTTTGGGAGTACTTCATCGACGACTTCTTGTAAATCTAAAGATAAACGCTCTAAACGATAATCTCGTATTCGTTTAGGAATAGATGACAAGCCCGCTCCACGGACATCATAAGTAACAATATAAAAATCATTGATTAAATGCTCAATGACCGATTCCCATACTTCCTGATTATCAGGATAACCATGTACTAAAACTAATGGAGTATTTTTCTCATCGCCCCAAGCCTTGGCACAAAGCGTTTGTTGGTCACTTGTTGTTAGTGTATAAATCTTTGGCTGCATAATCATTTCCTATTTTGTTTTTCAATCGATCATGTCGTTAATCGGATAAAGCATTGCCATCAATATAAAAAAGATGATACTTATCTAGTATGACCAGTGTTGCAATAAAAAAAATTGACTATTATGGCTATTTTAAAAAAACTTCAGAACATTCCTTCAATTTCTAAATTCTTATTTAACCACTACCCACCTTATCGTGGGGCAGGGATTTATATTGAAGTCATGAACTTAGAACTTTGTCATGTTCGGGTAAAAATGCCGCTGACCTGGAAAAATCAAAATCTGGTAGGTACTCATTTTGGTGGAAGTCTTTACTCGATGGTTGATCCATTTTATATGCTGATTCTTATGCATCACTTAGGATCAAAATACATTGTCTGGGATAAAGCGGCTGAGATTAATTTTTTATCACCTGGCCGAAGTACTGTTTATGCGGACATCCGAGTTGATTTAGCAGAAATTGAACAGATTCGAGAACTCGCCGAAAACTATGCTCCTGTACTCAGAACATATCATCTAAATATTTTTGATGAATCGGGCGTGAGAATTGCTGAAGTGCAAAAGACCCTCTACATTCGCCGTAAAAAAGCAAAAGCTTTTCAACAATAAAATAAGCGCTCTAAGGCGCTTATTTTATATCAGTAAACTTTATTTCTTTTCTTCAATCGCAGCACCGGCACCACCACCAATTGCGCCACCAATTGCAGCACCAGAGTCACCACCCAATATTGCTTTACCTACCACAGAACCGATACCAGCTCCGATCGCACTCTTGGTCGTGGTTTGCTTACTACCGCCTTGGCTATTTGAACCTACACCAGCACCTGCTGCTGCACCGACACCCGCACCTATACCACCACCCACATGGTTACCAACTCCACCACCAACAGCACCGCCTAATGCAGCTGCGCCAATGCGCTGGTCAGATGGACTCATATTCTGACAACCAGTGAACATAAATGCAGATAACATTAAAGTAGAAATTAAACCAATTGTTTTTTTCATGACCGTACTCACTCCTTTGTGCTCTTATCAAAGCATAATCTTCTTTTATGAGTAATTTGATCAGTTTGTGTTATCGCACTGTGGCAATCGATTGATATTTTGTAAAAGCCTTCTATGTAGAGTTAATTATTTAAATTTCAATCTACTAAAGAAACAAAAAAGAAGCTCTTCATTAAATAAGAGCTTCTTTTTTTAAATATCTTAAAGGGTAATTTTAGTATTTTCCTTTTTTCTCTTCATAAGCCGCGCCTGCGCTACCACCTAGCGCTCCTCCTGCAGCGGCGCCTGAATCACCACCAATGATTGCGCCACCTAAGATAGCACCCACACCGGCACCAATTGCACTATTACGTACAGTTTTACTGCTAGACCCTTTTGCATTCGCTGCCACACCTGCGCCAAGTGCCGCCCCTAAGCCTGCACCAATATTACCGCCCACATGTTTACCGACTGCACCACCTGCACCACCACCAATAGCGGCTGAACCAATACGTTTGCTTTCTGGACTTGCATTTTGGCAGCCGACAAATAGCGTGGTTGACATCAAACCCACACCTGCAATCATCATCATTTTTTTCATTCGATTTACTCCAGTCTTCATAAGCAGGTAGCCTAATGGTTTTTTGTGGAGTCTTTATCCCGCTTAAGTAATAAAATAATGGCTCTTTAATGTGTTTATGTAATTACAACTTTTAATTGTTAAAAATGAATATAAATAAAAAAAGGCACCCTGAGGTGCCTTTTTTTATTGCCAGTCTAAACCTAGAATTGCTCTGAGTTTAATGCTTGGCTGAATGCTTGGTCTACTTCGCTGAAGTCATTATGAAGCTCATGTTCTGCAGCTTCTGCTTCTTGACGACGACGCTCTAAGTGGTATGCAAGACCAGTACCAGCTGGAATCAAGCGACCCACAACAACGTTTTCTTTCAAGCCACGTAAATCATCTTCTTTACCTGTTACAGCAGCTTCAGTTAACACACGAGTTGTTTCCTGGAACGATGCAGCAGAGATAAACGAGTCAGTAGAAAGCGATGCTTTCGTAATACCCATCAATTGACGTTCAAACTTCGCAGGGAACTTGTTCTGAGCCAAGACAGCTTGGTTCTCTTGAACAACACGGATGTAATCCACTTGTTCGCCTTTAATGAAGCTTGTATCACCACCATCGATGATATCAACTTTACGCAACATTTGACGTACGATAACTTCAATGTGCTTGTCGTTGATTTTTACACCTTGGAGACGGTAAACGTCTTGAACTTCGTTCACGATGTAGTTAGTTAAAGCAACTTCACCTTTCAAGCGTAAGATGTCATGTGGGTTTTGTGGACCATCAGAAATGGTTTCACCACGGTTCACATGTTCACCTTCAAACACGTTGATTTGACGCCATTTTGGAATCAACTCTTCGTAAATTTCAGAACCGTCATCTGGAGTAATTACTAAACGGTTCTTACCTTTAGTCTCTTTACCAAAGCTTACGATACCAGACACTTCTGCCAAGATCGCATGTTCTTTCGGCTTACGTGCTTCGAACAAGTCAGCAACACGTGGAAGACCACCGGTAATATCACGAGTACGTGAAGATTCTTGTGGTACACGACCAATAACGTCACCCACACCAATTGTTTCGCCATCACGAACGGTAACAATCGTGTTTTGTGGTAAGAAGTAGAACTGTTCACCACCATCAGCCGTATCCAATACGATTGCTGGACGTAAATCTTTACCAGAAGCAGGACGTGCTGTTACAGGCAAGATTTCAACAGTTGTCATACCAGTTGCATCATCAGTTTTCGATGTTGCAGTTACACCATCAGCGATTTGGCTGAAACGTGCTTTACCAGCAACTTCTGTTACTAATGGATGTGTATGCGGATCCCAAGTTGCAACGATACCACCTGCCTCAACGACTTCACCATCTTTCAACAAGATGCTTGCACCGTAAGGAAGTTTATAACGCTCACGCTCACGGCCTAACTCATCGGCAATACCAATTTCACCTGAACGTGAAACTGAAACCAAGTGACCTTTCGCGTGTTGTACAGTTTTCACGTTATGGAAACGTACAGTACCTTTGTTACGTACTTGAACACTGTTTGCAGCAGAAGTTCGGCTCGCAGCACCACCTACGTGGAACGTACGCATCGTTAACTGTGTACCTGGCTCACCAATTGATTGCGCAGCCATTACACCTACTGATTCACCTGGGTTCACCAAGTGACCACGTGCAAGGTCACGACCATAACAACGAGCACATACACCGAATGTAGATTCACATGCGATTACAGAACGTACTTTAACTTCATCGACACCAGCTTCTTCAAGCTGAGCTGCGATTTTCTCGTCAATTAACGTACCACGAGGTAATACAACTTCATCATCAGACGCACGACGTACATCTTCAGCAGTTACACGACCTAATACGCGGTCACGTAATGGCTCGATGACATCACCACCTTGAATGAATGGAGTCATTACCAAACCACCGGCTGTACCACAGTCAGGCTCGGTAATTACTAAATCTTGCGCTACGTCTACAAGACGACGAGTTAAGTAACCAGAGTTCGCAGTTTTTAATGCTGTATCGGCCAAACCTTTACGCGCACCGTGTGTTGAAATAAAGTACTGAAGTACTGTCAAACCTTCACGGAAGTTCGCTTTAATCGGTGTCTCAATAATCGAGCCATCCGGTTTTGCCATCAAACCACGCATACCAGCAAGCTGACGAATCTGTGCCGCACTACCACGGGCACCAGAGTCAGACATCATATAGATACTATTGAATGATTTTTGCTTCTCGTCTTCACCTTGTTTGTTTTTAACAACAGTGTAAGACAAGTTATCCATCATCGCTTTCGCAACTTGGTCGTTTGTACGCGCCCAGATATCGACAACTTTGTTATAACGTTCACCAGCAGTTACGAAACCTTGTTCGAACTGTTGTTCGATTTCACGAACTTCTGTTTCCGCTTTATCAATAATTGTGTGTTTCGTAGGTGGAATTAACATGTCTTCCATACCTACAGATACACCTGAACGAGTCGCTTGACGGAAGCCCAAGTACATTAACTGGTCAGCGAAGATAACAGTATCTTTCAAACCAAGTTTACGGTAGCAAGAGTTGATTAACTTAGAGATGTTCTTTTTAGTCATCTCAAGGTTGATCATGTCAAAACTTAAACCTTGTGGAACAACTTCCCAAAGTAAGCAACGACCTGGTGTTGTATCAACGATAATAGTTTGGTGTTCACGTTCACCATTTTCATTGATAACAGTTTGATGCACACGCACTTTAACACGCGCATGAATCGCAACTTGACCAGTTGCAAGTGCACGGTTTACTTCGTGAGTATCCGCAAACACCATGCCTTCACCTTTCGCATTTACTGCATCACGAGTGATGTAGTAAAGACCCAAGACAACGTCTTGAGAAGGAACGATGATTGGCTCACCGTTTGCAGGTGACAAGATGTTGTTCGTTGACATCATCAATGCACGAGCTTCTAACTGTGCTTCAAGTGTCAATGGCACGTGTACCGCCATTTGGTCACCGTCGAAGTCGGCGTTGAACGCAGCACAAACGAGTGGGTGAAGACGGATTGCCTTACCTTCAATAAGAATAGGTTCAAATGCTTGAAGACCTAAACGGTGAAGTGTTGGCGCACGGTTCAACATAACTGGATGTTGACGAATTACAGATGCAAGAACGTCCCAAACTTCTGGAGTCTCACGCTCAACCATTTTCTTCGCAGCTTTAATGGTTGTTGCCTGACCTGAAGCTTGTAGTTTCGCGAAAATAAATGGTTTGAATAATTCAAGTGCCATTTTCTTCGGAAGACCACATTGGTGAAGACGTAAAGTAGGACCTACAGTAATTACCGAACGACCAGAGTAGTCAACACGCTTACCTAACAAGTTCTGACGGAAACGACCTTGTTTACCTTTGATCATATCTGCCAAAGATTTTAATGGACGTTTGTTAGAACCAGTGATTGCGCGACCACGACGACCGTTATCAAGCAATGCATCTACAGACTCTTGTAACATACGTTTTTCGTTACGTACGATAATGTCTGGCGCTGCAAGGTCAAGAAGACGCTTCAAACGGTTGTTACGGTTAATCACACGACGATATAAATCGTTCAAGTCAGAAGTCGCGAAACGACCACCTTCAAGTGGAACTAATGGACGTAAATCTGGTGGAAGCACCGGAAGTACATTCATTACCATCCATTCTGGCTTGTTGTTCGAGTCTTTGAAAGCTTCCATCAATTTCAAGCGTTTAGACGCCTTTTTCAACTTCGTTTCAGAAGTTGTTTGAGGAATTTCTTCGCGTAAACGTGCAATTTCAGCTTCAAGATCAATGTCTTTCAACAAGTCTTGAACTGCTTCCGCACCCATTTTCGCAACGAACTCGTCACCGTGCTCTTCTAAAGCTGTAAAGTATTCTTCATCGTTAAGAAGTTGATACTTTTCGAATGGTGTCATACCAGGATCAGTAACAACGTATGATTCGAAATACAATACACGTTCGATATCACGAAGTGTCATATCAAGTAATAAACCGATACGGCTAGGTAACGATTTTAAGAACCAGATATGCGCAACTGGAGAAGCAAGTTCAATGTGACCCATACGTTCACGACGAACTTTCGCTGTAGTTACTTCAACGCCACATTTTTCACAAATGACGCCTTTGTATTTCATACGCTTGTATTTACCACACAAGCATTCGTAATCTTTTACTGGACCAAAGATTTTGGCACAGAATAAACCATCACGTTCTGGCTTGAACGTACGGTAGTTGATTGTCTCAGGTTTTTTAACTTCACCATGAGACCATGACTTAATCATTTCTGGTGACGCAAGACCAATACGGATACGGTCGAACTCAACTGGCGCATGACCATCTGAATCCGTTTTCTTACGCATGATATCGAGCAAGTCTTTCAATTTTTTTCTCCGTGTGCCGGGAAGCCTCGCTTACCCGACTGGGTCACAAATATTGTTTTTTCCTAAAAAATCGTGAGTCTTACGACTTAGTCACCATTTTTCAGTTCAATGTTGATACCTAAAGAACGGATCTCTTTGGTCAATACGTTGAACGATTCAGGCATACCCGGATCCATATAATGGTTACCATCTACAATATTTTTATAGATGCGAGTACGTCCTTCAACGTCATCCGACTTCACTGTGAGCATTTCTTGAAGTGTATATGCTGCACCGTATGCTTCAAGTGCCCATACTTCCATCTCACCGAAACGCTGACCACCGAATTGTGCTTTACCACCAAGCGGCTGTTGTGTAACTAATGAGTAAGAACCAGTTGAACGTGCATGCATCTTGTCATCAACCAAGTGGTTCAACTTCAACATGTACATGTAACCAACAGTTACTGGACGGTCAAACTGTTCACCTGTACGTCCGTCAAACAATACTGTTTGACCTGTACGTGAAATGTCAGCCAATTCAAGTAAATCTTTAATTTGACTTTCTTCAGCACCATCAAATACAGGAGTAGCCAAAGGAACACCAGCACGTAAGTTGCCTGAAAGTGCTAGGATTTCATCATCAGTCAAGCTATCAAGATCTTCTTGCTCGCCACCGACTTTGTTATAAATCTTGTCTAAGAATTCACGTAACTCTAAAACTGTACGCTGTTCTTTCAACATTTTTTCGATTTTGTCACCAAGCCCTTTAGCCGCCATACCCAAGTGAGTCTCAAGAATCTGACCCACGTTCATACGAGACGGTACGCCCAACGGGTTCAATACGATATCTACCGGTACACCGTTCGCATCGTGTGGCATGTCTTCAACAGGTAAGATGTTAGATACAACACCCTTGTTACCGTGACGACCAGCCATCTTATCACCAGGCTGAATACGACGTTTAACAGCTAAGTAAACCTTAACAACTTTCAATACGCCAGTTGTTAACTCATCACCTGTTGCAAGCTTACGTTTCTTCTCAGCGAATTTCTCATCGATTTCTGCGCTCTTCTCTTTCAAGAACACTTGAATTTGAGTTAAACGCTCAGCGATTGCTTCATCTGTCGGTTGAATTTCAAGTAAATCAACAAGCTCTAAACCAGACAATAAATCTTCAGAAAGTTTATCACCACGTTTAGTTGAACCACCGCCATTAGACTCTTGGCCTTTAAGTAAACGAATTACACGCTCACGAGCCGCTTCTTCGAAGATTTTGTATTCTTCTTTCAAGTCTTTACGGTAAGAATCAAGCTGTGCTTTTTCAATCGCTAATGCACGGTCATCTTTCTCTAAGCCATCACGAGTGAAGACTTGAACGTCGATAACAGTACCTTTAGTACCAGATGGAACACGTAAAGATGAATCTTTAACGTCAGCAGCTTTTTCACCAAAGATTGCGCGAAGCAATTTTTCTTCAGGAGTTAACTGAGTTTCACCTTTAGGCGTTACTTTACCAACTAAGATGTCACCAGCAGTAACTTCAGCACCGATATAAACGATACCTGATTCATCAAGTTTAGAAAGCGCAGCTTCACCTACGTTAGGAATATCGGCAGTAATTTCTTCTGCACCTAACTTAGTATCACGTGCTACACATGACAATTCTTGAATATGAATAGAAGTTAAACGGTCTTCTTGAAGAACACGCTCAGATAACAAGATCGAGTCTTCGTAGTTATAACCATTCCATGTCATGAACGCTACACGCATGTTTTGACCAAGCGCAAGTTCACCCATGTCTGTTGATGGACCGTCTGCCAAGATGTCACCACGAGCAACTTTGTCGCCCAAATTCACGATAACATTTTGGTTAATACAAGTATTTTGGTTCGAACGTGTATATTTAATGAGGTTATAGATATCTACACCTGCCTCACCTGCAACCATTTCATCTTCGTTTACACGAATAACGATACGAGAAGCATCTACATATTCAATTGCACCACCACGGTTTGCGATTACACACACACCTGAGTCACGTGCTACGTTCGCTTCCATACCTGTACCGACAAGTGGCTTGTCAGCACGTAAAGTAGGAACAGCCTGACGTTGCATGTTCGAACCCATCAATGCACGGTTCGCGTCATCGTGTTCAAGGAATGGAATAAGTGATGCAGCAACAGATACAACCTGTTGTGCAGAAACGTCCATATGCGTCACTTTTTCAGGTGGCATACGTACGAATTCACCTTGGTGACGAACAGAAACGAATTCTTCTGTTAAGTTGCCATCTTTATCTACAGCAGAGTCGGCCTGTGCAATAACAGTACCTACTTCTTCAATAGCAGATAAATATTCAACTGCATCAGTTACACGACCATCTACTACTCTACGGTATGGTGTTTCCAAGAAACCGAAGTCATTCGCTTTTGCATATACAGAAAGCGAGTTGATCAAACCAATGTTTGGACCTTCAGGAGTTTCAATTGGACAAACACGGCCATAGTGAGTTTGATGTACGTCACGTACTTCGAAGCCTGCACGCTCACGCGTTAAACCACCAGGACCAAGCGCAGATACACGACGCTTATGTGTAATCTCAGATAATGGGTTGTTTTGGTCCATGAACTGAGATAACTGGCTTGAACCAAAGAATTCTTTGATTGCAGCAGCAACTGGTTTAGCGTTAATCAAGTCTTGTGGAGACAAGTTATCTGTTTCCGCTTGGCTTAAACGTTCTTTAACAGCACGCTCAACACGAACCAAACCAACACGGAATTGGTTCTCTGTCATTTCACCAACAGAACGTACACGACGGTTACCCAAGTGGTCGATATCGTCCACTTCACCTTTACCGTTACGGATTTCAACCAATGTACGTAATACATCGATAATATCTTCGTGCGATAAAATGCCTTCAACTTCACGTGACTTCTGGTCAGTACCAACTTCGTAAGGACGACCTAAACGACGGTTGAACTTCATACGACCTACTGGAGATAAGTCATAACGCTCAGAAGAGAAGAACAAGTTATTGAACAAGTTTTCAGCAGCTTCTTTTGTTGGCGGCTCGCCCGGACGCATTACTTTGTAGATTTCTACTAATGCTTCTTCACGTCCCGCTGTTGTGTCTGCACGTAATGTATCAGCAACAAAAGAACCACGGTCGATGTCGTTCGTGAACAGGATGTTAAATTGCTTAACACCGCCTTCTGCCAACTTCACCATTACTTCATGGCTTAACAACGTATTCGCAGCAATCACTTCACCATCACGTAAAGTAATGTCTTCAGCAGTAATACGCTCATATAAGTATTCGTCAGGAACTGAAAGTTTAGTTAAACCTGCAGCTTCCATTTGACGTACGTGACGCGCATTAATACGTTTACCTTGCTCAACAATGACTTTACCTTCATTGTCAGCAATATCAAATTGAGCCATTTCACCACGTAAGCGCTCAGGAACAAGGTCAATTTGATAACTGCCCATGTCAAGATACACAGGTACTTTTTCGTAGAACAAATTCAAGATTTGTTCATTGTTATAACCTAGTGCACGTAACACAACAGTAGCAAGTAATTTACGACGACGGTCAATACGTACGTAAACAAGGTCTTTTGCATCAAATTCAAAGTCTAACCATGAACCACGGTAAGGAATGATACGTGCTGAATACAACACTTTACCACTTGAGTGAGTCTTACCTTTGTCATGGTCAAAGAACACGCCTGGTGAACGGTGTAATTGAGATACGATTACACGCTCAGTACCATTGATAACAAAGGTACCATTTTCAGTCATCAGTGGGATTTCACCCATATAGACTTCTTGTTCACGTACGTCTTTAATTGATTTAGTTTCGCGATCTTTAATAATCAAACGAATTTTAACGCGCATTGGTGCCGCATAAGTCGAACCACGAAGAATACATTCGCGTACATCGAACTCAGGTTTACCAAGGCTATACTCAACAAATTCTAAAGCAGCATTGCCAGAATAACTTTCGATAGGAAAAACTGAACGAAATGCGGCTTGGAGACCGATATCTTCGCGGTTTTTTGGAGTTTTGCCATCTTGCAAGAATGTTCTGTACGAATCGACCTGGATCGATAATAAGTACGGTGCATCCATTACTTGGGGCAATTTACCAAAATTCTTACGGATCCGTTTCTTTTCGGTATATGAGTATGCCATCTGGAGTCCTCGGAAAGTAAACTAAGCCCGCCTGCAGAACGGGCTCAGAAGGAATTACGCAGGCCGATATGGCCACCACTGTTTACAAATGCTGCAATTTTTAGTGGTATAAAAACGCTTAACAATATTTTTAAAAATGAAAAATATTGGTAAACATTTGAAATTTCTTGTTTTATTTAGATTTTTCTAAAAATCAAACAAAACTAACAAAAATCGAGCCGATTATTGTAACGCAAAAAGGCTGATGACCCAAGAGCCATCAGCCATTTTATGGAGCCGATTTAAAAACCGACTCCTTTTACAATTACTTAAGTGTAACTGTAGCACCAGCTTCTTCAAGTTTCTTCTTAAGTTCTTCGCCTTCTTCTTTAGAAACGCCTTCTTTAAGAACTTGAGGAGCACCTTCAACTAGGTCTTTAGCTTCTTTAAGACCAAGGCCAGTTGCTTCACGAACTGCTTTAATTACAGCTACTTTGTTAGCACCGAAAGAAGTCAACTCAACGTTGAATTCAGTTTGTTCTTCAGCAGCAGCAGCAGCGCCACCAGCTGGAGCAGCAACAGCAACAGCTGCAGCTGAAACGTTGAATTTCTCTTCGAAAGCAGAAATTAATTCAACAAGTTCAAGAACAGTTTTTTCAGCAACTGCGTTTAAGATTTCTTCGTTAGTTAAAGCCATGAGAATAACTCCAAATGGATATTGAATGGTGTGTAAAATTGATTAAGCAGCTTCTGACTCGTTTTTCTCTTTGAGCGCTGTAATGAGGCGACCCAATTTCGAAATAGGAGCTTGAAGAACAGAGGCAAGCATAGTAAGCGCTTTCTCTTGGTTTGGAAGATTAGCAATAACGCTAACATCAGCACCTTGATAAACTTTGCCGTCAAATGCAGCAGCTTTTAACTCAAATGCTTTGTTAGTTTTTGCAAATTCTTCAAACAAGCGTGCAGCTGCACCCATGTCATCTTCAGAAGTTGAAAAACCTAGAATTGTTGGACCAACAAGGTTGTCGTTCAAGATATCAAATTGAGTACCTTGGAATGCGCGCTTAGCCAAAGTGTTACGTACGATACGTGTAGTTACACCTAACTTACGAGCTTCAACACGAAGTGTTGTTAATTGCTCTACGCTTAAACCTTGATAGTCAGCAACAACGGCTGCAAACGCTTTAGAAGCAACTTCACTTACTTCTGAAACGATCTGTTTTTTGTCTTCGATAAGAAGAGCCATTGTAAAACCTCCTAAGGTGATTTATGCACCCAATGGGCACACTCCCAATTCGTAAGCCTTTCGACTTACACGCGGAGGAGGAACAAATCACACCACCGCGTCTACGCAGGCTGGGTTATTAAGAAAAGTCGCTATTCGAAAATAACGGCTTCTCGCCTGAGGTCTTTGACGCTGATAAATTCTCATTCATCAATTCAAAGTCCGCCTGATAAGCAAGAGTCAAAGTATTGTTTTAACTGCGCAAAAATAGAAACTTATTTCTATTTTTGCTACCTACTCAATCAGGACTTTAAAATTCTGTACAGAACTAAGTTAAAACTTAGTTAGAAACGTTGTTTACATCAACAGTAAGACCAGGACCCATAGTTGAGCTCAAAGTGATCTTTTTGATGTATACGCCTTTAGAAGTTGCAGGTTTTAACTTTTTCAAGTCAGCAACTAAAGTTTCAACGTTTTGACGGATTGCAGCAGCATCAAAGCCAACTTGACCAATCGCAGCGTGAATAATACCCGCTTTGTCTACACGGTAACGAGCCTGACCAGATTTTGCGTTTTTAACAGCATTCGCAACATCAGGAGTTACAGTACCTACTTTAGGGTTTGGCATTAAACCACGTGGACCAAGAATTGTACCGAGCTTACCAACAACACGCATAGCGTCTGGAGCAGCGATTACAACATCAAAGTCAAGGTTTCCACCTTGAATGCTTTCAGCAAGGTCATCAAAACCTACAACATCAGCACCAGCTTCTTTAGCAGCTTCTGCTTGAGCGCCTTGAGCAAATACAGCTACACGTACAGTTTTACCAGTACCTGCAGGTAATGTAGTAGCACCACGAACAACCTGATCAGATTTACGTGGATCTACGCCAAGGTTTACAGAGATGTCTAAAGATTCTTTGAACTTTGCAGCAGGTAAGCTGTTAAGAACCTGTACTGCTTCTTCCAAAGTGTAAACTTTGTTTGCTTCTACAGCAGCAGCAATGGCTTTTTGACGTTTAGTTAACTTTGCCATGTCTTATAGCTCCACTTCCAAGCCCATAGAACGTGCAGAACCAGCGATGGTACGAACACGCGCGTCTAAATCAGCACCAGTTAAGTCTGGTTCTTTAGTAGTCGCGATTTCTTCTAATTGAGCACGAGTCAACTTACCAACTTTAGTTTTGTTAGGTACAGATGAACCCTTTTGGATACCAGCAGCTTTCTTAAGAAGAATAGAAGCTGGAGGAGTTTTCATGATGAATGTGAACGACTTGTCGTTGTACACAGTAATCACTACAGGAATTGGAAGACCTGGTTCAACTTTTTGTGTAGCAGCATTGAATTCTTTACAGAATGCCATGATGTTTACACCACGTTGACCTAGTGCAGGACCAATTGGTGGAGATGGATTTGCTTTACCAGCTGGAACTTGCAGCTTGATATAGCCGTCAATCTTCTTAGCCATTTTAAAATACCTCTGGGTACAGGCGCCGTTAGGCTCCCCAATTTCTACGTAACAATACTGTTACAACAACAATGCCCGATAAAATCGGGCGCTTTTCAACCAATTAAGATTAAATCGTTTTTTCGACTTGGCGAAATTCGAGTTCAACCTGAGTTGGTCGATTAAACACGTTAATCGTCAACGTTAAACGTGACTTGTCGTATTGAACCTCTTCCACCACACCTTTAAAGTCTGTGAATGGACCATCAATAACGAGTAATTCTTCACCTGGTTCAAACATCGTCTTAGGACGTGGAGCTTCACCAGTATTACGTACACGCGCAAGAATCGCATCTGCTTCACGTTGAGTGATTGGCGCTGGTTTTTCAGGTGTACCACCGATAAAACCTAATACTTTCGGACATTCTTTAACAATGTGCCAAGTATCATCATTCATTTCCATTTCAACTAACACATAGCCAGGAAAGAATTTACGCTCAGATTTACGTTTCTTACCATCCTTCATTTCTACCACTTCTTCGGTAGGAACTAGGACATCACCAAAGCTATCGGCAACAGCGCTACGCTGGATTCGTTCTGTAAGTGAACGCATCACTTGTTTTTCATAACCAGAGTAGGCATGAATAATGTACCAACGTTTCATAGCTCTTTTACCCGATAATCAACTTAATTAACCAACCCAAACCATAGTCAAAGCACCATAATACTAACGATGCAACAACTACAACCAATAGAACCTGCCACGATGTAGTGACTGTTTCTTGTTTTGTTGGCCAAGTTACTCGACGCAATTCGACTCGTGCATCTTTCAGCAAACGAACGAAGCCTTTACCTTGATGGGTGGCGTATAATAAACCTAAAGCCACAACGATACAAGCAAAAATTACCCCAACGCGCACCCATACATTATTTGCAGGGGCCCAATACGCTGGTAAATGCTGATTCACCATGGTAGCTGAGAGCAATAATGCAATTGCTATCACCCATAGAACAATATCTAAAGGCGAACCAGTACGAACAACTTCAGCAGAATTATTTCTTTGAGGAATTGGCGCGTCGCTCAATGCGTCACGCGATTTATCATTCGACATTTTTGTACTCGTCGTAGAACTCGCGACTTATTATATGAACAACTAAGCCAGCATCAAGCTTTTTATTTCAAAATATGGCAGGTCAGGAGGGACTCGAACCCCCAACATTCGGTTTTGGAGACCGACGCTCTACCAATTGAACTACTGACCTATAAAGCAAGTTGAGAGCCAAAGCTCTCAACTTGAGACGTAATTCGTCACTATATTATGCTTATGCAGTTACTTTCGCAACAACACCAGCACCTACAGTACGACCACCTTCACGGATCGCAAAACGTAGACCTGGGTCCATTGCGATTGGGTGGATTAATTCTACTGACATTTCAACATTGTCGCCTGGCATTACCATTTCAACGCCTTCTTTCAACTGGATCGCACCAGTTACGTCAGTTGTACGGAAATAGAACTGTGGACGGTAACCATTTAAGAATGGAGTGTGACGACCACCTTCTTCTTTAGAAAGTACGTATACTTCTGCGTCGAATTTAGTGTGCGGCTTGATTGTACCTGGTTTAGCAAGTACTTGAC
>NZ_JBWZIP010000014.1:0-268743 GCF_056736115.1 Acinetobacter sp. 70_2
CATCAGGGCCCGCAACTACAGTTGCTGTCGTACCATCTGGGAAAGTCACTTTAACAGTTGAACCTGGTTCTGCTGTACCTGTGACTGGATTGGTCGCATTGATTGGATCAATTACCGGTGCAGTTGGGGCTGTCGTATCTACTGTATAAGATTTTGACTCACTAATATTGCTGCTGTTACCTGCTGCATCAGTAAAAGTAACTTTTGCATCAATTGTTTTATCGCTATCTGCAATTAATCCACTGCCTGGTACAACTACACTCCACGTACCTGCTGCTTTGTCTACATTTGCAGTGTAAGTTACACCATTAACAACTACGGTAACGACAGTATTTGCAGCATCTGTCGGAATATTTTTTAAACTACCCGTAACAGTAACATTACCCGCAGCTTCTGTTGAATTAATAATATTATCTGAAGTTACAGGATCAACAGAGAAAGTAACGCCATTTGTATTTGGCGGCGTAGTATCTGCAGGAGAAGAGTCATTACTGCTACCACTATTTGATGCAGCAGCAATGATACCACCTGCAACAAGAGGTACTGCTGCCCACAACCATGGGTTCACACCTGCATCGTGATAAAGTAATGGCTGAATTGAAGAAATAGGTTGGTAAATAACATCAGACACTAATGCCTGCGGTGCTTCTGCTGGTAGAGCTGCTGGTAAATCTTCACCTAAAAGCGCTTGCGGCTCTACATCGCTGTCAGCATCCGCATCTGCATCGCTGTCAGCATCCGCATCATTTTCGGCATCTTTAAATTTTGCCCAAATGAGTTGGCCATTTTGGTCTTGAAAAACAAGACTATTATCGGCTGGCTCAGCTGTTCCACTAAAGAAGCCTTCAATAACAATAGTTTCACCATTTTTTAGGCGAATTACTGCATTGGTACCCTCCCTATTTACTACCAATACATCACTGGCAGCCACTTTTACCAACACAACTGATGCTTCTGAAAGTTTTGCAGAAGTTCCCTCTGTTGTTACCAAGGTTTTGTGACTGTCCTTGGCAATAATTTGTATATCAGGCATATGTTCATTCCTTTTATATTATTGATTTAAATGATTTTTGTATAATTCTTTTTACTTAATGTTTTCGAGTTTTTGACCTACAACTTAAAAACATTAAGTAATGTGATCATTTTTACATTACCCACTTTAAAATAAAAAAAATAAATACTAAAGTCCTTAAAGAAAAAAATTTAATTAATACAAATTTTATATAAATAAAATTTTGTCTTTTGTTTTTCATAATTCCTATAGAGTAAGAACTAACTATATTATTTATAAAATAAATTTAATTTTTTTATTATCCAATATTTGTTGAAAATTATTTTAATTAAAAGTTTTATATAACAAGTTTCAATATCTTAATAAAATAAAATATATTATTAATTAATAATATGCAGAAAAATGGCTTTAGTTAATATTTTACTATTACACTAAAGCCTTATTTTTTAATTTAAATAAAAATACTTTTAAGTTTATTTAAAAATTATCTGGACTCTCAAAACGTTTTACTTCTTGCAACTTATTCGGATCATGCATAGTTGCAATACCATCTTCTGTTTTCTGGTCAACGATTACATCGGGATTAAAGATAGTAATCGTTTCTCTTCCTAATGCGTCTTCCCCTACGATATATTGAAAGCCACGGCGGTTCATTTTATGACATAGCTTCTGGTAAAAACCTTTAAGGCCTTCCGTTTCTTCATTAGGGTTGTAATAAAATGCATTCATTACCGCTGGTAGGCCAAGGCCACACACCACACCAGATAACAATACGCTAATAAAAGTATATCCAATCAGAATACTACTATAAGGGCTAAGTGCTGGAATATTGGCGACTGCCAAAATTAAAGCAAGTGAAATCCCTCCTCGTACCCCACCCCAAGACAAAATGGTTAAACTACCATTGTAGCTTTTGGTCTTACGCATTGTTGGGAAGAAAGCAAAAGACATAAAATTTGCTGCAAAGCGTGAAATATGCAAAATAAAGAAAGCGACTATTCCACCTAAAATCAAGCTAAAGTTTAAATCAAGAATAAATAGCTCAAGACCAATTAAAGTAAATAAGAATGAGTTAATAATTCCTTCTACAGTATGCCAAAAATGGTTAACTTCCCTAATTTCTCGCTCTTCACGGATTTCTTTCCACTTATTACCAACGATTAAACCGCCAATCACACAAGCAATCGGTGCAGATGCATGAGCAAATAAAGCAACTAAATATGCTCCGCTAGCAAGTAAGGCAGTTGTTAAGATCAGAGATTCCATTTCATGTTTGCCACGTAATAGACGTAATGTTCCTATACCAAATGCCCATCCAATACCGACAGCAACCACAATTTCATAAAGCAAAGCTTCTAATGTAGCAACTAATGAAAAATGTTCACCTTGTAAAACATTCAACAACGTCATAAATAATGCAATACACATCGCGTCATTAAATAAAGACTCACCCTCTAATTTGACAATAAGATGATGGGGTGCGCGAATTGAACTTAAAACACCTTTAATACCGATCGGGTCTGTTGCACCCAATGCCGCGCCTAATAATAGAAGAACTAAAATTGGCACATGATGACCAACCAGCAATTGGAAACCGTAAAGTAAGCCACCAAACAATACCGCACAGATAACTAGCGCAATAGTCGCTAGAATACTAATTTGTCTCCAATAACTTCTTAAGTCTGAAATTTTAAATTTCAGTGCAGAAGATGTCAGAATAAAACAGATGACGCCATTAATTAAAAAGTCATAAAAATCGATATGACGTACTGCTTCTTCAATATTATGAATATTAATAGTAATAAACTGATTACCATTTAAGAGACTGGCTCCCCATTGCAAAATGAAGACAAAAATTGCAGAAACAAGAGGCACACCAATAGCTTGAGGGAAGCCTAAAATACGCTTATTGAATATAGTGGTTGCAATTGATAAGGCAAATACAACCGTAAGTGCTTGTAATAAGAAAAAATTACCCATGAACACCCTTCTTCTGGGTCAATGACCAAATAAGAAAACCTAGACAGCTGAACTGAACAGAATGACAAAATAGGCACGTTATATGTGCCCAAACAGTTAAAAATTGAAATATAAGTTTAACGAATTACTTTAATCATTCTATCGATCAGTTAAATTTCTTAACATTAATTATGAATCAGAGGGGTATTAAAAAGATGAGTCTATTAAAAATGCTTTAATAAACTCATCTTTCGCATTAGATAGAATTATTAAAAGTATCACATTGATTGATATCACCAGACTTTAAGCCCACTTGAAACCAATGCATCCGCTGCTCACTCGTACCATGGGTGAAGCTATCAGGAACGACTTGGCCAGTTGCACGTTTTTGCAAATAGTCATCACCAATTTTTTGAGCTGCATCCATTGCTTCTTCAACATCACCAGACTCTAAAAACTGAGTACGCTGTTGATTATGATTTGCCCATATACCTGCTAAACAGTCGGCTTGTAACTCTTGACGAACAGATAGCTGGTTGCCCTCTCTTTGACTAACTTGCGAACGCGCTTGTTGCACTTGAGAAGAAATACCAAGCAAGGTTTGAACATGATGACCGACTTCATGAGCAACAACATAGGCTTGGGCAAAATCTCCTGCCTCATCTTGGCGAGAAAGCTCTGATTTATTTTGTTCACCCGAGATACCCATTTGCTCACGCATATCTTTAAAGAATTCGGTATCAATATAAACTTTCTGGTCAGCTGGACAATAAAAAGGTCCCATAGCAGATTGAGCGGTACCACAACCTGAGCGAGTCACTCCACTAAATAAAACCAACTTTGGCGGTGTATAAGTTTTACCTAACTGCTTAAATATAGGTGTCCACGTATCTTCTGTATCAGCTAACACAGTTCCAACAAAATCTGACGCTTCTTTTTGCTCAGGCGTTAAACTTTCTGGTGAAGTTGCATTTGATTGTTGTGAAGCAGTAACCTGCTGCGTTGCCTGATAAGCCATTTGTGGATCAACGCCAAAAAATTTCCATGCGACAAATGCTACAACCAAACCAATAATACTAATACCACCTGCTTTAACGCCGCCCCCACCTCGACGGTCCTCAACATTGGTACTGACTCTACGATCTCTCCAACGCATAACTTCCCTCTTCTTTTTAAATGGCCTGATTAGTCAGAAGCTTTTGGCCACATTTTCTGTATTAAACTCACCACAAGCAACACAACTGCACCAGCAATCATACCAATCGCAAAGTTCATTAATGTCGGTGTTAAAGCACCAATAATATTTCCTACTGCTGGTATAGTTTCTACCTGATCAACCGTATCTTCAGTAACATGGTGAAGTAAAGGAATCGTATGATTAATAATCCCTCCACCTACTAAAAACATTGCAATAGTTCCAACAATAGAAAGTAGCTTCATTAAAAGAGGAGCAAAAGCAAGTAAACCACGTCCTAGAGTTTGTTTGAAAGAAGCAGCTTGTTTTGTTAAATATAATCCTAAATCATCAATCTTAACAATCACGCCAACCAAGCCATAAACGCCAAGTGTCATCACAACTGCAATAATACTAAGAACACTAACTTTAGTTAATAACGTAGCAGTCGCCACCGTACCTAACGAGATCACGACAATTTCAGCTGATAAAATAAAATCTGTACGAATAGCCCCTTTTACTTTCTCTTTCTCAAAAGTAGCCATATCTAGCTCTTCATTGTTAAATTCTTTTTCTGCTTCCTCTGAGGTCGAAGCTTTTTTATGCGTAATTGTATGAAGAACTTTTTCAACGCCTTCATAACATAAAAATAAGCCACCTAACATCAAGAGCGGATTAATCAACCAAGGTGCAATAACGCTAATTAATAAAGCTAACGGTACTAAAATAAGCTTATTAACTAAAGAACCTTTTGCGACCTTCCACACAATAGGCAATTCACGATCTGCTCGCACACCTGTTACCTGTTGTGCATTTAAAGCCAAATCATCACCTAAAACACCAGCAGTTTTCTTTGCTGCCATTTTGCTCATTAAAGCGACATCATCTAAAATTGTTGCAATATCATCTAGTAATAAAAGTAAGCCACTTGCCATTTCTTATCCAGGTTTGTATTTATCTGACTATTGTAAGATGAAATATTCCAATTTCTGTAATTTTACTGAATAAATTCACAATATTATTTTAAGAAAGTTTAACCAATCGCTGACGAAAAAATTTTATTTCCCGTACAATAATGCCAATCTTTTATATTACAGGGCTTACTATCCCTGATTAAGCCAATACGATAGTGGAATAAATAATGAGTAATGTTGATCAGCGTCCAATTATTTTGACAGGCGACCGCCCTACCGGACAACTTCACCTTGGGCATTTTGTCGGTTCTTTGCGTTCACGTGTAGGTTTACAGGATAGCCATCATCAACATCTCTTATTAGCAGATGCTCAAGCATTAACAGACAATGCTGATAATCCGGATAAAGTACGCCGTAACATCTTAGAAGTTGCTCTAGATTATTTAGCAGTTGGTATTGATCCAACTAAGACAACCATTTGCGTACAGTCATGTTTACCGGCATTGAATGAGCTTACAATGTTATATCTTAACTTTGTAACTGTAGCTCGTTTAGAACGTAACCCGACCATCAAATCTGAAATTCAAATGCGTGGTTTTGAACGTGACATTCCGGCTGGTTTCCTTTGCTACCCTGTTGCACAGGCAGCTGATATCACGGCTTTTAAAGCAACTGTAGTACCAGTGGGTGAAGATCAGATTCCAATGATTGAACAAACCAATGAAATTGTACGTCGTGTGAATCGTCAAATTGGTCAAGACCTTTTACCAGAATGTAAAGCATTGCTTTCTAATATGGCTCGTTTACCAGGTTTTGATGGTAAAGCAAAAATGTCTAAGTCATTAGGCAATACCATTGTTTTAAATGCTTCTGACAAAGACATTAAGAAAGCGGTAAATGCAATGTACACAGACCCAAATCATCTTCGTATCGAAGATCCAGGTCAAGTTGAAGGAAACATTGTATTTACTTATTTAGATGCATTTGATCCAAATAAAGAAGAAGTTGAAGAATTAAAAGCTCACTACCGCCGTGGTGGTCTTGGTGATGGTACTGTTAAAAAACGTCTTGAAGGTGTTTTAAAAGAATTAATTACACCTATTCGTGAACGTCGTGAAGAACTCGCTAAAGATCCTGATTACATTATGGATGTTTTACGTCAAGGCACTGATAAATGTCGAATCATTACTCAGCAAACTTTAGATGAAGTTAAAGATGGCTTAGGCTTATTTAAATTTTAATTCTTACATCAAGAATATAATTCAAAAAGCCCTACGGGGCTTTTTTTATTATTACATTTAACTTCAATAATTTAATTTATTAGAATTTCTATATATTTATTATGATTCACACGCTCTTACCCTTTTAACGTGAAGTAACACTAATTAACGTGAACCTTAATGAACAAATATGAACACCTGACTAATATAGCTCAAGTAGGTTGATATGAACCTCACGACATTTCTCCTTAAGCCGAAACTGTTTTTAACAGATTCGTTGTTCTACGCAATGATCACCCCAATCATTGCGTATTTTTTTGTCTTTTTTTCGCCTTATTATTTCTTATTTCATTTTATGCTACTTTTCAATGATGCAAAAAAATACCGCATCATTTTTCAGATGCGGTATTTTTTAAAGATTCAAGGAAGCTATTAAGCTAAACCTTTCTCTTTTAATACTTGCAACATAGTTGAACCAAGCTCAGCTGGGCTACGAGTGTAAGCCATACCTGCTTTTTCAAATGCAGCAAATTTCTCTTCAGCAGTACCTTGACCACCAGAAATGATCGCACCAGCGTGACCCATACGCTTACCTTTAGGAGCAGTTACACCAGCGATGTAACCTACTACAGGCTTAGTCACGTTAGATTTGATGAATTCAGCAGCTTCTTCTTCCGCTGTACCACCGATCTCACCGATCATGATGATTGCATCAGTATCTGGATCGTCTTGGAACAATTGAAGAGCTTCAATTTGGTTCATACCTGGGATTGGGTCACCACCAATACCGATACAAGTAGACTGACCTAAACCAAGCTTAGTTGTTTGAGCAACAGCTTCATAAGTCAATGTACCTGAACGTGAGATAATACCAATACGACCTGGTTGGTGGATGTGACCAGGCATAATACCGATCTTACATTCACCCGGAGTGATCACGCCTGGGCAGTTAGGACCAACTAAACGAGTACCGTTACCGTTAGTTTCTAAATAACGTTTTGCTTTAAGCATGTCGATTGTTGGAACACCTTCAGTGATCACAACGATTAGGCCAACACCTGAATCAACCGCTTCAACGATTGAGTCTAAAACGAATGGAGCTGGTACATAGATAACAGATGCATCTGCATTTGTTTCACGTACAGCTTCTTTCATTGTGTTGAATACTGGTAAGTCAAGGTGAGTTGTACCACCTTTACCTGGAGTAACACCACCAACAACTTTTGTACCGTAGTCTAAAGCTTGTGCAGAGTGGAAAGTACCGTTTTTACCAGTAAAACCTTGTACCAATACTTTAGTGTCTTTATTAATTAATACGCTCATGATTGATACTCCCCTTACGCTTTAACTGCAGCTACAACTTTTTCTGCGGCATCAGACAAACCGTTCGCAGAAATTAATTTCAAACCAGATTCATCAAGTAATTTAGCACCTAACTCAGCGTTGTTACCTTCTAAACGAACAACAACTGGAACAGTTACGTTTACTTCTTGAACCGCTGCAATAATTGCTTCAGCAATCATGTCACAACGTACGATACCACCGAAGATGTTAATTAAAACACCTTGTACAGAAGTATCAGCAAGGATGATTTTGAACGCTTCAATTACGCGCTCTTTAGTTGCACCGCCACCAACGTCAAGGAAGTTTGCAGGCTGACCACCATAAAGTTTAATGATGTCCATAGTTGCCATTGCAAGACCAGCACCGTTAACCATACAACCGATGTTACCTTCTAAAGCAACATAGTTAAGATCAAATTCAGATGCTTTTAATTCACGCTCATTCTCTTGAGATTTGTCACGTAAAGCAGCAACTTTAGGTAAACGGTAAAGCGCGTTAGAGTCGATACCTACTTTCGCGTCTACACATAAAATTTCGCCATTTTCACGAACTGAAAGTGGGTTAATTTCAAATAAAGCAAAATCGTTTTCAACAAATGCTTGGTAAGCAGCTGTCATGATTTTTACGAATTGACCGATTTGTTTGTCTTTCAAACCTAAAGCAAACGCAACTTCACGTGCTTGGAATGGTTGTAAGCCAACTAATGGATCAACTTCAACTTTGATAATTTTTTCTGGAGTTTCTTCAGCAACTTTCTCGATTTCTACACCACCTTCTGTAGAAGCCATGAAAGTAATACGACGGCTAGAACGGTCTACAACCGCGCCCAAGTAAAGCTCACGCTCAACTGGATATACGTCTTCAGCAACAATGATGCTGTTTACTGGTTGACCATTTGCATCAGTTTGATACGTTACAAGACGAGTACCAATGATATTGTTTGCAAATTCGATAACATCTTCTTTAGATTTTGCAACTTTAACGCCACCAGCCTTACCACGACCACCAGCATGAACTTGCGCCTTCATTACAGCGAATTTACCACCAAGCTGTTCAAATGCAGCAACTGCTTCGTCTGCATTGGTTGCCAAGATACCTTCTTGTACCGGCATACCATATTCTTTCAATAACGCTTTAGCTTGATACTCATGTAAGTTCATTTAGTTACCTACTTAACTTTGTTTGTTGTCTTCAATTTGCGCAACATTCTCATGTTGTATATGCAAATTGCTGTCTACGTCTATCAACTTGATGATTTTTTAATCACACCATCGAATGTGAAAAAGAGCGGAGAACCGCTCTTTAATTTTATTTACGCTTACGTTGAATCGCGTGAATTGCACGACCATCTACAGCAAGTGCAGCTTCATGAACAACTTCAGAGAATGTTGGGTGACCAAAAGTCATCAACTGAAGATCTTCAACAGAAGATACAAATTCAAGAGCGATCATACCTTGGTGAACGATATCAGATGCAGCAGGTCCAATGACATGCATACCTAATAAACGGTCAGTTTTTGCATCAGCAACGAACTTAACAAAACCTGCGCCTTCACCAGCAGCTAAAGCACGACCATTTACAGCAAAACCGAATTGTCCAGTTTTTACTTCATGACCTTTTTCTTTAGCTTGCTCTTCAGTTAAACCTACCCACGCCGCTTCAGGGTGTGTATAGATAACAGAAATAATTGTGTCATAGTTCACTTGAGCTGCGTGACCGTGAATACGCTCAACAGCCATTACACCTTCTTCCATTGCTTTATGAGCAAGCATTGGACCGCGAACCAAGTCACCAATCGCGTATACACCTTCTACAGAAGTTGCACAGTGATCATTTACTTCAACTAAACCACGTTCAGTTAATTTAATGCCTGAATCTTCAGCCAATAAACCTTCTGCATATGCTTTACGGCCAACACAAACGATTAATTTGTCAAAAGTTTGAGTTTTTTCTTCGCCACCTTGAGTGTATTTAACAGTCACTTCACGACCATTAACTTCAGTGCCAGAAACTTTAGCACCAACGCGAATATCAAGACCTTGCTTAGTTAAAAGCTTTTGGTATTCTTTTGCCAAAGCTTTATCAGCCATTGGCAAGAATGCATCCATTGCTTCAAATACAACAACTTCAGCACCAAGACGACGCCATACTGAACCAAGTTCTAAACCGATTACACCAGCACCAATCACACCTAAACGCTTAGGTACTTCTGGGAAGTTTAATGCGCCAGTTGAATCAACAATAATATCTTGATCTACAGGAGCTACAGGAATATTTACAGGCACAGAACCAGACGCAAGAATCACGTATTTAGGTTCTAAAACTTGAGTTTCACCTTCATGAGAAACGAACTCAACTTTTTTACCAGCAAGTAATTTACCTGTACCTTTTAACCACTCAATACCGTTGCCTTTAAGCAATTGATCGATACCGCCAGTTAATTGGTCAACAATTTTGTCTTTACGAGCAAGAAGTTTTGCAAGATCGAAATTCACTTCACCAGTTGTAATACCGTGATCAGCTAAGTGATGCACTGTATCTTCATAACGATGAGAAGAATCAAGCAAAGCTTTAGAAGGGATACAACCTACGTTTAAGCAAGTACCACCTAAAGAAGGCTTACCGTTGTGAATACGTTTTTCAATACAAGCGACTTTGAAGCCTAGTTGAGCAGCGCGAATTGCAGCTTCATAACCACCAGGACCACCGCCGATGACAACAAGATCAAATTGTTGAGACATTTTTATCTCCATAAACCAGGATAGAGGATCGCTCTACCCTGGTAGGTATTTATTCGAAGAAATTAAAGATCAAGGATGAGTTTAGCTGGCTCTTCTAACAATTCTTTGATTGCTACTAAGAAACCTACAGCTTCTTTACCATCGATCATACGGTGGTCATAAGAAAGCGCTAAGTACATCATTGGCAAGATTTCAACTTGACCATTTACCGCCATAGGACGCTCTTGGATTTTGTGCATACCCAAGATACCAGTTTGCGGTTGGTTCAAAATAGGAGTTGAAAGCAATGAACCGAAAGTACCACCGTTAGTGATTGTGAAAGTACCACCAGTCATTTCTTCGATAGATAATTTACCGTCACGTGCTTTACCAGCATAAGCAGCAATACCTGCTTCAACTTCTGCATAGCTCATACGGTCAGTATCACGTAATACTGGTACAACAAGACCACGATCAGAAGATACTGCAACACCGATGTCATAGTAACCGTGATAAACGATATCGTCGCCATCAATTGAAGCGTTTACAGCTGGGTAGCGTTTAAGCGCTTCAGTTGCTGCTTTAACGAAGAATGACATGAAGCCTAAACGAGCGCCATGACGTTTTTCGAAAGCATCTTTATATTGCTTACGCAATTCCATGATTGGCTTCATGTTAACTTCGTTAAATGTAGTTAACATTGCAGTTTCTTGAGTTGCAGCAAGAAGACGCTCAGCAACACGCTTACGTAAACGAGTCATTGGAACACGTTTTTCGATACGCTCGCCAACAGCAACACTTAACGGAGTAACGTTAGCAGCTGGTTTAGCTTGATGGTTTGCAACATCTTCTTTAGTGATACGACCACCACGGCCAGTACCTTGTACATCAGCAGCAGCAATACCAGATTCAGTTAATGCTTTACGAACTGCAGGAGCTTGATCAGATACAGTTTCTGTACGTTCAACAACAGGAGCTGCACCAGCTTGAGTTTGAGCAACTGCTTGTTCTACCGCTGCAGGAGCAGCAGCTGCGCCAGCACCAGCTTCGAATTGAGCAATAACTTCGTCAGAAAGAACTGTATCGCCTTCACCTTTAATGATTGCAACCAAGCTACCATCTGCAGGAGCAACAACTTCTAAAACAACTTTGTCGGTTTCAATATCACAGATTACTTCATCACGTGATACAGGTTCACCCACCTTTTTATGCCAAGTTGCGATGGTGCCATCTGCAACAGACTCTGGGAATACCGGTGCTTTAATTTCGGTTGCCATTATTGAGAATCTCCTGATTGTTCAGCTTCGATTGCCAATGCATCATTAATTAGCTGAGCTTGTTGTTTTGCATGCAAGTACGGTGAGCCACAAGCTGGTGCAGCAGAAGCTTCACGACCTGCAAAACTGATACGGATTTGTTTGCCAGATTTTAAGATATCGTCATATAAACGCGGTGCGATAAACAACCAAGCGCCTTGGTTCTTCGGCTCTTCTTGCGCCCAAACGAGTTCTTTCACATTTGGATAAGCAGCCAAGATTTCCGCAAGACGTTGCTCTGGGTATGGATACAACTGTTCAATACGTACGATTGCAACATTAGTTAAGTTTTGTTCACGACGTTTTTCGAGTAAGTCGTAATAAACTTTACCGCCACAAAGTACAAGACGAGTTACATCTGACTTGTTAATTTGATCGATTTCGTCAATTACAGTTTGGAATGAACCATGTGCTAGCTCTTCTAAAGTAGAAGTCGCAAGTTTATGACGAAGTAAAGATTTCGGTGACATTACGATCAATGGCTTACGAATTGGGCGTACAGCCTGACGACGTAATGCATGGAAAATCTGTGCAGGTGTCGTTGGAGTGATCACTTGCATGTTGTCTTCAGCACATAACTGTAAGAAACGTTCTAAACGAGCTGAAGAGTGCTCTGGACCTTGACCTTCGAAACCGTGTGGTAACAACATTGTTAAACCACAAACACGCTCCCACTTAGTCTCACCAGAAGCAATAAACTGGTCAATCACAACTTGAGCACAGTTTACGAAGTCACCAAATTGTGCTTCCCAAATAATCAAGCTCTTAGGAATTGTAGTTGCGTAACCATATTCGAACGCAAGAACTGCTTCTTCAGATAAAAGAGAGTCGTAAATCGCAAAACGTGGTTGGTTCTCTTTAACATGACAAAGAGGAATATAAGTTGAACCATCAACTTGGTTATGCAATTTCGCATGACGGTGTGAGAAGGTACCACGACCTACGTCTTCACCAGTAATACGAACTAGATAGTCTTCATCTAATAAAGTTGCATAAGCTAAAGTTTCTGCTGCACCCCAGTTTAAAGGAGTTTCACCAGTTTGCATTTTCACGCGATCTTCAATTACTTTTTGAACCTGACGCTGCATTACAAACCCTTCAGGAAGTTTGCTCATGCCCTCGCCTAATTCTTTAAGGCGGTTCAAGTCAAATGAAGTATCCCAATCGTCTGTATAGTCATGGCCCAAATATGGAGTCCAATCAACAAACATTTTGGTATTTGGTTCAAGAATCAATGCATTTGCTACATGATTACCCGCTTCTAAATCAGAACGGTAATCTTCAACCATTTGATCAGCTTCAGCACGATCAAGTACTTTCTCTTGTACGAGTTGATCAGCATAAAGTGTACGAGTAGTTGCTTTCTTCGCAATTACTTGATACATCAATGGTTGTGTACCAGATGGCTCATCTGCTTCGTTATGGCCGCGACGACGATAACAGAACAAATCGATAACAACATCTTTACGGAATTCGTGACGGAAATCATGTGCTAATTGAGTAGCAAAGATAACTGCTTCAGGATCATCACCATTTACATGGAAAATTGGCGCCTGAATCATTTTAGCAACGTCTGTACAATACTCTGTAGAACGTGCATCACGTGGATCAGAAGTTGTGAAACCTACTTGGTTGTTCACAATAATATGAACTGTACCACCAACCGTATAGCCACGAGTTTGTGACATTTGGAAGGTTTCCATGTTCACGCCCTGACCTGCAAATGCAGCATCACCATGAACAATAACTGGCAATACGTCATCACCGCCGATGTCTCTACGACGTACTTGACGTGCGCGTACAGAACCTTCAACTACAGGACCAACAATTTCCAAGTGAGATGGGTTAAATGCCAATGCCAAGTGAACTTCACCACCTGGAGTCATTACATTACTTGAGAAACCTTGGTGGTATTTAACGTCACCTGAACCTTTCTTATGAATTGATTTACCTTCGAACTCACCAAATAAGTCCGCAGGGTTTTTACCCATAATGTTAACAAGAAGGTTCAAACGGCCACGGTGTGGCATACCGATAACAACTTCTTTACAGCCTACAGCACCAGCACGCTGGATAATCTCGTTTACCATAGGAATAAAAGATTCGCCGCCTTCAACACCAAAGCGTTTAGCACCGACGTATTTATTACCAAGATATTTTTCTAGACCCTCAGCAGCGGTTAAACGCTCCAAGAAGCCTTTCTTTTGATCATTTGAGTAATTGAATTTACCACGGGCACTTTCAAGACGTTGTTGAATCCAACGCTTTTCTTTTGTGTCCACGATATGCATGTATTCAACACCGATTGAACCACAATAGATTGCTTCCATTGCTTCAATCATTTCAGCAAGAGTTGCTTCACTCTTACCAATCTCAAGATTGCCTGTGTTGAATACTGTGTCTAAATCTGATTTGGTTAAACCGTGTGCTGAAAGATCTAAATCAGGAATATCTTCACGCTTAGCAAGACCTAATGGATCTAATTTAGCTTTTTGATGTCCGCGATTGCGATAAGCAGCAATAAGTTGTAAAACGCCAATTTGACGACGCTCATGCTCAGTACTTACAGTACTTTGTACAACAGGTTGAACACGATTAGCATTACGTCCTAGTAATAGGAATTGCTCACGCACAGCGCTGTGTGGTTGGTCACCCTTTGGATATTTATCGAAATATTGGCGCCAGTCCTCAGCGACGGAGGTTGGGGAAGTCAGGTACTGCTCGTAAAGTTCTTCAATATACGCTGCACTATCAGCGGAAAGTTCAGTGTCAAGACGCAATGCGTCAGCAACTTCTTGCATTTGTGGACCCATTTCCTATTGCAAAAAATATTACAGGCTGCCTTTTAAGCACACCCATGATGCATAATGTCAAATTGGTAAAAATGACACTACTTACCCAACAGGTCTTCAAGACCATGGGGCGTCATACTACCTAGAGAGAAAACTCCATAGGTAATTAATGAATCACAACGCCCTCAATGGCATCATCACTCACCTTATACTCGATTAAAACCGAGCAATTTTTTGCAAATCTTTTTAGAAAAATTAACTACACAATTAACTTTTCTAAAATGACTTTGACCATAAAAATTAAGCACTGATCTAAGATCGTGCCACTTAATTTAATTTCACTAGTATACGCTTTTTTCACCTACAACTTTGTGGCAAATCGTATCATGTTCTTAACGAACGATTGATTTTTTTGACACATACCATCTATAAATTGGCGAAATACATATCCAATTTTATCTATTAATATATGGTGCTTGATATAAAAACCCCTCTTTTAGCGACTAAAGTATAAGACGCCTATTATAAAGTTAAAAAAAAACGCACATCAAGGATGTGCGTTCTCTATTTGTGCAGAATTAACCCGCTTGATCTAACAACATGTTACGGATGTGACCGATAGCTTTTGTTGGATTCAAACCTTTAGGACATACTGACACACAGTTCATAATACCTTTACAACGGAACAAACTGAATGGATCGTCAAGACGAGCCAAACGATCTGCAGTCGCAGTATCACGAGAGTCGATAATAAAACGGTATGCATTCAACAATGCTGAAGGACCCAAGAACTTATCAGGGTTCCACCAGAATGATGGGCATGAAGTTGAACAACATGCACAAAGAATACATTCATACAAACCATTCAAGTGTTCACGCTCTTCAGGAGACTGTAAACGCTCTTTAGGTGGAGCTGGTTGGTTATTGATCAAGAATGGCTGAATTTTGTCATATTGATCATAGAATTGGTTCATATCAACAACCAAATCTTTAATAACCGGCAAACCTGGCAATGGACGAATTACAATTTTCTCAGGTAGGTCGTTTAAATTCCATAAACAAGCCAAACCATTTTTACCATTGATGTTCACACCATCCGAACCACAGATACCTTCACGGCATGAACGACGGAATGTTAACGTTTCGTCTTGAACTTTCAAAGCAAGCAATGCATCAAGCAACATACGGTGCTTATCAGTCAATTCAAGTTTGAAAGTTTGCATGTACGGCGCTTTATCCTTATCAGGATCATAGCGGTAGATTTCGAATGTACGAGTACCTCTACTCATCTTTATACTCCCGATTAGAATGTACGTGGTGCTGGTGGAATTGGATCAACAGTTAACGGTTTGAAGCGCACTGGCTTATATTCCAAACGGTTATCTGATGAATACCATAAAGTATGTTTCATCCACTCATCATCACGGCGACCGTATGAATAAGTTGGGTGATCAGCTGGTAATTCATAGTCAACTACCGTATGCGCACCACGACATTCTTTACGCGCAGCAGCTGAAATTAATGTAGCTTTTGCAACTTCATATAAGTTTTCAACTTCAAGCGCTTCAACACGCGCAGTGTTAAATACTTTAGATTTATCTTTCAAGTGAATGTTACGCACACGTGGTTCAAGAGCAAGTATCTCTTTAACACCTTTATCAAGCAATGCTTGGGTACGGAATACACCAGCGTGGTCTTGAACGATATCACGAATTGCGTCAGCAACTTCTTGTGCATTTTCACCAGAAGTTGATTCATCCAATTTACGTACGCGATCTAAAGTTTGCTCTAGCACGTTTGTTGGAAGTGGCGCATATTCATCACCATGATGCTTAGTTACGTAGTCGATAATGTGCTCACCAGCAGCTTTACCAAATACAACCAAGTCAAGAAGTGAGTTAGTACCTAAACGGTTTGCACCATGTACTGATACGCAAGAACATTCACCAATTGCATAGAAACCTTTTACAGGTTTAGTGTAGTTGTCTGTACCAGGTTCTGGTAAGCACACTTGACCATGCATATTCGTAGGAATACCACCCATTTGATAATGGATTGTTGGTACTACTGGAATTGGTTCTTTAGTAATGTCTACGTTTGCGAATTTTTTACCGATCTCAAATACAGATGGTAAGCGCTTCATGATTGTGTCAGCACCTAAGTGAGTCATATCAAGTAAGATATAATCACCTTTTGGACCACAACCACGACCTTCTTTAATTTCTTGGTCCATAGAGCGTGATACGAAGTCACGTGGAGCCAAATCTTTTAAAGTCGGTGCATAACGTTCCATGAACGGTTCGCCGTCTTTGTTACGAAGGATCGCACCTTCACCACGACAACCTTCAGTTAACAATACGCCTGCGCCCGCAACACCCGTAGGGTGGAATTGCCAGAATTCCATATCTTGTAATGGAATACCAGCACGAGCAGCCATACCAAGACCGTCACCAGTGTTGATATAAGCATTTGTTGATGCACGGTAAACACGACCAGCACCACCAGTCGCAAACAATGTTGCTTTTGCTTGGAATACTGCGATGTTACCAGTTTCTTGGTCAATTGCAGTTACACCAAGTACATCACCTGCTTCGTTACGGATCAAATCAAGAGCGATCCATTCAACGAAGAATTGAGTACCCATTTTCACGTTGCTTTGATAAAGCGTGTGCAATAATGCGTGACCAGTACGGTCAGCAGCAGCACAAGCACGTGGAACTGGTTTATCACCATAGTTCGCAGAGTGACCACCGAACGGACGTTGGTAAATTGTACCATCAGCGTTACGGTCAAACGGCATACCCATGTGTTCAAGTTCATACACAACTTTTGGTGCTTCACGACACATAAATTCGATTGCGTCTTGGTCACCTAACCAGTCAGAACCTTTTACTGTATCGTAAAAGTGGAAATGCCAGTTATCTTCTTGCATGTTACCTAACGACGCACCGATACCGCCTTGAGCAGCAACTGTATGTGAACGTGTTGGGAAAACTTTAGTAAGTACTGCAACTTTCAAACCTGCTTGAGCAAGTTGGTAAGATGCACGCATACCAGAACCACCACCACCAACGATAACTGCATCGAAAGTGAGGTTTTGAATATTTGAATAATCTTCTTTAGGGGTTATCGCGCCCATGATATCTTCCTATCAATTCGCCCAGAAAATCTGGATACCCCAGATTGCGTACACAAACACTGCAATAATGACAGCCGTCGTCAGTACAAGGCGTAAACCTTTCGCTGAAGGACCCATTTGACGAGTAGTGACATAGTCAGTGAAAACCTGCCACATACCAATCCATGCGTGTGCGATAAGCGATAAAATTGCCAATAAAGAAAAAATCTTCATTGGTAATGTCATCATGAAACCAGCCCATTGTTGATAGTCAAATCCGCCTTTGCAGAGAATCCAACCAAAAAGAACAACAGTATAAGCTGCTAATACCACAGCACTTACACGCTGGATAAACCAATCACGAGAACCTGAACCTGTTAAACCTGTAGCACTTTTCATTAGAACATAATCCATACAAAGGCTGCGATAATGGCTACCACAGATAAGATCAATGAAATTGTCGCTGCAATACGACCGCTTTGCAGTTCTTCGGCAAAACCTAGATCTGCAAGCAAATGCTTAACCCCAGCAATAAAGTGGAAAATTAAGCCGGCTACAAATACCCACACGACAAAACGTACAAGGATATTTCCAAAAACGACATTTTTAACGTAGTCAAATCCTTCTGGTGAAGATAATGATTTATCTAGAATCCATAAGAGAACTGGTACTAATAAGAAAACGATGACACCTGATAAACGGTGTAAAATTGATGCAATAGCCACGGGTGAGCGTAAATTTACCGCTAACACCTGACCCATGGACAAATTGACAGGTCTGTTGCTTTTCACAGCGGGCATCCTGTAGGTAGAAACTCCGACCGGAGTTTGTTGAATTAATTCCAAGGAAAGCTGGCATTGTTAGGCAAGCACAGCTCATGCCTAACCTATAAACGACACTGAATTATAAAACGCGAAATATCAAAATACAAACAATCCACTTTGCCTTTTCCGCAAAAACTCATCAAATAAGAATCATTCACATAGCCAAACAGCAGTCTTCCCTATCCAAAACTTAAGATAAAACAAAACATGTGCTTGTTTAACCTCATATTTTATAAAAAATATCTTTTCTACTGCTTTATTTAAAATAAGTGAGTTTTAGACTAAAGATAAAGTTAATAAATCATCAAGTCTAATCGAAAGCATAAACTAAAATTATTCTTACTTACTAATTTTGATCATTTTTATTTTTAAAATGGTAACTCTCTATACTTATCTTAAAAGTAATAAAGAGCTACTTGACTCTTAACAGTGAGCAGTATTTTTACAAAAAAAGCTTTTTAATTTTTCAAGCATGATCAACAAGCTATTTTTTAGACAATTAAACTCAAAAAAAGTACAATTTTTGGGATTATCAAATGGTGATAATGAAGCAATTTTTGAATCGCAATTTAAAATTACAGACTGAGTTTTATGATTTTTTTAAGCCGATTGGCATTTTATGACCACTATGAATTCTTAATTTTTATTTAAAAATTTGCTTACAATTGTACTCACGCTTCATTTTTTTTCTGCACGTTCTTCTTGAATTGACTTATGATACCATCCCGATGCAGTGATTTTACTGACTTTTTTTGCTCGGGTCTTGATGACTAACTCTCTGTGGGAACGTCATTTTTTATCCATAAGTATAATTGACAAAATTTCAGTACTCACTAATCTTATAGCAAATTTTGACACCGTCTGATTCGCACATGAGAAAATTAGGATTTCGAGTCAGATAATCATTCACCAGGACAGGAGATCTATTGAATGTCTGAAGCAACTGGCAAAAAAGCCGTATTACATCTTGATGGCAAAGAAATTGAATTACCAATTTACAGTGGCACATTAGGTCCCGATGTAATCGACGTTAAAGATGTATTGGCCTCAGGTCACTTTACTTTTGATCCTGGTTTTATGGCGACAGCTTCATGCGAGTCTAAAATCACATTTATCGATGGTGACAAAGGTATTTTATTACACCGCGGTTACCCGATTGACCAGTTAGCGACTCAAGCAGACTACCTTGAAACTTGTTATTTATTATTAAATGGCGAGTTACCAACTGCTGAACAAAAAGTTGAGTTCGATGCGAAAGTTCGTGCTCATACTATGGTTCACGATCAAGTTAGCCGTTTCTTCAATGGTTTCCGTCGTGATGCTCACCCTATGGCAATCATGGTTGGTGTAGTTGGCGCATTATCTGCGTTCTATCACAACAACCTTGACATTGAAGACATCAATCACCGCGAAATTACTGCGATTCGTTTGATTGCTAAAATTCCAACGCTTGCTGCTTGGAGCTACAAATATACTGTAGGTCAGCCATTCATCTATCCACGTAATGACTTAAATTACGCGGAAAACTTCTTACACATGATGTTTGCGACTCCTGCAGATCGTGACTACAAAGTAAACCCTGTTCTTGCTCGTGCAATGGATCGTATCTTTACGCTTCACGCTGACCACGAACAAAACGCGTCTACTTCTACAGTTCGTCTTGCTGGTTCTACTGGTGCGAATCCATATGCATGTATCTCTGCTGGTATCTCTGCACTTTGGGGACCTGCACACGGCGGCGCGAATGAAGCAGTTCTTAAAATGCTTGATGAAATCGGTAGCGTTGAAAATGTTGCTGAGTTCATGGAAAAAGTTAAACGCAAAGAAGTTAAGCTTATGGGCTTCGGTCACCGCGTTTACAAAAACTTCGACCCACGCGCTAAAGTTATGAAACAAACTTGTGACGAAGTTCTTGAAGCTTTAGGTATCAATGATCCTCAATTAGCGCTTGCTATGGAACTTGAACGTATTGCGTTGAACGACCCGTACTTTGTTGAACGTAAACTTTACCCTAACGTAGACTTCTACTCTGGTATCATCCTTAAAGCGATTGGTATTCCAACAGAAATGTTTACTGTAATCTTCGCTCTTGCACGTACAGTTGGCTGGATCAGCCACTGGTTAGAAATGCACAGCGGTCCTTACAAAATTGGTCGTCCACGTCAACTTTACACTGGTGAAGTTCAACGTGACATCAAGCGTTAATATTCGAAAGAACATTAATGTAAAAAAGCTGCCTTATGGCAGCTTTTTTTATAAATAAGTTTTTTAAAAGTTACTCTTCTTCAAACATATTTAACAAGTGATGACTAATACCATCCGCTCTTAACCAAGCCAACTCATAACTTGCTTTAGCCAAAGCCAAGACACGTCTTTCAAATTCAGCCCATATCTCTTTAACTTGTGCTTCTGAAACCCCTAAACCACTTTCAGATGCAAGATGTTTATTTTTTTCACATATTTTTAAGGCATGGTAAAGTTTACGACCTTTACTCGCCCCTTCCATTAAACGAACACGCTTGCTTAAGATAAAGCCTTCCACATGCTGCAAATTCGCCTGTGGCAACATAGGTACCAAAATCTGGTCTAATTGATCATCTAAGCGCTTCCAGACAGCTAAACGCTGCTCTGCTGTATAAGTATTCCATTGAATCACTTCATGGTTGAAACGGCGACAACCACGACATACCTGATCACCAAAAACTGTTGAACAACGCCCTGCACATGGGGTGAGAGAGAGCGTTCGATGATCATTACTCAAAACAGACTCCTTAAATAAACCATATACTTTTTATGGTTTTCTCGCTTATTACAAATTTTCGCGCTAAAATACGCGCCTTAAATTTCTATCTTAATACATTTGGAGTTTTCCATGAACGCTACTGTAGAACAGCTTGCACCTGTAGAACAGCAAGCGACCGCGGGTTGGGTTGTTGCAGCACTATATCAATTTAAAGAAGTTCAAGATCCTGCTGATCTTCAACAACGTCTTTTAGACTTAGTGAAAACAATTAACCTTTGCGGAACTCTGATTGTAGCAGGTGAAGGAATTAATGGTACCGTTGCTGGCGACCGTGAGGCAATTGATAAAATTCATCAATTTTTGTTAAACGAAGGTTTTAACGCTATGGAATATAAAGAGTCCCATAGCTCTGACAAACCTTTCCGTAAAATGAAAATTAAACTTAAAAAAGAAATTGTAACTTTAGGCGTAGAAGTAAAACCTCGTGATTTAGTAGGCCACTATCTTGATCCTAAAGAATGGAATGAGCTTCTTGCACGTGATGATGTAATCCTAATCGACACGCGTAACGACTATGAATATAAAGCTGGTACTTTCAAAGGCGCGATCGATCCTAAAACTGAAACATTCCGCGAGTTTCCTGAGTACGTTAAAAAAGAGTTAGAACAGCATAAAGACAAGAAAATCGCGATGTTCTGTACAGGCGGTATTCGCTGTGAAAAATCGACTTCTTTACTTCTTCAGGAAGGCTTTCAAGAGGTTTACCACCTCAAAGGCGGTATTCTTAAATACTTAGAAGAAACTCCAGCAGATGAAAGTCTTTGGGAAGGTGAATGTTTCGTATTTGATGGACGTACTGCTGTAACTCATGGTGTCGAAGAAGGTGCAAACATTAAATGTCATGCTTGTGGCTGGCCTTTAACTCCTGAAGAGTCTGCTCTACCAAGCTATGAACATGGTGTTTCTTGCGTGTACTGTATCGACAAAACAACTGAGAAACAAAAAGCTGGTTTCCGTATGCGTCAATCACAAATTGCTGCAGCTAAGCGTAAACGCCTATAAAACTGAAAAGTATTTTCAAAAGGCATTTAGTTTTCTAAATGCCTTTTTTATTTCTTCTAAATAGACACTGACAATAAAAAACGCCCTAGAAAGGACGTTATTTATTATTTCTTCTAATAAATTAATTTGGAGTATGGTACATCAAATATAATTCATTCAAATTATCTGGAATTTCTTCTGCCAGTTCATCCATTAACTGTCCATTGCGACGGAAAGATTCCATCTGTGGATCTTCTTCATCAATTCCACTAAAAACCATGATCGGTAAAGTTAAATCAACCAATTGTTCTTCATACTCTGGAGCAAACCACGCCTCTTCGTTTAAGAACATTGCGTCAACAAACCCTACACTCCAATCGCCTAGGCTTGATTCAACATCAGCTTCTTCAACTTCAAATGGAAATTCAATCCCATTTTCATTTGCTAAATCTTGACGAATCGACTCTAGCCAAACCTTGATTTGTTGAATAATTTCTGCCGGAACCTTTTTCTGGTTACCTTCGAACAATTCATCTAACCAGCGGTCAAACTGAGGACCTACTGCAATTGCACACAAAAAACCATGAGTTGCAGCAAAGTCTAGACCATACTCATTGTGGTCTCCATCTAGATATTCACTTAACTGGTCTAAATCTAATGCACTCATTGTGTTACCTGACTTTAAAAAGAAATTGACGATAGCATAGCACTTAAGCCGACGATGCCCTATTTAGTTTTGATCAGTCTTCATCATCAAGATCATCGTCGTCTAAATCATAATCGAAATCTTTCAACTCACGCTCTAAACGGCGCTGTGCCAATAGATCATCAATTAATCTACGTTTTTCCAACGATTCTTTTGCACTGATTTTGCCTGATGACTCATCAAAACCGACATCATCATCATCGCCGTAGTTATCATCTAGTTCAAAATCTGTAGAAGACACTAAAACTACCTCATAATGAAAAAATGTGAATGGGTCTAGCCGCTATTTATCTGTCTTACTTTTCCTTGTCAAGTTTTATTTATATTTTTTTCATTTAATTGCTCATTTGTACTTTTTTTCGCCCAAAAAATTGTGTATTTATAAAACAGCACAGTCTTTTGATAATCGAAGATTTCTACAAATTTTTCTATGATTTAAACTTGAAAAAAATGATTTTAGCCCAATATTCAAAAAATAGTCGTGAATTCAAAGATATTTTTTATTTAACGGTCACCGATCAAAGCCGAAACATTTCAAGCAAATTGTGCTATCATGCACGGTTTTTCACTGCCACAGATTCAACAAAGAGTAAGCAAAGATGAGCGATATGCATTCCCCTACTTCTCAAGTAGCGGCTCTGATTAGCCGAGGCAAAGAACAAGGTTACTTAACTTACGCTGAGGTTAACGATCATCTGCCGGACTCGATTACTGAAAGCGAACAGATTGAAGACATCATCCAGATGCTTCAAGACGTTGGTATTCCTGTACACGAGCGTGCACCTGAATCTGACGATACCATGTTCGGCGAATCAGCTGATGCAACTGACGAAGTTGCTGAAGAAGAGGCTGCTGCCGTACTTGCATCTGTTGAAAATGAGCCTGGACGTACGACAGACCCTGTACGTATGTACATGCGTGAAATGGGTACAGTAGAACTATTAACCCGTGAAGGTGAAATCAGCATTGCCAAACGTATTGAAGAAGGGATTCGTGATGTCCTGAACTCAATCGCTTACTGGCCAAATGCTGTTGAAGTTGTATTAAAAGAATATAATGATTTTTTAACTGGCGAACGTCGTCTTGCAGATATTTTATCTGGTTACCTCGATCCTGAAACTGATGAAGATATTCCTGAAGTTTTGGAAGACGTTGAGGAGCTTGAGGAAGAAGACGAATCATCTTCAAAATCAACAAAAGAAGTTAAGCTTGATGATGACGATGAGGAAGAAGAATCTGAAGGTGATGATGACTCTGAAGGTGATTCAGGTCCTGACCCAGAAGTTGCAAAAGTTCGTTTTACTGAATTAGAAGCAGCATGGACTCAAACAAAAGCTATTATTGAAAAACATGGCCGTAATAGCCGTGAAGCAAATGAAGCACTTGAGTCTTTGGCAACTGTATTCATGATGTTTAAATTTACTCCACGTTTATTTGACATCATTTCAGAAATGATTCGTGGAACTCACGAACAAATTCGTGCGAATGAACGTGAAATTATGCGTTATGCAGTACGTCGTGGTCGTATGGATCGTACTCAATTCCGTACATCTTTCCCAAAACAAGAATCTAATCCAGCTTGGTTAGATGAACAAATTGCTAAAGCTCCTGCTGAAATTAAGGCGCATTTAGAAAAAGTTCGTCCAGATGTTCTAGCATTCCAGCAAAAGATTGCAGATATTGAGAAAGAACTTAATTTAAGCGTTGCTGAAATTAAAGATATTTCTAAACGTATGGCGATTGGTGAAGCCAAAGCTCGTCGTGCTAAAAAAGAAATGGTAGAAGCTAACCTGCGTTTGGTAATTTCGATTGCGAAGAAATACACCAACCGTGGTTTACAGTTCCTTGACTTGATTCAAGAAGGGAACATTGGCTTGATGAAAGCTGTAGACAAGTTTGAATACCGTCGCGGTTATAAATTCTCGACTTATGCAACTTGGTGGATTCGTCAGGCAATTACCCGTTCTATCGCAGACCAAGCACGTACAATTCGTATTCCTGTACATATGATTGAAACGATTAACAAGATTAACCGTGTTTCTCGTCAGTTATTGCAGGAAATGGGTCGTGAACCTACTCCAGAAGAGTTAGGTGAACGTTTGGAAATGGATGAAGTTAAAGTTCGTAAAGTTCTTAAAATTGCTAAAGAACCAATTTCAATGGAAACTCCAATCGGTGATGATGAAGATTCGCATCTTGGGGACTTTATTGAAGACCAGAACATCACTTCTCCAATTGATGCTGCGACTTCAGAAGGCTTAAAAGAAGCCACTCGTGAAGTTCTAGAAAACTTAACTGAGCGTGAAGCTAAAGTATTGAAAATGCGTTTTGGTATTGATATGCCAACCGACCATACTTTAGAAGAAGTTGGTAAACAGTTTGATGTAACGCGTGAACGTATTCGTCAAATCGAGGCGAAAGCATTACGTAAATTACGTCACCCTTCTCGTTCTGAACACTTGCGTTCTTTCTTAGAGAATGACTAAGTTCTGAAATCTTGAAATTTCGGTACTAGTCCCCATTTAATAGAAAGAGCTACAAACGCCTGCGATGATGCAGGCGTTTCACATGATGAGGTTACTTATGTTAGACCGCACTCCATCTCGCGAACTCCGTGAAGACCTTTGGGTATTTCCAATGGACTATCCAATTAAACTCATTGGCGATGCGGGTGAAGAATTACGTATAGCTGTAGTTGATATTCTAGTGAAACATTTTCCTGACTTTGACCACTCAACGTTAAAAGTACAAGAATCTCGTACAGGCAAATACCATTCATTAACCGCGCAATTACGTTTTGATGAATTGGAACAAGTTCATGCTTTGTATGCAGACTTGGCTGCATGCCCGCAGATCAGAACTGCACTTTAATTTTAAGATGCCATGACAAATTTCGTGTCATGGCATTTTTATTTCTATCAAGCTTATTATAAATAATTACAAATATTTAGAACCGTTTAAGCAAAATACTTTAAACTCATCAAGAGCATACTCTCATAACTCAAAGTTGAGAGACTGCCCTTCTGTTTAGTACATCGCACAGGAAAATGTTTAATGAGCCTTGATAAACCCACTTTGATTATTCGTCAGTGGAACGATTTACAAGATTATCAAAGCAAATTCGAATTGATGAAGAACTTGACCAATCAACGTGATGAAAACACAGCAGATGAGCTGTGGTTGCTTCAGCATCATGAAGTATTAACTCAAGGTCAAGCTGGAAAACCAGAGCATATTCTAATTCCATCTAATATTCCTGTAGTTCAAACTGATCGTGGTGGGCAAGTGACATGGCATGGCCCTGGTCAACTGGTGGCTTACTTTATGTTTGATCTTAACCGGCTAAAGTGGAATGTGCGCACATTGGTTAGTTTTGCTGAACAATTTATGATTGATGTTTTAAAGAAATATAATATTGAAGCATATGCAAAACCAGATGCTCCAGGCGTATATGTAAATGATAGAAAGATTGGTTCCCTAGGTTTCAAAATTCGTCGTGGACGTAGTTATCACGGTTTAGCCCTAAACTTAGACTGTGCATTAACAGGTTTTCAAACCATTAACCCATGTGGTTATGCAGGTTTAGAAATGGTCCGCATACAAGATTTGGTGACTCCATATCCATCATTTGAACAACTTTGTCAGGACTTTATTGAGTATATTAAGGCCTCTGGGTACTTTAATGACCCTGAAGTCAAAATTGAATAAATGATTTTGAGATGGAATAAAAATAGATTAGAGTAATTACTCTAAATTTGCTTTTGCATAATTTTAAGAAGGGATAGCAAGTGATTTCGACAAAAGCTGTAAAGCCCACTCTGCAACTTGCCTACGTTAAGCTCATGATGGATGTTGTTGGTCGTGGCTTAGTCATGGCGAGTCAGGTAGATAGTGAAATACAAGAGGAAGTATCTAAATTTCCTGTTCACTTTGTACTTTCAATGAATGTCTTCCCAAATGGACCAGCATTTTTTGCCCGAGTGACAGAGAACAAACAATTAGAACTGCTGAAAAGAGCAGAAAAAAAGCCTGATTTAACCATTACATTTAAGCATGTAACCCATGCATTTCTGGTTTTCTCATTTCAGGAAAGCACTGCTCAAGCATTTGCAAATGATCGAATGATTGCCGATGGTGACGTATCCGCAGCAATTCGTTTAGTACGCTGCCTAAACAAAATGGAATCTCTCATTTTACCGAAATTGGTAGCTTCACTCGCAGTTAAAGAATACCCAACCGAACTCACCCTAAAAGAAAAATTCAACGAAGCTGCAAATATTTATTTAAAAGTAGCTAAGTCTTACTTCAAGCGGAGCGCATAACATGGCTAAACCATATTACGAATTCTTTTGTCCTGTAAAAGTCATTGCCGGTAATGCTGCTTTAGAACATATTCCGTTTGAACTTGCGACTTTAGGTGCAAAGCGTCCGCTTATCATTACAGATAAAGGCGTTCGCGCAAATGGCTTACTCAACCCTATTGAAGCTGCATTTAGCACGACTGATGCTGTGATTGGTCATGTTTTTGATGATGTTCCACCAGACTCAAGTCTTGAAGTGGTTCGTCTTGCTGCTGAAGCTTATCGCACAAATAAATGTGATGCGATTATTGCTGTTGGTGGTGGCTCTGTTATTGACACCTCCAAAGCAACCAATATTTTAGTTTCTGAAGGTGGAAATGACCTTCTTCAATATTCTGGCGCTCATAACCTACCAAAACCGTTAAAGCCATTTTTTGTGATTCCGACCACATCAGGTACAGGTTCGGAAGTGACTATGGTTGCTGTGGTTTCCGACACACAAAAGAATGTTAAATTGGCCTTTGCTTCATACTATTTAATGCCACATGCTGCGATCTTGGATCCACGCATGACATTAACATTGCCGCCTCACTTAACCGCAATGACTGGTATGGATGCGTTAACACACTGTGTGGAAGCTTATACCTGTATGGCAGCCAATCCACTCAGCGATGCTTATGCAAGTGCTGGTATTAAAAAGATTAGTGAAAATCTATTTAACGTTTTAGAAAATCCAAATGATTCACAAGGTCGTTTAGAGCTTGCACAAGCTTCCACAATGGCAGGTATCGCATTTTCTAATTCGATGGTAGGTCTTGTACACTCTTTAGGACATGCATTAGGTGCGGTCGCTCACCTACCCCATGGTTTATGTATGAACCTATTCTTACCTTATGTGCTTGAATACAACAAACAAGTCAATGGTCAAAAAATTGGTGAGTTACTATTACCTTTAGCTGGTGCAGATATTTATGCCCAAACTCCAGCAACCCAACGTGCAGATAGAGCAATTACGACTATTTTAGCAATGCGTGATCGCTTGTTTAGCCTAACCAAGTTACCACGTACCTTGCGTGAAACTGGTAAGGTTACTGAAGCCCAGCTTGATGAAGTTGCTGAAAAAGCACTAAATGATGGCTCTATTATTTATAATCCTAAGGAAGCAAGCTTAAAAGACATACGCGAGATCTTACAAAAAGCTTGGTAACTTAAGTTTTAGCTATCTAAAGAAAAATCTAAGGGTCTGATTTTTATGATAAATCAGACCTTTTTTATATCTATGAATTTTTATTCATCATTTTCTTTGGAAATATGGCAAAAAATTTGCTAAAAATTCCACGAAAGTACTGACAATTTGCATCAATTTAGGATAGATTGGCGCACTTTATCTTTTATGTAGGGGGGATCGTTCGTCTCAAACGATCCTTAACACCAAGCTGATCCTTGATCAACGATTATGAGGATAACGCCGTTGACAAACTTATCTGGGACTAAACCAACAGCTAAGCTCCAAAAGAATCTTGTGCTATGGCACATCATTATTATTGGTTTAGCTTATATTCAACCATTAACTTTATTTGATACTTTTGGTTTAGTATCAGAACGAAGTGGTGGTCATGTACCTACTTCTTATATTTTTGCGTTAGTTGCGATTTTATTGACGTCAATCAGTTATGGACACATGATCAAACGCTATCCTTCTTCAGGATCAGCATATACCTATGCCCAAAAGTCAATTCACCCTAATGTTGGTTTTATGGTGGGTTGGTCATCTTGGCTAGACTATTTACTTTCACCACTCGTCAATATCATTTTGGCCGATATTTATTTAAGAGCATTGTTTCCAGAAGTAAATAATTGGTTATGGGTAATTGGCCTAACTGCATTAATGACTGTTATTAACTTATTCGGCGCACGTTTTGTTGCTCGCTTTAACAGCACAATTGTAGTTATTCAACTTGGTGTAATCTTTTACTTTGTTTATCAAGTATATACCTTGCTGACCCAAGGTGTATATGCCGATGGTACGCTAAATCCGGATAAAGCTGAATTATGGTCACTCACTCCTTTTTGGAATGATATGACTTCTATTAGTGCTTTGATTGGTGGTGCAACGGTACTTTGTTTCTCTTTTACAGGTTTTGATGCTTTATCTTCACTTGCCGAAGAAACAAAAGATGCTGAAAGAACACTTCCAAAAGCGATTTTTTCAACAGCATTGCTTGCTGGTGTCATTTTCATCATAAGTACTTACTTTATCCAGTTGTATTTCCCAAGCAACCCAACGACTTACTTTAAACCGTTAGATGAATCACAACCTGTGATGGTTGCAGCAATTGGTAGCATTGCCTTTAAAACATTAGTTTTATACTTTGCTGTGGTTGCAGTAATGGCATCTGGTATTTCGGCACACGCTGGCGTATCTCGCTTAATGTATGTAATGGGACGTGATGGCGTTATCAATAAAAAGTTGTTTGGTCATATCAGCCCAAGACTACATACCCCAACTTACAACATTCTTATTGTTGGTGTAGTTGCGTTGTCTGCAGGCTTTTTAGATCTTGAACATATTGTTAACTTAATTAGTTTCGGGGCCTTAACTGCTTTTAGTTTTGTGAACTTCTCTGTCATTTCACGTTATGCGCTTAGAGATGGTAAAAACAAATCTATTAAAGATATTATTAATTACATTATTGTACCAACGCTTGGCTTTGCCAGTGTGTTCCTAATGTGGTTGGAAATTGACAAGCTTGCTTTACAAATTGGCTTAGCTTGGGCAGTGGTTGGTGTAGGTTATCTTGCTTACAAGACCAAAGGCTTTAAATACAATGCTCCTCAACACAACGAGCATGAATAATAAAAAAGGCGCTTAAAGCGCCTTTTTTTATGGAATTATTATCCAAATATTTTATTTACAATACCTTGTACGCGTTTAGCATAAAGTTTTGCTGTTTCCAAGTCCCCTGTTGGAATCTCATCTACACTTGCGTCTGATGGCGACTGAACAAGTAGACCTACTGAACCACCCAAGTTATTTACATCTTCACGTTTTGCATTTTTAGTATTTGCTGGTAATAGACCCAAGCTCACCCAAATACCACCGTGTTGTGATGCTAAAGTTTGTAATTGAATAAGCGTAACTTGCTTATCGCCATTTAGACTTGCACTGTTGGTAAAGCCTGCAAATACTTTATCTTCCCAACCACGTGTAAACCAAACTTTTGAAGTTGCATCAGCAAATTTTTTAAACTGCCATGGTGCTGTACCCATATAAGTTGGAGCACCGAAAACAATACCTTTTGCATTGTTTAATGTTTCCCAATCTTGCTCAGTAATATTACCTTCCTGATCAATCTGGATAAGTTGAGCATTAATTTCATTAGCAAAAGTTTCAGCAACTACTTTCGTGTGGCCATAACCAGAGAAATATACAACCGCAATATTAGAATTAGACATGGAAGAACCTGTGTTTTATTAAATTCCATTTTATGATATATTTTAGAAACTAGGTGTCAATTAGTTACCATTTGGTAACTAGTATATTTTTTTTTTAAATAAGTAGGTAAATGGTATGAATGAATGCCTAAAATATAATATTTTTCAACAACATTGCCCTGCTCGTTTATTTTTTGAAAAAATTGCAGATAAGTGGGTTTTACTCATCTTAAATATTCTTGAAGAAGAAACGCAGCACTTCAACTTGCTCAAAAAGAATATTCAAGGTATTTCCCCTAAGGTCTTGTCACAAAAGTTAAAAATGCTAGAAAGAGATGGCTTTATCGAACGTAAAATTCAAGACACTTCACCTATTCGTGTTGACTATTCACTTACACCATTAGGCCAAAATGTCGCTTCAATGGCCTTCCAATTAAAAGAATGGGCTGAAACAAACATTGAGCAGGTTTTAGCAGCACAAATCATCTATGATGAAAAAGTACTAGAACAAGCTTAAATTAAAATTAGATCAAAAAATAAGGCCACCAAGGGCCTTATTTTTTGTATTTATAAAACTAACCTAAATTTTTAAAGCCTTGCTGACGCCATGCTTCATAAACAATCACTGCCGTTGCATTAGATAAGTTTAAACTTCTAGAATTTTCAGCCATTGGTAAGCGAATCCACTGCTCTTGAGGGAACATCAAACGCACATGTTCAGGCAAGCCACGTGTTTCTGGTCCCATCAGTAAAGCCACAGGTCGATTCAAATCAACTGTATGCGGAGTTGCAGAACCCTTCGTCGTTAGAGGAAAGACATGCTCAACACCTTTTGACTTTAAGTCTGCGAGGCATGCTTCAATATTGTCCCAAATCTGCATTCTTGCCCATTCATGATAATCAAGCCCTGCACGTTTAAGCTTTTTATCATCAAGCTCAAAACCTAAAGGCTTAACCAAATGCAATTGAGCCCCTGTATTCGCACATAGTCGAATAATATTTCCTGTGTTTGCAGGAATCTCAGGCTCGTATAGAACAACATGAATCACTTAATTACTCACTTAAATTACTTGTTGGTTAGCTCAGGCAATCATTAACTTGATCGAAGATAATTATTAGCCCACTAGTTCCACTGTAACTGTTCACGCAGACGTACGACCTCACCAATAATCGTGAGAGTCGGCGCATGAATTTGATGTTCTGTCACTTTAGATGCGATATCAGCAAGTGACCCCACCACAACCTTTTGTTCAGGGGTTGTACCCTTTGAAATTAATGCAACTGGCATATCTGGACGCTGTCCGTGAGCGATTAATTGCTCACAAATACGTTCCAAGCCCACTAAGCCCATATAAAGAACTAAAGTCTGGTTCTCATATACCAACTCATTCCAAGGAAGCTCAGGAGAGCCTTCTTTTAAATGGCCAGTTAGAAAACGTACACTCTGCGCATAATCACGATGAGTGAGCGGAATACCCGCATAAGCTGAACAGCCAGATGCTGCTGTAATACCCGGAACCACCTGAAATGGCACACCAGCTTGGAATAATTCTTGGATCTCTTCACCACCACGCCCAAAAATAAACGGATCACCGCCTTTTAAACGACAAACACGCTTTCCTTGTTGAGCATATTCAACGAGTAAAGCATTGATCCCATCTTGGGGAACCGAATGATTTGAGCGAGCTTTTCCGACATATATTTTTGTCGCGTCTCGACGGCATAACTCTAAAATAGGTTGAGATACCAAACGATCATAAATGACTACATCAGCTTGCTGCATTAAACGTAAAGCTTTTAAGGTAAGCAGTTCAGGATCACCAGGACCTGCGCCCACTAAATAAACTTCACCTTTAGGTGCTTTCCACTCCTGCAATGCTTGTTCAAGCATGCTATTTGCAACATCTAGATTATCGTTAAAAACCTGCTCTTTTAAAGGACTTGCATACAAGTTTTCCCAAAAAATACGGCGTTCATCGGGATTAGAAATTTTTTCTTTAACCTGATTTCGCCATTTTCCTGAAAACTCAGCTAACTTTCCCATTCCATGCGGAATGGATGTCTCTAACTGTGTACGGATTTGTCGAGATAAAACAGGAGATGTCCCATTTGAAGCAACCGAAATCACTAAAGGTGAACGGTCAATAATCGCAGGAACCATAAAGCGGCAATGCGGAATATCGTCAACACTGTTTACGAGTAAATTACGTACTTCGCATTGCTCGAAAACTGTTTTATTGACTTGCGGATCATTGGTCGCGGCAATGACGAGTCGATATGGTGCACTTAAAAACTTCTCAGAGAAAACTTCAACAAAATGCTGACCATTTGTTGTTGTTACTAATTGCAGAAGTTGTTCTTCAATTTCAGGAGCAACAATATCAATTATTGCTCCCGCCTTAGCTAATAAGGTTGCCTTGCGTAAAGCAATATGCCCTCCGCCCACAATCAGACAACGTTGCTGCTGCAACTTCAAAGAGATTGGAAAAATATCCACCTTAAACCTCTACATCAATCATCTGATTATGTTTAAGCAAAAAACGTGCACAATTTAGATGCAAAGTTTAGTCAATAAACGTTACACCACCCATATATGGGCGTAATACTTCTGGAATCTCGATTGAGCCGTCTTCACGTTGGTAATTTTCCATTACCGCAAGCAAAGTACGTCCTACTGCAAGACCTGAACCGTTTAGCGTATGCACTAATTCAGTCTTCTTCTGATCCATACGGAAGCGCGCTTTCATACGACGTGCTTGGAAATCACCCATATTAGAGCAGCTTGAAATCTCACGATATGTATTTTGGCTTGGAACCCATACTTCTAAATCGTAAGTTTTCATCGCACCAAAGCCCATATCACCACCACAGAGCAAAATTTTGCGGTATGGCAAACCAAGTGCCTGCAAAATGCCCTCAGCATGTGCAGTGAGTTCTTCAAGTGCCTGCATAGATGTTTCAGGTTTAACGATTTGCACCATTTCAACTTTATCAAATTGGTGCTGACGGATTAAGCCACGTGTATCACGTCCATAAGAACCAGCTTCACTACGGAAACATGGTGTATGCGCTGCATATTTTAATGGTAAACGGTCTGCATCAATGATTTCGTCACGAACAAAGTTTGTGACAGGAACTTCAGCTGTAGGAATAAGGTAGTATTCTTTTTCGCCTTGAAGTTTAAATAAATCTTCTTCAAATTTTGGTAATTGTCCTGTCCCACGAAGTGAGTCAGCATTAACCAAATAAGGCACGTAAGCTTCAGTATAGCCATTCTTTAAAGTATGGGTATCAAGCATGAACTGAGTTAAAGCACGCTGTAGACGCGCTAAAGGCCCCTTCAACACGCTGAAACGTGAACCGGTAAGTTTAGTCGCAGTTTCAAACTCTAGGCCGCCCATCCATTCGCCTAAATCAGTATGATCTTTGATTTCAAAATCGAACTGACGAGGTGTACCCCATTTTGAGATTTCAACGTTATCACTTTCATCTTTACCAACTGGAACAGACTCATCTGGTAAGTTAGGAATGCTTAGTGCTTTTTGTTCAATCTCGTTTTGTAGTTCTGATAAAGCAACTTCAGCAGCTTTAATCTCATCACCAATGGCCTGCATACGTGCCATGATTTCAGAAGCATCGCCACCGGATTTTTTAATCTGACCCACTTGTTTAGCACCGGCATTTCGCTCTGCCTGTAACTTTTCAGTTTTTGATTGCAAGTCTTTACGGCGAGTTTCTAAAGATGCCCATTCTTGGACATCTAGCTGAACACCACGTTTTGCCAAAGCTGCATTAACGACTTCAATATTATTTCTGAGTAACTTAGGGTCGATCATAATTAATCATAATATGGGTAAAAAACTGGCTATAGTGTAAGCCCTTAGCACTAAAAAATATAGTGATCATCTTCATATCGAATAGCTTTCACACAATTCTAAGAAGAGACCACATATTTTACATGTTGTAGTTTGGCACACTTGGTAAGTACTCAGGTTTAATGAACTTAGCTGCCTCAAAATACGGCAGTGTTAATTCAGTCATCCCTTCTGCATAAGAAGCCAATTCATAAACTGGATAAACAAAAACAATCCCATTGGCACCATAGTAGTAATTATCACTTAACTGCAGTTTTTCACGGGTAATATTGTGGTCTTGAAGCCAGTTGGTATTCGCATCAAAAAGTGCATCAACAAGTTGTTTTTCTACATCTGGCTTAATCAGTTCAGCAACAGTAATGTGCTTTTTATTTAATAAATCGAAATTTACAAATTCTTGATGTGACATGCCATGTGCTGCACCTGCAGAGTATGAGTATGTCTGTAAGGCAAAGGTTGCTAGATTATAATTTTGTCCCAAATAACGGACATAAATTGCACTTTGGCTTGAACGAGGCTCCCCCTCTGGTACTTCAACAGGTTTATCAGCCAAGTTTGCAAAAGCATTCGGGTCTGCTTTTTTTATACGGTTTGTAAAATAATCATTAATCCACTTTTGATTAGTTTGTACTGTCTGAAAGTCATATTCAGTACAGCCATCTTCAAGGCAAACTTTAGACTTTGGTAATTTTACCGGAATTACTTTTGCCTGAATAACAGGAACTTCTGCTTGTTTTTGCTCTTTTACTGAAGCACTAGATGCGGGTTGCTCATCTTTAGCTGCAGATTTTGGCTGACAGCCACTTACTGCCACCATGGCAGCTACCATAGGAAGAATGAAAATAATTTTCTTATCGTAAAGTCGCATGTTAATCCCCGTGTATTCTCTTTTATCACTATACAAAGCGTAAGAATAAGACGGGGTTAAAAAATGTATCTGTGATTGATATATAAAAAGAAAGCCACGCTTTTCAGGTGGCTTTCTTAAAGAGGCTCAATAATTATTGGTCAATAATATCTGTGCCTTTAGGTGGCGTAAAATTAAAAGTTGAAGCTGGAATTGAAGCATTCACTTTTACATTATTAAATTTCACGTAAGTGGTTTGACCCAAAGAATCTTGTAACACCATTAATGTCGGTGCTTTGTTAGCACCAAAACTAATCGTTAAGCTTTGGAAGGCACCATCTTCTTTTTTCGGGAACAACGTGAAATATAATTTAGATTTATCTGGCTGAGTCACTCGGTAAGACTTCATGATTTGATTAGTATTACCAGAGAGCAATAAAGCTGGAGTATCTGCTACTTGCGAATCTAAGCTTTGTCGTACAGCTTGTTGTAAATCAGGGTCATAAATCCAGACCGTTTTACCACTCGTCACAATAGTTTGTTTAGACGGACTCACAGTTTCCCAATAAAATTTCCCCGGACGTTCAACTTTCATTGAGCCTTTAAATGTCTGGTTCATATGCTGAGCACCTAGACCTTTTTTCTGTGCTACAGCTTTTGTATTTGCTTTGGTTGTTTGTTCAAAATCGGCAGTTAAACGCTGTAATCCTGATAACTGATTTACCAGGTTCCCAATCGCCTGTTGCTCCGGTGCTGCTACGGGTGCAGCAAACGCTGTAGTACTCATTACAGGAGCAAGCACTGACGCGCTGAGTGTAATAGCACACATGGTTTTACGAAGCATATTCATGTCATCACCTTTTTAGTTGCTGTAAGATAACTTGTTCGCTTTTAATTTCACTAAGCCAAACAAGCTCTTCATTCAAGACTCATATTAACCGACAAACTCTGTGCTAATCATTGAGAAAATAAGATATTTTGTTATGTTATTCATATTGTTTGTAGAATTTCATTCATCATGATGAAGATAAAATTAATGAAATTCCATAAAAAAAGCCCACAAAATGTGGGCTTTTTCTTAAGCTAAAACTTAAACAGTTTCAACTTTTACGTAGCGACGGCCAAATTGACCTTTCACTTCGAATTTTACTACGCCGTCAGCAGTAGCAAATAAAGTATGGTCACGGCCCATACCAACATTTGCACCAGCGTGGAATTCAGTACCACGTTGACGAACGATGATGTTACCAGCAGTTACAGTTTGACCACCGTAAACTTTAACACCTAACATTTTTGGGTTTGAATCACGACCGTTCTTCGTCGATCCACCGGCTTTTTTAGTTGCCATGTCTCTTACTCCTCGTGATTAGCCTGAAATACCAGTAATTTTCAACTCAGTGAACCATTGACGGTGACCTTGTTGCTTACGGTAGTGTTTACGACGACGCATTTTGATAATGCGAATTTTGTCGTGACGACCATGACCAATCACTTCTGCAGTTACTTTAGCGCCAGCTACAACTGGAGCACCGATTTGAATGTTGTCACCGTTTACAACCATTAATACATCATCAAATGTAATAGTTGCGCCAGATTCAGCCTTCAATAATTCAACTTTAAGGGTTTCACCCTCAACTACACGGTGCTGTTTACCACCGCTTTGGATTACTGCGTACATAATGTACTCCAATCAGCCCGTGTCGTCGTGTCGATAAAGGGATATATCGATCTTAAAACGAACGCCACTGGGGTTATACAAGGCGACAGATTTTAAGTGAAATTTGATCAAACGACAAGTGCTTTATCTTTATCTAAGCAATAGAGACCATTATTCTTACATAATAAAAACAGCTTCAATTCGAATTTAGTACTTTTCATTGATTCTGAATGGAATTTAAAATACAGTTCCAAACACAACTTGCAACAAGAACAAGCTGTATTCATGTTGACGTTATTAAAATTTATTGTTTTGTCGGAAACACATCGTTTTGCCGAAATAAAGAACAAAGAACTCTTCATGAACCTACAAATGATTAATATCAATTGCTTGTTTCCCTGTTTAATGCACTTTTAATTGATACACTAACGCCACTTATCACCAATACGGGGTTTTTCTTCATATGGTCATCGATTTTAAGCAAGACATTCTCGCTCCTGTTGCTACAGACTTTGCTGCGATGGATCACTTGATTAATGAAGGAATTAGCTCAAAAGTCGGCTTGGTCATGTCGGTCAGTAAACATGTTGTTGAAGCTGGCGGCAAACGTATGCGCCCGATCATGTGTTTACTTGCAGCACGAGCTTGTGGTCTAGACAACATGCAAAATGCACAGCGTCTGGCTGCCATTATTGAAATGCTTCATACCGCAACTTTAGTGCATGATGATGTGGTCGATGAATCTGGGCTTCGCCGTGGCCGCCCTACTGCCAACGCAACTTGGAACAACCAAACTGCTGTGTTAGTAGGTGACTTCCTTATTGCTCGCGCTTTTGATCTATTGGTTGATTTAAACAACATGACCTTATTAAAAGATTTCTCAACAGGTACATGTGAAATCGCTGAAGGAGAAGTACTACAACTTCAATCTCAGCATCAACCGGATACAACCGAAGAAACATATTTAAAAATTATTCACGGGAAAACTTCTCGTTTATTTGAACTTGCAACTGAAGGTGCTGCCATTTTGGCTGGGCAAGAAGCCTACCGTGAACCTTTAAGATTATTTGCAGGTCATTTTGGAAATGCATTCCAAATTATTGACGATATTTTAGACTACACTTCAGATGCTGAAACATTAGGTAAAAATATTGGTGATGATTTGATGGAAGGTAAACCGACTTTACCGTTAATTTCAGCATTAGCACATTCAACTGGTGAAGAACACGCCATTATTCGTCGTAGCATTGCGACTGGTGGGGTTGACCAATTATCCAAAGTTATTGAAATTGTACAAAAGTCTGGTGCTTTAGATTATTGCCAGCGCCGTGCCCAAGAAGAAACAGAAGCAGCACTGCAAGCCTTATCAATCTTGCCTGATACACCTTATCGTCAGGCATTAATTAACCTGACTCGGCTTGCATTACATCGAATACAGTAGATATTATTTTGCCTATGCATATAAATTTTTCAGATCATTTTTTAAAAATCCAGAAACAGCTTGAAAATCCTCAAGCTGTTATCGACGAAAATATTCTCATTGACCTAGTCAATGCTTTACGGCCATCCGATCCTCACGATACGGATGAGATAGAGCAAAAAATACAAGCATTTATTGACAGTTTATTACTTACTCCTACCGCTCCAGCCCTTTTACAAACCTTTTTATTACGTTTAATTAATCAATATAAGCAAGTGAGCTTATATGCAGATAGCGGCATTTTGTCTTTAGATGGTTTCTGGAACCAACTTGGACAAAGACTCGGTGGCCATTTTCTGCCACTCATTGAAGATGCCAACCAGCTCAAAATTTTGATTGGAAAAATTTTCTATTTAGAAAGTGATTCAGTCTGGTTAAACAATGTTGATGATAAGGATTGGGCAACCTTATTTGGTCTAATTGGGCAAAGTAACAGTAATGTCGATGAAAAACATGCCATTCAGCGAGAAATGATCAAGGCGATTACTGTCTTATCTTATCGTATTAGTGGTATTGGGCTTTATCCTGAGTTTATTAATGCTCAGCCTGAGTTAACTGAATATGAATCACCGTTTTTAGTACAAAATCGTGAAATTATTGAGTTTATTGAAAAGTATAAAAAACAAGATATTTCTAGCAATGACATTGCAGTTGTTCCCCCTCCAGATGCATCTCAAGCATTTGTAATGTTGGAGCAATGCCGTGACGTGGTTTTAAAAATACGTCGGGCCACCAAAAGAATCGGTGTTAGTTTAAGTTTGACTTATTTACTGTCTTTGCTTGAGCAATGTTTAGATCGAATTGAATTATTACTCTACTTGGTCGTAGACGACAGTGAAGGACGCTATATTTCTTTAGGGAATTTAATTTCGGACTTAACTAAAGCACATTACAGCGAAAAAAGTGTTCGCTCGTTATTAAGTACGACCAGTGAACTCATCGCCTTTCAGGTCACGGAAAATGCAAGCCGTACTGGTGAGCACTATGTGAGTACAGATACCAAAGGCTTTTGGGGCATGTATAAAGCCGCTGCTGGTGCAGGCGTGATTATTGCCTGTATGGCATCCTTAAAAATTCTTGCTGCACGTATGACGATGGCCCCGCTTATGCAAGCCTTTACGTTCAGCATGAACTATTCACTCGGCTTTATTCTGATTCACGTATTGCACTTTACTGTTGCGACAAAACAACCAGCAATGACAGCCGCTGCCCTTGCAGCCACTGTTCAGCAACGTAAAGGCTCTAAAACTGCACAAATTGCAGAGTTAGCAGCACTCATTATCAATATTATTCGAACTCAGTTTATTGCTATTTTGGGTAATATCTCGATTGCAATCCCTACTGCCGCACTTATTACCTTTGCTTGGCAGTTTTATCTAGATGAACCTTTATTAACCCATACCAAAGCCACTTCTCTTTTACACAGCTTAAATCCATTTACATCTTTAGCCGTTCCACATGCAGCAATTGCAGGCGTATGTTTGTTCTTGTCGGGTCTTATTGCAGGCTACTTCGACAACATGGCTGTTTATAGAAAAGTAGGACCTCGTTTAAAAGCACACCGACGTTTACGCAGTTTATTTGGGCAAGAACGCCTAAACCGTTTTGCTGAATATATTGAACGTAATTTAGGTGCGCTTGCTGGTAACTTCCTGTTCGGTGTCATGCTAGGAAGTATGGGAACAATCGGCTTTATTCTAGGTTTACCTTTAGATATTCGTCATATTGCCTTTGCATCAGCGAACTTTATTCAAGGTTTAATGACTATTAACGGTAGTCCAGATATTGGCTTGATTATTGTTTCATTTTTAGGTGTGCTCTGTATTGGCCTTACGAACCTATTCGTAAGTTTCACCTTAACGATTATTGTGGCTCTACGTGCACGTCGTGTTCGCTTTGAACAATGGAAACCTTTAGCCAAACTGGTGATGACCCATTTTCTTACCCGACCAAGTGACTTCTTCTGGCCCCCAAAACAGCCTTTAGAATTAGAAGAAAATACCCAAACAAGTGGCGGGAAAAAAACAGAACACTAGCGTTTTGCTTTGTACACAAATTGTGAATTCCGTCAATTTTGTTGTGATTGTTTTTCCAAATGTTAAAAAAATTTCAAAATGAATTTACGATGATCTATCAGGCTTGAAAAAAAGTGTACTGGCAAGTACACTTTCAACGGCATTCAGTAGTAAAAAACTACATGAATAAGCAAAGGTGTGTATATGCCCTATCTATTGCTTTGTATTGGTTTCGTTTTTTTAGGATTAGGTGTTCTTGGTCTGGTTGTACCAAGTCTTCAATCTTTGGACTTGCTCACCGTTCAAACATTGAGTCACCATCGTTTAGATTATCTTAATACTATAACTGCCTTTCTTGCACGCGTAGGCGGCATGCCTTTTGTATGTTTTTTATCCTTTCTAGTATGTGTATATTTAGCATGGTATAAAAAATATATTACTGTTATTTTCATTAGCTTGGGAGTTATTGGCAGTATCACCATTGGTTGGCTGCTCAAGTGGTGTGTTAACCGGCCTAGACCTCCTGAGGCATATCATATCGTTGAAAGTTACGGTGCATCATTCCCAAGTGCACATAGTGTTTATGCATCAACACTGGCTTGTCTGGCAATGATTATGTTATGCCGTAAGCACAACATTAACTCTCCTTATATTGTTTTGATCTCCTGTCTTTGGTTTGTGTGTATGGGGCTTTCAAGAATATATGCAGGAGTTCATTTCCCAACAGACGTACTCGCTGGTTGGGGTATTGGTTTTATTTGGATTGCACTGCTTTGGCTCTGGTTATTACAAACACAAAGTAGGTTAAGTAGAAAACAAATATATTTTTAGATTTTATCTAAACGAGGTGGAACAATGATGTCGGCTAAGCTTTGGGCACCAGCCCTTACTGCTTGCGCATTAGCAACAAGTATCGCGCTTGTTGGTTGTAGCAAAGGCTCCGATGAGAAACAGCAAGCTGCTGCTGCTCAGAAAATGCCGCCTGCAGAAGTAGGTGTTATTGTTGCTCAACCACAAAGTGTTGAACAAAGCGTTGAGCTTTCAGGCCGTACTTCAGCATATCAAATTTCTGAAGTTCGTCCTCAAACAAGTGGCGTGATTTTAAAACGCTTATTTGCTGAAGGAAGCTATGTTCGTGAAGGTCAAGCGCTCTATGAGCTCGACTCTAGAACGAACCGCGCAACGTTAGAAAATGCAAAAGCATCACTCCTACAACAACAGGCAAATCTAGCTTCACTACGTACCAAGTTAAATCGTTATAAACAACTTGTTTCTAGTAATGCTGTGTCTAAACAGGAATATGATGACTTACTTGGTCAAGTCAATGTCTCAGAAGCACAAGTTGCTGCTGCTAAGGCTCAAGTAACAAATGCAAATGTAGATCTTGGTTATTCTACAATTCGCTCTCCTATTTCTGGACAATCTGGGCGTTCTTCAGTAACGGCTGGTGCTTTAGTTACTGCAAACCAGACTGACCCGTTAGTAACGATTCAACAGTTAGATCCAATCTATGTTGATATTAATCAGTCTAGCGCCGAGTTGTTACGTTTACGTCAGCAATTAAGTAAAGGCAGTTTAAACAACAGTAACAATACGAAAGTAAAATTAAAGCTTGAAGATGGTTCTACCTATCCAATCGAAGGGCAACTTGCTTTCTCTGACGCTTCTGTAAACCAAGATACAGGAACAATTACGTTACGTGCCGTATTCTCTAACCCGAATCATTTATTGCTTCCGGGTATGTATACCACTGCACAAATTGTTCAGGGTGTTGTTCCAAATGCTTATCTGATTCCACAAGCTGCCGTTACACGTTTACCTACAGGTCAAGCTGTAGCAATGCTTGTTAATGCCAAAGGGGCTGTTGAGAGTCGTCCAATTGAAACCTCAGGGGTTCAAGGACAAAACTGGATTGTGACTAACGGCTTAAAAGCTGGCGATAAAGTCATTGTTGATGGCGTTGCCAAAGTTAAAGAAGGGCAACAAGTAACAGCAAAACCTTATCAAGCTCAACCAGCAAATCCTCAAGGTGCAGCGCCAAATGCTGCGAAACCGGCTCAATCAGGTAAACCTCAAGCAGAACAGAAAGCAGCTTCAAATGCATAAGGGGTAGATTGAATGGCACAATTTTTTATTCATCGCCCCATATTTGCGTGGGTGATTGCATTAGTCATTATGTTGGCGGGTATTCTCACGCTAACAAAAATGCCTATTGCACAGTATCCAACGATTGCACCACCGACAGTCACAATTGCTGCGACTTATCCTGGTGCGTCGGCTGAAACAGTTGAAAACACCGTAACCCAGATCATTGAACAACAAATGAATGGTCTCGATGGTTTACGTTATATTTCTTCTAACAGTGCAGGTAACGGTCAAGCATCTATTCAATTAAACTTTGAACAAGGTGTTGACCCTGATATTGCACAGGTTCAAGTTCAAAACAAATTGCAATCTGCAACTGCACTTTTACCTGAAGATGTACAACGTCAAGGTGTGACAGTAACTAAATCTGGTGCGAGCTTCTTGCAAGTTATTGCATTCTATTCACCAGATAACAACCTTTCAGACTCAGACATTAAAGACTATGTAAACTCATCAATTAAAGAACCGCTTAGCCGTGTTGCTGGTGTTGGTGAAGTAACAGTCTTTGGTGGTTCATACGCGATGCGTATTTGGCTCGATCCAGCTAAATTAACAAGTTACCAACTCACACCTAGCGATATTGCAACTGCGTTACAAGCGCAGAACTCGCAAGTTGCTGTAGGTCAGTTAGGTGGTGCACCTGCTGTACAAGGTCAAGTGCTTAACGCAACTGTAAATGCGCAAAGCTTATTACAGACACCTGAACAGTTTAAAAATATCTTCTTAAAGAACACAGCATCAGGTGCTGAGGTTCGTTTAAAAGATGTTGCTCGTGTAGAGTTAGGTTCTGATAACTATCAGTTCGATTCGAAATTTAACGGCAAACCAGCGGCTGGTCTTGCAATTAAAATTGCAACTGGTGCGAACGCACTTGATACAGCAGCAGCTGTTGAACAACGTTTGTCTGAATTACGTAAGAACTATCCAGCAGGTTTACAAGATAAACTCGCTTATGACACGACTCCATTTATCCGTCTTTCAATTGAAAGTGTTGTACACACGCTAATTGAAGCCGTGATTTTGGTATTCATTGTTATGTTCCTATTTTTACAAAACTGGCGCGCAACGATTATTCCAACGCTTGCAGTTCCAGTAGTTGTATTAGGTACATTTGCAGTTATTAATATCTTTGGTTTCTCAATTAACACTTTAACCATGTTCGCTATGGTATTGGCAATCGGTCTTCTGGTCGATGACGCCATTGTTGTAGTCGAAAACGTTGAACGTGTAATGAGTGAGGACCATACCGATCCGGTTACAGCAACTTCTCGTTCAATGCAGCAGATTTCTGGTGCGTTAGTGGGTATTACTAGCGTATTGACTGCGGTATTCGTACCAATGGCATTCTTTGGTGGTACAACAGGTGTAATTTACCGTCAGTTCTCGATTACCCTTGTAACAGCAATGGTTCTGTCGTTAATTGTGGCGTTAACCTTCACCCCTGCTCTTTGTGCAACAATCTTAAAACAGCATGATCCAAATAAAGAACCAAGCAATAATATCTTTGCGCGTTTCTTTAGAAGCTTTAACAACGGTTTTGACCGTATGTCGCATAGCTACCAAAATGGTGTTAGCCGCATGCTTAAAGGCAAAATCTTCTCAGGCGTGCTTTATGCTGTTGTAGTTGCCCTTTTAGTATTCTTGTTCCAAAAACTCCCATCTTCATTCTTACCAGAAGAAGATCAGGGTGTGGTGATGACACTTGTTCAATTACCACCAAATGCAACGCTTGACCGTACAGGTAAAGTGATTGACACCATGACTAACTTCTTCATGAATGAAAAAGACACTGTGGAATCTATTTTCACCGTATCTGGTTTCTCATTCACGGGTGTGGGTCAAAATGCTGGTATTGGCTTCGTTAAGTTGAAAGACTGGAGCAAACGTACAACACCAGAAACTCAAATCGGCGCATTAATTAAGCGTGGTATGGCATTAAACATGATCATTAAAGATGCATCATACGTTATGCCATTACAGCTTCCTGCAATGCCTGAATTGGGTGTAACTGCCGGATTTAACTTGCAGCTTAAAGATTCAAGTGGTCAAGGCCATGAGAAACTGATTGCAGCTCGTAACACCATTTTAGGCTTAGCATCACAAGATAAACGCCTGATGGGTGTACGTCCAAATGGTCAGGAAGATACGCCTCAGTATCAAATTAATGTAGATCAAGCCCAAGCTGGCGCGATGGGTGTTAGCATTGCTGACATCAACAATACAATGCGTATTGCATGGGGTGGTTCATACATTAACGATTTCGTTGACCGTGGTCGTGTGAAAAAAGTTTATGTTCAAGGCGATGCGGATACTCGTATGATGCCTGAAGACTTAAACAAGTGGTATGTACGTAATAACAAAGGTGTGATGGTTCCATTCTCTGCATTTGCTACAGGTAAATGGACTTATGGTTCTCCACGTCTTGAACGTTATAACGGCGTATCATCGGTTAACATTCAAGGTACTCCTGCACCTGGTGTGAGCTCTGGTGACTCGATGAAAGCAATGGAAGAAATTATTGGTAAGTTACCGTCTATGGGCTTACAAGGTTTCGACTATGAATGGACAGGTTTATCACTTGAAGAACGTGAGTCTGGTGCTCAAGCTCCATTCTTATACGCACTTTCATTGTTAATCGTATTCCTTTGCTTAGCTGCATTATATGAAAGCTGGTCTATTCCGTTCTCGGTTTTACTTGTGGTACCACTTGGTGTCATTGGTGCACTTGTATTGACCTACTTGGGCATGATTATTAAAGGAGATCCAAATCTCTCAAATAACATTTACTTCCAGGTGGCGATTATTGCGGTGATCGGTCTTTCGGCAAAAAATGCGATCTTGATTGTTGAGTTCGCAAAAGAATTGCAGGAAAAAGGTGAAGATCTGCTTGATGCAACCTTACATGCTGCAAAAATGCGTTTACGTCCAATTATCATGACGACCCTTGCCTTCGGTTTTGGTGTACTTCCACTTGCTCTTTCAACAGGTGCTGGTGCAGGAAGTCAGCACTCAGTAGGCTTCGGTGTACTTGGTGGCGTACTCAGCGCGACATTCTTAGGTATCTTCTTTATCCCTGTATTCTATGTGTGGATTCGTAGTATCTTTAAGTACAAACCAAAAACCATAAACACTCAGGAGCATAAATCGTGATGCAAAAAGTATGGTCTATTTCAGGTCGTAGCATTGCGGTATCTGCACTTGCGCTTGCTTTGGCAGCTTGTCAAAGCATGCGCGGCCCAGAACCAGTCGTGAAAACCGATATTCCACAGAGCTATGCATATAACAGCGCTTCTGGTACATCTATTGCTGAACAGGGCTACAAACAGTTCTTTGCTGACCCGCGTTTGCTGGAAGTAATCGACTTGGCTCTTGCGAATAACCGTGATTTACGTAAAGCAACGCTCAATATTGAACGTGCTCAAGAGCAATATCAGATTACGAAGAACAACCAGCTTCCAACGATTGGAGCAAGTGGTAGTGCAATTCGTCAGGTTACGCCAAGTCGTGACCCGAATAACCCCTACTCTACTTACCAAGTAGGTTTGGGTGTAACTGCTTATGAGCTTGATTTCTGGGGCCGTGTTCGTAGTCTAAAAGATGCTGCTTTAGATAATTACCTCTCAACACAAAGTGCGCGTGATTCGACTCAGATCAGCTTGATCAGCCAAGTTGCTCAAGCATGGTTGAATTATTCGTTTGCAACAGCAAATTTAAGACTTGCAGAGCAAACTCTTAAAGCACAGCAAGATTCTTACAATCTCAACAAAAAACGTTTTGATGTAGGTATCGACAGTGAAGTTCCGTTACGTCAGGCACAGATTTCTGTAGAAACTGCGCGTAATGATGTAGCGAACTACAAGACTCAAATTGCTCAAGCACAAAACTTGTTGAACTTACTTGTGGGTCAACCAGTTGCACAAAACTTGTTGCCAACACAACCTGTGAAACGTATTGCTCAGCAAAATGTATTCACTGCTGGTTTACCAAGTGACTTGTTAAACAACCGTCCAGATGTAAAAGCGGCTGAATATAACTTAAGCGCTGCGGGTGCGAATATTGGTGCTGCAAAAGCACGTTTATTCCCAACCATTAGCTTAACGGGTTCAGCAGGTTATGCATCAACTGACTTAAGTGATCTATTTAAGTCGGGTGGTTTTGCATGGTCAATTGGTCCAAGCTTAGATTTACCAATCTTTGACTGGGGTACTCGTCGTGCCAATGTGAAAATTTCTGAAACTGATCAGAAAATTGCATTGTCTGACTATGAAAAATCAGTTCAGTCTGCGTTCCGTGAAGTGAATGATGCGCTTGCTACGCGTGCCAACATTGGTGACCGTTTAACAGCGCAACAACGTCTGGTAGAAGCAACTAACCGCAACTACACACTTTCAAATGCTCGCTTCCGTGCTGGTATTGATAGTTACTTGACGGTTCTTGATGCACAGCGTTCATCTTATTCAGCTGAACAAGGTTTGTTATTGCTTCAACAAGCAAACTTAAACAACCAAATCGAGTTATATAAAACTCTAGGTGGTGGTTTAAAAGCAAATACTTCAGATACAGTGGCACACCAACCATCAAGTGCTGAACTTAAAAAGCAATAAGCTTTAAATCATGTTCTTATAAAAGCTCACTTCGGTGGGCTTTTTTATTGCAACTGATGTGAATATTTTTTATCTTGAAACCTTAAGAAATTTAGATTGATAAAAAACAATGTTATTAAGTAATTTAGAAAGCGTTCCAGGTCATCAAATTTTAAAGCAACTCGATGTTGTTTATGGAAGCACTGTTCGTAGCAAACATGTGGGCCGTGACCTCATGGCAAGTTTAAAAAATATTGTAGGTGGTGAACTCACGGGCTACACCGAACTTTTAGAAGAATCCCGCCAAGAAGCCATGGATCGTATGATTGCCAAAGCCCAGCAGCTTGGTGCGAATGCAATTGTCGGTATTCGTTTTTCAACTTCAAACATTGCCCAAGGCGCTTCCGAGCTATTTGTATATGGCACAGCAGTCGTGGTGCAACCGCAAGCTCCACATCTACCAGACCCATTTAATGCATAGGTAGAAAATGGACAATCTTATTTTTCAGCTTGTTGTTTTTCTCATTCTTTTCAGTATCGGTTGGGCTTTTGGCCGTCATATTGAACAAAAACATTTGAATGAACTTCTAGAAAAAGAGCAACAATTTGCCCATATCAGAATTGATACCAATCGTTTTACAACAAGTGATCAGTTAGGCCACTTTATTAACAGTAATGTGGTCATTTCCCATGACTATTTTAAATATGTACTGGCTTCTATAAAAAATGTTTTAGGTGGTCGTCTTAGCAGTTATGAAAGTATTGTTGAACGTGCTCGTCGTGAAGCGATTATTCGTTTAAAACAACAAGCACATAGTGTGGGTGCTAACCATATTATGGGAGTTCGGCTGAGTACAACCGAACTCGGTATGCAAGGCGGAATGGTTGAAGTTTTTGCTTATGGTACAGCAGTCAAAGACTAGCACTGCCCCATAGCAGAAAAATGTATACGCGGATTGCCAATACTTTTAGTTAAGTGTTGGCAAATTCCGGTAATTTTCCATTTGTCCTGTTGTTTTGCCAAAGTAAAATAATAGCGACCAAAAGAATGAAAATAATCATTTTCCGAAAAACGGTAAATTTGATAATTACACTCTAGCCATGCTCGGTCTTGTTCAATCCGAATAAGAGGATTACTCAAATTGTGCTGTAATCGCAAATGCGACAAAGCTTGTTGCCGCGAACCTTTATATTCATGACAAGACACCACACATAAAGGTTCTCCTCTAAACTGGAAATAGTCCACCTCAAGTTGATCGGCCAATAACTCATCAAACGCATCCCAATTTTTCTGGTCAAAGACCAATTGAAAACGCGTTACAACGTCTAAGATACAATGGTAGTCTTGATCCATGGTGAACCTTCTATGTGGGTTTTTCCATCAATTTAGCACGGCGAAATCTCTTTTTTATTTCACTTTTGTTTTTCGAATCATTTTATAGAGTAATTTCGGGTACATACGGGAAACCATTACACCTAATTTTTCTTTCGTTCCGCCCACTACTATATACTCTTGCCCTTGCATTAACGCCTTAACTGACTGTTCTGCAAAAACATCTGCTTCTAATCCATTTTCAATTGCTTCGTCTTGATGGCCTTGAGGCTGCCCTGCACCATTTAACGCATTAAATGAAACATTGGTTTTTACAAAGCCTGGGAAAATCACAGAAACTTCAATGCCCTGATCTGAAACTTCAGCACGTAAACTGTTGGCCCACATATGAATTGCAGCTTTAGCAGCCGAATAACTTGCACGATACTGCGTACCTAATAACCCTGCTACACTAGAGACAAATACAACTCGGCCAGACTTTTGTTTGAGCATGGTCGGCAGCACAGTTTTGGTTAATGCCACTTGCGAGAAATAATCGACTTCCATAATGGCTCTTTCAGTTTCCATTGTGGTGTCCTGAATCAAAGCACGCTGACTTAAACCTGCATTATTAATGAGCCAGTCAATTCGACCTTTAGCTTTTAAAATCTGCTCATACGCTTCTTGAACTTGCTGTTGATTGGTAATGTCTGCAACTACCGACAAATGCTGGTCTGGATGGAGTAAACCAACGCGAACTTCTTCTAATTCTTCAAAGCGGCGTGAAGTTAAAATCACTTGAGCACCTTGCAGAGCAAACTCACCAGCTAAAGCTTTCCCTAAACCAGAAGATGCACCGGTAATCCACACCACTTTATTTTGCAAAGTATCAAGTTTGGCCATGCTTTAAATTCCTATTATCTTTTTAAATTATGCTGCTTGATGCATGAAGGCCAAAAAGTGATTGATATAGTGAGTTGCTGTGGTCTGATCAACCTGCGTCCCCAATTTTTCCAAACGTTTATAGCCCAAATGCGTTGTCATATTAATGACCCCATTTAGGGTTTTATCGACAACTAAATTAAATTTTAAACGTTTTTTAGGTTCACGTACTAGGCTTGTTACGCCTAAATCCACAATTTGAATCAAGGTTTGAAAAGCTTCTTCTACGCTTTGCATATTGCCTGCACGTATTTGCTCGGTCAGTGTTTGGGCTTGTTGCACAAGTTGAGGTGTGATTGGGTACGTAATATAAACATCTTGCTCACGTTCTTTCATGAGTGAGGTCATATAATCAACTAAAGGTAAAAGTCGCTCATTACCAAAAAAAGAAACTGACCAAGGCATATACTTTCGGAAAGTATCTAAAATTTGTTGAAGAACTTTCTCAGACTCTTGGCGCTGCTTTTCAGTCATAGTCGAGTTACCTTGCTCTCCTTGTAACAATACGGAGAACACTTGCTCAATAATTTCGCAAGATAAATCGGAAAGAACACTACCTAATACTTTGGATTGGCTTTCTTTTACCCCAGCGTGCAATTTCTCTCGAATCGCAGCAAATTGCGTATAGGTCGAGTCGGAAATTTTCAAAAAAACTTTGTAGCTCATGAGTCGCATCCCTTATCAATTCTTTTGTAATTTTTGTGCCGTGCCGCTACACGATTAAATTGTGATCCATGCTTCATAAATCTACCGTTTTTTGAAAAAAATACAAAACCGTTTATCTGTTTTCAGCACATTAATTTCGAGGCATTTTTTTGCTACAATAGATGCAATTTTTTATGCATATTCGATCTAAGCTACTATGACTGACGCTCAAACCGCTCAAAATATTGCAACCACATACGATCCAACCGAGATCGAAAAGAAGTGGTACAAAACGTGGGAAGAACAAGGTTACTTCAAACCTTCTGGTCACGGTGAATCATTCTGTATCATGATTCCACCACCAAACGTCACTGGTAGTTTGCACATGGGCCATGGTTTTAACAATGCCATTATGGATGCCCTCACCCGTTATAACCGCATGATGGGTAAAAACACGTTGTGGCAACCGGGTACTGACCATGCTGGTATTGCAACTCAAATGGTTGTTGAGCGTCAACTTGGCTTACAAGGTGTAACTCGTCACGACTTAGGCCGTGAAAAGTTCATCGAAAAAGTTTGGGAATGGAAAGAGCAATCTGGCGGCACAATTACGAAACAAATCCGTCGCTTAGGTTCATCTGTAGACTGGTCACGTGAACGCTTCACGATGGACGAAGGTTTATCAAACGCAGTTAAAGAAGTATTCGTTCGTTTGCACGAAGACGGTTTAATTTACCGCGGTAAGCGCCTTGTAAACTGGGACCCTAAACTTCAAACCGCACTTTCTGACCTTGAAGTAGAAAGCAAAGAAGAAAAAGGCTCACTTTGGCACTTTAAATATTTCTTTGAAGATAAATCAGTTAAAACTCAAGACGGCAAAGACTATTTAGTCGTTGCAACAACTCGTCCTGAAACTTTACTCGGTGATACTGCGGTTGCTGTTCATCCTGAAGATGAGCGTTATGCACACCTTGTTGGTAAAAACATCGTATTGCCAATTACTGGTCGTTTAATTCCGATCGTTGCTGACGACTACGTTGAAAAAGACTTTGGTACTGGCTGTGTAAAAATTACCCCTGCTCATGACTTCAATGACTATGACCTAGGTAAACGCAATAGCTTGCCAATCATTAATATCTTCAACAAAAACGCCGAAGTTTTAGGTGAGTTTGAATATATTGCAAAAGCTGGCGAACAGATTTCTAAAACCATTACTGCACCTGCGGAATATGCTGGTTTAGAACGTTTTGAAGCACGTAAAAAACTAGTTGCCCAAGCTGAAGCTGAAGGCTGGTTAGATCAAATCCAACCGTATGACTTAAAAGCGCCACGCGGTGACCGTTCAGGCGTGATCATTGAGCCGTTACTGACTGACCAATGGTACGTAAAAATTGCTCCGCTTGCTGAGCCTGCAATTGAAGCAGTTCAAGATGGCCGTATTAAGTTTGTTCCAGAGCAGTACAGCAACATGTACATGGCGTGGATGCGTGACATTCAGGACTGGTGTATTTCACGTCAGCTTTGGTGGGGTCACCGTATTCCAGCTTGGTACGATGCAAATGGCAACATCTATGTTGGCCGTAACGAAGAAGAAGTACGTGCGAAAAATAACATCGCTACTGACGTTGAACTTAAACAAGACGAAGACGTTCTTGATACATGGTTCTCATCTGCACTTTGGACATTCTCAACTTTAGGTTGGACTGGCGATGCACAAAAAGATGCAGCAAATGATTTCTTAAAAACCTTCCACCCAACAGATGTGTTGGTGACTGGTTTTGACATCATTTTCTTCTGGGTTGCCCGCATGATCATGATGACCCTACACTTCATGAAAAATGAAGATGGTTCATCTCAAGTTCCATTTAAGACTGTTTACGTTCACGGCTTGGTACGTGATGGTGAAGGTCAAAAAATGTCGAAGTCTAAAGGTAACGTACTTGATCCATTAGACTTGATTGACGGTATTGATTTAGAAAGCTTAGTTGCAAAACGTACGACCGGCTTAATGAACCCGAAAGATGCAGCGAAGATTGAAAAATCAACGCGTAAAGAGTTTCCAGAAGGTATTAATGCTTACGGTACTGACGCAGTTCGCTTCACGTTCTGTGCCCTTGCAAACACTGGTCGTGACATCAAGTTCGACTTAAAACGTGTTGAAGGCTACCGTAACTTCTGTAACAAAATCTGGAACGCAACTCGTTTCGTTCTGATGAATGTTGAAGGTCAAACTGTTGGTCAACAAGCTCGTCCTGATCTATGGGAACTTCCAGAACAATGGATTATGAGCCGTCTGCAAAAAGCAGAAGCTGCTGTACACCAAGCGTTTGCAACGTATCGTTTAGACCTTGCTGCTCAAGCGATTTATGACTTTATTTGGAATGAATACTGTGACTGGTACGTTGAGTTAACTAAACCAGTTCTAAACGATGCAGAAGTTTCAGAAGAGCGTAAAGCTGAAGTACGCCGTGTATTGCTTGCAGTAATGGAAGCATCATTACGCTTAGCTCATCCGCTTATGCCGTATTTGACAGAAGAAATCTGGCAGACTCTTGCACCAATGCTTGGTCAAGGCGGCCCAACGATTATGACTGCTCAATACCCTATTCCTGAGCAAGCAAAAATCAATGAACAAGCTGAAGCAGATATGCAATGGCTTCAAGGCTTGATTGGTGCGGTACGTAATATTCGTGGTGAGTTAGGCTTAGGTAATGCACGCTTGTTGCCAGTATTACTTCAAAACACTTCTGATGCTGAACGCGAACAAATTATTCGTATTGAAGCATTATTCAAAGCATTGGCTAAAGTTGAAAGCATTGAGTTCTTGAATAAAGACCAAGAGCCACCTTTATCTTGCTCTAGCGTTGTTAGCCATGCATCGGTATTTGTACCAATGAAAGGCTTAATCGACCCTAAAGCTGAACTTGCTCGTTTGCAAAAAGACTTAGATAAAATCCAAAAGCAACACGACCAAATCGCGGGCAAACTTGCAAACGAAGGCTTTGTATCTAAAGCACCAGCAGCGGTTGTTGAAGGTGAAAAAGCGAAGCTTGCTGAATTTGCTGCTCAGTTAGAGAAAGTTAAAGCGAATATGGAGCAAATTGCTGCGCTTTAATCTTTTTTAAGTAAACGAACCCAGAATCTGTGCAAACAGGTTCTGGGTTTTTCTATATTTTAAAAATTACTTTTTTTGTAGAATCAGCATATGGAGATGCCATGATTTTATATGACCACTCAATAAAGGAAGATTTTCACTCATTTCTTTATGAAACAATAAATTAAAATCATATAAGAATAGATCAACTATATCTTGATAAGTAAATCCTATAAATTTTGCAGGTTCTCTAGCAACCCATTCATCTTGAGTCCCCAATAAATCAACTACCAAGATTCCGCCTTCAGGAAGTGCATTTATCATTCGTTTAATTACACTATAAAAATAGCTTGGCTCACAAAAGAATAGACTTGATGAAGCAATAATTAAACTTACGGGTGGAAAATTAAAGTCTTCAAAAGATTCATGATAGAAACTAAATCTAGACTCATCTTTGAATCGCTCAGTACAAGCTTTTTGTGCATCAATTGAAATATCAAAAGCATGAACATTAAATCCCTTTGAGAGTAGATAAGCAGATTCATTGCCAGCGCCACAACCACAATCGATAGCAACTAAAGGTAAGTTAGAAAAATAACCTAAAGCCTTTTCTAAAATAGGTCTATGTTTAAGTTCTCTTGATAATTGAATAAATTTTTCATTCATAAATCCGATCTTTTAATTTTTATAATTTTCACACTATATTTTATAAAGAATATAACCTCAATGATTTCTTATTTTAGAAGCTACCGACCAAATCGCGGGCCAACTTGCAAATGAAGGCTTTATGTCTAAAGCACCAGCAGCGGTGGTTGAGGGTGAAAAAGCAAAGCTTGCTTAATTTGTTGCTCAGTTAAGAAAATTAAAGCGAATACGGAGCAGATTGTTGCACTTTAATCTTTATAGCCTCCAATTTAATCTGTAGTATAAAGGGCTGATTTATCAGGCCTTTATATTCATAGATAAAAAATAATGAATACAACCAATCATCCCCCCCAGCTCAAAATAGTCAATTCTAAAAAACAATTGACGAAATATTTCCCTCTAAGCCTGTCACCACAATGGCTACAAAACTTGCTTAAAGCTATTCTTATTCTTTTTTTAGTTTTAGCAGTCTGGAAAAAAATAGATAATCAAATATTTATTATTATTCTTTATACTTTGTGTGCTATTGGGCTATTATCTTCTACTCTATTTCTTTATTTTGATTATCAAAAACAAAAAAAGTTACGCAAAGAAGCCCAAATTAAAAAATATCTTTTAACATATGGTGTTATCAAAAAAATCCAACATTGGAATAAGAAAAAACTTTCCCTCATTATTACAATAAAATATCAGGATATAAATAATAGAACGTTAGAGAAAGATTTTAAAATTGATTATCCTCAAATCAATCTCAGTAAAAACAACCTCGTACCTCACCAATTAATCGGGCAACAAGTTAAACTTTATTTATTACCACATTCTTATACTTTACTGCTAATTGAAGTAATCAACTTCCAACCACATAATGTACTAATTGAATTCAAACAAGCAAGAACTAATCCAAAAATCCTTGTTGGTTTATGTAATATTTATGGTTTAACAAACTCAAATTTTCTTTATTTCAATGCAGTTGAAAAAATAAAAATTTTACGTAATTCTGATAATCAATTTCTCGAAATTCATTTTCAACAAGTTGAATTTAATAATTTTATTTTATCTGAATCCATGCAAAATTTTTATGTTGCAGAACAGACATTTTTAGATTTCTTCGCTATTGACCAAAACTATTATCAGGAACTTAAAAATAAAGCTTTGGCTCATTCACATACAATTTGGCAATCTCCTAGACCTATTTTAAACCAAGCACAGCGTAAATCTAAAATTAAACAAATAGAGAAAAAATATTTTACTTTATTTCTTTATATTTTGATTAGTTTACTTGGGTGTAGTCTTATATTCTTTTTTATTTCAGAGTTTTTAGCTATTGTTATATTCTGCATTATAGTTATTTTATTTGGTTTTATATTAAGAAAATGTATTAACTTAATACAATCACCTGATATTGCCCTCTTTATAAAAACTCATGATTTATATGAATAAATATTTTAGTCTTTTTTATAGAATAAATATGTTTATCTAACCTATTGGAAGAGAGTATTTCGAACTTCATTTCCTATTCGATATATTCCCTCTTCCAAAGGAATAGGCAAAAAAGCTTTAAAGCACCCCATGCCCCAACAACATCTCCACCCCACTCACCTTTTTCATATGCTTTAAACGCTCTTTTTCCCATTTCACTTGCTGCTTTAACTCGGCACAATCCGCATCTATAGCTTTATAAACATCACTAATATGTACATGCCCTGCTTTCACATTCTTGGTTAACTGAAAAGAATCCAAAATCTCAGCAATTTGGCTTTCAAGCTGCTGACTTTGTGCATCTAAAGCCAGTTTATAAAACCGCAACTGCTCAGCAGATAACTCTTTAGCGCCTAGCCCTTTATTCTGTTCAAGCTGTAACTGGAGTTTCAGTAAATAGAACAAGTCCTGTTTTTCATAGGCCTGACTTGCTTGTTGGAACAACTCAGTTTTTTCATCTTTCTTCGTTTCATCTTGTTCACGGTCTGGGTGAATCATCGCAGCAATTTTTAAATAAACTGTTTTGAGTGACTGCGTTGCCATTTGCTCGGCTTGTTCACGTTTCTGTTGCTGCCTTTCCTGTTTAGCTTGTTCTCGCGCTTGTTGTTGCTCAGCAGCATACTGTTCAAAGTCTTCTTCTAACTCTGCACTTTGCTCAGCACTTTCTTCATATTCAGATTTTATTGGCTGAGCTTTTTTATTCTTTTTTACTAACTCTTGAGTATGTTGCTGATAAAAGGTATCGATCTGCCTCACTAACTCCAACTGTTCAGCAGATAGCATTTTGGAGCGCTTCAACATTTGTGCAAGCTGGGCATTTTTTTCATCTAGTTGTTGCATGTCTGCTTTGGAAAACTCATGACTATGCAACATATTCCAAAGTTGATCTAACTGCTGAAATAGCACTTCATGTAAATCGCTATACACAGGCATCAGTTTTTGCCGTATGTGCTGCTGAATCTCAGCTTGTGCATTTTGCCATGTGCTCAGGCTAACTTTTTGCTGTTCTATTTTATCAATCAGGCGATTCAGTTTTTTCTGCTGTGCAGACGGCTCAGACCTTTGCTGCAAGCTCACTTTGAGATCAAAGGACATACTCATCCACCTGAAAAAGAAAAAAGTGTAGCAATAATCAGATGAGGAAGGTAGCTAAGCATTCTTTAAGTCAGAATCAGCCTATTCATTTTTAGAAAATAGAATGTGACTTGCCCAAACTTTATATTTTAAGAAATCCACCAAATCACTAATGGCAAGGTTACAGCGGCACATAAAGTTTGAAAGCTAATCACGGCTGCCATGAGCTGACTATCGCCACCCAAAACCTTAGTTAAAATATATGATGCGGAAGCAGTCGGTAACGCAAAGAAAATGACTAAAATTTGTGTTTGCAAACTTGGTAAACCAAACCACATGCAGACCCCGTAAGCCAAAGCAGGTACTGCTAAAAGCCGAGCAAACGTGTCTGCTGCCAATACCACAATATCTTTTTTAATTTGCATAAACTGTAAAGCTGCACCCACACATAACAAACCTAGTGGCAAACTCGACACTGAAAAAAGCTTAATAAACTGGGTAAAGCCTTCCCAAATCGGGATGTGAAGTGCATTGACTGCTGCACCGACTATGCATGATGCAATTAAAGGGTTTTTGAGCAGTGCAATCAAAACAGGTTTAATTGCCATATGTTCTTTAGAAGTTAGAGCAAGCACCGAAATAACGTTCACAAGTGGAATGCAAAGCGCCAATAAAATCGCCAGTATTGCCATTCCTTCACTTTTAAAAAGCGCAGTGACTAGAGCCAAACCAATATAGGTATTAAAGCGAACCATACTTTGTACATGCACACCAAAACGTGCAGGTGGTATGTGCCAAAACATTCGGAGTATGTATAAAAAGGCGGTCACTGCTAAAACCACAATCAACATTGCAATAATGGCAGCACTTAAGCTTTGTAAGTCAATTTTTGCAGTCGATAGCGTACTAAAAAGCAAAGCAGGAAATAAAATATAGTAATTGAGCTTCTCTGCCCCAGCCCAAAACTCATCGCTAAAAAAACGATATTTTTTAAATAAGTATCCCGATGCAATTAATGCAACTAAGGGAAAAAGAGATAAAACAATGCTATTCATTTCTTTACTCAAGTTTTGTTAGGGCTTGCTGTTTGGCAATTAGCTTGGCTTACTCATATATTAAAGATAATGAAAACTCATGATAAAATGAGTTTTTACTCATAACAAATACCCCATGACCTTTACCCAACTTGAAATTTTCGCACTCATTGCCGAACTGAAAAGCTTTACAGCTACCGCAGAAAAGCTGGGAATTTCACAGTCGGCAGTTTCCCATGCGCTTAAATCATTAGAACAACAATGGGGCATTAACCTGATTTCAAGAACTCAAAGCGATATTGAGCTCACCACGACAGGTCAGCAACTACTTACGCATGTAAAAGAGCTATTGAGTATTTCCGACACTTTAGAAAAAGAAGTGGCTGCCATCCATGGTTTAAACGAAGGCACATTACGTATTGGTTCTTTTGGAGCTTCATCATCTATTTATCTATTACCTGAAATTCTAGAAAGCTTTCGGCAGCGCTATCCTAAAATCGAAATTTATATTGATGAAGGTGAAGATAAAGAAGTTGCTCAGTGGTTACTAGAACGGCGCATAGAGGTTGGTTTTCTAATTATGCCAGATGAGCGATTCGATACATTCCCTTTAATTGAAGACCGTTTTGTTGCTTTAATTCCGAGTAGTTACCCGCTCGCACAGCAACTCTATATTGATCCAGCACAGCTAGAAAACTGCCCTTTTATTATGACAATGGCAGGTAGTCGACATCAGGTCGAATTAATTTTAAAAAACTTTAATGTGAAGCCAGACATTAAATTTTATGTTTCACAAATTTTAAGTATCGTGAGCATGGTTCACAACCAGTTAGGGGTGTCCATTGTGTCTGATATGGTCATTACCAAAGAGTTACTCTCGCTTTATCCAAACGTAATTAAACGCCCTTTTAAACCGAACCTTAAACGTTCTATTGGCCTTGCAGTAAAAAACAAAAAACACATCAGTCCAGCAGTGAAAGCATTTATAGAGGTTGCTCAAGAGGTTTGGTCTAATAAATAATTTAGTCAGAATTTAATTCGTTTTATATTTTAATAACGAACTCTTTCAGGTCAATTTATAAGCGCATTAGATGACTTTTATCATAAAAATGTCCCATAACAACCTATTTAAAGCAAATTAACGCACCATTTATCGCCAAAAACTAATTTCACAATCCAAATTGGTGCGCTTATTGCATATTCACTTTTATGCAATTGAGTTTGTTTCGACAAACTTAGGTTTTTAGATTCCTTAAATCTATTTTGGTGCAATTTACAGACCCAGATTTGTTCCAAAATGGAATTTAGCACTTTTTTCGAGCATGCTATGCAAAATGTAGATCTATTTTTCTTATTACTTGGTGCAGTTTTGGTTCTTGCCATGCACGCAGGTTTTGCATTCTTGGAACTTGGTACGGTTCGCCATAAAAATCAGGTGAACGCGCTTAGTAAAATTCTGACTGACTTTGCCCTTTCTGCAATCGCCTATTTCTTTGTTGGCTACTACATCTCTTATGGCCAGCATTTCTTCCATGACGGCACAGCCCTAGCAAGTGATCATGGCTACAACTTAATGCGTTGCTTCTTTTTACTCACTTTTGCTGCGGCAATTCCTGCCATTATTTCAGGCGGTATTGCTGAACGCGCCAAAATGCGTTCGCAAGCAATTGCAACACTCGCTTTAGTTGGTCTGGTTTATCCTTTTTTTGAAGGAATGGTCTGGAATGGTAACTACGGTCTACAAAAGTGGTTAGAAACAACTTTTGGTGCAGCTTTTCACGACTTTGCAGGTTCAGTTGTGGTGCATGCCATGGGTGGTTGGATCGCATTTGCTGCGGTTATTTTATTAGGTGCTCGTTCTGGTCGTTATAAGAAAGATGGTCGCGTAAGTGCTCACCCTCCTTCTTCTATTCCATTTTTGGCACTTGGTTCATGGATTTTGATTGTAGGTTGGTTTGGCTTTAATGTAATGAGTGCTCAACGTCTTGATGCAATTTCTGGTCTAGTTGCTATTAATTCACTTATGGCAATGGTTGGCGGAACCATTACAGCAAATGCAATTGGGAGAAATGACCCTGGTTTCTTACATAACGGTCCACTTGCTGGTTTAGTTGCAATCTGTGCAGGGTCTGACATTGTTCACCCTATTAGTGCACTTGTGATTGGTGGTGCAGCCGGTGCCATGTTTGTGTACTTATTTACCTACACTCAGAATAAACTCAAAGTTGATGATGTATTAGGTGTTTGGCCTTTACATGGTGTATGCGGTGCATTTGGTGGTATTGCAGTAGGTCTGTTTGGTCAAAAATGGCTGGGTGGTTTAGGTGGTGTATCTTTTGCCTCTCAGCTCATCGGGACAGTTCTAGCGATTGCAATTGCACTTGCTGGTGGATTTATTGTTTATGGCATACTTAAAGCAACTATTGGTATTCGTTTATCTCAAGAAGATGAGTTTAGAGGTGCAGATTTATCTATTCATAAAATCTCTGCGAACTCTGAAGAAGGTATGTTTTAATTCAGCGATTATGAAGCAGGGTTTAAATATCCTGCTTCTGATTGCCTAATATAAATAAAACTTTTTAAATAAAAATAGTTACTATTGATTAAAAAGTGTGCTTTTAAGTCTCTATACAACCAGCTTATAATATTGAAAAATATATTAATTTTAATATTATTTTAAGATTTATAAATGAAATCCTGTTTAGTTTAAGAACAATTTAAGTTTTATTTTATGTAATGCCCTCAATTCACGCTTAAATTGATGTTACAACACAATGAATCAACAAAAACATTTCTTTCAGCTTCAACTCATTTTTCTTGCTGTCAGTTTTTTTATACTTTTATTTGTATTTCCAGTGGGTGGAAAAATTGATATGTACCTCATCCAACCTTGGATTGATTCAACAGGTCAATTTTTTAATCGAGAAAATTGGTATCTCGAAAAGCTTAATCATCAAATCGTAAAAGATATTATTACAGCGGTTTATGTTATGTTTTTTGGTCTCTGGCTTGCTTCATTTAAAGTAGAAAAGCTAAAAATATATCGCTGGCAATACGGCTATATGTTTTTTGTCAGTATGATTGGTAGCGGTATTGTGGGTTTATTAAAATCAAAATCTGCTCATGCCTGCCCTTGGAATATGGTTCATCCTAACAGCTTAGGTGGCTATATTTGGGACTTTACTGCGAAACATGGTCATTGTTTTCCAGGTGGTCATGCTAGCGCTGGTTTTATCATCATGACCGGTTATTTTGTTTATCGTCTTGAACAACCTAAACGTGCTTACTTTTATTTATTCTCAGGCATTTTATTAGGATTTATGATGGGTTGGGCACAAATGATGCGAGGAGCACATTTCCTAAGTCATAATTTATGGACAGGTTGGGTTGTTTGGGCAGTCAATATTTTATTTTACGCGATTTGTATTCATCGCTTTGAATTTGAGAAAGAATTAAAACAAGAGCTTTAAGCTCTTGTTTCATGTAAATGTAAAACTTTAGGTAACTTCACTAAGACTGAAAGACCACCAAGTTCTAAACTCTTGTCGAGAGTTAAAGTTCCACCAAGTCTTTGAGTGGCACGGTCTACAATTGATAAACCTAAACCACTTCCTACTTCTAAATGATGGTGCACTCGATAAAAACGTTTAAGTACTTTATCGTAATTTTCAGGGTCTATACCTGCACCACTATCTTCGATTTGAATACACGCATAGTTATCTGGGTCGGTATAAACTGAAATATTAATAACGCCCTGATGCGGTGTGTATTTAATTGCATTATCAATTAAGTTAAAAATGATCGAATGTACAGTGGGTTCAATACTATGCATCTCGACAGGGTCGTTTTTAACAAAGCCTAAATCAATTTCTTTTTGCATGGCTAAATTAACCAACTGCTCAACGCAATTTAAAGCCACATCGTTAAGCTGAAAATAGCCAGTAGGTTCAACCATACTTAGCGTTACGTCTTGCTTTGCTAATGCCAAAAGCTGTGTAACTAGATGCTGAATACGTGCCAATCCCTTGCTTAAGTTGTGCAACGACTCATGTTCAGGGAACTGACTTAGCAAAATCTTGGTTTGTAAGTTCAATGCAGTAACAGGTGTTCGTAGTTCATGAGCAGCATCTGCAATAAATTGCTTCTGTTCATTTTGTGCTTTAGAAATACGTTCAAATAGGCGGTTCATTTCATCAATGGTAGGTAAAAGCTCCTGAGGATAATCATGCACCTCAATCGGTGTTAACTCTTCAGAATCTCGTTCCATTAACTCATTTTTAAAGTCATCTATTGGTTTTAAACCACGACTAATAATAGCGGCCAAGGCAAATATCGCAAAAGGTAAAATGATTAGATAAGGAATGAACATACTGCCCGCAAGCTCCCACGCGAAAGCTTCACGAACCCGCTCTTGTTGACTGACCTGAATTTGATAGTCTTTTAAGGGTAAAACATATGTTCGGACTACACCTTCAGCGGTTTTATGTGAATAAAAACCAGCTTGTTGAACAGGAGGAACCAGTAAGTGAAGATGATGAGATAAATTCGCTTGGTCTTTGTAAGCCCAGATATCTAAAAATAAATCTTCTTCGTGGTAAGTTCGATGTAAATCAAACTTACTACTTACTGTTTTTAAAGGATACTCTGCTGTTCTTTCCGCTAAATACTGCATTTGAGTATCTAAAATTTCATCGACTTCCTGAAGTGCAACTTTATAAGCACTAAAAATTAAGATACAACCTAAGACGACACTAAAAATTGAGGTGCCCCAGAGTAATCGCTTTTTTAATGAATAATGCACGTTCATAAAGTCCCGAATTCTTAAATTATGATTGCCCTAGACGGTAACCTAACCCTCGAATAGTTCGAATAAAGTCTTTACCTAGTTTGGCTCTCAAATGGTGAACATATACTTCAATCGTGTTGCTAGTCACATCACTATCAAAGTCATATAACTTATCTTCCAAGTTAGCCTTCGAGAAAATTTTATTCGGATGACTCATAAGCGGAATCAAAATTGCCCACTCACGATTCGATAAATCAATACGCTGCCCTTTAAAGGTTGCAATATGCTGTTCAACATTTAAAACCAGATCACCACTTTGTAATAGTTGATCTTGGCTCGCAAGTTGAGCCTCTACTCCACTACGGCGCAATAATGCGTGAATGCGAGCAAGTAACTCATCAAACTCATATGGCTTAATTAAGTAATCATCTGCACCCAGATTCAAACCGTCAACACGGTTTTGCAACTGGTCACGCGCAGAGATAATTAAGACAGGCGTTGCTGCTCTTTGACGGATTTGCTTTAAAACCTGCATACCATCCATCATGGGCAATCCCAAATCCAAAAGAATGAGATCAAACTTATTCTTTGCCAGTTGGGCCAAACCATCTAAACCATTATTGACCCATTCCACCTCAAATTGATGATATTGCAGCAACGTAGTCGTTGATTCTGCAATCATAAAATCATCTTCAATCATCAAGATTTTTGTCATGTTCTAGGCTCGCTTTAGTTTACATTGGCACAAGAGTGCAACATGTCCAGTTGAGGGTTGATGACTTGGGTTTTTACATCCAACATACTTAATAAGCTTGGGAATAAATTATCCTGACTTAACTTTTGTTTAATTTGTTGATTTAAACAATTTACTTGAGCAAGATTATGTTGTTTCCAGCCATCTGAGAACCACATAATCATTGGGATATGTGTTTGTTGGCTTGGTGCAATTGAGTAAGGTGAACCATGCAAATACATACCATGTTCGCCTGTTGACTCACCATGGTCAGATAAATACCAGAAACCAGTTTGATAATTTGATACTTCTTTTAAAATATTAATCATTTGGCTTAATACATGGTCAGTATAGACGATTGTATTATCATAACTATTTATCAGCTCGGCTGGTGAACAACCCTGTATCGCATTAGTATCACAAGTTGGTTTAAATGGTTGATATTTCTCAGGTGCACGCTTGTAATATGCTGGCCCATGACTACCCATCTGATGTAATACAACTAAACGTGGACGCTTATCATCTTTCGGAATAGAAGCCAAATATTGCTTTAAGCTATCAATCAGAATGTCATCAAGACATTCATCATCTTTACACCATTTTTGCTTTAAATCTTCTGGAATTTGATATTGTTCAACGCGATCACATGCGCCTTTACACCCCGAGTTATTATCAATCCAAGTGACTTGATAGCCTGCACGTTTTGCAATATCAAGTAATCCTTCACGATGACTCGCTAATTGCTCATCATAATCAGCACGTGGCATACCAGAGAACATACATGGCACAGAAACCGCTGTTGCAGTACCACATGAACTCACTTGAGAGAAGTTTAAAATATTTTGTTTAGAAAGCTCTGGGTTTGTATTTTTTGCATAACCATTCAGTGAGAAACTTTCTGCACGTGCAGTTTCGCCCACCACAAGTACCATGAGTTTAGGTAAATCTTTTTGAGTTTGCTGGACTTGATGAGCATCTTCACCATACTTCACAAGAGGAAGATTTTTCTTAGGTGCTTTTTTACGATAATAAGACATGACCGAAGAAATGGTGTTCTGAGGAGAAATCATCCCTTTCAAGTCACGATGCTCCCTAAATATTGCTGCAAAATCAACATAGTAAGCAAACAACAATCCGCCCACAACGGCAAATGCAAGGGCGATTGAAAGGACTTTTTTAAGCAAAAGCGGAAGTATTTTTTCTGATTTGAGTTTTACCTGAGTAATCAAAAATATAGGTAAAACAACAAAGAAAATAGTCCAGAGTCCAAAACGTAAAGAGAGTAAATCTGTGGCTTCTGCGACATCTGTTTGAGCAATATTTTGAATCTGGTCAGGTGAAATAATGACACCTAAAGTATTTACAAAATACGAGCTAAATCCACCAATGAATACCAACAAAATGGCAAAAATTTTGGCTGTCCATTTCCAGTTTAAAATTTGTAAAGCTGCATAATAGGTAGCAACAACAATCACTACAGTAGCGGCTAAGAATAAGGTTGCTTTTATACCTAAATATGGCGTCAACAGGTGAACTTTCTTATAAAAACCAATATTTAGAATTGCTCCTAACCAAATGGCTATAATGACGTTGAACATAAACAGGGAAATCTGCTTATTTCTTAATTTAGAAAAAAAACTCAGCATCTCTGGTTACTACGACCTTTTTTTATGATCTTCTAATGTAAAAATTGAAACTTAAAAATGACTTAAATAATAGAATGATCGGTATAAACCATTTTTAATGGGCTTAGTGTTATTTAACTTAAGTACAAATAAAAAGTCGAGGTTAACTTGAACCTCGACTTTTTCAGATGAAAAACTATGAGAGATTAGAAGCTATACTTAGCCATTAAACCAATACGGTTATCTTTGTAAGATTTGCCAGCAAAAGTATCACGTTTACCGTTTACATACTCAAGACCTAAATCAATTGGTTTAACAGGCGAATAGATAAAGTTAATCCATGCTTGTTGAACTTTTTCATTACCCGCTGTATATGCTTTTGCATAATCAGTGCCATCATCAGCAAATTCTGCACCGTACGCTAAAGTTGAACGTAAGTTAGGTAAGATTTTATAAGTACCGCCTACTTGTACAGCAACAAACTTATTTTGCTCGATATTGTTATTTACCAAAGTATAGGCAGCGTTACTACCATATAAATAGCTGCTATCACCAACTACATAAGAAACATCAGCAAAAAGCTTCAAAGGATCTGAAACTTTGAAGTCTGTACCTGCAGCAATACCCCAGCCAGTTTTATTATCATCACCAAGTGATGATTTATAATTTTCAACTAAAGCACGAGCTGATGCAGAACCTTTACCCCCTGCATAACCTTGAGTGATTTTAGCAGTTAATGCAGGTAAGCTATATTTAATGCTGTCGCCTGTTGCCGCAGAGGTACTATCACCTTTTTCAGCAGAAACAAACAATTGTGTAGTTGGACCTAACTTGTAGCCATAACGCACTTGAGGCACACGTTTCGTACCACCACCAACGTTTGTCGAGAAATCGATCATTTCTGGTGCATGAGTTGACAAGAAGTTAGATGTCGTTTGACCAAATAACCAGTCGTTATACGTTAAGTAAGCATGTCGAATACGCAATGAGCCATTTGAATCTGTTGTTGAACCAGCAAAATCAACTTCGAGCTTACCGCCTACTTTAGCATCGCCAACAGGTGTATTAAAGTCTAAACCAAGACGTGTAGTTTTAGCAGTCGAACGTAATTTATCTTTTGTTTTACCATCAGTCTTACTAACGTCAGCAAAGTCGTTATCCGCACCTTCGATAATGTAGTTAGCATCACCACGAACAAAACCATAAAGGTTCACATCAGCACCAGCTTTAGATTTAAAACCTGCTAATGGAGAAGCTGGCGCAGCAACAGGCTGAGGCTGTGCTTTAACTTCAGCTAACTGTACTTGCTGTTGTTGCTGTACTTGTTGCTGTTGCTGTTGAACTTGGCGCTGTTCTTTAACTAATGCTTTTAAAGCTTCAACTTCTTGACGAAGTTTTTGAATTTCCTCTTTTTCAGAGGTTGCCGCATTTGCCCCACTCATCATTAAAGCTGTTACTGTAATAGCTAAACTTTTAACAACAAACGATTTACGATTAAGGAATAGATCCATCAAAAACTCCTAAAAATATATTTTATGTTGCTTGTCCATGCCAAGTTGATTCGTGTGACCATTGAGCACAAAAAAACCAACTATCCTCCAAATTTGATTGCATTAATTTTATTACCGCAATCAAAACCAATTTTAACGCTGGGTAAGATTAAAATTCCCAAATCAAAAGAATTAAAACAGACTTTTGTTTACAGAACTTTTACCTTGACTTCATGTTGTAACGAATCCTACACAACTCTCTTATCTTATAGAATGATTAAATCATTATTTCATTATTCTTTTTTAGACTTTAGGCTAATATACAATCTAATTAAAGATTCTTTTGCTGTCCTGATGGTTTCACATGATTTTTCTTGTTATTCGCATCCCTTTTTCTCCTTCTAGCTTCCATTTGCTACCCAAACAAGATGGCACAATTAATAAGCCATTTGAATAGCTAAAAATATACATTTTCAAAAGAATGACTAAAGGTACAAGTACAATTTTTCAGCATGACTTAACCTGATTTAAGTCTCTTTATTTCATCAACTTAATGTCATTTTTTATACAGTCTTTGTACCTTTCCATATGTACATGGGAATTAAAAAGAGTACTCCGACACTGACAATACATATCAAATAATAGTAATAACCAAGCGCATCTCCAATAACACCACTCAAGGTATAAAGACCACCACTTACTGTCGCCATGACCGAAACTTGGAAAGTAAAATCAGTGCCTGCGTAGTTCTTTCGGCTGTAATGCATGACTAAGGTTAACATTACAACGAGTAGCATGGCGGCAAAGGCATCTTCTAAAGCATTTATAGTATAAATAAGCCATGCATTTATTTTTATCTTTTGCTCATAAGCATAGGCCAAGTAAACATACGCACCTAAACTCATGATTTTTAATATTGAAAAACTAATTAATGTATTTGGTCTAGAAAAATACTTTAATACCCATCCTGCAATAAATGCCCCCACTAAAGCAGCTAAAGCGCCTAGCATAGTGATGTAAACACCTATTTGGGTAAAACTTAGTCCCATATCAACCATTAAAGGTTTGAGTAACGGCCCAGCTAAGCCATCTGCCACTTTAAAAGTGATGAGTACCATTAACCAAGAACGAAGTTCTTTATTTTGAGAAAAATAACTCAAATAAGCCTTAATTTTTGTGACTAAATTTGGCTGGCTAGGTTCATTAATAGAATGAGAACTATGAAGAGGCTCTTTAAATAGTAAAATAGGTAAAGTGTTGATAAAGACTAAAGCAGCTAATAATAAAAATGTCGGCTGCCATGACAACCAGTCTAAACACCACAGCACAGATCCCCCACCCACGATAAAACCAAGCCGAGAACCTACCACTTGAAAAGTATTTCCCCAATGCTGCTGATCGTGTTGCAATAAATTGACAGCTAAAGCATCGGTCGCAATATCTTGTGTTGCGCCTGTTAAGTTCATAAATAACAGAGCAATAAAAAACGTAAATAGATAAACAGACTGATCTAAAGCCTGAATCGGGAAAAAAGATAAAATACAAAGTACACCCACCGTGAGAAACTGGGTAGGTAAAATCCAGCTACGATAGTGTCCTAAGCGTGAAATCGCATGTCGATCTACCCACGCTGCCCAAAATATTTTGATTGACCAAGGCAACATGAGCAACCCAAAACCACCAATATGGGCAAGTGATACACCTTGAGCTCTTAATATTACGGGCAAAGCATGGGTCATAAACCCCACAGGTAAGCCTTGTGCCCAATATAAGGAAAATAGCAAAAGATAAAGATTTTGCTGTCGGAACATATATACCTACTTTTATTTCTTTATGCGGTAATAACATGAAATACCATGCGTGGCCTTACATTTTGCCAATGAAGCATAGATTTCAAAAGATTAAGATAAAGCAAAGGATGATTTAAAACTTAAAAATATGGAACAACATTTTCCCAATCTACCGTCTCAGGTTCCTCAACGTGGTAATGCTTTAAGTCGAGCATTATTTAAGAAACTTTTTTTGGCTCAAGGCTGGACCATAGAAGGTGAAGTTCCCAACTTTCCTAAAGCAGTAGCCATTATTTCTCCCCATACATCTAATATTGATGGTTGGTATGGTTTCTTGGCTATTTTTGGACTCGGTATTCAAATTACGGTGCTAGGCAAAGACAGTTTATTTAAGCCCCCTTTTAAACATGTTTTGGATTGGGCAGGTGTTATTCCTGTAAAGCGTGACTCTGTTAATGGTCTGACTGAACAAGTGGTTGCCACTATTCAACACTATGACAAAATCTGGATTGGCATGGCGCCTGAAGGCACACGTAAGAAAGCAAAAAAAATGAAGAGTGGCTTTTACCATATTGCTGCAAAAGCCAATATTCCGATTGTGATGTTTTCTTTTGATTATGATCGCAAGACTATTCACTGCTTAGGCTATCTAATACCTAGTGGAAACTATGAGGAAGATCTCGCCAAAATTTTTGAGCGTTATAAAGGAAAAATATCACCCAAAAATCTTAATTGGCTTGCGGAACCTTTACAAAATCTTGTGAAAAAAACCTAGCAAAAATTAAACGAATCTGGTCTGATGGGCCATCTTAATTTATCTTGCCATAGATTGTTTTTTAAAGATGAAAATTGCTCAATTTGCCAGTATCGGATTTATCTCTTTAGCCCTATTCGGCTGTGATAAATTCAGCAAAACACCAACACCGACCACTTCAGTTAAAGCACGCGAACCAGTAATCGCACTTGCCTTAGGTGGCGGTGGAGCAAAAGGATTTTCACATATTGGTGTTATCAAGGTTTTAGAATCACATGGTATTAAACCTAAAATTGTTACGGGTACAAGTGCCGGCAGTTTTGTAGGAAGTATCTACGCCAGCGGACAAACACCTTATCAGCTTCAAAATCTTGCACTTAAATTGCAAGAATCTGATATTCGTGATTTAACGCTTAATCGCCAAGGTATTATTCTTGGGCAAAAGCTACAGGACTACGTGAACCGTAACGTAGGCAATAAGCCTATTGAGAAATTCCCAATTCGTTTTGCAGCAGTAGCAACCCGTCTTGATAATGGTCAAAAAGCTGACTTTATTAAAGGTAATGCAGGTCAAGCTGTACGCGCGTCTTGTAGTATTCCAAACGTATTTGTACCTGCCACTATTGGTAATCAAAAATATGTAGATGGTGGTTTAGTGAGCCCAATTCCTGTAAAAACAGCACGCGATATGGGTGCAGATATTGTGATTGCGGTTGATATTTCAGCACGTCCAGCAGGAAATCGCCCAGCGAATATGTGGGGTTTACTTGATCAAACCATTAATATTATGGGGCAACAAAGTATTAATGAAGAGTTAAAGCAAGCCAATGTAGTGATCCAGCCTAAAGTTGGACACTTAGGTACACTCGATTTGAAATCAAGCAATGAAGCTATTTTAGAAGGTGAAAAAGCTGCTCAAGCACAAATACGTCAAGTTGAAACTGCAATTGCGAATTTCAAAAAATCACCAGCCGCATTTAAGCCAGCACCACGTCCTAAATTTTAATTGAGGTGGTTTTTTTCTATCCACACCTACCATCATCTGCTACAGTGGTAAAAGTGATATGAGATCACTTTTACCCATCATAAAGATATATAAAAGAGCAGATCTATGGAGTTTGTTGTAGAACCTTGGCACTGGTTTGTATTGGGTATCTTACTTATTCTTTCTGAGCTGATTATCCCTGCTTTTGCCGCTCTCTGGTTTGGTATTGCAGCCATTATGGTTTGCTTTCTCTATTGGCTATTTCCAGATATTAGCCTGACAACACAAATTGTATTGTGGATTATTTTATCGGTGCTATGCACTATTCTTTGGTTCAAATTTATTAAACCATTGTCGATTGATAAAACTAAAGCGGGTTTACCTCGTGAAGCCACCATTGGGCAAATTGGTATGGTGATTCAAACCGAACTCGCTCATGACCAAATTATTGTTCGTTTCCCTATGCCTATTTTAGGGGCCGATGAATGGAACTGTCGAAGCACCACCCCTGTGAAAGTTGGTGATCGGGTTCGAGTCATTGATATTTCGGGTAATGACTTAATTGTTCAGCCCCACAGTACTTCATAAACATTAAAGATAAAGAGAGGTTATTTTCATGCCAGTTGGTACCATTATTGTTTTAGCCTTTTTGGCTTTTGTTGCAGTCACCATTTTTAAAGGGGTACGTATTGTTCCTCAAGGTTATAAATGGATTGTTCAGCGTTTAGGCAAATATCATTCTACGCTTAATCCGGGGCTTAACTTTGTTATTCCTTATATTGATGACGTAGCTTATAAAGTCACCACTAAAGATATTGTGCTTGATATTCCGTCCCAAGAAGTGATTACCCGTGATAATGCTGTATTGCTTATGAATGCAGTAGCGTATATCAATTTAACAACTCCTGAAAAAGCAGTGTACGGTATTGAAAATTATACATGGGCCATTCAAAACCTTGTACAGACTTCACTACGTTCTATTGTTGGTGAAATGGATCTAGATGATGCACTGTCTTCACGAGATCATATTAAAGCTAAACTAAAAGCTGCGATTTCTGATGATATTTCGGATTGGGGTATCACTTTAAAAACCGTAGAAATTCAAGATATTCAGCCATCTTCAACCATGCAAGCTGCTATGGAAGCGCAAGCTGCTGCTGAACGTCAACGTCGTGCCACAGTAACCAGAGCTGATGGTGAAAAACAAGCTGCAATTTTAGAAGCTGATGGTCGTTTAGAAGCATCCCGCCGTGATGCAGAAGCACAAGTTGTTTTAGCAGAGGCGTCTCAAAAAGCGATTGAGATGGTAACGAGCGCAGTCGGCGATAAAGAAACACCTGTTGCTTACCTGTTAGGTGAACAGTACGTTAAAGCAATGCAAGAGATGGCGAAATCAAGCAATGCCAAAACTGTTGTGTTACCTGCCGATGTTTTAAATACAATTCGTGGCATTATGGGAAAACATAATTAATTTAATTGCTTCAAATAAGTCATTGAAATAAAAACGGCGACAATCATGTCGCCGTTTTTATATTAAGTATTATTGGCTATTTAATCTTTTCTGATCTTTCAAAGGGAACTTTTTTACAACCAAGTCATAAGAATCGCGAATCAAGTCTTGAAGTAAATCCCGAGTTAAGTTTTTATGCGGCTTAATTGAAATCCAGTGTTTTTTATTCATGTGGTAACCCGGGATAATAAATGAATAAAGTTCCTGATATTCCTGACTTTTGTAAGGGTCACATTTGACATTAATCATTTTTACGCCAGACACTTCCACTGTCAGCATAAACATTTTTTCTAAAATTTTAAAAACTTCATACTCTGGGCCAAATGGATGAGTTTGCTCGCTAAAAGGAAGATTACACGCAATCTCTATCGCGACTTGGTGGAGCTGATCACCATTCACATTTATCTCCTTTATTCATTGAATATGAATACAAGCAGGATTATTAATTTGATTTTATATTAGTTGGTACGTGCCAAAAGAAATTGTGAAATCTCAACTAATTCTTTTGCGTTTTCACCAAAATGCGCTAAAGCCTCAAAAGCTTGGTCATGTAACTCTTTTGCATAAACCTGTGCTTGCTCAAGTCCCATTAAAGCAGGATAAGTCGACTTTTGTACTTGTTCATCCTTACCCGCAGTTTTACCTAAAGTTTCAGTGCTTGAGGTAATGTCCAAAATATCATCTTGCACCTGAAAAGCCAGTCCAATTGCTTGTCCATATTGGCGTAATTTCGGAATTGCCTGATCTGTTCCAGAGAAAATTGTCACTGCACCCATCATAATGGCAGCCTGAATAAGCGCTCCCGTTTTATTGCGGTGGATATTTTCTAGTTCATCTTGAGAAATTTGTTTAGCTTCAGCTTGTAGGTCTAAAACCTGCCCACAAACCATTTTAGAGCTGGCTGTTGCTAAAATTTGAATTTGCTTTAATACAATTGCAGCATCAGTTCCCTGCCCTTGTTCATCAAACAAACGGCTACCTAAAACCTCAAAAGCCATCGACTGTAAAATATCGCCTGCAAGTAAAGCGGTATCTTCACCAAATGCTACATGACACGTTGGCTGACCACGACGAAGTAAATCATTGTCCATACAAGGCAAATCATCATGCGCTAGCGAATAACAATGAATAAGTTCAACCGCAACCGCCGCACGGCGAGCAGCCGCAAAATTTGGATTGTCTTGTAAAGAAGCTGTGGCGTAACACAAAGCTGGGCGCACACGTTTTCCACCAAGCATAACTGCATGGTGTACTGCGCTTTTTAAAGGTTCAGGAATTGAAAATGCAGCGAGTGTCGTCAATAAATCTTGTTGAATACGTTGTTGAGCTTGTTTTAAAACATCCGCATTAACTTGAGAGAGTGATGACACAGTCGCCTCGTAAAATCAGTAGAGAAATTTTATTAAATGTTATGAAACATTCATGTACTACATCATACACGATTCGTTGTGAAAAGTGCGTGATGAGTTATGGATGTCACATGCAAAAGAGCCTCTCTATAGTAGAGAGGCTCTCTCATTTAAATAACTTTTAGAAACTGTCGCCCGGAACGCGTACCCAACCTTCCATTAAGACACGTGCACTACGGCTCATAATGGCTTTTTTCACAACCCATTGGCCATTCGTAAGTTCGGCTTGAGCACCAACACGTAATGTTCCAGAAGGATGTCCAAAACGCACTGCTTCACGCTCTCCACCACCAGCTGCTAAATTTACCAATGTGCCCGGAATAGCAGCAGCAGTACCAATTGCTACAGCTGCTGTACCCATCATGGCATGGTGTAATTTACCCATCGACAAAGCACGAACCAGTAAGTCGACATCATTTTCTGAAACATTCTTACCACTAGATGCCGTATAGTTTTTCGGTTTAGAGACAAAAGCAATTTTTGGTGTGTGCTGACGCGCAGCTGCTTCTGAAATATCTTTAATTAAACCCATCTGAACTGCACCATACGCACGAATTTTTTCAAAACGTGCCAGCGCAGTTGCATCACTATTGATATGATCTTGCAACTCTGTACCTTGGTAGCCTAAATCTTCTGCATTTAAGAAAATGGTTGGAATACCAGCATTAATAAATGTGGCTTGGAAACGACCAATATCAGGAACATCTAATTGGTCAACAACATTCCCTGTTGGGAACATATCGCCGCCTTCTTCACCATCATCGGCAGGATCTAAGAACTCAATTTGAACTTCAGCGGCAGGGAAAGTCACCCCATCCAGTTCAAACTCACCAGTTTCTTGAACTTGACCATTGGTAATAGGCACATGTGCAATAATGGTTTTCTGAATATTTTTTTGCCAGATTCGGACCGTGCATAGGCCATTTTCTGGAATACGATCTGCATCAACCAAACCATTTGAAATCGCGAATGAACCAACCGCAGCAGTCAAATTACCGCAGTTACCGCTCCAGTCTACAAAAGGCTGATCAATTGAAACCTGTCCAAACAAATAGTCGACATCATGATCTGGCTGTGTGCTTTTAGCCAGAATAACGGTTTTGCTCGTACTTGATGTTGCACCACCCATTCCATCAATTTGTTTTCCATAAGGGTCTGGGCTACCAATGACACGTAGTAAGAGTTGATCTCTTGCTTGACCTGCCACCTGAGCTCTTTCCGGCAAATCATCAAGTTTAAAAAATACACCTTTACTGGTTCCACCACGCATGTAAGTTGCTGGAATTTTAATTTGCGGTACTGAGCTCATATCAACTGTTATCCTTACTATTGTGTTTTTATATCTCGAAACAAACAGACTTGTTTAGTCATTCGCTTCATCTTAAATCGTTTTGTGATCTAGAGATAGCGTTATGCTTTTATACATCAATCGTATTGACGCAAACTTATTTTGAGAATTTAGATTAATGCTCGCAATGACCGAATTAAGCAAAATTATGAAAAAAAGAGTCTATCAAAAAATATATTTTTAGAATATTTTTCAATCATTTTTGAATTATTAAAAGCAAGTTAATGATTTTAAATATTTTTTAGTGTTACTTTTCAGTCACCGCTTGTTAATTTGTAGTCTAGGCTAAAATAAATCCATCTATTAGAATAATTTACTTATTCATAGTGAGTGAAGACCTTTGACCAACGAATCTTCTACACTGCAACGAGGACTAAAAAATCGACATATCCAATTAATTGCTATGGGTGGAGCAATTGGTACCGGATTATTTTTAGGCTCGGCGCAAGTGATTCAATCTGCGGGACCATCCATTATTTTAGGATATGCCATTGGTGGCTTAATTGCTTTTTTAATTATGCGCCACCTGGGAGAAATGATTGTTGAAGAACCTGTTGCAGGATCGTTCAGCCATTTTGCTTATAAATATTGGGGTAAATTTCCCGGATTTTTAGCTGGATGGAATTATTGGATACTCTACGTTCTGGTCGCCATGAGCGAACTTACTGCGGTAGCCAAATATATTAATTATTGGTGGCCTCATATTCCAGCGTGGACGTCTGTCTTATTTTTCTTTGTCGTGATTACGGCAATTAACCTAACAAACGTCAAATTTTATGGTGAGTCCGAATTCTGGCTCGCTATTATTAAAGTTGTTGCGGTTATCTCAATGATTGTTTTTGGACTGTATTTGCTATTTACAGCAGATGTAGGTTCAAGCATTTCATTTAGCAACCTTTGGACACATGGTGGATTCTTTCCAAATGGCTTTAGTGGCCTGTTCTACATGTTGGCTTTCTTGATGTTCGCCTTTGGTGGTATTGAACTGATTGGTATGGCTGCGGCAGAAGCAAAAGATCCGAAAAAAACCATTCCAAAAGCAATTAACCAAGTTGTTTTCCGTATCTTGATTTTCTATATCGGTTCATTGGCAATTTTACTTTCATTAGTGCCATGGAACCAATTAGACCTTGGCGGTCTCGATAAAAGTCCATTTGTTATGATCTTTAGTCAAATGGGTATTGGTTGGGCTGCACACTTACTTAACTTTATTATTTTAACCGCTGCCCTTTCTGTTTATAACAGTGGGATGTTTGCCAATAGCCGTATGCTTTACGGTTTAGCTCAACAAGGTAATGCGCCTAAAATTTTCAAGAAAGTAAATAAACAAGGTGTACCTGTACCAGCAGTTTTGTTGTCTGCATTACTCATTTTTGGCTGTGTTCTTTTAAATTACTTTGTACCTGAAAATGCACTAAGCCACTTAATGTACATTGTAGTTGGAGCATTGGTATTAAACTGGGCGATGATCAGTATGACTCACCTTAAGTTTAAATCAGCAATGAAAAAACTCGGTCAAAAAACTCACTTCCCTGCACTTTGGGCACCATTTAGTAACTATTTGGTTTTAGGTTTCATTGCTGTTGTACTCTACATCATGTGGAGCCAAGGCTTTAAAGAATCAGTGATGATGATTCCAATCTGGATCGTTCTTATGTTTATTTTGTTTAAAGTACTTAATGCTAAAGAACAATAATCTGAACGCTTGTACTTAAAACACAAAAAAGCCATTGTCTAGACAATGGCTTTTTTGTGTAAGACGGTAAGATTAAAGTTTTATAGTGATATCTGTTTAGAGCCACTGTTTCGTATCATCAGCAACAGGTGTGCCATGAATAACGTACATAATCATTGCATGCGCAATACTACCTTTAAATGGTATTTCGGGTAATTCATCAAATTTGAAAAACTGAGCATCACTGAGCTCTTTCTCCTGAATTTCAATTTCGCCCGCTTCATATTCGGCTTTAAAGGCCAACATTAAGTTACTCGGAAATGGCCATGGTTGACTCGCCAAATACTGAATATTCTTAATGTGTAATCCAACCTCTTCTAATGTTTCACGTCGAACAGCATCTTCTAAGGTTTCCCCTACCTCTACAAAGCCAGCGATTAAACTGTACATCTGGCTCGTATTTCTGGCATTTTTAGCCAGCAAAATCTCGTTCTCTCCACGTGTAATAATAGTAATCACACAAGGGGTAACTCTAGGATATTGACTAAAATTACATGCAGGACAAGTCATAGAATATTCAGTCTTATGCTGCTGGGTTTTATGTCCGCAACGGCTACAAAACTGATGATTACGACGCCACTCTAGTAACTGAAAAGCACGACTCGCCTCTTCAAACTGCGGTTTAGTCCAATACTGCAAGAGTTGGCGAATAGGTATGAACTGATATCCATTTGGTATAGGTTCACCTTCTTGGAAATCTCTTGCTATTACTTGAGGGTCTGCTTGTATATGTAAATCATGTTCCTGCTGTTTAAGGCAAGGCAAATTAAAATTCGCATCAACCAAAAGTTGTTGCTGCTGAAAAATATAAGCAATAGGAAGGTTGTTGGTATCCATTTATATACTCGAGTGAAGAACCTTTCGACGACCTCTATAGCTTCTTCAAAAGGATCAGACTTAAAACATATTTTTCAAAAATCTTACGCATATTGGCAAACACCTTCAATTTATTTAATTTGTATCTTTTTGATTAAAATCACATTTTATTCACGCATGCTATGCTTTTAAGTTATATCTATGACTTTATAGCTAACTGACCAGTGATGAACTTAGAAGCACTGCTTCACATAAAATTGATCTCTGAAAATTTAGACTAGTTTTAGTTCCATCTCATGAAGCAAAAATATGCGATTTGGTTTAATTCTGGGTGATCAATTAAATCACCAACTCGCAACGCTCAAGTATTTAAACCAGAATGAAGACATTATTTTGATGGCTGAAGTACTTGAGGAAACATCTTATGTTGCTCATCATCCACAAAAAATAGCGCTGATTTTTAGTGCAATGCGGCACTTTGCAAAAGAATTAAAAGCACAGGGCTGGAAAATCCGTTATCACACATTTAAGCGCGAAAGTCATATAAAAAAGTTAGTTGACTTTATTGCTTTGCAGCAGCAACACTTCTCGGCAAATACTCTCATCATTACCCAATGTGGTAAGTATCGCTTACAGCATGAAATCGATACTTCATGGGCTAACTCACTAAAACTACCTGTTATTTGTTTAGAAGATGATCGCTTCTTTTGTAGCGTAGAACAATTCAAGCAATGGGCAAACAAATATAAAACGCTAAGGATGGAATACTTTTACCGAGAAATGCGCAAGCAAACTCACTATTTAATGCATGACCAACAACCCGTAGGCGGGCAATGGAACTTTGATCAAGCCAATCGAAAAGCGTGGTCAGGCAATCCACCTTTGCCACCAAAATTAACCTTTGAGAATGATCAAATTGATATAGATGTTATTCAACTGGTCAAGAAAGAATTTTCTCAACATATCGGCAATCTCAATTCCTTTCAATGGGCAACAACCCGTCAAAATGCCTTACTTGCTTTAGACCATTTTATTTCTAACAGCTTGCCCCACTTTGGCGATTATCAAGATGCTATGGTTTATGGTTCAGACTTTATGTTTCATAGCCTGCTCTCGCCTTATTTAAATTGTGGATTGTTATTGCCACAAGAAGTGTGCGACGCTGCCCAAACAGCTTATTACAACGGACAGGCTCCCTTAAATGCAGTAGAAGGATTTATTCGTCAGATTTTAGGATGGCGGGAATATGTGCGTGGAATCTATTGGTTGTCTATGCCTAACTATAGCGATCAAAATACCCTTCATGCCAGCACGCCGCTGCCACAATATTACTGGACGGGTAATACCAAAATGGCATGTATGGCCGAGTGTTTCAGAAATACCTTTGAACATGGCTATGCTCACCATATTCAGCGTTTAATGATTACAGGCAACTTTGCGCTTTTAGCAGGTGTAAACCCATCAGAAATTTGCGAATGGTATTTAGCTGTCTATGTAGATGCTTATGAATGGGTCGAGTTACCGAATACATTAGGCATGGCCATGTATGCAGATGGTGGCATTATGGCAAGTAAACCCTATGCTGCATCAGGTAATTACATACATAAAATGTCAAATTATTGTCAGCACTGTACATATAACGTCAAAACAAAAACTGAACCAGACAGTTGTCCATTTAACAGCTTGTATTGGTATTTTATGAGCCAGCATGAGGCCATATTTCGTCAAAATCCCAGAATGGCTATGGTCTACAAAAACCTTGATCGTATGAAAGATAAAGCTTCTGTCATACAGCATGCAAAGTTACTTATTCATCAACTTGATGAGCTTTAAGATCATGAAAAAACAGCATCTACCCCAGAAAATATGTGTCTATTGTCAACGCCCTTTTGACTGGCGAAAGAAATGGGAGCGTTGCTGGGAAGAAGTAAAATATTGCTCTGAAAGATGTAAACGACAAGCCCGCTCAAATAAGTAAATATTTCACGCGATTGTTTTCACTGATTCAACACTACTCTTCATTGTTGAATCAGTTGTCTTTCAATTGATTATATTTGATAGTCTTAAGCATATTTATACTGACGAGAACAGTAAGCTCGTTCAACGTCTGGTGAACGTAATTGTTGATGCTTGGTTTTACGCCCTGCCATACGTTTGCGCCAGAGTTTAAAACTGCTCGATTTTAAGTTGTATCTCATTAAACGAATAACTTCACTTTCACTTAAGCCATATTCTCGCTCAATTGCTTCAAATGGGGTTCGATCTTCCCATGCCATTTCAATAATTCTAGATAAGTCCTGTTCATTAATTTTTTTCATGTTATGCCCTTTTAAATTATGCTGTAACCAAATCTGATTCTTTAACAAACAACCTTTCTGAAATAGCTTCACTTACCCGATTGCTTGCCTTGAATGTTTTCGTGTTTTGCTTCAGATCATAGAAAGGCAAACATGAATTTTTTGTGATTTTTTGCTTTATAAACTCTATTTTTTATATAAGACATAAACAGTTCTAAAACCTTTGAGTGGTTTAACTTTTTATTAACCACTATGACAAAATTTTTAATACCTAAAACATGAAAAAAGCCATTGCCTTGGCAATAGCTTTTTTGTTTATAATCATAAAATTATGCGCCCTTAGCTTAACTGGATAGAGCAGTTGCCTCCTAAGCGACCGACGTGGGTTCGAGTCCCGCAGGGCGCACATATTGAATCACTTAATCCTTCACTTCAGCCAGCAACGTTTCAGCTGCAAGTTTTCCTAAATTATTAGAAGCAAGCGGACTATCGCCTGTTAATAATTTACGATCTCTATGACATTGTCCTGTAATGCCAGTGTTCAAAATCTTCACACCGAGTTTTTCAAGGTTCTCACCGACTAGCCATGGTAAAGCTCCTGGCATATAACCGATATCAATATTTGCCCCCTTATCTAATGAATCAGGGAATACACAAATTTGATAATCTTTAAAAATATAATTCTCAGGCTGTTCATCTACTGCCGCAGCCAATAACGAAGCTGGACCATGACATAAAGTAATAATAAATTTGTCTTGTTCAACTGCCCATTTAAGAACTTTTTTGACATCCAAGCTATGTGGAATCTTAGCTAAAACACCATGCCCACCCGGAATAAATACAGCTGCGTATGGTGAGTTTTCCCCCACTGCATTTTCTAAAATATCGGCAAGTTTTAGCGGATTTTTTAATTTATCTGCATATTTATGAAAAGTATCTAATACCACCTGATCTTGCTTTGGCATTGCCCACATTTCAAGCTTGGCTGGATTACCTGAAAGTGTCGCAACATCAATTTCAAAACCCGCATTATCTAAATGAAACATTGGCAAAAGCATTTCTACTGGATGGTTTCCTGTAGAAAAGAACTTACCGTTTTGCATCTGTATATAACGCTCATCGGTTGCAATCATTAAGACCTTTTTATTACCTGTATACGGCGTTGGGTAAGTCGTACCGTCGTAATCTGTTTTAGGCGAAGTATATTGGCTCAGTGAGTATGGTGATGGGAAGAATGCATTATCTTCTGCCAAATCTGGAGTCGGATTTTTATCATTTGATGCTGGGGTATTCATTGTTACCATCCTTTAGAATTGAAGAACGAAATAACAGCTTTAAGCCAGTTATTATTTCTTAGTACATGTATATTTAGATCAAGAAACTGGTGCAACACGCCAATAGAATTTGGCAATTTTTATATAGAAATAGGCACAATTAATAATTATAAATTTCAGTTTAGGCAAACCTGTTGTTCACCTAAACTATCACAGATTAAATTAAGTATTAATTTCTAAAACGATCTTTCCAATATGGTCACCTTGTTCCATACATGCATGGGCACTTTGTACATCTGAAAAATCATAGGTTTTATAGATTTGCGGTAAGCACTTGCCTTGCGCTAATAACGGCCACACATGTTCATGTAATGACTGAGCAATCTGGGCTTTTTCTTGGCTATTACGTGCTCGCATAGTTGAGCCAGTAATGGTTGCACGTTTTAAAATCAGTTTTTGTAAATCAAATTCTTTTGCAATTCGACCGCCCATAAAACCAATAATCACAAGTCGGCCATCGCGTTTTAATAGATTTAAGTTTTTCGAGAAATACGAACCACCCACAATATCCAAAATCACATCAACACCTTGGTCTTGGGTGTGTTTTAAAATTTCTTGCTCAAAATCTTGGGTTTTATAGTTAATTGCAGTCGTTAAGTTAGAGAGTGCTGCAACTTTATCTTCACTTCCAACTGTAGCAAAAGTTTTAATCCCTAAAGCATGGCAAATCGCTAAAGCTGTGGTCCCAATACCACTTGCACCACCATGAATCAGTGCTGTTTCGTTTTCTTTTAAACAGCCGATATCAAACAGGTTTGCCCAAACTGTAAAGAATGTTTCCGGAATCGCAGCAGCTTGAGTAAATGTTAGATTTTCAGGTATTGGCAATACTTGAGTTGCAGTGACAGCACAATACTCTGCATACCCGCCACCATTGGTTAAAGCGCAAACCTTGTCTCCAACTTTGAACTGTTGCACCTGTTCACCTACAGCAACTACCACCCCAGCGACTTCCAGTCCCGGAATTTGCGTAACACCTTTTGGCATTGGGTATAAGCCCATACGTTGCAATACGTCTGGGCGGTTAATTCCAGCAGCTTTTACCTCAATTAACACTTCATCTGCTTGAGGAACTGGAACATCTGAATCTTGAAGTTTTAAGACCTCAGGTCCGCCGGGAACCGTAATTTCAACAATTTTCATAGTTGTTGGAAGACTCATTGATATGCTCCATGTTTGGTTTATATTTTAAATGTATTGATTTACTTTAATTCATTGAAGATTTAGGTGGAACTCCAAACAGCCGTTTGAACTCTCGACTAAACTGTGAGGCACTTGCATACCCTACCTGATAGGCAGCTTCCGCAACACCCATTTGATTATTTAAGATTAAATCACGTGCCTTATGTAATCGAGTAATTTTGATGTACTGTAATGGAGAATAGTTGGTGACTTTCTTAAACGCTTGATGAAAAAGAGAGACACTCATTCCTGCTTGTTTAGCAAGTTCCTGAACCGTTAAATTATGATAGTAATCTCTTTGAATAATTTCACAAATTGTATAAATCACACTATTTCGACTTATCATAGCCGAAAGATTTTCGATTAAATCACGACTACCGGCCTGTAAAACCCTATAAATAAGCTCTCGTTTTATCTGCTCTCCCAATATCGCGGTATCTTGTTTAGAACGAAGTAAATTCAATAAGCGTAAAGCAACCTCAGATATTGCCGCGTTCATATCTATAATATTTAAACCACAACTGAGCTTTATATCTCTTTTTTCAAGCTCATCTATGGATGACTGCTGCTCTTTATCCATTTTAGTGGCTAAATCAGCCATCATTTGTGCTTCAAACTTAATCGCAATTGCCAGCATCGGTTCATTTTCAACCAACGTATCGCAATCAAAAGGAATAGCAATCGAGATAAGTAAACACTGGCCTTGTTGAAACTGAAAAGTTTCTTTTCCGATATGTCCACGCTTTACGCCCTGTATGACTAAAACAATTGAAGGCTCTTGTAATACAGCGACAGGCTGTGTGGAATGATCAACCCTCATAAGGGTGATATTTGAAATATAAGTGGGGTATAGCCCTTCTTGAGGAGCTAAATATAAAAAAGCCTCTACCAAACTTTTCATCAAATCATTCTGTTGCATCGCTTTATTTTTACGGGTTATTTAAGATTTACTATATCAATCAAACTAAAAGGAAAAAGAGTTTCTTGGTAGTACCTTGTATAAACAAGCAAGTTAAAGCTATTTTTAGGCATAAAAAAACCTAGAAGATCTAGGTTTTTTCACTTAGTCTGACTATTAAGCAGATAAGTTAAAGAACATTGCTGCAATCAAAATAATGACACCGAGCACAATACGATACCAAGCAAATACACGTAGAGTGTGACGTTCAACAAAAAGTACGAGTGCCTTTACTACAAATAAAGCTGCAATAAATGCTGCAACGAAACCAACACCAATATTAATCATGTTGTCTGAGGTCAACACATCAGCATTTTTAATTAAGTCAAATGTAGCAGCACCTAACATGGTCGGCATTGCAAGGAAGAACGAAAACTCTGTTGCAGCTTTACGTGATAAACCTGCAAACATCCCGCCTACAATTGTCGCACCTGAACGAGAAGTTCCTGGAATCATCGCAACACATTGAGCAAGGCCGACTAAAAGTGCCTGTTTAAAAGTGATTTTTGTCGCATCTAATGTTTTATGCTCAAACTGTTTAGATTCAACCCAGAAAATAATGAGTGCACCGACAATGAGGGCAATCGCAACCACAATTGGGCTAAACAAAACGCTTTTAATAAAATCGACGGCTAAAACACCAATAATCACTGCTGGGAAAAAAGCAATTAATACACTAAAAGCGAAATGACGCGACTCTACATCGCCACTAAAGAAGCCTTTAATCAAGTTAATAATTTTTTGTCGATATAACCAGCACACTGCCAAAATAGCACCTAACTGGATCACTACTTCGAATACACGACCACCATCTGAATGGAAATCGATAATATGACCAAATAAAATCAAATGGCCAGTACTGGAAATTGGTAAAAATTCAGTTAAACCTTCAACAAACCCTAGAAATAGTGCTTTTATAACTTCAAAATTTTCCATCACTTGCTCAAAAAGTTAATCACTAGAAAGGTCTAAAAATTTGTTTTATATCATGGATAAACCAACACTTTGGCCTAATTCATGTTCAATATCAGATCATTTCTAGCATTTTGGTTATTGCCTTTAATTAAAGGCCGATTATTTAAAGTGCAATAATGTATCACATCATTATGACAAACTTAGGTTAACTATCGTAAAAAGATAAAATCTAATCAAAAACAAATCGTCTTCTAGTTATAAATAAAAGCTCTTATGCTCAAGCAAGCCAAGAAAAACCATCTTAAAACATCAAACAAACATGATATTATTTCAAGCATATGTCATTTATATTTAAAATTTAAACAAAATGAAAAATACTAAAATCAACGCACGTCATCTGATTATCGATCTCTTTCTTTCCTCTGCTTACCCGCAGCTTACGATTAAACAAATTTTGGTGGCAGCCAAACTGTTTAACTTAAGTGAAAACGGTATTCGAGTTGCGACAACTCGTTTGTTAAATGAAGGAATGATCGAAAGCGTAGAACGGGGAATCTATCAACTTTCACCTTCTACGAAAGATTGGGCAAAAGTAATTCTCAATCGTAAAAATGGTATTAAACAAACTAAAGAATGGCAGCAACATTATCTTGCGGTATTTACAGGCACACTGGGCCGTATAGACCGAACTGCTCTTAAAAAACGTGAACGTGTGCTGCGTCAATTTGGTTTTAAAGAATTAGAAACGGGTATTTACATCCGTCCAGACAATTTAGCTTATAGTTTTGAAAAAACATGTGAAGAACTTGTTTTGGCTGGACTAGAGAAAGAAGCAAAAATTTGTATTATTCAGCATTTCGAGCCATCAACGCTTAAGCAAATTTTTTCTTTATGGGATACAAAACAACTCGAAAAAAATTATGAAATGTATAGCCGAGATATCACACACTGGCTTGAAAACTATACTCACCTCTCCTTAAATGATGCAGCCGTTAAAGCCCTTCTTTTAGGTAGGGAAACGATTGCTTTACTCATGAATGATCCCCTATTACCAGCACCATTTGTAAGTGAGTCTGCGCGTAATCAATTTGCTCAGGATGTACAGCAGCTAGACGCGATTGGCCAAAAACTTTGGAAAAAAATATATGAACAAGAATTAAACCTATAGTCATCTGATTTATTTTTTTACAAACAAATATTTCATTTTTTAAATTTTTATGATTATATTTGTAATATAAGGTATAGATACCAAACTCTAATTTGGGAGAATAAAAATGAATACACAGGTGAGTGTTACGGATCTATTTAGCAGAGAAGAAATACAAGAGCTTACAGAACCTTCAGATGTCTATGGTGCTTGGGCAGTTGCCAGTACATGGGCTGTTATTGGTGGAACATTCGCCAGCTTAATCATGATGTGGGACTACTTACCGAGTTGGGGTAAATTATTAGCATGTATGCTTGCCTTAGCAATCTTGGCGGGTCGTCAGTTATGTCTCGCAATTCTAATGCACGACGCGTCTCACAAAAGTCTATTCAAAAATAAGAAAATAAATGATTTCGTCGGTGAATGGCTATGCGCCCGCCCCATCTGGAATGATCTTCAAAAATATCGTGTACACCATGTTCGTCACCATGCAAAAACATCTACTCCAGATGACCCAGATCTTTCTTTAGTTGCTGGTTTTCCTGTCAGTAAAAAATCTCTAACTCGTAAATTCTTACGCGACTTAACAGGTATGACTGGCTTAAAGTTTAGCTTAGGTCGAGTTTTAATGGATCTGGATGTCATGAAATGGACTGTTGCCAATGACCAAATCTGGTTAGACCGCAGTCATAAAAATTTCACGGACTATGCAAAGAGTATTGCAAAAAACAGTACAGGCGCTATTGCAACCAATCTGGCACTTTATGGTGTTCTAAAAGCATTTGGTCAACAACGTTTTTATTGGTTATGGCCTCTAGCTTACTTAACCCCATTTCCACTTTTTTTACGTATTCGCTCTATGGCAGAACATGCTGGAATGCAAACCAGTAATACTGCTTTAACCAATACTCGAACAACCAAAGCTGGGTGGATCGCGAGAAGTTTTGTTGCACCAATCCACGTAAACTACCATATGGAACATCATTTAATGGCTTCAGTGCCATATTTTAAATTACCGCGTATGCACAAAGTTTTAAGAGAACGAGGTCATGTTCCAGTCCCGCCTAGCTATTTTGAAGTGATTCATTCACTTTCATCAAAACAAGAATCATCAACTTAATGCTTATTTAGAAGACCACTTTCAAATTTGTGGTCTTCTTGATTATTCACGTATATCTAAATTTTTTAGTTTTAACTGAGTTTGATAATACTTCGGTGTCACTCCCATCCAGCGTTTAAAAGCGCGAGTGAAATGGGATGTATCTGCATAACCTAAACTTAAGGCCACAGCTTCAATTGATATTGCACTATTTTCTAAAAGATTATGCGCATGTTCTTTTCGAGTTAAATCAACTAATGCTGAAAAACTTGTATTCTCAGTTGCCAAATAACGCTGTAGGCTCCGCTCTGACATATTCATCATCTGAGCGACTTGCTTAACTTTTAACATTTCCCCCTGACTATTCATCAATAATTTTTTAATTACGTGGCTAATTTCTGCTTTCCATCCGCTGCGTAACTTCAATTTATCGATATCTTTTTTACACTGTGCTTTTAGTAAAGGTGCAAGCATCGGGTCGGCTGTTAGGATAGACTGCGATAAATATTCTTTTGGAAAAATCCAGACATTCTGTTTTTCATTAAATGAACAATTTACACCCAATTCGGCTTTTAGTTTTGAAAAACTGACGGGTTCAGACATATTTAACTTAACGGTACCTAAAGAAGATAATCCTGTTAGATGCTTCGCAATTTGAACAAAACCTAATAACAAAAAAATAGTAGCATTTGGTCTCAACTGAAAAGCTTTCAAAGGCTGGCGTATAGACCAGTAAATATTATCTTGTTCTTGTTTTAACTCTGGCTTAAATGCATCACAACGTGATCCAATAAATTGTTCAAGTGTTTTTAGGGCTTCTTCTAAATTTGCACAGACCATGGCCGCCATACCCACCGAACCATAACAAGATGCTTTCATTTCCAAAGCCAAATAACCCGCTAATGCTGGCTCATGAGTGAGCTCAATAGCATGTTCAAGAAGTTTGTTTAAAGCATTAAATTCAACATACCAATAGGGTTTAGTTAATTGTTCTAATGTTATGCCACTTCCATCTAAAAGCTGATCACCCGAGATATTCCAGCGCTTAACCATATCAACTAATAAATTAATATAAGTTCCGGGTAATTCTGGATTCATGCGTGATCCATTAGCAATCATAATTGTAGCGTCAAATGGTAAAAACTGTCAGTTCATGAACTATGCCACGTTTTTAAATTGATGCATAGTTGTTCAAAGCGGAATCCACTGAATCACGCTACACAGCACAATTTCTGAAAAGAAGACAGGTCACCTTATGAATATCCTAATTGTTCATGCTCATCCAGAGCCACAGTCTTTTACAACATCGCTGAAAACGACAGCTCAACAAACCTTTAAAAAGTTGGGTCATCATGTAGAAGTTTCTGACTTGTATGCAATGCAGTTCAACCCTGTAGCTTCTAAAGAGGATTTTTTAGAGCTCAATCAGCCCGACTATTTCAACTACGCATTAGAACAACGTAATGCCATCAAGCAAAACCTTTTAGCATCTGATATTCAAGCGGAAATTGAAAAGGTAAAACGAGCAGATTTGATCATTTTAAACTTTCCTCTTTACTGGACCTCTGTCCCAGCCATTTTAAAAGGATGGATTGATCGCGTATTCGTTTCAGGACTTTTTTATGGCGGAAAGCGCTTTTATAACCATGGCGGTATGGCGGGTAAAAAAGCAATGCTCTGTTTAACACTGGGCGGTAGAATGCATATGTTTGGCGAGAACTCTATTCACGGACCAATAGAGCATTATCTATCACCTATTCAACGCGGTACCTTAGCTTATACTGGCTTTGAAGTTCTTCCACCATTCATTGCCTATCATGTACCTTATATTAGCCAAGAAGCACGAGAAACCATTCTTGAGGACTATATAACGTACCTTACTCACCTCGACCAGCTCGAACCTTTAAAGTTTCCCAAACTTGAAGAATTTGATGAAAAGTTATATCCCTTTTAATGCTATGTTTTAGCTCTAAAAGTAGAATAACCAGACCTATTTTTCATTTTTGGTTATTCTTTAAGTTATAGAAGATTAGAAGTAGTCATTAAACCACCCTAAAAATTGATCAAACGGTCAAAAAATTTGCTCAATTTTCACTTGGCAGTTAAGAATATAAAACTTAATCAATAATATACACATGTAAAGAAACTAGACTTATCCAGTAAAAATGATAACTAATACTCAATTCATAACCAATCAATTCATATTTTTACAAAAAAATCTTTGACCATTTTTTTCGAATTTATGACAAAAATGTCATAAAAACAAAGCTTATTACTAATAGATAAAAAATATAAATATCAGTTATTTAAATTGGTTTATTAATGTAAATATTCCTTCATCTTTCATCCTTTATTGACTTTTTTTGTATAAAAAATGAGTACTCTTCAGTTCATATAACAGATTTACTCTTAGTGTAATTATGCTATTTTTGTTACATGGAGTTATCAAAGCTTTGAAACTTGTAATTAAAAGCTTTGAAAGCAACACAGTTTAAACGGTTTAACTCTGTTACTTTTAAAAAAATGTCTTGAAGTTCAAGGAAAGATTAAAATGAAATTAAAACATCTGAGCACTGCAATGATTTTAGCAACGCTGCCTGCAACTGGGGTTTTTGCGGCAGCTTTGGATCGCTCTGGACAATCGATGTCCGCATTTTTACAACCGAATAACTACTTCGAAGCAGGTATCACTATTTTAGATCCAACTGTAGAGGGTAAAGAAGCTGGGGTAAGTGCAACACGTCGTAATATTGACGATATGGGTAATGATTATTATTTCCCAAATGCCGCACTAAAATTACAACTCAACGATAAGTTTTCTTTTGGTTTACTTTACGACCAACCATTTGGAGCGGATGCTGAGTACAGTGGTCAGAATGTCTTTGTTTCTGACCCGTCTAATACTATTTTAGCTCCAGCAGCATTAGATACTATCCGTACAAATACTATTAATACAACTTTTAATAATTTAACAGCAAATCAACGTGTTGGCGCAGCTCTTCAAGCACAAGGGGTTAATTTATCTACTCCAGCAGGTCAAGCACAATTTGCAGCAACGCTAAATGCCTACAATAACGACCCAACGACTAAAGCAGTTATTGATGCTGGTGTAAAACAAGGCGTTGCAGCACAAGTAGATGCAGGTTTAAAGCGAGTCAACGGTTTGCTTGGAACTGGTAATACAAAAGTTAAAGTTGATACTCAAAACTTATCTTTTGTGTTTGGTTTCCAACCAACTCAAAACTGGAATATCTACGCGGGTGGTGTTTATCAAACGATCAAAGGAAATGTAAGTTTACGCGGGCAAGCTTATAGTATTTATAACGGTTATGATGCCGACATTAAAGAAACAGGTGGAGCGGGTTGGTTAGCTGGTGTTGCATATCAAATTCCTGAAATTGCACTTAAAGCTTCTTTAACTTATCGTTCTGAAATTGATCATGACGTAAATATTCGCGAAAAAATCCCTACTCTTCCAGCTTTATCACTTTTAGGACAAGATGCAGCTGCTGCTGCAATTGCGAATAGTTCAGCTGATACAACAATCACGACACCTCAATCAGTAAACTTTGATTTCCAAACAGGTATCATGGCAAATACTGTTGCATTTGCTAACGTACGTTGGGTGAACTGGAAAGATTTCGCGATTCAACCATACAAATTTGGCCAACTTTCACAAGTTGTTGGTCCTCTCGTTGGTCGTCCAAATGGTTTTAACTTAGTTGAATATTCAGACGATCAATGGACAGTGAATGCTGGTGTAGGCCGTAAACTTAACGATAAATGGGCAGGTAATGTCTCTGTAGGTTGGGATTCTGGCGCAGGTAACCCTGTAACTACATTAGGCCCAACAGAAGGTTACTGGAACGTAGGTGTAGGTGTTCAATATAGCCCTACTCCACAAACATTTATTGCTGGTGGTGTGAAATACTTCTGGTTAGGTGATGCTAAAGCACAAACTGGTGCCCAAGCTGGTAGCGATCAATATGTTGCAGAGTTCTCTGACAACAACGCGATCGCGTATGGTTTAAAACTTGGCTATAAATTCTAAGTTTCAAACTCATTCATATAAAAAAGGCGTTTAAAACGCCTTTTTTATTGTCTATTCTTAAGCGGGAATATTACGCTGCGAAACTGAACGGATTGCTTCTTTCAACGCATCATAGCCATTAATTGCTGGGAACTGTGGAAACTCAGCTATGACATTTGCAGGTGCATCAAACAAGAAGCCATGATCAGCTTCACCGAGCATCGTTGTATCGTTATAAGAGTCACCAGCAGCAATTACACGGAAATTTAAACCGTGAAGTGCTTTAACCGATTCACGTTTTTGATCTGGTTGGCGTAGTTTATAGGCCGTAATCATGCCATTTTCGTCAGTCTCTAATTTGTGACAGAAAATTGTTGGCCAACCTAATTGCTTCATCAAAGGATGAGCAAACTCATAGAAAGTATCGGACAAAATCACCAGTTGGAAATGATTGCTCACCCATTCAACAAACTCTTTGGCGCCTGGTAGCGGTCCCATCTCGGCAATGACTTCTTGAATGTCGTTTAGGCCTAAACCGTGTTGTTTTAAAATATTCAGACGCTGAGTCATTAAAACATCATAATCTGGAATATCACGAGTTGTTGCTTCTAGTTCTTTAATCCCTGTTTTTTTTGCGAAATTGATCCAGATTTCAGGAACTAAAACCCCTTCAAGATCTAGGCATACGATTTCCATGAATGCTTCCAACGTTGGTTAAAAATTGCTGTATCATACCATTAAGATTTTCAGATTTGCGTTGTTATTGATCAAATCAATTTTATTCATAAGGATCGAAATTAAAGTGCTAAGCAATTTATTCACTATCCTTTAGAATATTTTTCATAACTCAATGCGCCCAAGCCTTTTGCCAGGAACACCCATGACCGTTATTCCGACTATTGATATCGTTGATGCTCTCGCGGCTGAATATGCAGCTAAAAGCCCACGTGAGATTTTAGAGCTTGCATTAAGCCAACAAGGTGAAATTGCAATTTCTTTTTCGGGAGCAGAAGATGTTGTCTTAATCGATATTGCTTCACGTTTGGGTAAGCCGTTCCGTGTCTTTAGTCTCGACACTGGTCGCCTCCATGCCGAAACTTATCAGTTTATTGAAACTGTCCGTAAACACTACAATATCAATATCGAAATTTGTTTCCCTGAATCTGAAGCTGTTCAAAACATGGTAAACGAAAAAGGTTTATTCAGCTTTTTTACAGATGGGCACCAAGAATGTTGTGGTATTCGAAAAGTTCAACCTTTACGTAAAAAACTTGCGACTTTAGATGGCTGGATTACAGGTCAACGTAAAGATCAAAGTCCTGGTACTCGTACTGAAATTCCTGTGGTACAAGCTGATGCTGGTTTCTCAGGCCCAGGCAAGCAACTTATTAAATATAATCCGCTTGCGAACTGGTCTAGTGCCGATGTGTGGAGTTACATCCGTATGATGGAAATTCCATACAACCCTCTACACGAGCGTGGTTTTGTTTCTATTGGCTGTGAACCATGTACTCGTCCAGTACTTCCAAACCAACATGAACGTGAAGGACGTTGGTGGTGGGAAGAAGCAACACAAAAAGAATGTGGCTTACATGCAGGCAACTTAAAAAAATAGTCTGGTATAAAAAAACCACTGATGAATCAGTGGTTTTTTTTACAGTTATATCTCGTACACAAAGTCATATTTAATCTGTAATAAACGCTATATACTAAATTTTACGGTTCTATAATTCTAATAAGAGCTCAGTTAAGGGCTTCTTAGAAAAAGCATGAGGCACAACGAGTTATGCGTCCATTACACCCTATTGATTTTATTTTTCTATCACTAGAAAAACGACAACAACCGATGCATGTTGGCGGATTGTTTTTATTTGAAATTCCTGAAAATGCCCCTGAAACTTTTGTTCGTGATTTAGTAGAAGAAATTCGCCAATCAAAAAGTATTCCTGCCCCCCCCTTCAATAACCGTTTAAATGGTTTATTTTGGGATGAAGACGAAGAATTCGATATCGATCACCATTTCCGTCATATTGCCCTGCCTCACCCTGGCCGAATCCGTGAATTACTGGTGTATATTTCACAGCAGCACAGCTCTTTAATTGACCGAGCAAAACCTCTTTGGACGTGCGACATTATTGAAGGAATCGAAGGTAATCGTTTCGCGATGTACTTTAAGATTCATCATGCCATGGTAGATGGCGTTGCGGGTATGCGTTTAATTGAAAAGTCTCTATCTAAGACCCCACAAGAAAAACATGTAGTTCCCCTTTGGTGTGTAGAAAGTAAAAGAACAAAACGCTTAAAAGTACCAAAGCCGAGTACTAGTAAAATCAAAAGTATTTTAGGAGGCATCAAGTCACAGCTTGAAGTTACTCCGAAAGTCATGCATGAGTTATCACAAACCATTTTTAAAGAAATGGGGAAAAATCCTGACTATGTTTCGACTTTTCAGGCTCCCGTTTCAATTTTAAATCAGCGTGTAAGTGCTTCACGTCGCTTTGCAGCTCAATCATTTGAATTAAGCCGTCTTAGAAAGATTTCTAAAGCACTTGGTGTGACCATCAATGACGTTGTACTTGCTGTGTGTTCAGGTGCCCTACGTGAATACCTGATTAGCCATAACAGCTTGCCTAAAAAGCCTCTTATTGCGATGGTGCCCGCTTCACTACGCACAGATGACTCTGACGTGAGTAACCGCATTACGATGATTCTAGCGAATTTGGGGACTCATAAAGACCAGCCTCTAGAACGACTCGAAATTATTCGTCGTAGTATGCAAAATTCAAAGCAACGCTTTAGCCGCATGACTGCAAACGAGATTTTAAACTATAGCGCTGTGGTTTACGGTCCAGCAGGTCTAAACATCATGTCTGGGATGCTTCCTAAGCGTCAGGCATTCAATTTGGTCATTTCCAATGTACCAGGCCCACGTGAGCCACTTTATTGGAATGGTGCGAAATTAGATGCGCTCTACCCTGCTTCTATTGTCATGGATGGACAAGCACTCAATATTACGATGACGAGCTATTTAGATAAGCTTGAGGTAGGTTTAACAGCATGTCGAAATGCTTTACCTAAAATGCAAAACCTTTTAACTCATCTTGAAGATGAGATTCAACGTTTTGAAGAAATTATTGAAGAGAAACATCTGAAACATCATTCAGCGAGTTAAAAAATTAAGGGGCTTTGAATTGGCCCCTTATTTTTTGATTGTGCGGCACTGGTTAAGCAACTGATGACATACTGAGCGAATCATTGCAGTTGTGATCGGTACTTCTTTACCTTGGTCATTCAACATATAGCAGCTATTTACTGGCGTGCTTTCTAAAACATGTTTAAGACCGTTGCTAATTAAGTTTTCACTTACATTCATGGGTTATACCTCTTATTGTTTGCTAAGACGTTTTAAATGGGGAGAACGTCTAGGGCTACTGTACGTAAGTAGTATTTAAAATTCATGAATGAAAGTAAAATTTCAGTTGTAACAAGGATTAAGCGATATCTTGTTACAACTTTAACTTAAAATGATATCGTATTGCTCTTGCGTATATAAATTTTCGACCTGAAATTTAATAACTCTGTTGATAAAGTGCTCTAAATCAGCCACTGCAGGGGCTTCTGCAGTTAATAATCGGTCAATCACAGAAGGATGGGCAACAACAGTAAAGCCACTCGTTGACTCAAATGCACGCGTATATCGTAATATCTCTCGAAATATTTCGTAACACACTGTCTCCGCTGTTTTGACAAAACCACGCCCCTGACACGTTGGACACGACTCACATAACAAGTGTTCTAACGATTCACGTGTACGTTTACGTGTCATTTCGACTAAGCCAAGTTCAGACACTTGTGTGATTTTGGTTTTGGCATGATCACGTTCAAGCATTTTCTCAAACTGACGCATCACTTCTTCACGATGAATCGCTTCTTGCATGTCAATAAAATCAATAATGATAATACCACCTAGATTTCGTAATCTAAGCTGACGTGCAATGACTTGAGTTGCTTCCATATTGGTTTTAAAGACAGTATCTTCAAGACTACGACCACCGACATAAGAGCCTGTATTGACATCAATCGTTGTCATAGCCTCAGTCTGGTCAATCATTAAATAACCACCAGACTTTAAAGCAACACGTGTTTGTAGAGCTTTTTGAATATCTTCTTCGACGTTATAGAGATCAAATAACGGGCGCTCACCTGGGTAATGAATCAGGCGACTTTGCATATTCGGAACAAATTCATCTACAAACTCACGCAGTTTGCCGTGAATCTCTCTCGAATCGACATAAATCTTTGCAGTTTCTTCACTTGCCAAATCACGAATAATTCGTTGTGGTAGTGGTAGCTCTTCAAAAATTAAAGAAGGAACTGCAACATCAACTTGTTTACGCTGAATATATTCCCATAGCTTACTGAGATAACACATATCTTGAGCAATCTCAGCATCATCTACACCTTCTGCAGCAGTACGAACAATCACACTACCAGGTAGATTATGCTCTGCCTGAATACCTTCGATGATATTACGTAAGCGTTCGCGCTCTTCTTCAGACTCAATACGCTGTGAAACACCAATATGGTTACCATATGGCATAAGAACTAAATAGCGAGAAGGAATTGAAAGATCTGTACTCAGGCGAGCGCCTTTCGTACCAAGCATATCTTTCATAACCTGAACGGTTAGTATTTGCCCCGGATGAAGTAATTCAAAAACATTAGGTGTTGGCTGTGAACGAGGCCAAACCATATCATTAATATGCAAAAAGGCTGTTCTAGATAAGCCGATATCAACAAAAGCCGCTTGCATGCCTGGAAGCACACGGACAACTTTACCTTTGTAGATATTGCCGACAAGTCCTCGTTTCACTGTACGTTCAACATACAGCTCATTAACAGTTCCATTTTCGATTAATGCCACCCGACACTCCATAGGTGTGACATTAATAAGTAGTTCTTCTGACATACATAAACTCAAAGCATTATAAAATTTTTATTAAAGAGTCAGAGGGACTGTTAATGTAGCTTTGTCCACTATTCATCGACAATGCAATTCAATCAAGAATTATCAACAACCCCTTATGTCTTCACTCTTTTGAATAACTGTGAAAATTCGTACAAAGGAAGCCCTACCACATTACTATAACTTCCTTGAATTTTGGGAATATATTGCGAAGCAATTCCTTGAATTGCATATGCACCGGCCTTCCCTACAGGTTCTCCTGTGGCCCAATAGTCTTCCATATCTTGCGTAGTCATTGATGCAAACTCAACTTGTGTCTGCACCACTTCACTCAAGATTTGCTGCTGTGTCGCAATACAAATTCCGGAAAACACATCATGCCAACGGCCAGATAATTGTTTCCAAATTTCAAAGGCATGCTGTTTTGAGTCAGGTTTACCAATAATCTGACCATCAAGCCCAAGACTTGTATCGGCAGCAATAACAATTGAATCTGGAAAAATATTTAATACGGCTTGAGCTTTTTCTCTTGCCAAACGCTCAACATATTGATGAACCAGCTCACCGTCATGAACAGATTCATCAATATCAGGGCTATAAACTTCAAAATTTAAGCCCAGCTGTTGTAAAAGCTCTCTGCGACGCGGAGAACTGGAAGCTAAAATTAAATGCGCCATTTTGCTAAACAATAGTAAACAACAGGCCAAGTTGAGATGCTTGTTATTAACGGTTGCCAATGTCGAGCAATCGAAAAATGAATGCCCCCCATGGTTTGTGTTACCCACATAAATGCCAAATGAGCAATAATCACTAAAATAGCAATCGTCCATAAATTAACGAAAGTTAAAATTCGACGTTCACGTATTAAAAATCGGGTCACAAAGGTAACAATAACAAAACTTAAAGCATTTAGGCCCAAAGGTGCATCAAGCAATAGATCTGTAAAAATTCCCATACCAAATGCAAACCACACCCCACACCATGTTGGTTGGCAAACGACCCAAAACAACATGATCATAAGCATGAACAATGGACGCCAGCCAGAAATATCGTAGGAAAGCGGGTAAACCATGAGCACAGAACCCACTATAACGGAGAGAATAATTCCCCATAGTGGATCTTTACGCTTCTCACGCTTCAATTTAGCGATCGGCATAAGGTTGCTCCTTCGCTAATGAGTCAGAGAAAAGCACAACCACGTGATGTCCTGTTGCAAGTTGAGCAGCTGGAGTAATATCAATTTCAGCAAATTCACCTGAATTATGGCGACGAATTTTAGCCACCGTACCCACTGCATAGCCTGCTGGGAAATGCTCACCTAAGCCCGAACTTAATACTTTATCACCAACCTGAATATTTGCACTGGTTGGAACGTATTCCATTTTCAAACGACCTAAATCGCCAGTTCCAGAAACAATCGCACGCATACCTGTACGCTCTAAACGAACAGAGAGTGAATGCTCTTTGTCAGAAAGTAACATCACACGTGAACTATGAGGATATACATTAATGATTTGTCCCATAATCCCTTTATCATCCAGAACCGTTTGACCAACCTTAAGGTGATCCATTGAACCACGGTTAATAATGATAATGTGACGTAGCGGATCGGCATCTGTTCCAATTACTTCGGCAATTTCCATACGGCCATCAATAATTAATGGCGTATCGAGTAAACCACGTAATCGGGTATTTTCAGCAGACAATTCAGACAGTTTCTGCAAACGAACCTGAGCCTGTAACAACTCAGCCTGCATTGCAGTGTTTTCACGGCGCAGTTGTGTTTCTGATTTAGTTTGTTGATTCAGCCATTCTCTCGACAGTACCGGATAGCTTGCAAGCGCATAAATTGGATTATATGCAGCGTACAAGACATCCCTTGCTGGCTGAATTACATAAGGCATGCGCCAATCAAAGAACAGCACAACCAAGCATGTAATGACCGCAATAATGAACGAGCGGAAAGATGGCGGCTGTCTTGAAAAAATATTCGGTTGCACCGCCTAATCCTTAAACTTAACCGACGAAAAGCATGTCATGGTTCGGGTTGTCGAAGAATTCTAATACTTTACCACCACCACGGGTCACACAAGTAAGAGGATCTTCAGCAACAACAACTGGTAAACCAGTTTCTTGAGCTAATAATTTGTCGAGGTTACGAAGTAACGCACCGCCACCTGTCAACACAATACCGCGCTCAGCAATATCAGAAGAAAGTTCAGGAGGAGTTTGTTCAAGAGCTGATTTCACCGCGCTTACAATGCTTTGTAACGGATCAGAAATCGCTTGAGTAATTTCGTCAGAAGTTACAGTAATTGCACGAGGTACACCTTCTGCAAGGTTACGACCACGTACTTCAATTTCCAATGTCGTACCATCAGAAACAGCCATACCTACTTCTTTTTTAATGATTTCTGCTGTGGTTTCACCAATTACGCAACCGTGAGCTTTACGAACATAGTTAATGATTTGCTCATCAAATACATCGCCACCAATACGTAAAGAATCGGCATAGACACAACCCTGCAATGAGATAATTGCAATTTCAGTTGTACCACCACCAACATCCACAACCATAGAACCACATGCTTGTTCAACTGGCATACCAGCACCAATTGCAGCAGCCATTGGCTCTTCAATTAAGCGCACATCACGGGCACCCGCATTAAATACGGCTTCACGAATTGCACGGCGCTCGACCAAAGTTGATTTACATGGTACACATACAACTACACGAGGTGCAGGTGGGAACAAACGTTTTTCGTGAACTTTACCAATGAACTGATTCAGCATGGTTTCAGTCACTTCAAAGTCTGCAATTACACCGTCTTTCATTGGACGAATTGCAGAAATATTTGCAGGCGTACGGCCTAACATTTGTTTCGCATCCAGCCCTACAGCAGCAACAATTTTTTGTGAACCACTGTGACGAATTGCCACAACTGTTGGTTCATTTAATATAATGCCGCGGCCTGGTGCATAAATAAGTGTATTTGCTGTACCTAAATCAATGGCTAGATCCGGCGAAAACAAGCCAATTAGTCGTTTTAGAATCACGGTTCGTTCTCAGTTAAACTTTCATGTGGATGCAAGGTGGCAACTTTAAACTAAATGTGATGATTTGAACAAGTCAATCGCTTATTATAACGCACGATATTTTGAAAATTTTTAATACTGATTAGGTGATGTTATGTCTACATCGGATGCACAGCATTCAGCAGATTTAAATGCACAAACAGTTTCAGCAATCGCCAATCTTGCTCGATTGTCGCTCAATGATACGCAATCTGCTGAATATGCTCAAAGTCTAAATAAAATTTTAGGCATGATGGAAACCTTAAAAGGCATTGATACGGAAGGCGTAGAACCTTTGAAGAGTCCTTTTGACAATCCTCAACCTTTACGTGCTGATGTGGTAACTGAAAGCAATCATCGAGATGAATACCAAGCTGTTGCACCTGCAACTCAAGATGGTTTGTATCTTGTTCCTCGCGTGATTGAATAACTTTTAGTCAATTAATCCATCTTCCCAATTTTGAATGTAAAGAAATTTTACTCATGACTGATTTACATCGCTTATCAATTCGTGAACTTGCTGAAGGCTTAAGCCAAGCGAAGTTTTCATCTCGCGAACTGACTGAACACTATTTAAAACGTATTGCTAAAATTGACCCACTGGTAAAAAGCTACGTGACGGTTACGCCTGAGCAAGCGCTTGCTGAAGCCGACGCAGCCGATGCAGCTTTAAAAGCGGGTAATGCAACCGCTTTAACGGGTATTCCACTTGCTCATAAAGATATCTTTTGTACCAAAGGTATTAAAACTACTGCGGGTTCAAAAATATTAGACAACTTCATCTCTCCTTACGATGCAACTGTTGTTGAAAAAACTAAAGCAGCTGGTCTTGTCACTTTAGGTAAAGTGAACATGGACGAGTTTGCGATGGGCTCAACTTCTGAAAGCTCATATGTAGGCGCAACAAGCAACCCATGGGCACTTGACCACGTTCCTGGTGGTTCATCAGGTGGCTCTGCTGCGGCTGTAGCGGCTGATTTAGCACCTTTCGCTACAGGTACTGATACAGGTGGCTCAATTCGCCAACCTGCCTCTTTCTGTGGCTTAACAGGCTTAAAACCGACCTATGGTCGTGTATCTCGTTTCGGCATTATTGCTTATGCATCATCTTTAGACCAAGCAGGTCCAATGGCACGCTCTGCTGAAGACTGTGCTTACCTCATGAATGTAATTGCAGGTCACGATGCAAAAGACTCAACTTCGGTTAAAAAAGAAGTTGATGACTACGTTGCAAACCTAAATAACACATCTGTAAAAGGTTTACGTATTGGTATTCCTAAACAATACTTTAACGTTGCAGGCTTAGATGCAGACGTAAAAGCACGTGTTGAAGAGTCTTTGAAAAAGCTTGAAGAAATGGGTGCTACGCTTGTTGAGATCGACCTCAACATGACTGAAGCCTATGTTCCAACGTATTACCTCATCGCGCCAGCAGAAGCATCATCTAACTTGTCACGTTACGATGGTGTTCGTTACGGCTACCGCTGTGAAAACCCCACAGACTTGATGGATCTTTATAAGCGCTCTCGTTCAGAAGGTTTTGGTCCAGAAGTTCAACGTCGTATCTTAATTGGTACTTATGCGCTTTCTGCGGGTTATTACGATGCTTACTATGTGAAAGCACAAAAAGTACGTCGTTTAATTCAACAAGACTTCTTAAAAGCATTTGAAAATGTAGATGTGATTGCGGCTCCTGCTGCACCAACAACTGCATATAAAATTGGTGCGAACTTAAGTCCAACTGAAATGTATTTAGGCGATATCTATACACTTGCAGTGAACTTGGCAGGCTTACCAGCGATTAATGCTCCTGTTGGTTTCGATAAAGACAGCTTACCTGTAGGCTTACAATTAATTGGTAACTACTGGTCAGAATCGCAATTATTGTCGATTGTTCATCAATACCAACAAAACACCGATTTCCATACTCAACGTGCGGCAATTGCTGAGGAGAATGCATAATGGCTGAAGCTCAAAAGTTGAAATTGATTGACGGTTGGGAAGTCGTTATTGGTATCGAGATTCACACTCAGCTTGCAACCAATTCTAAAATTTTCTCTGGTTCATCGACTGAATTTGGTCAAGACCCAAATACACAAGCGAGCCTTGTAGACTTGGCTATGCCGGGTGTATTGCCTGTTTTGAATGAAAAAGTAGTTGATTTTGCTATTCGCTTTGGTTTGGGTATCGATGCTTACATCGACCAAGCTTCAGTATTTGCGCGTAAAAACTACTTCTACCCTGACTCTCCAAAAGGCTATCAAATTAGCCAAATGGATAACCCGATTGTGGGCTTGGGTCATATCGACATTCAACTTGAAGATGGTACGACTAAACGTATTGGCGTAACTCGTGCTCATCTTGAAGAAGATGCGGGTAAATCTGTACATGACCAATTTGAAGGCATGTCTGGCATTGACTTAAACCGTGCTGGTACCCCTTTACTTGAAATCGTTTCTGAACCTGACATGCGTTCGGTTGAGGAAGCGGTTGCTTACATTAAAGCGATTCACACACTGGTACGTTGGTTAGGTATTTCTGACGGTAACATGGCAGAAGGTTCATTCCGTGCGGACTGTAACGTGTCTTTACGCCGTCCGGGCCAACCGTTTGGTACACGTTGCGAGCTTAAAAACCTCAACTCATTCCGTTTCATTGAGCAAGCGATCAATGTTGAAATTGAACGCCAAATGGAAATTTTGGAATACGGCGGAAGTATCGACCAAGAAACTCGTTTGTTCGATCCAAACAAAATGGAAACGCGTTCAATGCGTTCTAAAGAAGAAGCGAACGATTACCGCTACTTCCCAGATCCAGATTTGTTACCAGTGATTATTGCAGATGAACAAATCGAAGCTGCTCGTGCTGCGCTTCCAGAGCTTCCTGCTGCACGCCGTGCACGCTTTATCGCAGACTTTGGTGTAACTGAGTACGATGCACATGTACTTACGCTCTCACGCGAAATGGCAGACTTCTATGAAGCTGTTGTGGCTGCTGCTGGCGGTGCGAAGCAAGGTAAAGTATCTGCCAACTGGGTAATGGGCGAATTCTCAGGTGCTTTAAACAAAGCAGGCCTAGATTTGGCTGACTCACCTGTTTCTGCTGAACAGCTTGGTGGCATGATTGCTCGTATTGTTGACAACACCATTAGCGGTAAGATTGCAAAACAAGTCTTTGGCTTTATGTGGGAGTCGGAAGGTAAATCTGCCGATGACATTATTGCAGAAAAAGGCTTAAAGCAAGAAACCGACACAGGTGCAATTGAAGCAATCATTAAAGAAGTACTTGCAGCCAATGAAAAAATGGTTGAAGAGTACAAGTCTGGTAAAGAAAAAGCCTTTAACGGTCTTGTTGGTCAAGTCATGAAAGCGTCTAAGGGTAAAGCTAACCCTGCTCAAGTAAATGAATTAATGAAAAAGTTAATTGGTTAAGCCAATCTAGCTTTTAGAAAAACCCGCTTTAGAGCGGGTTTTTATCTATTTTGAAATGCAATGAATCCACAATAATTTTTAAGCTAAAACTATGCTGAACAGGTTACTCATGATAAATAAATTACTTATTACGACCTCTTTATTGTTAATAAACTCGACACTTTTTGCTCAAACAGTTCAAGTTCCAAAGAGTGAAGTAGCATCTATTTTTAAAGCTGCAAACTTCAAAAAAACAAAACATGGCTGGAAAGGTAACTGTGATACTGGTGAAATTATTATTTATAAAGATTTAAATGGTGATGGTCATAAAGATGCAGTTATTCAAGATAGTAGCAGTATGTGTTATGGCAATACAGGGGTTGGCTACTATATTGTTTCACAGCAAAAAGACGGTCGATGGAAAAAACTCTTTAGCAACTCTGGCCTTCCCACCTTTTTGAAAACTAAAGGCAAAGATGGCTGGCCTGATATTGAAAATGGGGGACCAGGCTTCTGTTCTGCTATTTATCGATGGAATGGTCAAGAATACGTTGTAAACCGTCATGAATATGAAGGTAAAGCTTGTGAATTATAAAAAGTAGATCCCATAAATTTAAAAGCCTCGATTTATCGAGGCTTTTTTATATCTCTTACGAAGCCCCCTTCGACGAAAGAATGCACTTTTTGCTAAAAATCATACTTTCATTGTGCTAATTTAAATTAAAAATTGAAATCACTTATATTTTAAAAAGAGGGATAAATAATGTCTAAAAAGATTTTAATGTTAGTCGGTGATTATGCAGAAGACTATGAAACTATGGTTCCTTTTCAGTTCTTAACTGGTTTAGGTTATACAGTACATGCTGTTTGCCCGAATAAAAAGAACGGCGATCATATTGCAACCGCTATTCATGATTTTGAAGGTGAGCAAACTTATAGCGAAAAACGTGGCCACAACTTCGCGATTAACTATGATTTTAATGCCGTTAATACCGAAGACTATGTAGGTCTAGTCATTCCGGGTGGTCGTGCACCAGAATATTTACGTATGAATGAACGTGTTGTCGAAATTGTACGTGAGTTCGATAGAGTGAAAAAACCAATTGCAGCCGTATGCCATGGCGCTCAGTTACTCGCAGCGGCTGACATTTTAAAAGGCCGCCTCTGTTCTGCTTATCCAGCATGTGCTGTCGAAGTAAAACTCGCAGGTGGTCAATACGCAGATATTGCTGTGACTGAAGCAGTTACAGATGGACATTTAGTAACTGCACCAGCTTGGCCTGCACATCCAGCTTGGTTAGCACAGTTTGTGAAAGTTTTAGGCGCTAAAATTACTATCTAAATAGCTCTATTCATTCTAATTAAAATAAAGCCTGCACTTAAATAGCAGGCTTTATTACTAAGGTAGAAAACTAGATTTTTTATCTTGTAATTCCTAATTTATTCCAAATCTCTGGCGTTAAAAACGTTGTCACCAATTTATTTAAATCGATATAGCGCAATGTGCCCTGCAACTGTTGTTTAACGGCAGGGTCTTTAACAATATCTTCACCAGCACTTTGACCTAACTGTTGGAAAGCTTCTCCAACTGCCTTAACACCTTCTGCCTTAATCACAGCTTTAGTTTGGGTAGAACATTGCTCTACAATCACGCGTTGTAAAACCTGAGCCAGTTTTTGATCTAACTGATCTTTTTGCTCAGGTGTTACATTACTAAATGCTTTTAAATCGGGATGAGCTGCTAAAGCCGTAAATGTCCACTGAAGCACTGTAGTTTTATCTGAAGCTGTTGTCGCTTTAACAAGACAATCACTGAGCTGATCGACTGTTGGACCCGCCATTGCAATTTGTGTTGTGCCTAGTACAGCCGCCGCCACACATATTGAACGACTCAGATGTGAAAACTTATGGCGAGCAATAGCGTAAAGATGACGTGACATAGGTCTAGCTCCAATAAACAATCTGTTCTTTTTATCACAGAGTCACCAAAGTTACCTGTTATGACTCTGTAACCGCAAAGTAGTTATTTCACCACAGACTCTATTCGATCAAGCTCCCACACCCCACCTGCTGCCAAGCCTTTACACATCCCTGTCCATATATACTTAGTATGCACAAAGCTCTTGCCATCCCACACCCATTCTTCACTTGCCCAGCAGTCTCCTATGCCTCGTCCCTTTTGAGAACTGCTGATCATACCGCTATCGAAATCTGAAGCAGACTCGGTCACAAAAGTTGCTTTACCATTTAAAGACTCATCGAGCACCCAAGCCCCATAGCCTTCGTTATAAGCTCCTCGCCAACACAATGTAGTCGCTAGAACTTTTTGATTGGTTAATTTATATAGGTCAATTTCTTGTGGTTCAGCTCCATCACTATTACCGCCATAAACGCCTTCACAAAAGCCGTCTTCTTTCGGATTCGGTTTAGCTGCCATCAGACTACGGTATATTGCTTGGTACTGTTTATTTTTTGGCTGTAAAGTTAAGTAAGGTTTGGTTGCCGTCTTAATACGTTTTACAACTAGTTTTGGTTCAGGCATCAGCACTTGATTTTCATTGGCACTGCCCTTTTTGACTAAAGCACCAACGGTCCCGATACGCTTCTGAAAATCATCCATTTTTAATAACACAGCGGTCATTCCTTCATCGGAAATTTTCCATTCATGTTGCGCATTTTTAAATGTAATTTCAGTTTTTTGCTTAGATTGCTGTAGTAGAGCATTGGTTTGTAAGCTACTTAGTTTACCCATAATTGGCAGCTCAGTGCCATCTACAGCCACAAGCCCTAAATCTTTGCCATTGATATAAAAATGGATATTTTTAAGCTGATTTGCAGGCATGCTTTGTTCATAGTCAGACAAAGCAAACTCAACTTGCACAGGTTGTTTTGGCCCTGCTTTACGCGTTATTAAAATTGAAGCTGGATTATCACCATTGTCTTCATTTTGATAGCCAGCAGCCTTACAAGTACCCGTATTACTACAATAGATTTCCCACTCTTGATGAGAAAATGAAATGCCTTTAATGTCTTGAGCAAAACTATAAGAACTTATTGCCGCTAAGCAGCAAATTGAAAGTATATTTTTCATTTTCCATATCTCTATAAGTCTGTTTTTATTATGAAGTTAAAAACAGTATTCAATTTTGAATTACCTTATAGTTTAAAAGAATATGTTAGATTTATATAAGATTTTAAATTGATTACTTTCTAAAAATGAAAAAATTAAATTTTTTATTATGCACAGTATTGGTAAGTCTCACTTCAACTGCTTATGCAGAAGTAAAAAGCTTTACTCCTCATTTTCCAAAGTTTTATAGCTCTGCTGCAACACGCAAAGCAGATAATCAGTTCTATAAGCTTGGAGAAGCAAATTTTTTAAACGGCGTTACAGTCCCTTTTTATGGAGTAACGGCACAAAACCCTATAGAAGATGGTTTACTTAAAAGTTTTGAAACCTGTACGCCTAAAAGCTGCCATTTTAATTTTAAACTCGATGCTCAACATGCAAAACAACTCAAGCTTCTTGCATTACCTGAAACAGGATTGGTGCTTGTTCCACGTAACTGGCAAGATGTACAAGCAAATGCAGGTGCGAATGGAACTGGTTTTGCTTTAGCAATGAGTCCAGATCAAAAACAAGCGATAGAGCTTTATGACTCTTCTTTTTGCGTTGGGTGTGGATTACCAAATGCAACGCTTTATTTTCCTGAACTGTTAAAAGAAAGTGTTGAAGATGATTTTGGCGGATTCAAAGACCCAAAAAAACTCATTACCATCGTTCATCCCTCTAAAAAAGTGGCTTTTTTTAGTTATCAAATTCCACAAGTGAACAATAAAACGCATGGTATTGCCAAATATGATGATGAGGACACGTTCAACTACAAAGAGATTCAAGTCACCTTAGATAAATCTCAGCAATCATTAGTTGGTCCTATTCTTAATTTTTATAATGCAACTCATTAAATATTTGTACCTATAAAAAAACCCGCTTTCGCGGGTTTTTATTTATTTATGCAATATCGATTCAAAAGCTTTTAAACGCTTGTAAATCGAAAGTAACTCAATAATGGTTTTCCATGAACTAATTAAATATTGGAATGATTCACGAACCTTATCAAATACACCACCAATTTGGTTAATTAAGCCTAACGTCATCTTCCCGCTCGCAATTGCAGGGAATAAGACCACTAGACTATATAAAATGTCTAATTGCTTATACCAAGTTGCTACCAAGTTAAAGTAAGCATAATGAAAATAGAGACGGAAATAGTTTGTACGGACTCGACTGAAAAGCTCTTTTAAAGTAGCTGGTTTTGCACGGTCGATATGATCTTCACCATAAACCAATTCTTTACGATAAGCTGCTTCTACTTTTTGATTGTTAAATTGTAGACCAGGTAATTTAATACCAACCACCATTAATAAAATGGTACCAAAAGCAGCCCATACAATTGCAGCCCATACTAGAGAATGTTCTAATTCACCAACAATTGGTAAAACAGGAACGTGTTTAGAGAGCTGAAATAAAATAGGTAAAAATGCAATTAAAATCATCACAGCTTTTACCAGTTCAACACCTAGGTCCTCCATAATAGTCGCGAAACGCATCGTATCTTCTTGTACACGCTGCGAAGCACCTTCAATATGGCGAAGCTTTTCCCAATGTTCCGTGTAGTACTCATTCATTGCCGTACGCCAACGAAATACATAGTGACTTGTAAAAAAAGCATTAATAACAGCTAAGGTTACAGCAACCATTGCAATATAAAGAAAAACTAGAGTTTCACTGTATAGTGCAGAGAGATCTCCACCTCCATCAGAAAGCATTTTCTGAATTAAGTCCCAAAACGGTACATACCATGCATTAATGGCAACACTGACCTGAACACCAAACCAGATGTTAAATAGAATAAAAGCAGAACCCCAAATGGACCATCTTTGCCAAGGATTATTGGAAATAATTTTCCAAAAACCAGCAAACAATGCTGTGGAGACTAAAAACCAGACATAAAACCATAAGAAAGTTGGAGACCAAAAACGGCTAACACCAACAGGTAATTGAGCTTGATGATAGCCTTGAGCAAAGCCGATAAAAGTTCCCCATGTGTTTCCACCTGTGTACCAGAGCACCATATTTAGTGCGATCCAAATAACCGCCGATATAAAGAAATATCGTGGTGACGGAAAAAATGATTTGAACATTGAGTGTTGTTATCCCTATATTTCTTCAAATTTGCAATGAAGAGAATACTAAAACCTAAACCTTAAAATTGTGAAGGGCAAAGTTTAGAGAATTGTCAGTTTTTCCCATTTCATTGAAGGATTTGATCGTTTTTTTGTAAATTCATCCTTTTTGCAATTTAATCCATTTAAATTGCTTCGCATATGACTCCCTTAAGAGCCATATACGGCTTTTATATCATAGTGATATCTGTGTTTAAATCTCTTCTTTACGAACAATATAACCTTCAAGCTGCATAGCCTGAATTAAAGGTTCCAGATCTGGAGCACTTTTTAACTCGACATCAACACTGACCGCACTTTCTTTGGCACGACTTGTGGCAGCAAAGCGTTCATGGCGCAGTTCGTAAATGTTACCGCCTTGCTCAGCAATAATTGCTGTTAAACGCGCTAAAGCACCCGGATTATCTGGTAATTCGACACGAATACGAACCATACGCCCCGTACGCGTCAAGTGACGCTGTAATACGGAAACCATCACTCGTGTATCAATATTGCCTCCAGATAAAACAACCCCGACTTTATGACCTAAAAATAGATCTGGTCGAGACATAATTGCAGCGATACCTGTCGCCCCTGCTCCTTCACATACTGTTTTCTCAATGTTAAGTAACAGCGCAATTGCTTCTTCAATCATGTCTTCAGTCACAACAACAATGTCATCAACATATTCTTTAGCGACTTGAGTCGTCAGCTCACCCGGAGTTTTAACTGCAATACCTTCAGCTACGGTTGAACCTAATGAAACTGCAATTTGATAGTTACAAAGCAATTTCGCCATGCTTGGGTATACAACTGACTGAACCCCGATAACCTTAATTTTAGGGTTTATCGATTTTGCTGCAATAGCAATACCAGAAATGAGACCACCACCGCCAATTGGCACAACTAAAATGTCTAGTTCAGGAACAGCTGCAAGCATTTCGAGCGCAATGGTTCCCTGACCTGCAATAATTTCTGCATCATCAAATGGGTGGATAATCGTTAAAGATTCTTCTTGTGCAACACGATGCATTTCAGCAGCAGCTTCAGAAAAATCTTGACCATGCAAAATAACGCGTGCGCCGTATTCACGTACTCGTTGTACCTTCACATTAGGCGTCGATTTAGGCATGACAATAGTGGCTGTTACGCCTGTACGCTGAGCATGATAAGCAACCCCTTGTGCATGATTACCTGCTGAAGCAGCGATTACACCATGTTGCTTTTCTTGTTCGGATAAACTCAAGAGTTTATTCAATGCGCCTCTTTCTTTAAAAGAAGCCGTAAATTGTAGATTTTCAAATTTCAGCCACATTTCTGCCCCTAGGGTTTTAGAAATGGTTTCTGAAAAAACAAATGGTGTTTTAACCACTAAACCATCTAAACGCTCTGCAGCGGCATGTATATCTTCTAATGTTGGAAACTCTTGTTTTACCTGTTGCTGAATCATCTAATTAGTCGGCCTCAATATGTTACAAATCAATTATTTTTTTGAAAAATAGCATGAATTTCTCATATGTGTCATGAGGAGTTTTCAGCATAGCTCCACTATACAAAAATTTTTATCAGCACATACAAATCTTTTATTTTTCAATAAAAAAGCCCGAACAGGGCTTTTATTTAGTTTTCATATACTTGCTTTTGATTTATTTGGACTGAGCACTTAAACCATCGGTAGAAAGATTCTGTTCAGCTATTTTTTCATCAATTGCAAACTGAATATCAGATAGTTTTGCATTTGCCGCATCTATACCTGCTTTCATGGTAGCTTCGCGGCCTTTCACATCAAAAATATGTGCTTTTTCTCTTAAATCTGGTTGAATCACGACATCTGCATATTGAAGTTCTTCAGCAGCTAAACGCCCTTGCATAATATTAATATTCTGGTTGAAGAGCCCCCATACATTCGAAGTTTCTGTATAAATCGGTTGGGCCAAAATATCGACAGCAATAATAACATCAGCACCTAAATCACGTGCAACTTCAACAGGTACCGGACTGACTAAACCACCATCTACATATTCAGATTTACCAATTTTAGTCGGTATAAACATACTTGGAATGGATGCAGAGGCTCTTACAGCTTGACCAGTATTACCGTAATTAAATACGGTTTTGGTACCATGCTTAAGCTCTGTTGCAACCACGTACATTGGTATTTTCATTTTTTCGAGTGGTAAGTTATTTACTTGTTGATTTACGTAGTCTTCAACTTTTTTACCGTCAAAAAAACCTTTTAAACCGATACTAATATCACGCACGTCGCCTGCTTTCATTTTCAATGCGGTATCGCGCAATTCATCGGGTGTTTTTCCACTCGCATAAATTGCCCCAACAATACTGCCTGCACTGGTTCCAACAATAAAATCAGGACGAATACCATGCTGCTCTAAAACTTCAATCACGCCGATATGTGCATAACCTCGGGCGCCACCACTACCTAACACTAGCGCGACTACTGGCTTTTTCTGCTGTTTCTTAATTTTTGCAAAGGGCTGGTCAACAAAACGAGAGTATGCCTCTGCCGATTGTGGTTTTAAGGCAGATAAGTGTGAGGTGGTCTGGCAGCCAGCCAACACCATAGAAAGTCCGAGAATCCACAATTTAAGCTGTTTCATGACCCATCTTTGCACTATGACGTTAAATTTGAACTGCAAGTTTAGTTGCTCGTTCTGTGAAAAGCTGTATTGAATTTATTTAATTTGTCATGTTTAAAATTTATACTCAAGTGTTTTTATAGTGTATAAAAAAAGCCCCTTATTTCTAAGAGGCTTTTTTGAAAATTACCAAATATCTGAATCGACTTTTTTCTTCAGCTCTGGATATTTATTAATTTTAAACTCTGGTTCTTTAATACCTTGTTTTAATTGCTCACGGTAGTCTTTCAACAAAGTACGAGCTACAGGCGTTAAAAGTAAAATTGCGATTAAGTTAATAGTCGCCATGATACCCATAAACAAGTCAGCCATTGACCAAACGAGTGGCACACTACCAATTGCACCGAAGTACACCATCACCAATACAAAAATACGGAAGATGAACATAACTTTCGGGTTGTTATTAATGAATTGTACGTTACTTTCTGCATAAGCATAGTTACCTAATACAGCAGAATAACAGAACAAGAATAATAGAACTGCTAGGAAGTCAGATCCCCAGTGTCCAACTTGAGTCTCTAATGCACGTTGAGTTAATTCAACACCAACAAAGCCAGCATCTTGGTAAACACCAGAAACTAAAATAATGATTGCCGTACTTGTACATACAATAAATGTATCTACGAATACACCAAGCATTTGTACTAAACCTTGGTTTACAGGATGTTTAACATCAGACGCAGCAGCTGCGTTTGGTGCAGAACCCATACCTGCTTCGTTTGAGAACAAACCACGTTTAATACCTTGCATCATTGCCATTGATACGGCAGCACCAAAGAAGCCACCTGCTGCAGCATTGAAATGGAAAGCTTCAGTTACAATGAGTTTTAACACATCAGGTAAAATTGCATAGTTGCTTAATGCAATATATAACGCTACAGATAGGTAAAGACCTGCTTTTAAAGGTACGAACATTTCTGCAAATTTAGCGATACGTTTAATACCACCAAAAATTGCCAACGCAACCATAACGACAAGCGCAAGACCAACCCAAGAGATTTCTAAATCAACGCCACCTAAATGAGCAATAAGATTGGCTTTGTCCCAACCCCATGCATGTGAAGATGCATTAGCAATCGCATTGATTTGTACTGAGTTAAATACAAAGCCGTAAGTAAAGATTAATGCTAGTGCGAAAACCACACCAAAGGTTTTACTACGTAAACCTTGAGTAATATAGTAAGCCGGTCCACCACGGAATTGTTTGCTCTTGCTGTCTCGAACTTTAAATAGCTGAGCAAGTGTAGACTCAATAAAAGCCGAGCTCATACCAAGAACAGCTGTTACCCACATCCAGAACACTGCACCAGGACCACCAATTGCGATAGCGATTGCTACACCAGCAATGTTACCTACCCCAACACGGCTCGCAAGACCTGTTACAAATGCTTGGAAAGGTGTAAGACCATGCTCATCTTCGCCTTCTGTACGACTGCTTTTCATGACACGAATACTTTGCAAGAACATGCGAATTTGCACTGCACCTGTTAAGACCGTATAAAAAATACCGACAGCCAGCAAGAAAATAACTAGGAAATCCCATAAAGGGTCATTAAAAAATTTTACCCACGACATCAATGTCGCATTGAGTTGTTCATTCATACTCGGTCCGCTTACGTTCTTGCTAATGTGCTATTAGCACAAGCCAAAATACTGCAATAAACAAAAAAGCCCCTAGCAATAGGGACTTTTTCAGTACATTTAAGAAAAAACTTTTAATGTCAATTGATTAGCAATTATCGTCACAAGTTTAAGCAACATGGTGCCCAGCACTAAGCCTTTGAAGGTCGCATGAGAGAAAGCATCCTTCAAATAAAATGAATTCATCGCATCACTGAACATAACCCCATTTGGGTGAACAGTATGCATCGACTCGGCTACAAACTTGGAAACTAACAAATGACCACCGCTAAATCAGCTCGCTTAATGATTCCCATCAATTAATCGAGTTACAAAAAATCTGGATTTAAGCCAATAAGCATATTTACATATACTTTTGAGCGAATGTCTAAACTGCATATAAATTTCAAAGACTGTAACAAGCGATCGCTATGACGCGACTATCTGAGCCCCTTTCTTTACAATGAAAGAAGAGTGCGTTGAGATGTGTACCAAGCTGTTGTATTTTTTGTGGCTTAGTCGTTGCGTGAGTTAAGTTCATTTTCATGGTTGCAATGGTAATCGCCAATCCTTGTTTCATGAACTGCTTGTTGATGAGCGGTAAACTCATGTAAAGCTCCTTATACCTCGTGTATTTCTCCACTTCTGCATAAAATCCTTTTTGTAAAAGTATTTTATTATGCAGCTACTACTTTTTCCTAACGTGAGTATGGAGAAATCATACTTGCGTAAAAAATCGGTATTATGCAGAAATTTAAACTTTTGTGTATGTTTTTCATTAAAATTTTATATAAAAATTGGTCGCATTTCATACAAAATCATCCGTTTTGTACTGTTTTTAAACATATTATACCTTTTTTCTAGTTGAATATTTTTCGCTCATCCACTGTTATACTTTTATTTTTATAACTGACGAAGTCACACTATTTTGTCTATTAGAATAGAAAGTGGCATATTCGAATTATCATTGATTAGACATTATGTCTAAACGAATCGACTCATCATACATGTAAGGATATCTCTTTTCTAATATTTTTTGCTTATAAATGCATCAGTTTCAACATATGAAATTAGACTTTTATAAAGCAGTCAATATTGAAAGAAAGGATCAGGAGTACTCATGAATCTGGAACAAGTCCGCCTTGTTGACGAAGCTATTACCTCTCGACACTCTGTTCGTGCTTTTTTAAATACTCCAATTGAGTCTGAAGTCATTAAAGACATCTTAAAAGTCGCAAGTCGAGCACCTTCTGGGACCAATACTCAACCATGGAAAGTCTATGTAGTGACAGGGCAAAAACGTGATGAAATGGTAGAGCGCGTTTGTGCAGCACAAGTTGAGATTTCTAAAAATCCAGAACTTGCGGAACAATATAAAGAAACTTTTGCCTATTACCCTGAAAAATGGGTTTCACCCTTTATTGACCGTCGCCGCGAAAATGGTTGGGGACTCTACGGTCTATTGGACATTAAAAAGGGAGAAAGAGAAAAAATGGCGGCTCAACAGTTACGTAATTTCAAACTGTTTGATGCACCAGTTGGACTTTTCTTTACAGTCAATAAAGCGATGGGAATTGGTTCAAAAATGGATATCGCAATGATGATCCAGAATGTCATGGTGGCTGCTAAGGCCCGCGGTTTAGATACATGTCCACAGGCAGCTTGGAATCATTTCCACCCGATAGTTCTAGATATTTTGGGCGCAGCAGATGATGAAGAGCTGGTATGTGCAGTTGCATTAGGCCATGCCGATCCTGCACACATTGTAAATACATTTATTACACCTAGAGAACCTGTAGAGAACTTCGCAGTTTTTCTAGATTAAGAGTTTCTGAAAACCCCTCTCTTAAAATTATGAGAGAGGTTTGCTTTTTGCCTGTTGTGCTGCCTTTAAAACAACGATGAAACCACTTAAAGTAAATAGCACCATCATCACGCCCATATTGAGTGACGCAGACCAAACTAGAAAGTTAAGCAGCACTCCCCCCAGCAAACCACAAGCAAATTGCATGCTTCCCATGATTGCACTGGCTGTTCCTGCTCGTGCGCCTTGCTTTGACATGGCAAGGGCCATGGCATTTGGTCCTGTTAAACCAATCCCTGAAATCGCTAAAAATAACCCGATCATTACAAGCCATAAAGGTGCCGCAGTAATTAATCCAGCAATTAATACAATGCTTGCCCCTGTAACTTGTACCATTGAACCAGCTCTTAAACGTTTAGTGATTTCAACACGTGTTGTTAAGTGCTTGTTTAAAGATGACATCAACATAATGCCAAAAGCATTCAGTCCAAATACGTAAGCAAACTCTTGTTGATTTAGGCCATACTGGTCCATAAAAACGGCTGGAGCTGAACTGATATAGCAGAATAATGCAGCACCAGTTAAACACCCTGCGAACATAGGTAACCGGAAGCTCGCATCTTTGAAAATAGCACCATATAAGGTAGCCACTTGATATAAAGATAACTTGAGCCTTTTATCGATTGCCAAGGTTTCTTTAAAAAAGAAATGTACGCATAACCAGCAGATTGCTCCAACAATTGAAAGTGCAATGAAAATCGCTTGCCACGGAAACCAGATTAAAATCCAAGCTCCAATCATTGGTGCCAAAATAGGTGCTAAACCCATCACGATCATCATGCTAGAAAAAGCTTGTGCCGAACCTTGAACATCTAACCGATCACGTATAGCAGCACGAGCCATAACCACACCTACACAACCACCTAAAGCTTGTAAAATACGCGCTGCTATTAGACTCCATTCATTTGTAGCGAGCACGCAAAACAAGCTTGCAACTGCATAAAGCGCAAGCCCAAAATAAAGTGGTTTCTTTCTTCCAATACGGTCGCTTAAAGGCCCATATACCAATTGACCAATGGCTAAACCAAAAAAATAAGCAGGTAATGTGTTTGCTACCATTTGTGTACTTACGCCAAAATCATGAGCCATTTGAGGCAACGCTGGTAAGTACATATCAATGGATAATGGCCCTAAAGCCGTGAGTAAAGCGAGCAGCATAATCCAGCCAATTGAATATTGACGCTGGGCTGTTTGTTCAGACATAACGATATTTCATTTTTCAATCATTTGCATACAGACAAGCTTACACTGTCTATCGTATGATTTGTGCAACATTGGTGTAGAAATACGCAAATCCTTTATCACTCAGGTTGATCAGCAAGGACTTCATTTGAAATCTTGGTTTAAACGCCTAAAAAGAGCGACTTATAACACATCATTTATGTATAACGTGCGGATGCTGATCGCCTTTTCAGGAACTGCATTCGTGCCTTATTTTCTAGGCCATCAATTAGCAACAATTCCCCTTACTTTAGGTGTGGTCGCAGCTGGTTTAAGTGATATTGATGATCGCTTTTCAGTGCGTATCATGAATTTGATTTACACCTATATTGGTTTCTTCATTACTGCAGCTTCCGTACAATTACTTTTCCCTTATCCAATGCTTTTTGCGCTAGGACTAATCGCCTCTTGCATTGGCTGGATTTTACTGGGGTCATTAGGCCGCCGTTACGCAACAATCTCTTATGGATGTCTAGTTGTATCGGTTTATACCATGCTCGGAGTCCATTTATTTGACCAGTGGTATATACAGCCAGCGCTTTTAGTCGCGGGTGCGGCATGGTACGGGCTGATTGCAACTATTAGCTTTTTATTATTTCCGGTTCGTCAGCTTCAAGACAAACTTGCGGCATCTTATGCCTCATTAGGTGACTTTCTATTTGCTAAATCTAATTTATTTGATGTTGATATGACTCCTGCGAGTTATCAACAGAGCATGATTGATCTTTCATTAGAAAATGGCAAATTAATAACAATTTTTAATGATCTTAAAACCGCCCTTTTAACCCGTTTAAAAGGTGACCGTGGACAAAAAGGTACTCGCCGTAGCTTACATTATTACTTTGTTGCACAAGATATTCATGAGCGTGCAGACTCTGCCCATATCGACTATCAAAAGTTAGCCAAAATTTTCCAGCATAGTGATATTTTATTTAGATTTCAGCGTATTTTGGCGATTCAGGGTAAAGCTTGCCAAGAGCTAAATGAATGTATTTTACAGCGCAAACCATATATCCATAACAAACGCTTTAAGCAGAGTTTTGAGAACTTACGCTTATCTTTAGTAAAACTAAGAAATGATCAACAATATGATTTATTGTGGGTCAACGCACTTTTTGCCTTATACCGAAATTTGAAGTCTATTGACTCACAATTACTCAACTTAGAAACAGAGCAGCATATTCAGTCTGATAAAGTGAAACAGGCTGAAAACCAACTCAAAGATGATGATTTAAAGGGTTGGAATGATATTGTTATTCGAATTAAACAAAATCTAACACCTGAATCTGTGCTGTTTCGTCATGCCATTCGAGTATCGATTGTTCTTTTCATTGGATATGTATTTATTCAAACCACTCGGATCGAATATGGCTACTGGATTATGCTGACCGCACTATTTGTTAGCCAACCTAACTTTAACGCTACCAAACGTCGTTTACGTTTGCGTATAGTTGGTACACTGGTCGGCATTATTGTCGGTCTTAGTGTGGTGTTTCTAGTCCCTTCTGTGGAAGGGCAATTAGTCATGCTGATCTTAAGCGGCGTACTATTTTTCGAGTTACGTAGTAAGCAATATGCCCAAGCAACCGCTTTCATCACAATTTTGGCATTAATTAACTTCAACTTAGATGGCTCGGCAGTCGCTGCGGCTATTCCTAGATTTGTTGATACCTTAATTGGATGCGCTTTAGCATGGTTTGGTGTCACCTTTATTTGGCCTGACTGGAAGTTCCGCCGCCTACCGCGCAGTATTCGACGCTCCTTACAAGCACAATGTAATTATTTAGCGGAAGTGGTAAAGCAATATCATGAAGGACATAACCACGCGCTCAATTATCGTATTGTTCGCCGTGCCGCCCATAATACCGATGCTGAGGTCGCTTCACTAATTTCAACTTTAGCCACTGAGCCAGATTTTGACCCTACCCGTAAGTCAGATATATTTGAATTTCTATGTCTCAATCATACATTTTTAAGTTATATCGCAGCACTTGGAGCACATCGGGAAAAGATTCAGGATCAAGCGGTTCTTAACGTTTTAGATCAAGCGTTAGACGACATACAAGGTGCGTTATTAAGAGATGAAATGCCTGATTTGACAGCACAAAATATGCTTAAAACAATACGTCAACGTTTAAGCCAAAATGATGAGGAAGACCAAAAGTCACTCATTATTTTACAGCAGTTATCACTGATGCTGAGTGTTTTAAACCGATTTAGTATGTTGAAACAACGCCTAAGTCATGATCTTGATAATGATGCCAGCGAACTTGCTTCATTATAAAATTGACTCGGAATTTAGTATGAAATTGGCATAATATCCTTTCCTGACTTATGCCAATTAATGCTAAACTTAAAACAGTTTACAATTTGTTATTTGCACTATGACCGCGAAAACTTTATATGCTTATACGCTTCAGCCTGTTCCTTACGAGGTAACAGAAGCTGAACAACGTAATGCACAGCTTCTTATCTGGCGCAGCACCAATAAAATCAGCACAAAAATCTGGGCAATTATGGGCGTAATTTTAGCCCTTGCGATTTTAGGTCTTATTTTTATTAAGAACTACTCTACAGTGATTTGCTGGGTTGCTATTGTTGGTGTAGTGCTTTATTACCTTGGCCGCACATATGGTTTGGAATGGTACGTGAAGCGTAAGATGAATGAGTTTCCTGTACAGGAAATTAAAGGCATTCGCTTAGGTGTACAACCTCACGGTATCGTAATGCGCCAGCAAATGGGATTACAAGAAGGCGTTGGAACTATTGGGTGGAAAAACATCTATGAATGGTACAACACGCCTGACTTTATTTTAGTTAACTTTAAAGTAAAAGATCCTAAGGGCCAAGAACAGCAAGGTGCATATATCTTGCCTAAACGCATGGACTCTAAAAACTTTTCTTTCAATACAATTCGTAAGCATTTGAAAGAAACTGTAGGTGAACCAAAAACTTTATAAGTTCACCTCATTAAAAAGCCTCCTTTACAGGAGGTTTTTTATTATGCTAAAAATAAATGATAATGAAAATTAATATTATCTCCAAAATCCATACTATCTACTCAATCTTCGGCTATACTCCGTTACAAGATCTCCATCATATTCACATTTTTCGACCATGTTTAAAAAGTTTTTATTTCAAATTCATTGGTTTATGGGTATTAGTGCTGGCCTCATCTTATCAATTATGGGTGTTACAGGCGCAATTTATTCTTATGATCAACAAATTTTAAAATGGGTAAATACAGATAGTTATGTTGTACAAGCAGTAAGCTCACCTAAGCTTACCCCTGCTCAGCTTTATCAACATTTCGCAACAACCCAGCCTGAAATTAAAATTAATAGCATTACCATAGCCAAAGATCCTACCGCCTCATCTGTTGTAAACATTGAAAAAGAAGGCGAACGACGTGGCTACAATATGATGGTTAACCCTTATACAGCACAGGTATTGCCTGATGTTAAAGGCCGAGAGTTACTTCTATTAATACAACAAATTCACCGTAACTTAACTGCTGGTGAGTTCGGTAAACAAATTACTGGTGCTTGTGCCCTCATGCTCATTTATTTTGTCTTGAGCGGATTATATTTACGTTGGCCCAAGAAACACTCTGCACGTCAATGGCTTGCTGTTAAACCCAAACTTAAAGGTCGAAATTTTATTTGGGATTTACACGCTGTCGTAGGTACATGGGTTATTGTTTTTTATCTTCTTTTTGCATGTACAGGTTTATACTGGTCATATGACTGGTGGCGTAGCGGTATGTTCAAAGTACTAGGTGTAGAACAACCTAAAATGCAAGGACATGGCGGAGCTGGACGCGATAAAGACAAATCTTCTGAAGCTAAATTAGATAGCGCTCAGCTGATTACTGCCCTCAACCAGACTTGGAGTGGCTTTAACAATAAAATCGGACGTGACTATTCAACTTTAACAGTGAATTTACCGAAAAAAGATGATGGAAAATTAGAATTAACTTTTGTTGATGCAACACCACAACACGAACGTGCACGTAACCAAGCTATTTATAACTATAAAACTGCCAGTATTGAAAAGATGGAGCTTTATGAAGATAAAAAGCTTAATCAAAAAATCATGAGTAGCATGTTACCCGTACACCGTGGCAGCTTCTTTGGACCAGTTTATCAATTTGTAGCAATGCTTGCGTCTTTAGCGATGCCTTTATTCTTTGTTACCGGATGGATGCTTTACCTAAAACGTCGTAAACAGAAAAAACTAACACAAGCTGCTCGCCAATCTTTAGCTGGTCACTACATTGATCAAAATGCTAAACCTTGGTTAATTACTTATGCCACCCAAACAGGAGTTGCAGAGCAACTCGCATGGAGTACCGCAACTAGCTTACAAGAAGCACATCAACCTGTTCAGGTTAAATCTATACAACAGTTAACTGAAGCGGATTTACAACAGCATCAACAAATTCTTTTTGTGATCAGTACTTATGGTACTGGAGAGGCACCAGATTTAGCTTCGAGTTTTGCTAAAAAGCTATTAAAAACGCAATTAGAGCTCAAACATCTCAGATATGCTGTGTTAGCTTTAGGCTCGAAAGAATACCCAGATACTTATTGTAGTTTTGGTCACACTGTAGATGCATGGCTTAAAAACAATGGAGCTGAAGCCTACTTTGATACGATTGAAGTCGATAATGCAAATCCAGCACATATTCAAAACTGGAATCAAGCTCTTACAAAAGCAACTAAACTAGATTTGCATGCTGTTAATCTTGAAAAAGTATTTGACACTTGGACATTACAACAACGTGATTTACTCAACCCAAATAGTCTAGGGGAACCCGCTTACAATATTGAACTTACTGCCAATCATGAAGCTGTATGGCAAGCGGGAGATATTGCTGAAATACAACCAGGTAATAGTCCTGAACGTATTAATGAGTTTTTACAACACCACCATATTCTTAGAAATGCAGTGGTAGACTCGCTACAAATTTCTATTGAAAAGGCGCTTTGGAATAAAGATTTAACGGGTGAAATTGAACCGTTTGCGAATCTGGACCACTTATTAGAACAGCTCCCTACCCTACCAACGCGGGAATATTCAATTGCTAGCATCCCTTCTCAGCAAGCGCTTCGTTTGGTTGTTCGCCAGCAATCCGATGAATCTGGTCATTTAGGGTTAGGATCTGGCTGGCTGACTCAATACACAGAAATTAATCAGAGTATTGCATTACGTATTCGCACCAATGAATCTTTTCACTTGATCGATGATAATCGCCCAATTATCTGTATCGGCAATGGAACGGGAATCGCAGGTTTAATGAGTTTACTTCATACCCGAACTCGTCATAACTATACTGAAAACTGGCTTATTTTTGGTGAACGCCAACGAACTCATGATTTCTTCTATGCATCAACTATTGAAGCTTGGCAAACAATGGGAATGTTAAAGCGACTTGATTTGGCATTCTCACGTGATCAAGAGCAACGTATATATGTTCAAGATCTAATAAGAGAAAATGCAGCGGAATTGGTCAAATGGATTGAGCACGGTGCAGTTCTTTATATTTGTGGAAGTATTGAAGGAATGGCTAGCGGAGTAGATCAAGCGCTTATTGATATTTTAGGTGAAGAACAAGTCGATGAGCTAAGACAGCAAGGCCGTTATCGCCGCGATGTTTATTAAATTTCAATAAATAATAAAGCCGAGTAATAGCTAAAATGCTTTACTCGGCTTTTTATTGCAATCAGCATTGAATTCGGAATGATTTTGCATACACTGTCTGCAATTTAAATTGCAACTTTAAACACAATGCAAGTCAGTAAGTGGATTCGGATTTTTCTAGCTATCATTGGTTCGATTTTATTTTTGGACGGCTTATTTCTAGCTTTTCTAAATAAAATTCATGTAGGCACAATTGTTCCTTTAATCTTAGGGGCATTTTTCTGTCTCTATGCATTATTTTATTATCATCTGGAACGTTTTTTCTTTTACCACTATCGACTGCATTCAGTTTGGCGTTTTGGATGGCTATGTTTTTGGATCTGGTTAATAGGCTTAGGCTATTTTTTTAATTTTATTAAAGAAAATAAAGATACAGGTCAAAATATTCCCGCTGTGAAAGCAATTATTGTTTTAGGTAGTGGTGTAGAAAATGGTCAACCTTCTGCCATTCTTGCAAAACGCCTTGATACAGCAGCCCCTGTTGCCCTTTCGCAACCTCAAGCGAAAGTTGTTTTAACAGGTGGTTTAGACTTTTCAGAAAAAGAACCCGAAGCATTAGTCATGTCTCGTTACTTGGAACAACGTTTTCATATAGCAAAAGACCGAATGATTCTTGAAGACAAAAGCACAAGTACTGAACTTAACCTTAGAAACAGCAAACCATTACTTGAACAGAGTCATATTAGTATTGATCAACCCATTGCGATTGTTACAAGTGACTTCCATACCCCACGGGCTGCAGCTATTGCAAAGAAACAAGGCTATACCCAGGTTTATACAGTTGCTGCTGAAACGCCTTTGGTCACCCGCTATAACGCTTGGCTACGTGAATACTTTGCGTATGCGAGTGGCTGGATTCTAAACGAGTATTAATATTAGTTCAGAAAGCTGCTATTACTTTACGGCATGGCAGCTTTAGTTAAACCAGATAGTAATCATAATTTAAAGTAATAAAATCTGAACTTAAAAAATTAAGCATAGAAAGGATAGGTTTTGACTAACAATAGAAGAGATAAAATAGATAGATAAGAAATAGGAATAGCAGAAACGCCAAAAACACTAAATAAATTAGTGCATATTTTTTTAAAACTTAAAAAATTATGGTGGGCGCTGACGGGATCGAACCGCCGACATTCTGCTTGTAAGGCAGACGCTCTACCAACTGAGCTAAGCGCCCTGATTGAAAAAGACAACAAACGCAGTCTTTATACATTACATCCTCTAGATCAGGGAATCAAGAGAATGGCGCAGCGGACGGGGCTCGAACCCGCGACCCCCGGCGTGACAGGCCGGTATTCTAACCAACTGAACTACCGCTGCACTTGCAATACTTTAAAAATAAAGCATGGTCACAAATTATGGTGGGCGCTGACGGGATCGAACCGCCGACATTCTGCTTGTAAGGCAGACGCTCTACCAACTGAGCTAAGCGCCCTGCAAAAGCGTTTTATAAAAGTGGCGCAGCGGACGGGGCTCGAACCCGCGACCCCCGGCGTGACAGGCCGGTATTCTAACCAACTGAACTACCGCTGCACTTTCACAATATCGCAATTGTGGGGTAAACGATGTTAAGTCTTAAGTGGCGCAGCGGACGGGGCTCGAACCCGCGACCCCCGGCGTGACAGGCCGGTATTCTAACCAACTGAACTACCGCTGCACTTGAGAGCTTAACGTAAAGGCTTGGTGGGCGCTGACGGGATCGAACCGCCGACATTCTGCTTGTAAGGCAGACGCTCTACCAACTGAGCTAAGCGCCCTTAACGTCTTCATCGTTTGTGAGGTGCATTATAGAGAATCTTTAACAGGTGTCAAACGCTTTTCGACAACTTTTCAAAAAAATGCGAATGAATGATTAAAAATAAGTCATTATTAAGTAAAAAACAATTTTTTGTATTTTATTTAAGCACTTATTTTAATATTTTGATCATTCGACGAATAAAACAAGAATGTTTAAAATCACAATTTAGGTTAAAGATTGTTCAGACAAATAAACAAGAGCATCTTCAGGGACTAAATCAAACAATTCAATGATTTCATCATTACGCATTCGAATACATCCATGTGACATTGGAACACCCATTGGTTCTTTATCAGGAGTACCATGAATATAGATATAACGTTGCATAGTGTCGTGCCCATCTCCTTTGTTAAAGCCCTCTTCTAAACCATCTAACCAAAGAATGCGTGACAATATCCAATCTCGTTCCGGAAATTGTGTAGCGAGTTCACTGCTATAGACTTCGCCTGTTGGCTTACGTGCAATAAAAACTGCATTTTTAGGGGACTGCATACCAAATTTCTGGGCAACACGATGCCATCCACGTGGAGTTTTCCCGGTATTTTCTTGTTCCCCTATTCCATTCTTACCTGTAGAAACCACATAAAACTTATTATGTTTAGGGAGGCTTAAAGTTTGGTTTGCTAAATCGATAAGAATATCTGCATCTTCAAGTTTAAATTTGGACATCGAATTTCTTCTCTTATATAAACTCAACTCTATTTTGAGCTTTAATGAAAAATTATGGGAAAGCTTGTCTTGCACCGAAATTAAAAGATTATCAATCTTCTTTTATCTACGCGCAGTTTCACTGCTTGTCTTGAGCCAAAAATAAAAGATTATCAATCTTCTTTTATCTACGCGCGGTTTCACCGCTTGTCTTGCGCCAAAATTAAAAGATTATCAATCTTTTAATTTTGGCTCAGGGCGTAGCCATAACCAAATTGCAACAACGAGCATGGTAGTATCAGTGAAAACTTTCACCCAAAATGGCGCAGAGGTAAACAGCATTAAAATACCGCTTGCGGTCATCATAATGCTTGCGATCCATTTTGCCTTACGTGGTACCGTACCATTGGCTCGCCAATCACGTAGGGTTGGTCCATATTTTGGATGATTTAATAGCCATGCATCCATCTGAGGCCATCCTTTTGAGGCAGCCCAAGCAGCCAGAATAAGAAACACTGTTGTCGGCATGCCTGGTAAAATTGCTCCAATAATACCAAGCGTGATAAAAATCACGACCAGAGTTCGCCAAAACAATGTTCGCATATATAAACCTTAAGCTATTGTTGATCGTAGTATAAAGTGTTTTTCTGGTATTGTTTTGTTGATCGACCATGAAATTGGGATGAATTATTTCGAGTACTAAACGTATGAATATTGCCTCAGTTAAAACATCCTATTTTGAGCCATGGCTACAGTTCAACCATCCAATGGTAAGACAATTAGCCTTTACTATTGCTAGTCCCAATTTACTTTGTCATCTTCCTCAAAGTCTTTCTATTCAGCATAACTTTCAATTACACCCTGATCAGATTTGGGAACAACATTTTCAGAACTATTTACCACGTTTAAAACAACTCGATGAAACACCAGAACCTTTACTTCAGTTTATGTCTCGGCTTAAAAGCACACGCTTAGGCTTACGTTTTGAAAATTTACTTTGGTTTTGGTTACAGGAAGATCAATATCATTCTTATCAGTTATTAGGCCATAGTATTCAAAAAATTGAGGGCGCAAAAACTTTAGGGGAGCTCGATTTTTTAGTTTTAAATAAAGAAACTCAACAAGTTGAACATTGGGAAGTTGCCCTAAAATATTACTTGGGTGAAGGTCAATTAAATTTAGAACAGTGGATTGGCCTAAACAGAGAAGATACTTTGAGTAAAAAGCTTTATCACTTTACCGATAAGCAGTTTCAGTTTTCAGAAGCTTTAGGTTTTAAAGTTCAACAGCGTTTTGCTGTACTAAAAGGTCAGCTCTACCTTCCCTTAAATTCAGCTCAAGACCAATCGATTCCAGACTGGGTAAATTCAACCCGTCGTCTCGGATTTTGGGGAACAGTGATTCCTAACTACAATTTTTATCGTCTAGAGAGACATGAATGGCTTTGTCCAAATAAACAAGCAAGTTCAAACACTGCTTATTGGTGGGCTGACGGCTTATATTATAGAAACACTGAGAACACTCAGTTTTATATGTTTAGACATCCTCCTCTCTTAAGTCTAAGACTCGACAACGACGAAAAAATGCCGCTTTACAAGTAGGTATGGGCTTATAGAAACAATTTATAACGTTTTTACTATTAAATAGTCATGTTTCTTTTTACGTTTGTTTTTTAATCTAAATTTACTTCATTATTAAATTTAAACGGAGAAAATGATGAAAAAAGTTTTAGTCGCGTCTGTAATGATTGCATTTGTATTAACTGGCTGTAATACGTTCAAGGGTTTTGGTAAAGATGTCTCTAAAGCTGGTGATGCTGTAAGTAATACCGCACAAAAAACTGAGAATAAAATGTAAGTTATGCACAGCTTCGGAAAACCTTATCACTTCGATAAGGTTTTTTTATTTTTAAATACCCAACCTTCAGAGATTCGCCTATTATATCGGACTATATTTCACCTACTCATCATGTAGTTTCCGGTATGAACCACTCAGACACTCTCTCGCTTAGTTTAGAACTTTTACAACAGCCTTCTGTTACTCCTATTGATCATACTTGCCAAACGATTATGGCTGACCGCTTAGCTAAAGCTGGTTTTCACATTGAGCCTATGCGCTTTGGAGATGTCGATAATTTATGGGCTCGACGCGGCACTGAAGGGCCTGTGTTTTGTTTTGCAGGACATACCGATGTTGTTCCGACAGGCCGTTTAGATGCGTGGAATTCAGACCCATTTGCACCAGAAATTCGTGATGGCAAACTCTATGGTCGTGGTTCAGCTGATATGAAAACTGCGTTGGCAGCGATGGTGGTCGCATCTGAACGCTTTGTAGCAAAGCATCCAAATCATAAGGGCTCAATTGCTTTTTTAATTACTTCAGATGAAGAAGGCCCTGCTGTTAACGGTACAGTTAAAGTTATTGAAACACTTGAAGAGCGTAATGAAAAAATTACATGGTGTTTGGTCGGTGAGCCATCAAGTACAAGTAAATTAGGTGATATTGTTAAAAATGGCCGTCGTGGTTCTTTAAATGGCGTACTACATGTTCATGGTAAACAAGGTCACGTGGCATATCCTCACTTAGCTCGCAATCCAATTCATGAAGCTTCGGCTGCCTTAGCACAGTTATGTCAAACTGTTTGGGACAATGGAAATGAATATTTCCCTGCAACTTCATTCCAAATTTCGAATATTCATTCAGGTACTGGTGCAACTAACGTTATTCCAGGTACTTTAGAAGTTACTTTTAACTTCCGTTACTCAACAGAAGTTACAGCTGAACAGCTGAAACAGCGCGTACATGAAATTTTAGATAAGCATGGTTTGCAATATGAGATTGACTGGAACTTATCTGGTTTACCATTTTTAACTCCAGTAGGTGAATTAGTTAATGCTGCTCAAACTGCTATTTTAAATGTAACTGGCACTGAAACTGAGTTATCGACTAGTGGCGGTACATCTGATGGTCGTTTCATTGCGCCAACAGGTGCACAAGTTTTAGAACTTGGTGTTCTAAATGCAACTATTCATCAAATTAATGAACATGTGGATGTACATGACCTTGATCCATTAACTGATATTTATGAGCAAATTTTAGAGAACCTACTTGCTTAAAATATTAAAGATCAGTAATTAGATAAAAAGCATCCTCTTTAAGGTGCTTTTTATTATTTTTAACTGTGAGTATATTTTTTAAAAATCTTAAAATAAGATTCTTATTTATTAATCCAGATAATTTATTTTCATAATCTTTATAGAACTTCTTTTGAGTTCTTATCTATCCATTGCAATATAGTGGGCCAGACTTCCTTAGCAGCATTTTGGCTTAAAACAATTCGGCTATGGGAATAATTTTCCAAGTTATTATTAGAGTAACCAAATTCACGAAATACGTTATCTTGATTTTCAAAAGCTTTTAAATATTCATAACATCCTTTAACTGGTGCAATAAATTTATCGCCAGTTCCGCTAATAGAATATATTGGGACTCTAATAGAGCTCATATGTTTTTTATAATCAATATTTTTAAATTCACTCATAAAATTTTGCTTTAAATTCCAGTTAAACCAAGGTCGCATGGTGTAGTAGCTTTCATTTACTCGTCCTAATTTAAATTTATTAGCTGGTATCTGACCTAGACCTTTAACAATGAGTTTTGCAGAAAAGAGTTTAATAAAATCAAAAGAGTTATTTACTGCTCCAAATGCTTGGCAAGCTATAAAAGTAATACTTTGGATATCCTTTAAATATTCTGGATAATTAATCAAGAACATTGTTAAGCATAAACCTCCGCCACTATGGGTTACACAGTGTAAAGAAGCTATATTAAAATTTTGATAAATATAATGAAATGCAGTCTTATATTCATACAAAGCAACAGTTTCAAAATTAAATGGTATATCTGTTTTTGGGCTTGTACCGTGCCCTCGCCATTCTAAAATAAAACACATATACCCATGATTTGCCAAATAATCTGCAATACCCATACAAACAGTCTTGTCTGAAAAAGCACCATGAGATAAGAAAATTGCTTCTTTTTTTATCAGGGTATTCTCGCTTTTAGCAACTTCCCATAAAGCAAACTCGCCATGGTCATCTGTTTTTAAAATATGCAGCTCTTTATGAATTGACATTTATTTTCTACTGTTGCAAAGATTTTATTCTAGATTGACTTAATAATGCCTGAATAAGTGGAGTATAAAACTCACCTTCATTAATAAGTTTAATATATTCATCATTATGCTCTACCCAACCTTCTTCAGCTAATGCATCCCAAATAGGCTTATAATCGAGTTTAATATCACTATTAAAAATTTTCTCGTACTTTTTGGTGTTAATTTTCATTTCCTGTAATGCTTGAAATAACCAAATTAACTTTACGTCTTCAGGATCATGAACAAACATACGTTCAACAGGAAGTTTATTTAAAGATATTGCATTGTAGTATTCAGTTAAGTTTCGATGATTCATTGCTGAAACAGATTTAATACTTGATGAGTTAGGTTGCAGTCTCATATTAACCGCTGCATAACCTAATCCACTCATTGTGGTCATTTTACTTTGGCCATTGGCATCTAAGCAGTCTCTAAGGTTATCTTCATATAAATATTTCTCTGAAATTAATTGGTTATTATCTTCTTTTTCCCAATCATATACTGTTTTTTGTTTATAGCCTTTGCTTATTAAGAACTGTTTAGCAATGTTATACATTTCAATTTTCTTCTCAATAGAGGGCATATTTTGCTTTTGTTTTGTCGCAAAGTCAGAACGACCAGCAATATTAAGCTCATAGTGTGTAATATGTTTTATTCCTGATTGAACAATACTTTCCAAGTCTCCTAGCATTACCTCAACTGTTTGATTTGGCCAACCATAGATCAAATCGACGTTACAAGATAAAGAGTACTTATGGAACAATTCAATTGCATCAAAAACCTGCTTTCTCGTTTGTTTTCGACCGCTTGTAGCGATTAACTCATCATTAACCTGTTGTACTCCCATACTGACACGATTAAAACCTGCATCTTTAATTGCTCTTATTTTATCTTCATTAAAAAGTTGAGGGATACCTTCTAATGTCATTTCTATAGGGCTAGATATACCAGCATTGGGAAAAAGAGAAGATACAACCTTAGTCAGTTTTATATAATCATTAGGCTGAAGTAAATTAGGTGTACCTCCCCCTACATACAAACTTTCAAGCTTAGCTCCTTGATAAAATTCTTTATATAAGTGGGCTTCCCTACTTAAAAAATCCAGATAATAGTCCATTTCCCGCTTACCTTTATAGTCTTGTGTTGGGAAGAGACAAAATCCACAATGAGGTGGATCAGTAGGAATACAATATGGAATGCCTAAATATAAATTTATAGACTTATATTGAGCATCTGTATTTAATAAAAAGTAATTATTTTCTTCTTCCTTTAAATCTGTTTTCCACATTTTAGGTGAAGGATGAGTATGCAGAACTTTATTTGATAAATGTCTTACTTTATTTTTTTGGATGAAATTTTTAATTGAAGCAATATCCATAGTCACTATATTTGTCATTGTATATCAATAAATATATTGTATTTAAATATAATAAATTACGCAATTAATTTAATTATTCCAAACATCATAATTTTTATTTTTATAAATTTAATCTAGAGTAAAATTTTTGAATTTATATAATAAAAATATAGCCATAAATTTAGATATTTTAAAAAATAAAAACCCATCTTTTAGTATTATTAATATATTATTTAGTCATCATAAAAAAAGGAACTCATTTTGAGTTCCTTTTTTCTTTATAAACCTAGCATTTTTTCAATATATTCTAGGTTCGGTATATGGTAGCGTCGATCTTGCATTCGCACATATTTAAATACTGTTGGGTGCTGTTCAGCTTCCTGACGCTCATCTACTTCATCGACAATTTCAGAAATACGTAGACGAACAGAAAGTGGCATTGTTTTACACATTAATGCAAAACGTTGGCTAATATCTTCCCCTTCAATAACCAATGCTACAGCATATTGATCAGTTTCGTTATGGACTGAGTAGATAGGTAGCTTTACATCATGCCACTCAATATGTTTTACGCCATTTCTTACGTCCATAGCGGATAACACAATATTTTGGGGCAACAGCATAGGTACCTGATCATTACATTCAATGATATAGGCATCAATAAAACCAGTTGAAACCGTAATAAGATGCTGTAGCTCTTGCTGGTCCATATTACCGATCAAAGATGTATTTACACTACCTTTCATGATTTGACCTCGCTTTCAAAAGCTACAAGTAAAGCATCGATATTCTCTAGTAACTCTTCCTCTTGGAAAGGTTTACCCATATATTGACTTACACCTAACGAGAATGCTCGTTCACGATGTTTTTCACCTGTTCTGGATGTAATCATAATGATTGGCATGTATTGATGCATATCATGATGTCGTACAAGATTAAGTACTTCGAAACCATCCATACGTGGCATTTCAATATCAAGTAGCATTAGATCTGGCTTAATATTTTCTAGCTGCTCTATGGCATCCACACCATCTTTAGCTGTAACAACATCGTAACCTTGGCGTTCAAGTAGTCGAGACGTTACTTTACGTACAGTTACCGAGTCATCGACAATCATAACGAGACGGCGCTCGTCTGATTCACGTTGTCTATATACTGCTTCATTAAGCTGCTTATGACGCGGCGTAGACTGAATTTGTCGCGCAATATTTTGTCCGTCTAAAATTAAGCAAACCTGTCCATCACCTAAAATCGTGGCACCTGCAATTGCTCCAATGCTAGCGAACTGTTGACCAATTGGTTTCACTACAATTTGTGCTCGAGAACCAATTAACTGGTCAACAAGCAAAGCCACAGTTTGGCCATTGTTGGCTTTAATCATTAAGACAGGTAATGAATACATCATGCCATTTAGTCGTGGCATTGGTTGATTACCAACAAATTCTGAAAGATAACGTAATGGATAACGTTTATTTTCATACTCGAATAGTTCTTTAGGACTTTCAAAATACTGCTCTAAAGAAGCTGGCGAAACTCGAACAATTCGATCGATTTGAGCAAGTGGAATCGCAAATTGCTGATCTGCTACTTTCACCATTAAGGCATCACTTACAGCTACAGTGGTCGGTACACGAATAGTAAATGTGGTTCCCTTACCGTAAACAGAGTCAACGCTAACATGTCCACCTAAAGCCTTAATATCGCTTTGTACGACATCGAGTCCAACACCACGTCCAGAAATTTGAGTAATCTGATCTGCAGTACTTAACCCTGGATGGAAGATCAGCTGTAGAATGTCTTGCTGTTCCAAGTCCTGTTCAGGCTTGATCAGACCCGCGAGTAGTGCTTTCTGGCGCACTTTTTCAACATCAATACCTTGTCCATCATCGCTAAAGACAACGACAACATCTGTACCTTGACGTTGAATGTTAAGTTCAATACGCCCTGCTTCCGGTTTATTTGCTTGTTGACGCTGTGCTCGGTCTTCTAAACCATGGTCAATTGCGTTTCTAAGCATATGCTCAAGCGGCGTCACTAAGCGTTCTAAAATGTTACGGTCTAACTCACCTTCTGTATTATTTACAAAAAGCTCAGCAGGTCTGTTCAATGCGGTAGATGTCTGACGCACAATTCGCTGCAAACGCGGTAACAAACGCGAAAATGGAACCAGTCGTGTTCGCATCAAACCTTCTTGAATTTCTGCCTGAATTCGTGACTGTTGTAAGAGCAGACTTTCTGTATCTCTAATCTTGTGAGATAACGTATTTTTAAAGTCGACTAAGTCCGATGCAGATTCAGCAAGAGATTTCGATAACTGATTTAAAGATGAATATTGGTCCATCTCTAAAGGGTCAAAGTCGGTATAACGAGAGTGCTCAATACCATGTTTGGCAATAATTTGTGTTTCTAACTCGCCTTCCATTCGACGTAACTGATCGGCAAGTCGTTGAATAGCCAATTCCATTTCAACCAAGGTATGACCAAACTGGCTCAAGTCCATTTCAATTCGTGAACGGTTAATCGAGTTCTCACCAGACAAATCAATCATCTTCTCGATCAAGTCTGCTGAAACACGGATCATTTCATTGTTCTGATCCAGACGTTCTGTTTGCTCCCATACGCCCATCATTGGCGGCGGTTCTGTACCATCACCTTGTATAAAGGTCATCACAGGTTCTGAGCTAAACAAATCAGTTTTCGTTAACTTAGCCGGGATTTGGATATTCGTTTCAAAGAATTGAATATTTTCTAAACTTTGCTGTAATCCATCGAAATGCTGATAGTTGTGCTTGAAAATAGCATCTTTTAGCCATGCAACTGCACTTTCGAGCAAATGGTCATAAATATTTGAGTTGAAGTGATGCAGTGCAAATTGTTCAAATGTATTTTCGAGTTGATAGGCAATGGCGTAGACGGCTTCTAAACCGACCATTCGTGCGCCACCCTTCAAACTATGCACAGCTCTTTGTAATTGAAGTAAGATACTACGGTTTGTACGCTGCTCAAACCATTGTTTCAATAGCACATCAGCCATTTCTAACAATTCAGCAGCTTCTTCTAGGAATGTCTGCTCAACAACAGCAGTAATATCCTGTTCTTCAACTACCGCTTCATTCTCTTGCAATGATGTAACGGATGTTATTGCTTCAACTGGCGTAGCTAACTCAGTAACAACAGTATCAAATACCTGATCATGATGAGCTTCTAATTCTGCAAGAACAGGCTCAATTTCTGCCGGTATTTCATCGATTAATACTTCAGATATCAGCTCTTGTTCAGAGAATATTTCACTTTCAGTATCAAGTGCTTCAACCATTGGTACAGGTTGGAAGTTAGAGTTTTTAGCCGCTTGTTTTAACGCGTTAATGGTATAAGGAGCTGCGTAATCTAGCTGTTGTTCACGCATGATTTGCAGACGGTCAGCCAAGTCATCTTGGACCAAACGAATAAAATCAATTAGAGGTGAAGTTGCAACTAACTGCTTTTGAATTAAACGCTCATATATACTTTCTAATTCATGGGTAATTGAACCAAGATAAGTCGCCTGAACCATATTTGCTCCACCTTTCAAGGTATGCAAATAGCGCATTAAATTATTCAGGGCTGCAAAGTTTTCTTGTTCACCGACCCAAATATTGAGATCGGTATCAATTCCCTCAAGTAGCTCATCAGCTTCTTCAAGAAAGATATCTAAAAGGTCAGCATCAAAGTTTCGATTTACCTGTGTAGAAGAAATATACTGGCGATCTTGCTGTACACTCTGGCTTAATACAGTCCAGTCAGCAGAGTCTGAGAGACTCTCTAACGTAACAACAACTTCTAGCTCAGGTTCAATATTGAATAATGGCTCAATAGAAATCGAATCTTGCTGAGACAGATCGTTTTGAATGCTCGGAGTATGTAGCGTATAAAGTTTTAATTCTTCTAGAATACTTTGATGTTGCTTAACAATACCGACTCGCTGACCAGCAGCCAAGGCATCGAACAATTGAATAAGCTGTTGATGCGCTTTTTGATAAATTTCAAAAATATAGTCTGATTGCAATAACAAAGGTTTATCAAGCAATACATCATAGCTTTCTTTCAGTTGACTGGTATATTCATGCAAACCAAGCATTGCTTGAGAATGTGTATGTTGTAACAACAGGTCAGCCTGTTCACTTAGACGTTCAAGATAGCTTGGAAATTCATTACGAATTCCTTTCTCAAAATCTAATTCTGCATCTAGTAGCTCAGAAACATCTAACAGCAATAATTGTGATACCAAGCCATGAGACGGCATTAATGGATCTGTTCGATCACCATGTTGCTCAACGTAAGCATCCCATGATTGATTAAATTGCTGTAATCTCGCTTCAAGCTGTTCACTTGAACTACGGTTAGATAGTAGTTCTAAGCTATCTCTAATAAACTCACGATATTGTTGTAATAATAAAATCTCATCTGAGTTAGAAGAAAGCTCTTCTTGCAATAGTATTTTAAATAAGTGCTCAACTTTGGTACTGGCGTCAAAAATTGTTTCGACCTGCGCCATTGCAGAACTACCACGTAAAGTATGCAGCGCGCGTATTAAAGCATTATAGCTCTCATACTGGTGTAGCTCTTGATCTAAGAACTGGTGAATTGTAGCTAAATGCTCCTCCGCCTCTTCCATAAACAAGGTCAAAGTTTCATCTAGATTTATTTCAATTCCAGTATGCGCATCTTGAGCGATTGACTCAACTAATGAATCTTGCTCAATATAATCTAGCTCAAGTCCAGTTACTGTTTCAGCAGTAAGCGTATTTGAAAGTTGTAAAAGCTCTTCTAAAGCAGGTTCTAAACTTTGCTGTTGTTGTAGTTGTTGGCCTAATAAAATAAGCGGTCTAAAATCTACTGCATGTGCTCTTTTTTGCTTAAAGTTATCTACTAATTTAAGGAAATAGAACTTAAACACTAACTGAACATAGCTCTGGATAGCTGGAGTCAACTTAAGGCTTTGATTGATTACTCGATTGAGCGTATCTTCAACTGTCCAAGCAAGCTCAGCTGAAGATTTAGCACCAATCATTCTTCCAGAACCTTTTAAGGTATGAAAATGGCGGCGAATTTCAGTGAGCGTAGCAGTATTCTCAGACTGCATCCATTCATTTAGCAATGGTTGCAAATCAACAAAAATTTCTTCAATTTCTTCGACGAAAATGTCAAGAAACTCAGCATCTTGTTCAGAATAGCTATCTTCAGGTAGCGTCATTGCTTCAGTTAAAGTTTTTAATATTTCTTTCATAGCAAAGGCTTCTTTTGCTTACCCCCTGAGTGGGGAAAACTACAGAGTCAACACCAGAAAAATAGCTATTTCCCCAATATTTGTCTGGCGCTGCTCATACTTTTAAAAGAATAGCTATTATGAGAATAGCTATTCTCATCCCCCAATTTAGTCAGGTAATTTAAAGTCTGTTACTGACTCACGTAATGACTCCGACATGTTCGCCAATTCAGATACAGAACGAGCAGTATCGAAGGTTGCCGTTGTTGTTTGTGAAGTAATTTCTTGTACAACTGTCATGGTTGCAGCAATATGACTCGCAGAAGCTGATTGAAGTTTTGCTGCATCAGAAATGCTCGCAATTAAGTTTGCCAAGTCACCCGATACTTTTTGAATTTCGTCGAGTGCAATACCCGCATCTTTCGCCAAGTTAGCACCACGTACAACTTCCGTTGTCGTTTGTTCCATTGAAATAACGGCTTCGTTAGTATCCGTTTGAATCGTTTTAACGAGCGTTTCAATCTGTTTAGTTGCTGAAGCAGAACGTTCCGCAAGACGCTGAACTTCGTCGGCAACCACGGCGAAACCACGACCCGCTTCACCGGCCATAGATGCTTGAATTGCTGCATTTAATGCAAGGATGTTTGTTTGGTCTGCAATATCGTTAATGAGCGATACGATGTTACCAATTTCTTGTGAAGACTCACCCAAACGTTTAATACGTTTTGAGGTTTCCTGAATCTGTTCACGAATGGTATCCATACCCTCAATAGAACGGTTTACGACTTGTGCACCATTAGATGCAATAGATACCGAACGTTGTGCTACGTGGGCAGATTCAGAAGCGTTCGCAGATACTTGGTCAATAGACAATGCCATTTCATTCATTGCCGTTGATGCACCTGCAATTTCTTGTGCTTGGTGCTCAGAAGCCTCTGCTAACTGGTTAGTAATATTTTGAGTATCTTGCGTATAGCGAGCAACTTCTTGTGATGTTTCATGAATTCGAGATACCAAGTCTCGTAATTGGTCAATCGCAAAGTTAATCGAGTCGGCAATCGCACCAGTAAAGTCTTCCGATACTGTTGCATATGAACGTAAGTCACCATCTGCAAGATCGGCAATTTCGTCAAGTAAACGTAAAATCGCATTCTGGTTACGATCATATTCTTCTTGTAATGTCGCTACACGTTGTTTATCTGCTTTACTACGAAGAGATAAAAGTTTTAAGACAGAACCAATTAAGCCAAGAAGCGATAATGTAAGTAATGCAACTAATGCAAAAGCCTGCCAACCGTACTGTGTTTGCTCTGAAAGATCACCTAATGCAGTTAACATTGCATCAGATTGAGAGAAGATCTCACTAGATGATTGACGTACGTTTACGATCTGGTTCGTATTTTTGAGAACAGATGTCGCGGCAGATTTTAAAACTTTATCATACTCAGTTTTAATACCTTCCAAAGATTCACGCACTTCAGGGGATTCAACTTTAGCTACGCCTAATTCAGCATTTCCGTTTAGCTGCGCATCTAAGTACACACCAAAAGTCTCAATATCGACACTAAAGTCATGCGCTGAGTTTTCAGAGTTCTCTGTACCAACGAAAACGGAGTTAATAGAACGCAAAATACGTTCCGCAATAAATACCTGGTTTTTAGCAATCACGACCTGACTACTTGGTACTTTTTCACGGACCATCTTATCAACCATCAAGTTATATTCAGCTTGAATCTCAGGAATAGAATCACTAATCGAGATATTCATATTATATAACTGGTTAATTACGTTCTGTTGTGATGAAATCAAATCAACGTCATAAGACAAAGATTTCCACAGAGTCGCTACTTTCTTATACTCTTTTGAAGATGTGCCATAAATATTTTCGACATTTTTGATATTTTTGGCGAAAACTTGACGCGATTCAATTAAGTCTTTCATCGCTTGAGGCGAACCAGAAGCTGTTGCTTCCGTAGCCTGTCTAGAAATCGTTTGTGATAATAAACGTAACTCACCCATACTACGGGTTAATTCGTTATGTCGAGGTACACTATAAAATAAATAAGCGAGCGAAGTTGAAGCTAATACTAAACATGCAGACGCTACATAAAGGATAGGCTTGGACTTTTTACTTTCCCCAAATAAACTGGCATATTGGTCAATTTGTGACTGGATTTTCGCAACAAAGTTGACATTCGATTTTTCGTTTACACCACGATTGCCACTTTTCTTTTTAAGTTTAAAGCCCATACAGCTTCTCCCCAGAAAAATACGCTGTTTATTAACAGCATAAAAATTAGTTTATAAATTTTGTCGATGCATTCATATAATGTGGGTTTTGCAATAATCGACTAAATAAAAAGACATGCCAGTGCTGATTGTGCTGGTGAAAATAACCTTGGCAATATTCTTTTAAATTTTCCTCCAAGTTTAAACTTTGAGAAAAAAAGCTTTTTTTATTAAAGTGTTGGATCCCCAAGACCTGATCAACAACCAACCCCACATATTGGTCGTGATGGCTAATACATAACACTTTTTGGGCAGCCGAAAATGAACTTCGTTGCCCTGAAATAAAATGTGCCAAGTCAGAAACTGAAAGTAATCTTCCCCGAATATTTGCCAATCCCTTTACCCAACTTTGGGTATTTGGAACAGGTGTATATTTTGGTGGATAGATTACTTCTGACACTTCCCCAAGTGGTGCGACGAAGTATTGCCCTCTCATCTCAAAAGCAATTCCTGACCATCGCTCTGCTTCATTTTGGACTGAAGCGTAATTCTTGTTACCTCGTTTAGACAAACGAAGTAACTCGATAAATCCGTTCGCGGCCATACTCGATCCTATAAGACGGGTCTAGATCCCGCCATTTATGTTTTTATGAATGGATGAGTTAATTTAGAAATTGTTTAATTACATCGATCAATTGCTTTTCTTCAATCGGCTTAATCAAGTAATCAAGCGCGCCTTGACGTTTGCCCCATACTCGGTCAGTTGCCTGATCTTTAGTACTCACAATAACCACTGGAATATGCTTAGTGTCTTCATCACGAGTAATCTGACGTGTTGCCTGAAAGCCATTTACACCAGGCATTACAACATCCATTAACACTAAGTCAGGCTGTTCTGCTTTTGCCAAAGTTACACCATCTGCACCATTCGATGCTTCAAGTACATCATAGCCATGCTTGGTTAGAATTTCTCTAAAACGATAAGTTTCTGTTGGTGAGTCATCAACAATAAGAATACGTGCCATTTCTTTGCCCTTAAATTACTTAATTATGAACTTACATGATTACGAATCGCATTTAGCAATTCATCTTTGCTAAATGGTTTCGTCAAGTATTCATCTGAACCTACCACACGCCCTTTTGCCTGATCAAATAGACCATCTTTACTAGAGAGCATGATAACGGGAATGTTCTGATAACTTTGAGAGTTCTTAATCAGAGCACAAGTTTGATAACCGTCTAAACGAGGCATCATGATATCTACAAAAACGATATCTGGATTAGCTTCAGCAATTTTAGATAAAGCTTCAAATCCATCGACAGCAGTAATCACTTCACAACCTTCACGTTGCAATAATGTTTCTGCTGTACGGCGAATAGTTTTTGAGTCATCAATAACCATTACTTTCAGATTTTGGAACGCATCTTCCATTTAATCTTCCATCCCCATAACATAAAATATAAATGCAATTTAACTTAAATTTGTTTTTACAGATTTATACGCATTTTTAACATATCTATACTTCTATTTTCAATGAAAGGTTTTTGTCTACTTTCTCATTTATAAACAATAACTTTTAACCTCATCACACTTTCGAAAAAATTATCATTTTTTTTATAATATTAATATTTTTATTCAGTTAAATAATAACTAATATATTTAAGATTAACTATTTAAAAATAAGTGGCTTAGCTTTCTTTTTTGGGGAATTTTATGAATAAGCGGGTGAAATACGCCTTTTATAGGAACTGCTTGTCTGTATTTATAGGCATTGCCTCCTGCGGGGCACTGTTTTTATCTTTCCCAACTTTAGCTGCCAATGACACTCCTAAAGCTGTCTGGTATCGCTATTATGATCAACATGGCATTGCCAATATCAGCACATCTGTAACCCCAGCTCATATCCGCTATGGATATGAAGCACTCGATCAAAATATGCAGGTCATTAAAAGAAATCATCCCTATAATTCAGAGGCTGATTTAAACCAATCCTCTCAGCGTGCATTATCAGCTCGGTACAGAGAAGAAGATAACAAGTTAAAAAAAGCATATAGCAATAGTAAAACTGCGGTAATTAAAAGAGACCAAGCTTTATTGGCAATAAAAAAACAAATGAATTATCAGCAAGAACAACTCAATCAGTTACAACAAGACAAAATTTTATTTAAACGTCAGGAAATGGAATATTTTCGTAAAGGTGAAAAAGTTCCTGAAAGGCATAAAACTTTGATTGAAAATAATCTAGTTAACATTTTAAAAGTTAAACAAACACTTGAAATACTTTCAAAAAATTATAACCGCACTAACAAAGAGTATGAAAATATTATCGAACGTTTAAAAAAGCTTGAATAAGCGCACAGCTTTATCAAGAATAGGGGCAAAATAAAATTTGAATTACAGGATGATGCTGTATGCGCACAACGCATCTCACCCCTTCTACTTTTTTTAAATTAAGCTTGATCAGCCTGAGTTTGATTTTGGCTGCATGTCATCAGCAAGAAGCACCAAAAACAACAGCATCTGAACCTAAAAAAATTGAACTCATTCCTCAAGATTTAATTTCTGTAAAACAAGGTTCGCTTGCTGCTCAAACTGCTTTTACAGGAACTATTCGCGCACTACAGCAAAGTTCTATTCAAGCTCAAGTCAGTGCGACAGCAACATCCGTTAATGCAAATGTAGGTCAAAAAGTACAAAAAGGCCAAGTATTAGTCAGGTTAAATAATCAAGACAATGCTGCACGTTTAGCTCAGGCAGAAGCTAATCTTGCTTCTGCTCAGGCACAAGCAGAGCTCGCACGTAATTTAATGAATCGAAAACAAAGATTACTCAATCAAGGCTTTATTGCCCGTGTAGATTTTGAACAGAGTCAAGTAGATTATAAGGGTCAACTTGAAAGTGTTAGAGCTCAACAAGCCAATGTTGATATTGCTAAAAAAGCTGATCGGGACGGTATCATTACGAGCCCTATTTCAGGTGTGATTACTAAACGACAAGTTGAACCGGGACAGACTGTATCTGTTGGGCAAACACTATTTGAAATCGTTAATCCTGATCAATTAGAAATACAGGCAAAGTTGCCTATTGAGCAACAATCTGCACTAAGAGTCGGTAGTTCTATTCAATATCAGATTCAGGGTAATTCAAAACAATTACACGCCATACTGACTCGAGTCTCACCTGTAGCAGACCAAGATAGTCGTCAAATTGAATTCTTTGCGGCTCCTAAAGAAGCGATTGATTCATTAAGTATCGGTGCATTCATTAATGGCATTATTTTGCAAAATGATCGCAATCAAGGACAAACCATTCCTTTAGATAGTATTCAAAACCTGCAACAAGATCCTTTCGTATGGGTAATACGCAATCAGACTATTCAAAAGGTTAAAATTCACGTAGTTGAGCAACGTTACAATGAAAACATTGCTTTGGTACAAGGTTTACAAAGTACAGATCAAGTAAGTCGTATCCAGTTTGAAGATACTGATATCAATAAAAAAGTGACGCTTACAGCCGAAAAAAATAAATAAGGTAGCAAATAGCTTATGTGGTTTACCCGAATCAGTGTGAAGTACCCCGTTTTTACCATTATGATGATGCTGTGCTTAATGGTACTTGGGTTAGCCTCTTGGAAACGCATGACGGTTGAAGAGTTTCCTAATGTAGATTTCCCATTTGTAGTCGTCACTACGCAATATGCTGGTGCTTCACCTGAAGCGGTTGAGTCTGATATTACCAAAAAACTCGAAGACCAAATTAATACCATTTCGGGCATTAAACAAATTACTTCACGTTCAAGTGAAGGGTCTTCGATGGTCATTGCTGAGTTTAATCTTGATACCTCTTCAGCAATTGCTGCCCAAGATGTCCGCGACAAAATTGCTCCAGTTATCGCTCAATTTCGTGATGAAATTGATACGCCGATTGTGCAACGCTACGATCCTTCATCCAGCCCAATTATGTCGGTGGTATTTGAATCGAATACGATGAGCTTGGCTCAATTAAGTTCGTATGTAGATAAAAAAATTGTGCCGCAGCTTAAAACCGTTTCTGGTGTAGGTAATGTCAATTTACTAGGTGATGCTAAACGCCAAATTCGAATTAAAGTTCATCCTGAACAATTACAAAGCTACGGTATTGGCATTGATCAGGTTATTAACACGCTAAAAAATGAAAACATAGAAGTTCCTGCAGGAACTTTGCAGCAAAAGAATTCTGAACTCGTGGTGCAGATTCAATCAAAAGTTATTCATCCTTTTGGCTTTCGTGATTTGGTCATTGCCAATAAAAATGGCTCCCCTATTTTTCTAAAACAAGTGGCAACCGTTGAAGATACTCAAGCTGAACTACAATCCAGTGCTTTTTATAATGGAAGAACCGCAGTCTCTATCGACATTTTAAAAAGTTCAGATGCCAATGTAATTCAAGTTGTCGATAAAACTTACCAAACTTTAGAGAAGCTAAAAGTCCAAATGCCTGCGGATTTAAATTATAAAGTCGTGGCAGACAGCTCCAAAGGGATTCGCGCTTCAATTAAAGATGTAGTTCGTACCATTCTTGAAGGGGCAGGCTTAGCAGTTTTAATTGTTTTACTCTTTTTAGGTTCTTTCCGTTCTACCGTCATTACAGGTTTAACTTTACCCATTACCCTGCTTGGAACATTAACGTTCATTTGGGCTTTTGGTTTTAGTATTAACATGATGACGCTGTTAGCCCTGTCACTGAGTATCGGTCTGTTAATTGATGACGCAATTGTAGTTCGAGAAAATATTGTTAGACATACAGAGCTCGGCAAAGACCATGTCACCGCAGCTTTAGATGGCACCAAAGAAATTGGATTGGCAGTACTCGCAACCACACTTACCATTGTGGCAGTATTTTTACCTGTTGCTTTTATGGGTGGTTTAATTGGCCGTTTCTTCTACCAGTTTGGCGTAACTGTAAGTACAGCTGTTCTCATTTCTATGTTTATCAGTTTTACACTCGACCCAATGCTTTCAGCACATTGGAAAGACCCAGTAAAGAAAAAAGAAAGTCGACTACAACGTTTCTTTAATCATATTTCTAAATTATTAGATGGCCTTACCCATATTTATGAAAAACTGTTGAAGCTTGCTCTGCGCTTTCGTTTTATTACAGTGATTATTGCGATTGCTTCACTCGTCGCGGCCTTAGGTTTATCTAAATTGATTGGAACCGAATTTGTACCAGTCCCAGATAAAGGCGAAATTCGCATTCAGTTCGAGACGCCCGTCGATGCTTCTTTAGAATATACCCAAGCTAAGTTACATCAAGTTGATCAAATTATTAGACAATTCCCCGATGTGGTTTCTACCTACGGGGTTGTAAATAGCACAATAGACGCTGGTAAAAACCATGCTGGTTTAGGGGTGACTTTAAAACCAAAACAAGAACGTAGTTCAGACTTAACAACACTCAACAATGAGTTCCGTGATCGTTTGCAAACAGTAGCGGGTATTCATGTTACCTCCGTTGCTGCTGCTCAAGATTCAGTTTCTGGTGGTCAAAAGCCAATCATGATTTCGATTAAAGGGACTGATCTGAATGAACTTCAAAAGATTTCAAATCGGTTTATGACTGAAATGGGCAAAATTAAAGGTGTGGTCGATTTAGAAAGCTCATTAAAAGAACCAAAACCCACTTTAGGGGTTCATATTAACCGTGTACTGGCAAGTGACTTAGGGCTGTCTGTTTCTCAAGTTGCCAATGCAATTCGTCCATTAATTGCTGGTGACAATGTCACAACGTGGGAAGATCGTGACGGCGAAACTTATGACGTTAATATTCGATTAAATGAAAACAAACGCATGCTTCCTCAGGATGTGCAAAATTTATATCTCAACTCAAACAAAACTGGTGCAAACGGACAACCAATATTAGTTCCATTGAGTGCGGTAGCAACAACTGAGGAAAAACTCGGTGCATCACAAATTAATCGGCGTGATCTTGAACGCGAAGTACTCATTCAAGCCAATACGTCGGGACGCCCAAGTGGGGATATCGGTAAAGACATCGATAAAATGCAAAAAGCATTTAAGTTGCCTGCCGGTTATACCTTCAATACCCAAGGGGCTAATGCCGATATGGCCGAGTCTGCGGGTTATGCATTAACTGCTATTATGCTTTCCATTGTATTTATTTATATTGTTTTGGGTTCTCAGTTTAATAGTTTTATTCACCCTGCTGCGATTATGGCATCTTTACCATTGTCATTGATTGGGGTATTTCTTGCCCTATTCTTGTTTAGAAGTACTCTAAACCTATTTTCAATTATTGGCATCATTATGCTCATGGGGCTGGTAACCAAAAACGCGATTTTACTTATCGACTTTATTAAAAAGTCCATGGAACATGGGGAAAGTCGTTATGATGCTATTTTACAAGCAGGTAAAACCCGTTTACGCCCAATCTTAATGACCACAAGTGCAATGGTCATGGGTATGGTTCCATTAGCTTTAGGTTTGGGTGAAGGCGGAGAACAAAGTGCGCCAATGGCCCATGCTGTTATTGGTGGCGTAATAACCTCTACCCTGTTGACTCTTGTAGTTGTACCCGTCATTTTCACTTATCTGGATGACTTGAAAAACTTTATGCTGCGTCAAACTCGACGATTCATGTCATAATGCAGCAACTATCGTATAATCTGCGTTTTTACAACGCTTAACTTTTTTAGGACTTTTTCCATGCGCGCAAGCCGCTTTTTATTTGCAACGTTGAGAGAAACCCCAAACGATGCTGAAGTGATTTCACATCAGCTCATGTTACGTGCGGGGATGATTCGTAAATTGGCATCAGGTTTATATACATGGCTGCCGATGGGAACACGTGTGCTTAAAAAAGTTGATGCGATTGTTCGTGAAGAAATGAATCGTTCAGGTGCTATGGAAGTGTTCATGCCCGTGACTCAACCTGCAAACTTGTGGGAAGAATCAGGTCGCTATGAACAATACGGCCCTGAATTATTACGCTTCAAAGATCGTCACGACAACCCGTTTGTGCTTGGTCCTACACATGAAGAAGTAATCACGGATTTAGCACGTAACGAGCTAAAAAGTTATAAACAACTTCCTGTAAATTTCTATCAAATTCAAACCAAATTCCGTGATGAAATTCGTCCACGTTTTGGTGTAATGCGTTCACGCGAGTTCATTATGAAAGATGCATATTCTTTCCATGCAACTCAAGAATCATTACAAGAAACTTATGACGTGATGTACGACACTTATAGCCGTATTTTTAATCGCTTAGGTTTAGATTTCCGCCCAGTACAAGCTGACACAGGCTCAATTGGTGGTTCAGCTTCACATGAGTTCCATGTATTGGCTTCAAGTGGTGAAGATGACATCGCATTTTCAACTGAATCTGATTATGCAGCGAACGTTGAAATGGCTGAGGCTGTTTTAGTAGGTGAACGCGCAGCGCCTGCACAAGAATTTAAGTTGGTTGAAACACCAAACCAAAAAACAATTGCTGATGTATGCCAGTTCTTAAATGCTGATCCTAAACAATCAGTAAAAGCGTTATTGGTTCAAGGTATTGCAGACGAAAAAGGCAATGTTCCTGTGGTTGCCCTATTCTTACGTGGCGATCACGAACTCAATGAAATTAAAGCTGAGAAACATCCTTTAGTTGCCGCTCCTCTTACATTTGCAACTGAAGAGCAACTTCAAGCATTTGGTTTAACGGCTGGCTTTACAGGTCCACAAGGTTTAGTTGAAAAAGGCTTAACTGTTATTGTTGATCGCGCTGCATCTGTTCTTTCTGATTTCGTTGCTGGTGCAAATGAAGCTGACAAACACGCTGTCGGCGTAAACTGGGAACGTGATGCCCAAATTACTGAAGTCTTTGATTTGCGTAATGTGGTTGAAGGCGACCCATCTCCAGATGGTAAAGGTTCACTACAAATTAAACGCGGTATTGAAGTTGGTCATATTTTCCAGCTTGGTACTAAGTACTCTGAAGCTTTAGGTTGTAAAGTTTTAGGTGAAGATGGTAAGCCATTTACAGTAACAATGGGTTGTTATGGTATTGGTGTAACACGCGTAGTTGCAGCTGCAATTGAACAAAACTACGATGACAAAGGTATTATTTGGCCACAAGCGATTGCACCTTTTGAAATCGCAATTGTTCCAATGAATGCACACAAATCACCTCGTACTCTTGAAGCAGCCGAAGCACTTTATGCAGAACTTCAAGCTCAAGGTTTTGATGTATTACTTGATGATCGTAACGAACGTCCGGGCGTTAAATTCTCTGACCTTGAGTTAATGGGTATTCCACACCGTATCGTGATTGGTGAAAAAGGCCTTGATGCTGGTACGTTTGAATATAAAGGTCGTCGCGATGCTGAAGCGAGCAATTTAACTAAAGAAGAACTTTTAGCTAAATTAGTGCGTTAATAAATACATAAATAAAAAAGCAGCTTTTAGAAGCTGCTTTTTTTACATTTAATTTTTACGCCTCAACCGTTAAGTCTTTAATGGTTGCCGAAGATCCATTGGTTTTCACCGATTCAATTCCTTTATCACGTGAAGCTTCACTGGCATAGAACTGACTCGTACCAATAATTTGATGATTTGCAGCTTTTAAATTGAAGTAAGGTTTTCCATTTTTTGCAGTTAAACGATCATATCGCCCATCGTCACCACTATTTTTTTGAACTGACTCAATACCATTGACTGCTGATGCTTTCGCTTTATATAGCTCACTATTTAAAATAATTTCGCCATTACCAGCCTTGAGTACAAAGCGATATTGTCCATCACTCGCTTGTGAAATCTCGTACCATCCTGCCATAAGAACCTCGTTTTTTTGTTGGTGTGGGTATGACTTTCGTTATTATTCTGGACGAAAGTTATTTGTTATTGATGACAATATAAATGAGCTGTGTAACTTTGGGTAGTCTACTTTTTATACATTATCGTAATAAAATTATAAGGATGTTGAAAGTTAAAAAAGGTAGAGGCCTGATGGGTACCTCTACCGAAATGTAATTAAAATTAACAAATTAAGCTTTTTTTACAAATTCAGATTTTAATTTCATCTGACCAATACCATCAATTTTGCAATCAATATTATGGCCATCACTTGCATCTGGAACTAAACGAATTGTTTTTACTTTTGTTCCCACTTTAACAACCGAAGATGAACCTTTAATTTTTAAGTCTTTAATCACAGTGACACTATCGCCATCTGCCAAGACATTACCATTTGCATCTTTAATCACTTCTTGCTCATCAGCAATTGAAGCTTCCCCTTCCTTCCACTCATGTGAGCATTCAGGACAAATTAATAAGTCGCCGTCTTGATAGGTATATTCTGATTGGCATTTTGGGCAATTTGGTAAAGACATAAAAAAATCTCAAAAAGTATATTATGCGAGATATGACTCATTTTTTAAAGTTTTAAATAAAAGACTTTTACCAAAAAAAAATTTATATATTCATTTCTTCTCTTTCTCTAATAAATAGTCTCTTAAAATAATCGCATGGTTATGCTCCACATCTTTTGCCGAATATAAAAGCGTGACTCTATGCTTGGACACAATGTCTTGTAACTCTTTAACTGCTGGGTTTGTTTCTAGTTCTTTTAAATAGCGCTGTTTGAACTCACTCCACTGCTCTAAGGACTCTGCATGAAACCACTTACGCAGTTCAGTTGAGGGGGCTATTTCTTTTAACCATAAATCTAAATGGGCATTTTCTTTACTTATCCCTCGACTCCATAGCCGATCAACTAATATTCGTTTTCCATCATTGGCACTTACATGTTCATAAATTCTTTTAATGTGTATTTCCATCTCTTTTTCTCACTATACAGCCTCATTATTTAGGCCTCATCAACACATTTAATATTTTGTTCTCTTTTGGTCATAATTAAAAAGAAAAAAAGTGAGTAGTTCTCTACTCACTTTTTTTCTTTAGGGTGCTCAAATTTTAAAAGGCGATTACTGATCTGGGATCTCGGCTTCTACTAACAATGTTAATAACGACAAAGACTCCTGCCATCCTAAATAACACGCCTCTACAGGAATAACTTCCGGTATTCCTTCTTGAGTAATATGTACCTCTGTACCTACTAATACACTTTTTAATGTAATAGTCACCTGCATAGTGCCAGGTAAATTTGAATCATCAAATTGGTCGTTATAACGAATTAATTCATTTGGAATGAGTTCGACATAAGTTCCCCCAAATGAATGTGTTGATCCTGTCGAAAAGTTGGTAAAACTCATTTTGTATGAGCCACCTACATTTGAATCAAAACTATGAACCTTTGCAGTAAAACCGTGGGGCGCCATCCACTTCACTAAAGCATCTGGATCGAGAAAAGCACGATAAACCCGTTCAGCGGGTGCTTTAAATACACGATGTAATTTTACTGTACCTGTTGCCATTATATTCTCCTTGTTTTAAGTCCATTTAGGTTATAAAAATTGTGCTTAATAGCTTAAACCGTAGAATTTCTTTTAACGTATATTTTTGGTGTTTTTCCATTTATACAATCAGTTTCTGACAAAACTAAATTACGAAAACTAAGGCTGATTTTTTGATAAAAATGGAGCAAAATAGTCAGCAATCATAAAGAAACATATTGAATTTGAGATTAATTATGAGTCTGCTCGCTTTCTCCTCATATGCATTAAACGGTGTAGATGCACAGAAGTTTTTACAAGGCCAAGTGACTGTCGATACTGAGCGTTTAGCTGAAAATGAAACACGCTATACAGCCATTTGTGATCTTAAAGGCCGTATTCACTTTGGTCTGTGGCTAAAAAAGATTAACGCTGAAAGTTTTGAGATTGTTGTTACTCAAGATCAAGCTGAAGAGTTCGCTAAGCATATTAAAAAATATGGCGCATTTTCAAAAATGACTTTAAGTGAACAAGGCGCTGTGTTTCCAAAAGTTGTAAATGGTCACACTGAGTTCAGCTCTACAGAAACTGATGTTTCCGAATGGCAAAAACAAGCCATCATGACGGGGCAAGCATGGATTGCTCAAGCAACTGAACATGTGTTCCAACCACAAGAATTACGTTTACATCAACGTGAAGGCGTCAATTACGATAAAGGCTGTTATTTAGGTCAGGAAATTGTGGCGCGTCTTTGGTTTAAAGCAAAACCAAAACACTGGTTACATTTGGTTCAAGGCACAGGTGAAGCACCTGCTCCAGCAACTCAATTAAACAACGATATTGAAGTGGTAAATAGCATACAAACTACTGACGGATATATTGCATTGGTTGTTGCGAAACCAGCCACTTTAGCAGAACTCGGTCTTCAAGTTCTCGATTTGCCAGAAGCTTTAAGTGGTGATGTTGCTAGACCACAATAATTATATTTAGCAAATAAAAAGCCCGTGGATACTCCTACGGGCTTTTTTATAGATACAAAATTCTAATAAATTCATTTAATTAGGGCATCAATTTTTTAATTTTTCTGTGCCATCATAATCTAGGTTGAAATCTAAGAGAAAAAATATGAAAACTAAACTTGCCACACTCATGTTAAGTTTGGCTTTTTTCGGTTCTGCTCATGCTGATGTGAAAACACTTGAACAAAATCTGAAGACAAATTATCCAGATTTACCTGTAAAGGGTGTTTATCAATCACCTGTGCAAGGTATTTATGAAGTATATACAAGCGGTCGTATTGTTTATACCAATCAAGATGCTAAATACTTCTTTGTAGGCAATTTAGTTGATATCAAACAACAAAAAAATATGACAGAAGAACGAATTGCTGAATTGGGTAAAATTGATGTTAAAAGTCTTCCGCTAAATCAGGCAATTAAATATGTAAAAGGTAAAGGGGAACGTACTCTTTATATTTTCAGTGATCCTGATTGTCCTTACTGCCAACGTCTAGAACAAAATATGGTTGGGGTGGATAATGTAACGGTATATGTATTCTTATACCCACTGACCAGTTTGCACCCAAATGCTGAAAAAGTTTCAAACCAAATCTGGTGTTCAAAGAACCCATCTGAAGCTTGGACCAATTATATACTTAATCGCAAATTGCCGACTAATAGCAAAAGTTGCTCAAGCCCAATTCAAAAGAATATTGCTTTAGGTCAAAAATTAAATATCGATGGAACACCAACATTGTTCTTGCAAGATGGACAAAGAATCTCAGGTGTACCAAGTGATGCAAAACAAATTGAAGCATTACTTAAGTCAGTAAAATAAGTCTATATGCCACTCTCTTAGCTAGAGTGGCATATCATTTTTCTCCACAGTTTGCTTTATAGACATCGTTTTATATACAAATCGGCTGTTTACTTTCATCCACCACTATTTATGATGAGAGGTTGAGTTGATTCAATACATCGACGGAATGATGTAGCTACGAAGTAAAAGGTTAAAAAGAAATGAAAAAATTACTCATCGCCAGCCTAATCGCCATTTCAAGTTCGTCCATTTTTGCGGCAGACAGTACAGCATCTGCGGCAAAAAATGATGTCTTTAAACAGGCAGAACAACTGTATGCGGCAAAAAATTATCCCGCTGCCTTTCAAGAAATCCAGCGCCTTGCACAGACAGGAAATGCTCAAGCCATCTATAACTTAGGCTATATGACGCAAATGGGCCAAGGCACCCCTAAAGATAACGCCAAAGCTCTTAAATATTATGAAGATGCTTCAAATAAGGGCTATGCTCAGGCCAGTTATAGACTTGCGCAAATTTATGAAACTGGTGAATTAGGCGTTGCAAAAGACAGTAATAAATTTAGCCAATATGTACAGAAAGCATCAGCTCAAGGCTCTGATGATGCAACGGTAAAAATTGCGACCATTTTATTTGCTCAGAAAAAGCCTCAATCTCATCAAATTGCTTTACAAAAGCTAGCGCCTTTGATTAGAAAAGGAAACTACCCTGCTATTCAGGTCAAAGCACTTTATGATATTAGCCAAGGGGTTGAAAATAAAAACCCGCTAATGAAACGCCAAGGCATTGAAGCATTACAAGCGATCGCCCAAAAAGGTTATGCACCAGCATCTATGGCTTTAGCGACCATGATGGCGAATGGAAATATCATTCCTCAGAACTTGCCTCAAGCAAAACAGATTTTTACTGAACTTGCTAACCAAAATGTTCCAAACGCTAGAGAGTCTTTAGCTTCGGTCGAAAAGATTATTGCTGATAAGAATAAGCAAGCTGCAGCTACCCCTACGCAGCCAGCACCTAAAAAATAGTAAAGAAACAATAGCCCCGCATGGGGCTTTTCTTTTACCACCACAAAGCAATAAGACCACTTACCCCAATAAACCCAATAATGGTGCTTATGATCAAAGGCGTTAATGCCCTTTCATTTAAACCGTATGATTGCCCAAAAATACCAAAAGCAATTGGCATCGGCAGTGCCGCAATTAATGTTCCTGCATAAAGCATTTCACGGCTTACATTTGGCAATAAAAGAAACAATCCAAAAATCACAGCTGGCATAAGAATGACATTAAACCCAGCTAACAATATACTTTGTAAATTCACGGCGGTAATTCCTATACCAACCAAACTGCCACCAATAGCAAATAATGCTAAAGGTGAGGCTGTCTTTCCTAACAGTTCTAAAGCTTGCCCAAGTTTTGAAGGAAGATGAATGCCGAGTAAAATACAGCTCATGCCAACCAGAATTGCAATAATTACAGGGTTTTTAAGTAAATTAATAAATGTCTTTTTCAGCAAAGGAAAAAGCTGTTGCTGTTGATGTAATCCCGCTTCAGCCAAAATGAGCATTAAAGCGACGATTAATAAATTTTCAATAATTAAAGTTAAAGATATATAGATTGCAGCATGACTACCCATGAGCATGGTCAAAATAGCGGTACCCATAAATCCTGTATTTGACATAGAAGCACCCATCGATATGACGGCGCTATGGGTTAGGCTGTTTTTAAAAAGCTTTCGATAAATAATAAAAGCAAGAAAAAACAAGATTAAAGAGCCGCCACCATAAGCAATAAAATAAGATGGGTGCCAAATCTCTTGTAAGTTTTTATTGGCTAAAGACTGAATTAAAAATACAGGAAGAGCAATTTTAATAACAAATGCGCTCAGGGCCCTAATCTGCTCAGGTGTTACCAATTTAATGAGGACACTACAATACCCCATCAACAATAAAATCAAAATTGGTAAAATTACCTGAAAAACCACAGAATGTTCCCTCACTCATCTCAAAATAAAAACGGACAAATCTTAATTTGCCCGCTGATAAACTAAAAAGAATCAAAAAGCTGTTTTAAGCCATGTGGCTGACAACGCAAATATTGAGGTGCAATTTTAACTTTTGCTCCCAGTGTAGCGGCTGCATGCCACGGCCAACGCGGGTCATATAACATAGCACGAGCAAGGCCTATTGCATCAGCTTGCTGATTTTCTAAAATTTGTTCAGCATGTTCTGGTTCGGTAATCAGCCCTACCGCAATCACAGGAATAGACACATGCTTCTTAACCTGTTCGGCAAACGGAACTTGGTAGCCCGCTCCAATGGTAATATTTTGATGTTCATGTAAACCACCGCTAGACACATGAATATAAGCGGCTCCCAATTGCTCTAAAGCTTTTGATAAACCAACCGTAGATTCAATATCCCACTGTTCGTTACCATCCATCCAGTCAGTTGCAGATAGACGTACTCCTACTGGATAGCCTTCAGGAACCGCGAGCTTAATTGCTTGAAGTACTTCAAGTGTCATACGCATACGGTTTTCTAAAGAACCGCCATATTGATCTGTTCGTTGATTCGCAATTGGCGATAAAAATTGATGCAACAAGTAGCCATGTGCTGCATGTACTTCGATTAGCTCAAAGCCAGCTTCAACTGCACGTTTTGCCGCAGCAGCAAAGTCTTGTTGAACTTGTTTAATTTCATCGATTGTTAATGCATGTGGCGCAGCATCGTGAACTGAAAAAGTACTTGTACTTGGAGCAACTGTTTGCCAGCCATGTGGCTGATTTTTTGCAATTTGGCCTTTACCCAACCACGGCTTTTCAGTCGATGCTTTACGTCCAGCATGCGCTAACTGAATTCCAAATGGCATAGGAGAAAGTGTTTTAACTTTCCCTAATAAAGTTTTGATCTGGTCACGTTGCTGATCATTCCAAAGTCCAAGATCTGCATAACTAATTCGACCTTCCGCTTGTACAGCAGTAGCTTCCACAATACATAGACCAGCCCCAGACAAAGCATAATTTGCCCATTGCTGCTCATGCCAATAAGTAATTTCGCCTTCATCCGTTGCCGAATACTGGCACATTGGGGCAATTACAATTCTATTGACCAGTTGTAGCGAATCAAAATTAACCGTTTCAAATAATCTTGCCATTTTAAATTCCTAGAATTGTTTAATTACACGTAAACCTGCGCTCCAGTTACGCCCATCAGCGGGTTCAAAGTAACGGTCATTACCGTCATTCACAATCACTGAACCTGGATAATTTTTATCAAACAAGTTATCTACACGAGCAAAGCTTTTGACTTTCCAGTCGCCAAGATCCCATGCATAACCAATATTTGCTGAAGTTACACTGTAGCTCGGCGCTGCGTCACTGTTGGTATCATTCACGTATACTTTGTCCATATACTGTACTTCTACACCACCATATAAACCGTGCGATGGCTGCCATGCCAAAGAGGCATAAGCTTGGTTTTTAGCAATACCTGGAATCGCATTTCCTGATGGAATTTGAGCAATATTTCCTAAAGCTGGAATATCAGCATCAAAAGTTGCATCTAAATAGGCATAGCTTGCAGTTGCTGTTAAATCTCTCCACAACTTTTTGTTCCATGCAAGCTCTACCCCTTCACGCAAAGTTTTATCTGCGTTACGGAAGGTTGAACGTCCGTTTGAGCTTCCTGCTGAAACAATGTCATTTTTGGTTTTAGTTTGAAAAACTGCCAAAGTAAAATCACCTAATTTGTTTTGTGATTTTAAACCAGCTTCATAGGTATCACTGGTCGATGGTTTTAAGTCAAAATTAAAACCTGGCTTTGTCGTATCAGTTTGATATGCCATTTCAGTAAAGGTTGGTGTTTCAAAACCTTTGGCATAACTTACATATGCCATGAGCTCAGGTAGAATTTGCCAGCTTAAAGCAGCAGAAGGTAAAACTTTATCGTAATCGGTCTTACCACTATCGTCGCCATTACTTAAATAGTTATCTTTAGATTTGTAATGCACATTACTATAGCGTACACCACTGTCTAAACGCCATGTGGGTAAGAACTGCCATGAAGCTTGCAAATATGGATCGATATTCCACAAAGTATTATCTTCATCACGACGTAATTTACCTTTAACACCGTAAGAAGGTTGGCCGTTTACCAAGTTAAAATTTTCATACCCTTTACGATCTTCATCCATCGCATCAAGTGCAACACCGAAGCTTACAGTGGTATTTGGAAGTAACTCTTTACCCGTCCAACGGAAATCAGCCCCATAATAATTACGTTCGAAATCAATCACGCCACCAGCATGATTAATACTGGCATCTTGTGTCGATTTAGGTATAGATTGATACTGAGTGACTTGTCGATTACCTAAATATGCCATGGCATAGAGTTCATTTTTATCATTAATTGGCTTAGACCATGTCACCCCTGTCTGGGTTTGCTCAATGTCTTTACGGACATTAAATTGCTTTAAAAAAGGCACTTGTTGCTTTGGATTAGCATTCCACTGATCACGCGTTAAACCCTGCGGGTCGTCTGCATTAATTTTGACATAGTTAGTCACCCAGTTGATTTTACTACCATCATCAAGATTCCAACTGAGCTTGGCGTTATTTAAGATTTTATCTGCACCACTATGTTCTCGGTAACCATCAGTGTCGAAGTATGATGAACTAATAACATAACTTGGTTCATTCGCACCCTTTGCTCCACCTTGTAGCACTAATCCCGCTCGGCTTTTATCGTGACTACCACCCGAATAGCTCAGCTCAATTGAGTCTTTCCCTTGTCCTTCTTTAGTAGAAGTTAAAATTGTCCCACCCGATGAGTTTCCATACAGTGAGGAAAAAGGTCCCGTTAGAACTTCAACATGGTCTAGACTACTTAAATCAATATTAGAGGTTTGGCCTTGCCCATCTGGCATTGTTGCGGGAATACCATCCACATATAGACGAATACCACGGACACCAAAAGTAGAACGTGCACCAAAACCACGCATAGATAGCTGCAAATCTTGCGCATAATTTTCACGATTACGAATCTGTAAGCTCGGTATACCTTTCACAACTTCAGTTAAATTCACTTGTGAAGAGCTATCAACTTGAGGTGCATCTATTCGAAAAACTGAAGCAGGTGTTTGTAAGTAAGTGGTATCGGTACGCGTTGCTTCCACATGTAAAGTAGGCAATTTGGCAACGTCTGAATTTAAATCTTCTGCCCATACAATTGGACTAGAAATACAGCCCATACTCACTAAAATACAGTAATGAAGTCGGTCTAAGCGTAATAAGGACATGCTTATTTCCTTTATTTATATTGTAGTTATCATAACAAAAAGTGGTGTCTTGTCTGGATATTGAATTCGACCCACATAGTTGTAAATCTGGAACACTCGTTTTACGATTTAAAAATTGATTTCTAAATTTGGATTATCGACTTAATGAAGGATGATCTTTCCAGCAATACCGTTCAGGCCAGTCCTTTGCCTCTTCAGCATAGTCAATTCCAATACGTGGTGTTAAAACAACTTCTGGTTGTGTAGTGGCTGCTTCAATCCATAGTCCAGATTCTTCACCTAAAGTCTGACCTTTTAAACTACGGTCAATACCCAAATAACGTGTCAGTTTGCCCGGCCCAGCTAAAAGCTTATATTCTTTTTTGATTGAAGCATTACTTAAAAATACAGACCGAATCATTACTCCTTCAGGCACACCTTCTGTTTGAGTAATAATATTAAGCATTTCATACATGCCATAAATTAGGTAGACGTAAATCGTACCACCATGGCTATACATTACCTCAGTTCGAGCTGTTCGTTTATCATTGTAACTATGGCAAGCTTTATCTCGAACGCCCAAATAAGCTTCTGTTTCACTAATTGTGCAACGGATGACTTGACCATCAGGCTGCCGCTTACATAATACACATCCGATCAAATCATAAGCTACTTGTGAAGTTTCTCGTTGAAACCAGCTTAATGGTAAAATATCTGACATAGTATTCTCTGAAATATTACATACCACACGTTATACTTGATTAATCCAGTATATCTGTTAATTCTGCGAGTTGGCATGCCTGAGTTACCCGAAGTAGAAACTACCAAAACCAGTTTATTTCCCTTATTGAATCAAAAAGTTCAAAGTGTAGAAGTCCGCAACTCTAGCTTACGCTGGCCTATACCAGATGATATTCAAAGACTTGTTGGGCAACGTCTCATTCGGTTAAATCGACGTTCAAAATATATTCTGGCAGAGTTTGAACAAGATCAAATGCTTTGGCATTTAGGCATGTCAGGAAGCTTTCGTCTGACCGAGCCAAATGACGAACTAAGAAAACATGACCACCTGATTATTCAATTTGAAGATCAGCAGTTACGTTACCATGACCCACGTCGTTTCGGTTGCATCCTTTGGCTTAATCCTGAGACTCAAGGCAAACTCATAGATACTTTGGGACCTGAACCTCTAAGTACTGACTTTCATGCAGAATATTTAGCTTCTAAGCTCAAGAACAAATCTGTCGGCATAAAAATTGCACTTATGGATAATCATGTAGTGGTTGGTGTAGGCAATATTTATGCAACTGAAAGCTTATTTAATGTTGGCATTCACCCAGCACAACCTGCTGGTGATTTGACTATGCAACAAATTGAGAAACTGGTTGTCGAGATTAAACGAATTTTAAAGTCGGCAATTGATTTAGGTGGCTCAACGTTACGTGACTACAGTAATGCTATGGGTGAAAATGGTTATTTTCAGCAAACACTTCTTGCTTATGGCCGTGCTGGAGAAATGTGTGTTAACTGTGAAACCCCATTAGAAAATTTAAAACTTGGGCAGCGTGCCAGTGTATTTTGCCCACAATGCCAACCACTTAAAAAGCTGAGAAAGCCTTAATTTTTTGGAGGAAGACAACATGCAAACAGCAATTGTCCGACATATTTTAGTCAAAGATAAAGACTTAGCTGAACAGCTAAAAAAGAAGCTACAAAGTGGTGCAGACTTTGCCAAACTTGCCAAGCAATATTCCACCTGTAATTCAGCTAAACGTGGCGGTGAACTTGGCGAAGTCAAAAAAGGACAGTTGGTACCTGTTATCGACAAAGTCGTTTTTACAGCTGCTGAACGCGTGTTGCAAGGCCCTATTAAAAGCCAGTTTGGCTATCATCTTTTAGAAGTTAAATTCCGAATGGGCAGCTTACGCTGATTCCATTAATTTAATTATGGTTTTTCAGAAGTTTTAGCCTGTGCATTCATTTGATATGTCCAGGCTTTAATATATTCACCCGACTCTAGTTTTACATTAGCGATTACACGCTGGTATTGAAAACCTTCAAAATCATCTAGCATCTGCCAGTTTTCAGCAAGTTTTTCTGTGCTAAACACATAACCTTCTATCCAATCGGCTTGCGAATCTAACTCAAGTGCTTTTAAACCTTTATCAGGTCCCCAATCTAAAATATGAATTACGCCTCGTACACTGGCTTTTGTCCAGTGACCATCGATTTGTTCTAAAATATGAGCATTAGCTTGATTCGGACATAAAGTGCCATATACAAATAGCTGATTCATAATAACTTACCTTTACTAATATAAGTTTAATATTAATATCCTTTAAAAATTAGTCTTCTAAGATAACTTAAATGCAAAAAGACTATTAAGAATACTCTCATTTTGGTATTCTTTAAGCATAAAATAAATTGTATTTTACAAGCTAATAAAATGAATTATAAGTAGTTTTAGTTTAATGAATTTATTTTTAACTTTAATAAATATTTTACTTATCTAAGGAATTTGAAATGGGGATGTACACATATGTATCTTTACGAGTTTGGGTGCATGAAGAAAAACGCCCAGCTAATCGTGATGAAACACGTAAGATAATTCAAGCGTTATATGATGATGCACAATCAAATTCACATCATGAAGCTGAATATGCCTTTAATTTAGATGGTAACTCTGAAAATGAAGTAAAATGGTATAGTCTGGAAAAAGATATGCTTAATTTTAGCCAGAAATATCCTGAATACAGTTTTATTGTACAAGAGGAAGGTACTGGAGAGTTTGAAGGTAATTATAATTTTAATACTTACTTCCAAGGTAATAGTTACCCATACGATCAATATTTTTATTTATTAGATTTCATTGATTTTGACTATTATGTCGAAGATTTATTTAACAAAAATTTTACTCTCTTTAATAATATTAAAGAAATTAAAGAAAATTTAATTATTAAACAAAATGATAAAACCCTTAAAATTTATATCCCTACAGTAACTGAACAACAGTCTGATCGAGTACACAGGATTTTAGAGTTTCAGGCTCAAAAAGATTTTTCAAAACTTGGCATAAATGTTTCTAAATATCATAACGATGAGCCTTCTAATTCTATTCTAATTGAATATTACTTACAGAATTGTACAGATAATCAAACTACTCAAGATATTATTTCTAATTGCTATGAAATTACTGAAAGATTCTTAATTGGAGAAGTTCGATAAAATAACTACAAAAAACGGTACTCTAGGTACCGTTTTTTATTTGAAATCTACTTAAGCTTTCTTTTTCAACTCATCACGAATTTCACGCAGTAATTGCACATCTTCAGGAGTTGCAGCTGGAGCTTCTGGCTCATTCTTATCACGGCGAAGTCTATTTAATAATTTCACCATTAAGAACACAACCCAAGCCAAAATAAGGAAGTTAATTAAAATGGTTAGGAAGTTACCATAAGTTAATACGTTGATGCCTGCTTTTTGTAAGGCATCCAAAGATTGTAAATTATTAGGGTTTGCACCTAATACGATAAATTTTTGAGAGAAATCAACACCACCACCAGTAATTACAGTGATAAGCGGCATGATGATATCTTTTACTAAAGAGTCTACGATTTTGCCAAAAGCACCACCAATAATTACACCAATGGCTAAATCCATCATATTGCCTTTAATGGCAAATTCTTTAAATTCTTGAATAATACTCATCTAAACATCTCCAGATGTTGGGGGGAGGAACACATCATATTTTTCTTTTTCAATGGCCTCTTATCCATTTAGATAGTACTCGCCATGATATTGATAATTTAATATTTTTTTCAAAAAAAGAAAGCTATTTCACACTTTGATAACATATTTGTTTACAAGAAAAATATGAATTTAAGTTTATTTTCAGCTTTGTTTGATTTCAATAAAAAACCGCTAAAATTAATTTAGCGGTTTTTCTTTTTCATTTAAGAAAAATTATTTATCACGGTTACGTTTACGTTCGTTTTCAGTCAGGTAACGCTTACGGATACGGATTGATTTTGGAGTAACTTCTACTAACTCGTCATCTTCAATGAATTCAAGCGCTTGTTCAAGCGTATATTCAATTGCAGGCACTAAAGTTAAAGCATCATCTGTACCAGATGCACGAACGTTAGTTAATTGTTTCGCTTTAGTTGGGTTTACAACCATATCATCTGAACGAGAGTTAATACCCACGATCATACCTTCGTAAACTTCTAACTGTGGTTTAGCAAACAAACGACCACGGTCTTGTAAGCTGAACAATGCATAGCCCAAGCAAGTACCTTGAACCATAGAAATCAACACACCGTTTTGACGTTTCGCAACAGTACCTTGTTTAACAGGGCCATAATGCGAGAAGCTTGAAGTCATGATCCCTGTACCAGAAGTCATGGTCAAGAATTCAGAACGGAAACCGATAAGACCACGTGAAGGAACAGTCGCTTCAATACGGATACGGCCTTTACCGTCAACTTCCATATTGGTCATCTCGCCTTTACGGTGACCCATTTGTTCCATTACAGCACCTTGATGCTGTTCTTCAACATCAAACGTTACGTTTTCGTAAGGTTCTTGTCTTTCACCATCAATTTCTTTGATGATTACTTGTGGACGTGATACGCCCATTTCAAAACCTTCACGACGCATGTTTTCAATTAAAACTGAAAGGTGAAGTTCACCACGGCCAGATACTTTGAAACGGTCTGGACTGTCAGTGTCTTCAACACGTAAAGCTACGTTATGGATTAATTCGCGATCAAGACGTTCACGGATATTACGTGAAGTTACGAATTTACCTTCTTTACCAGCAAACGGAGAGTTGTTTACTTGGAAAGTCATAGATACTGTAGGTTCATCTACAGATAAAGCTGGTAATGCTTCAACATTTTTCGGATCACAAATCGTGTCAGAAATGTTAAGTGCATCAATACCAGTAATACATACGATGTCACCAGCAGATGCTGAGTCAACATCAATACGCTCTAAACCATGGTAACCCATGATTTTTAAAATACGACCGTTACGTGTATTGCCATCTTTGTCAATTACAGTAACAGGAGTGTTTAATTTTACTGAACCACGTTGAATACGACCAACACCGATAACGCCTACGAAGCTGTTATAGTCAAGTGATGAAATCTGCATTTGGAATGGACCATCAACGTCAACTGCTGGTGGCTCAACGATGTCTACAATCGTTTCGAACAACGGAGTCATGTCTTCTGCAAGCTCTTCAGGAGCAGGACCCGCTACACCACGTAAACCTGATGCATAAACGATTGGGAAATCAAGTTGCTCATCAGTTGCACCAAGGTTATCAAACAAATCAAATACTTGATCGATTACCCAGTCTGGACGTGCACTTGGTTTATCAACTTTGTTGATAATAACGATTGGCTTTAAACCACGAGCAAAGGCTTTTTGTGTCACAAAACGAGTTTGTGGCATTGGGCCTTCTTGAGAGTCAACAAGAAGTAATACGCAGTCAACCATCGACATAACACGTTCTACTTCACCACCGAAGTCGGCGTGTCCCGGGGTGTCCACGATGTTGATACGGTAAGTTGTATCAGTACGTTTATCCAACCAAGTAATAGAAGTGTTTTTCGCTAAAATGGTAATACCACGTTCACTTTCAAGCGCATTCGAGTCCATGACACGCTCAATCTCGCCTGCTCGGTCACCGAGAGCACCTGATTGCTGAAGTAGTTTATCGACAAGTGTGGTTTTCCCGTGGTCGACGTGCGCAATAATTGCGATATTACGGAGATTTTTGATATCTGACATGAAAATTAGAAACGCCTGAAATTTGAGGGCAAATTATACAGAAAAACACTACTCTTGAGTAGTGACAGTTTATTGACATTGACAAAAAAAATTTCCCAATAGCCTGTATTTCGTTTTGTAAAGATAGGTATCTCGATTAGAATAGCGCCAATTTGCGAAATTGCGGCGTACTTACCCCCATGTCCAATCAACCATCACACGACCATCTTGACCTCGTTTATGGACTAGATGACCGACCAAAACCCTTCGTGGCTTTTCTAGCAGCTTTTCAACATTTGCTTGCAATTATTGTTCCGATTGTTACACCTGGACTTCTCATTTGTTTAGCTTTAGGCGTTTCACGTACCGAAACTAACATGATTTTATCGATGTCTTTGGTCATTTCAGGAATTGCAACTTTCTTACAATGTAAAAAAGTTGGTCCTTTTGGTGCTGGTCTACTGATTGTTCAAGGTACTAGTTTTAACTTTATTGGTCCAATTATTGGTATTGGTAGTGCAATGGTTGCCGCAGGTACGCCAGTAAATCAGGTTATGGCTGCTATTTTTGGTGTGGTGATCGCTGGTTCATTTATTGAAATGGGTGTTTCACAAATCCTGCCATGGGTAAAAAGACTTATTACTCCCCTTGTGACTGGTATTGTTGTACTTCTGATTGGTTTAACACTTATTAAGGAAGGTCTTATTAGCATGGGTGGTGGTTATCAAGCCATGCATGATCATACTTTTGCAAGTGCAGACAACCTTATTATGTCATGTACCGTACTTGCCATTATTATTGTCTTAAACCGTATTCGTATCGTTTGGATTAAAAGCTCGGCTATATTAATTGCTTTAGTCATTGGCTACATTCTTGCTGGTTTCATGGGCTACCTAGATTTTTCTGGTCTAAAAGACGCGCCTGTTATTCAAATTCCGACACCAATGCACTTTGGCTTAAGTTTCTCATGGGGCTTATTTATTCCAATGGCATTCATTTATCTAGTGACTTCTTTAGAAGCAATTGGTGATGTCACAGCAACAAGTAAACTTTCAAACCAACCTGTAGATGGCCCACAGTGGATGCAACGCATCAAAGGTGGTGTGTTAGTAAATGGTGCAAACTCTTTACTTGCAGGATTATTTAACACTTTCCCTAGTTCTGTTTTTGCTCAAAATAATGGCGTAATTCAACTCACTGGTGTGGCAAGTCGTTACGTGGGGATCTGGATTGCTGCTTTACTCATTATATTAGGTCTATTCCCTGCTGTAGCTGGTGTAATACAAGCTGTACCACAAGCAGTATTAGGCGGAGCAGTTATGGTGATGTTTGGTGCGGTTGCTGCCTCAGGCATTAACATTCTTTCATCTATTCACTTAGACCGTCGTGCCCTTTTAATTATCGCGATTTCACTTGCACTAGGTTTAGGGGTTGCTCAAGTTCCTCAAATTTTGGAACACTTACCAGAATTATTTAAAAATATTTTTAGTTCTGGCGTAGCAACAGGCGGTATTGCGGCATTAATTTTAAATGTTGTACTTCCTGAAACACACAAATAACCCATTTTTATTTTTTGATTACTGCCCAGTTTCCACTGGGCATTCTTCTTCATGAGAGATGTACATGGATCCTAGAAGTGAAGTGGTATTAAGACAGCAAGACTATTTAAAAGGTAGACTCTTGTTAATTAATGCACCCAATGATGCTTTGGTAAGTCAATTACCTGCTGAGGTTGATGCATCAGTCTGGACATGGAATTATTCAGATTACCAAGGTTTTATTAATACAGGCACGACAGCACATTTCTCGGTTGAGTTTCCATCACAAGAATTTGATCAGGCTATAATTTTTGTTCCAAAATCAAAAGAGCTTCTAAACTATATATTACATGTGGTGATGAGCCATCTAAAAACTGGTCAATCAGTTTTTTTAGTAGGTGAAAAGAAAGGTGGTGTTGAAAGAGCTGCCAAACAACTACAAAGCTTTGGCAAAATACTTAAACTTGATAGCGCTCGACATTGTCAGTTATGGCATTTAAAAATTGAGAAAACTGAAAAGATCAAACCTATTGAGAGTTGGTTAAAAACCTATACAGTTCAAGCAAATGAACAAGAGCTTACCATTTGTGCCCTACCTGGCGTTTTCAGTCAAAATCATCTAGATGTCGGAACTGCTGTTTTACTCCCTTATCTAAATCAAGTGAAATCAGGTAGAATTGCCGACTTCGGGTGTGGCGCGGGAATTATCAGTTGCTATTTGGCAAAAGTAAATTCAAGTAATATTATCCATGCCCTAGATATTGATGCCTTCGCTTTACGGTCAACGGAAATGACTTTTAGTCGAAATGGAATAGGTTCAGACCAGTTGAGATTGCAGCCCGTTACAGGAATTGCAGACGCCCCAACAGAACTTGATGCCATTGTCAGTAACCCTCCCTTCCATCAAGGTATTCATACCAATTACGATGCAAGTGAAGGACTCTGCCAGAACGCTAAAAAACATTTAAAGGTATCAGGTGAGCTATGGATTGTAGCAAACCGTTTTTTAAACTATCCGATCTTAATTGAGAAGCACTTTGGTCAGTGTGAGATTAAAACTGATCTACAAGGCTTTAAGGTGTTATATGCCTGTGCATAACAAACTATGTAAGGAATCTCCATGAGCGAAACACATGCTCCTGAAAAACTCCAGCGAAAGCTTGGGGCTCGTCATCTGAATATGATCGCCATTGGTGGTTCCATTGGTACAGGTCTCTTCCTTGCTTCTGGGTCGACCATTGCAAATGCAGGTCCAGGCGGGGCGTTACTCGCCTACTCTCTCATTGGTATTATGATTTACTTCTTAATGACCAGCTTGGGCGAACTTGCGACTCATACACCGACATCTGGCGCATTCTTCACCTATGGCAGTCGCTATGTGGAAGATGGCTTTGGTTTCGCTTTAGGTTGGAACTACTGGTACAACTGGGCAATTACGGTTGCGTTTGAGCTCGTTGCAGTACAGTTTATTATGAAGTTCTGGTTTCCAGATATTCCTGGATTTTACTGGAGTGCGCTCTTCCTCGTCATTATTTTTATGATTAATGCGATGAGTGTAAAAGGATTTGGTGAAAGCGAATTCTGGTTCTCAATGGTTAAAGTTATCGCTATTGTTGCCTTCATTATCATTGGTATTGCCATGATTATTAAGGTGATGTTGACGCCTGGAGTGGCGACATTCGGTAACTGGACCTACAAAGATGCACCTTTTGTAGGTGGTTTACAGGCCATGATTGGGGTTGCCATGATTGCAGGATTCTCATTTCAAGGAACTGAAATGGTGGGTGTTGCTGCGGGCGAATCAAAAGATCCAAAGAAAACAATTCCACTGGCAATTAAACAGATTTTCTGGCGAATTTTATTATTCTATGTGTTGTGTATTTTCATTATCGGCACACTCATTGCCTATGATGATCCAAACCTATTACAAGCCGCGACAACAGAAAATGTTGCACTTTCTCCTTTTACCTTGCTTTATGAAAAGGTAGGCTTTGCTTTCGCTGCGAGCTTAATGAATGCAGTTATTTTGACTGCTATTTTGTCAGCAGGTAACTCAGGTATGTATTCTTCTACCCGTATGTTATTTGATATGGCTCAGCAAGGTCGTGCACCGAAATGGTTTGCTAAACTCGACAATCGTGGTGTTCCAATGAATGCCTTATATGCGACTACATTTATTGCTGCATTCTGCTTCTTAACGACTTTTATTGGTGAAAAACAAGTCTTTAACTGGCTACTCAATATGTCAGGGATGTGTGGCTTTATTGTCTGGTTAGGTATTGCAATTTCACATTATCGTTTCCGTAAAGGCTATATTGCTCAAGGCTATAAATTAGAAGATTTAGCTTACCGCGCTAAGTTTTTCCCATTTGCACCTTGGTTTGCCTTTATTCTCTGTTCTATCATTATTCTTGGACAAAACTATCAAGCTGTTTTGGGCGGAAAAATTGACTGGATGGGCTTACTTTCCACCTATATCAGCATACCGTTATTCTTAGTAATTTGGCTCGGTTATAAATGGAAAAATAAAACTAAATTAATCCCTTACGACCAAATGGATGTAAAGCCAGAACAAGATTAATAGTAAATTTAAAGAGTCAATTAAAACTATCTAAACGTCAAAAACTTGATCTTTAGTTAAAAACAGGTAAAATGCCGTTCAGATTTTCAACGGCACTTTTTAAAAAAGGAGGACATCATGCCAACACTACAAGGTAAAACACAGTAACGATTTGGCACGATGTCAGCTCACGGACAAGTGTACAAATTTAATTCACTTGTCCGAATGCTCGAATTTAAGACCTAGCATTCGCTAGGTTTTTTTATGCCTATTCGGACAGAAAAATAAGAGAAAAATTATGGGCATACAAAAAATATTAAACGAAGAGGCACTCTATGGGGTCCCTGTTAAAATTTTCACTCAAGATATAGATAGTGAAAGTATCGAACAACTCAAGAAAATGGCACAGCTGCAATTTATATACTCACATATTGCTGTTATGCCAGATGTTCATGTAGGAAAAGGTGCGACTGTAGGAAGTGTCATCCCGACTAAACATGCCATTATTCCAGCAGCAGTCGGTGTAGATATTGGCTGTGGAATGAATGCAATTCGTTTAAGTCTAAAGGCTTCACAACTTCCTGATAACTTAAGTCGATTACGTGATGCAATCGAACGTAAAGTACCTGTCGGTTTTGCTTTGCATAAACAGGTCAAAGCTAAAGCATCAAGTATTATTCCGCTCGAAAAGCGTTTACAACCAATTATAAAGAAGCATCCTGGACTTGTTCGAATGCTTCGACAATTTGATGCAACATGGCAAAAGCAACTTGGTACTTTAGGTGGTGGCAACCACTTTATCGAGCTATGTATTGATGAAAATCAAGACGTATGGGTAATGCTACATTCAGGTAGCCGAGGACTGGGTAACGTTATTGGCACTTATTTTATTGAATTAGCCAAGAAAGAAGCACAACATCGTTTTGGTCACGTACCGGATAAAGACTTAAGTTATTTTGCTGAAGGCTCAAACAGTTTTGATGATTATGTAGAAGCTGTAGAGTGGGCTCAAGAATATGCTTTTGAAAATCGCAAAGAAATGATGCGATTAGTCTTAGAAGCAATTCGACCTCTTCTACCTTCATTTCAAATGACAAAAGAAGCAATTAATTGTCATCATAATTATGTAAGTCGAGAAACCCATTTTGGTGAAAATCTTTTAGTTACCAGAAAAGGAGCGATTAGAGCAGGTTTAGATGAGTTAGGAATTATTCCAGGTTCTATGGGAGCACGTTCTTATATTGTTAGAGGAAAAGCTAACCCTGAATCTTTTTGCTCTTGTTCTCACGGCGCTGGACGTAAAATGAGCCGAAGCAAAGCTAAGATTCTGTTTAACCAACAAGACTTAATTGAGCAAACGCAAGGTATTGAATGTCGCAAAGACAGTGGCGTTGTCGATGAAATTCCAAGTGCTTATAAAGACATAGATGAGGTTATGGCAAATCAGTCAGATCTTATTGAAGTCGTCCATACACTTAAACAAGTTTTATGTATTAAAGGTTAAAACATGAAAATTAAAGAAATGCCAAAAATTAAGGTTCGTAATCACGTAGCCCTGTCACCTTTACTTCAAAAAGGTGGCATGCATGAGACAGAAAAACCTCGTGCACAACATCGTAGAGAACGACAAGACACCAAACAACTGTTAAGAAAAGGTGTTTGGTAAAAACTTATCTATAAATAATTAACTGAATAAATCTCATCAAGGAGATATACAAATGAAAAAATACTTTAAAAGCTGCAATAAAAAAAGCGACTCTAACGAGTCGCTTTTTTACTGTTCAGAAACTCAAATTATTGAGCTTGTTGACCAGGTTGAACTACTACAGTACGGCTACCAGTAATTGTCGCGAATACACGACGGTTCATAGCACGACCTTCTTTAGTTTTGTTGTCAGCAATCGGTTGATCCCAAGCGAAACCTTGAGTAGACAAACGAGAAGCGTCAACATTGTATTCGTTTACAAGAGCTGATTTAACAGAGTTAGCACGAGCTAAAGATAAACGTTCGTTCAACTTACGTGGACCAGTGTTATCTGTGTGACCTTCGATACGTGCAGTAGCGTTAGGGTATTCAGTTAACTTCTCAGCAACTTTAGCGATTTCTGGCTTGTATTGGTCTTTGATGTTTGACTTGTTAGTATCAAAGAACACACGAAGTTCCATGTTAAGGTCTTCAGTTAACTCTTGTGGTTGTGGAGCAACTGGAGTTGGTTCAACTGGAGCAACTTCTACTACAGGAGCAGCAGGCTTCAAGTGACCACCAAGAACTACGTTTAAACCAGCAAGAGCTGTATAACGCCAGTATTTTTCGTCAAAGTCATAAGTACCACGAGCTTCTGTACGAAGAGATAAAGCATCGTTTAAGCGATAGAACGCACCGATACCAGCGTTACCGATAGTATCTTTTTTGTCTGCGTAAATGCCATCAAATTCAGTTTTAGTTTGACCAGCACCTAATAATACGTACGGCTTAAATTTGCTGTCGTAGTTCTTAGTGATCAAATCTGAAGTTGCATAGAAGTTACCAGCAACAGTTTTTTGTTTATATTCAGCACCAGCTACGCCAGTACCATCAAGATCACCCTTAACTTGGTTATATTCAGCTTCAAAACCTAACCAAGGAGTTAATTCAACACCTAGTGCAGCACCAACGAATAAATCATCTTGTAATTCAGCATGACTTGTTAATTTATCGTTGTTATGCTCGCTGTCTTGCCAAGTGTAACCAACTAATAATGGAGTAACAGTTACGCCAGCATTAGCAGCAGCTAATGGAGCAGCAACCAGCATAGTAGCAAGTGCAATACGACTCAATTTCATGGATATCCTCCAGAGATAACAATTGTTGTTCAAGCTCAGCCTAAATTTATTGGCCCCTGAGATATTTTTACCCCAGTATTATTTTTAAGCTATTCACATTTGAATCATACAAACACTTGATAAACTTTCCAAGTGCTTGATAATTTTAATCAAGTAAATTATTGACAAAATTACTTACAATTTCCGTTGTAATTCGGTAATTTTTTACTCAACTAGCAAATATGAACAACTTCTTTGTTTCGCTTGCGGTGATTTTACCAGTATTCTAGCCAACTGATAACCCTTATTTAATTTTGTGTTTCCTTATTATAAAAAATAATATAAATCATTGTCAGAAAACATAAAATTGCTCTATTTATACATATATTAAGGTTTCTTAATGTTTAGATCTCCTGGTTTTACTATAGTTGAGCTCTCTATAACCCTCGTAATTCTTGTGATTATGTCAGTTATAGCCATTCCTTTATACCATCAATTTATGGCATCTGCAGAATTAAAAAATACGCCGCATGTACTCACAATTCACATACAAAAAGCCAAGTCCGACGCAATTATCAGGCATAAGAACATTGTTATTTGCCCAAGTTCCGATCAATTAGTTTGTCATACAAACTGGAATAACCGCTTAATCAGCTTTGTAGATAACAACCGCAACCTACAACATGATTTAAATGAAGAATTATTAACTTCTATAGATCTTAACCATACTTATGGCTCTATGAAATTACAACGTTTTGGTAAAAAACAAAATAGTATTGTTTTTCAAGGTAGCTCGGGACTACCAATCGAGTCTAATGGTAGTTTTATTTATTGTTCTTATGATCAGCTTAAAAATTTTAAATTAGTTCTTAGCAAAATGGGACATGTACGCTTAGAAGAACTTCAAAATTGTTAGAACTCTACAGTCTAATACAGAATCCAAGCCATCCCCCATTTTGCAATATACTGCTTAAGTTTTAATGTTTTCTTAATTTGAGATAAAGAACAATCGGAGATTACAACAATGACTGACATCGTAATTGTTAATGGTGCTCGTACTGCTATGGGTGGTTTTCAAGGATCACTATCTGGTCTCACTGCTCCAGAATTAGGTGCAGTAACAATTAAAGAAGCAATCGCACGAGCAGGTTTGCAGCCTACTGATGTCGAAGAAGTCATTATGGGCTGTGTACTGCCTGCTGGTCTAAAGCAAGGTCCAGCACGTCAAGCGATGCGTAAAGCTGGCTTACCAGATTCTACAGGTGCAGTAACGATTAACAAGCTTTGTGGTTCTGGCATGAAAGCCGTGATGCAAGCCGCTGATATGATTAAAGCAGGTAGTGCTGAAGTTGTCGTTGCTGGCGGGATGGAGTCGATGACAAATGCACCTTATGTTTTACCAAAAGCACGTGCTGGATACCGTATGGGTCATGGCGAAATTAAAGACCATATGTTTTTTGATGGGCTTGAAGATGCTGAAACCGGACGTTTAATGGGTTCTTTTGCTCAAGATATGGCAAATACTCGTGGCTATACACGTGAGCAAATGGATGACTTTGCGATTCGCTCTTTGAAACGTGCTCAAACTGCAATTACTGAAGGTTATTTCAAAGATGAAATCGTTCCGGTTACTGTGTCTACACGTAAAGGTGATGTCATTGTCGACCAAGATGAACAACCTTTAAACGCAAAAATTGACAAGATTCCTTCGCTTAAACCAGCCTTTGCAAAAGATGGAACAATCACCGCAGCCAATGCGAGTTCTATTTCTGATGGTGCTTCTGCACTAGTGTTAACATCAAGTGAAGTTGCAACGCAACGTGGCTTACAACCACTTGCTAAAATTGTCGCGACAGCTTCAAACTCTCAGCACCCTTCAGAATTTACCATCGCTCCTGTTGGTGCTATTGAAAAAGTACTTAAAAAAGCTGGATGGAATGCTCAGGACGTTGACCTTTGGGAAATTAATGAAGCATTTGCTATGGTTACCATGTGCCCAATTGATGATTTCAAACTTGATGCAGAGAAAGTTAATATTCACGGTGGTGCATGTGCACTTGGCCATCCAGTAGGTTCTACAGGCTCACGTATTATTCTTACACTTATTCATGCACTGAAACGTACTGGTGGTAAAAAAGGTATTGCTGCACTTTGTATTGGTGGCGGTGAAGCAACAGCTGTTGCCATTGAACTTATTTAATTTAATTTCCCTATTTAAAAATCCCACTTCGGTGGGATTTTTTATGGAAAATTTACAAAAAAAGACCCACAAAATCACGTTTAAGTTTTAACTTATTCCTTTAAACGAAAACAACAATGGACAATAACAATGCAACTCAATCACTATCTCAATTTCCAAGGTCAGGCAGAGCAAGCTTTTAATTTTTATAAATCGGTCTTTGGTGGTGAATTTGCTATGCTGAGCCGTTATAGCGATATGCCACCTAACGAGGGTGTAACCTTATCGGAAGCCGAAAAAAATTTAGTGCTGCATGTTTCTTTACCGATTAATGAATACACAGTACTCATGGCATCAGACACTATCGATCAGTTCTGTACGCCAAATAGTGTATTTACTCAAGGTAATAATCATTACATCGCAATCAACCTTGAAAAAGATGAGCAAGAAAAAGCGAAACAGCTGTTTGATGCTCTATCTGTAAATGGTCAAATCGAAATGCCGCTAGAAAAAACGTTCTGGGGCGCATTGTACGGTGCATTTACCGATCAATTTGGCATAAAGTGGATGGTTAACTGCCAGCTTGATACATAATATTTTTAATATCTGCCCCTTATAGAGATACTTATTATTTCTATAAGGGTTTTAAACATTAATATTGGAATATTGCGCAATAATCATTAAACCTACAGTAATAAAACCAATTCCCACCCATCCTGCCACATCAATATTCTGCCCAAGAAAAACCTTTGCTAGAAAGGCCGTCGCCAATACCCCCACCCCGGACCACAATACATATAAAATTCCCGCCTGCATATATTTCAAAGCAATAGCAGCACATGCAAAAGACACAATATATAAAATCAGCGCAATCGCCTGAGCAGTTTTATTAACTAATCCATTGCCTTTAGCAGAATAAAATGTTGAGAGCACATCTGTCGCAATAGCAAATATTAACCACCAAGCACCGGGATTTATTTTTGAAATTAAGCCTAACATTCTTATTCTTCATTTATTAAAAGGTATTTATAAAAAAGCTGAACCTGAGTTCAGCCTTTATATTTAAAACGATTTAAGCACCAGTTTGATAACTTGCTTGCGGTACAGCTGTTGAAGCTTGATACGGGTTGGTAAAATCTTGCAAACCTGCCGCAGCTTCTTGTACGTCTTTGCCTTCTTTTACGACAAAGCTATCAAAACCAGAACGCTTTAAGTAGTTTAGAACATCCTTAAACACATCACCTGTTGCACGTAGTTCACCTTGGAAACCTTGGCGACGTAATAGCGCAGCGAATGAATAACCACGACCATCACCAAAGCCTGCGAACTCAATGAAGATTGCATCAAGTTGATTTAATGGAAATGTATGGTCTTCAGGTGAATCATTTACAGTTACATACAAAGCTTTTTTGCCTTGAACGTTAGCTAACTGATCTAGTTGAGCTGTTGTTATCACAACATCACCTTGAGGAACCACACCATCTTCAGCAATGATTTGATAAGTATTGTCTGCAATCGTGCCATCTTTATAAAGCACAGGTAGAGCTGTATTAAGCATATGCACGCTCCTTAAATGGTTGAATTCCTACACGGCGATATGTATCTACAAAACGCTCACCTTCAGTACGTAAATCAAGATAAGTATTTAATACTTCTTCAATAACGTCTGGCACAGCATCTGCTGCAAATGATGGGCCTAAGATGTCACCGATCGATGCATCATGGTCTGAATTACCACCTAATGTAATTTGGTAGAACTCAGCACCTTTTTTATCTACACCTAAAATACCGATGTTACCTACGTGGTGGTGACCACAAGCATTCATACAACCAGAAATATTTAGATCTAAATGACCAAGATCATAAACTTTGTCTAAGTCATCAAAACGACGTGTAATCGCTTCAGCAATAGGAATTGATTTCGCATTTGCAAGTGAACAGAAATCACCGCCCGGGCAACTAATAATATCGGTAATGAAACCAATATGTGCACGTGCCATATTTTGTTGTTCAAGCGCTTGCCATACATCGAACAAATCTTTTTGAGGTACATCTGCCAAAGCAATGTTTTGTTCGTGAGTGGTACGAAGTTCACCGAATGTATATTTATCTGCAAGATCTGCAATAAAGTTCATTTCTTCAGTGGTCATATCGCCCGGTGCGATACCTGCACGTTTTAGAGAAATCGTAACAATACGATAGCCTTTCACTTTATGCGCATGCGTGTTGATATTGAACCATTGCTTGAATTTTGGATGCTCAGCAAATAAAGCTGTAAAGTCTTCATCTGCTAAATCTTGATAATCAAATGGAGTGAACTCTTCATCCAGTTTTTTCAAGATTTCTGGCTGAATTTTCAATGCTTCACGTGTATGTTCAAATTCAGCTTCAACTTTCTGAGCAAATACTTCAGGTGTTAATGCTTTAACTAGAATTTTAATACGCGCTTTGTATTTATTGTCACGACGGCCATGCAAGTTATAAACACGTAGAACCGCTTCTAAATAAGCAATTAAATCTTCACGTGGTAAAAACTCACGAATAACGCTACCAATGATTGGGGTACGGCCTAAACCACCACCAGCCATAATTTTATAGCCGATTTCACCCGCTTCATTACGCACGATGTAAACACCAATATCGTGGAATGCAGTTGCTGCACGGTCTTTTTCTTCAAGCGCAGAAACTGCGATTTTGAACTTACGTGGCAAGAATGCAAATTCTGGGTGGAATGTACTCCACTGACGAATCAATTCACATGTTGGACGTGGGTCTGCAATTTCACCAGCAACCACACCTGCATATTGGTCAGTTGTTGTGTTACGGATACAGTTACCACTCGTTTGAATGGCATGCATTTGTACAGTTGCGAGTTCTGCCAAAATATCTGGCACATCTTCAAGTGCAGGCCAGTTTAACTGGATATTTTGACGTGTAGATACGTGTGCATAACCACGGTCATACTTTGTTGAAACTTCAGCAACTTTACGTAATTGTTTAGAATTCATTAAGCCATACGGCACGGCAATACGCAGCATAGGCGCATAACGTTGCACATATAAACCATTTTGCAAACGTAATGGACGATATTCATCTTCAGAAAGTTTGCCAGCTAAATAGCGTTCAGTCTGATCACGGAACTGAGCAACTCGTTCATTAACCAGCTGCTGGTCGAAATCGGTATATAAATACATGGCGTATGGCTAGTAGATTCATTATTAAGGCGGATAGCATAGCGAGCTTTTATTCATCAATAAAATGCTTTTTTTGCATATTTAATAACGATTTTATTGATAAGCTTATATAAATCGACATAAAAAAAGCCCAGATCAATCTGGGCTTTTTTTATAGCAAAAGTTTATTTGTTATCTGGCAATGCATAAGCTACTAAATAGTCGCCCATTTTTGTACCAAATGAACCATGACCACCGGCCATGATCACAACATATTGCTTACCGTTGATTTCATAAGTCATTGGTGTTGCTTGTCCACCTGCTGGTAAACGTGCTTCCCAAAGTTTCTTACCATTCGTAACGTTAAAGGCACGGATGTAGTTATCTTGAGTTGCACCAACAAACATGACATTACCTGCGGTAGAGATTGAACCACCTAAACCAGGAACACCAATTTTCACAGCTGGTAATTGGAACAGTTTTGGCAAGCTATCACGGATAGTACCAATACGTTTTTTCCATACAACCTGATGCGTTTTCAAATCTACGCCAGCAACATAACCCCAAGCTGGTTGTTTACAAGGTAAACCAAGCGGAGATAAGAATGCGCTGATTTCGACACCATAAGGTACACCATACATTGGTTGTACACCCTGCTCAGTTCCTGCACCTTTTGCAGTTTCTGCACGGTTTGGATCAGCAGGAATTAAACGGCTTACGAATGGCAGACCAATCGGGTTCATTACAGCAACTTGACGGTCAGGGTTAACCGACATGCCACCCCATTCAAATACACCTAAGTTACCAGGGAAAACTAAAGTACCGTTTTCAGATGGTGGCGTATAAATACCATCGTAATTTAGGCGTTTGAAAGATACACGACACATGAGCTGATCAAGCATTGTGGCACCCCACATGTCTTTATCAGTCAATTTGTCTTGTGGCGCCAAGTTCAAGTCAGAGAATGGCTGAGTTTTTGAATAATGCTCGCCTTTGGTTTGTGGTCCGCGTTTCACTGTTTGTGGAACTGGTTTTTCAGTTACAGGAACAATTGGCTGACCATTACGACGGTCAAGAACAAAGGCATTACCTGTTTTAGTCAATACATAGATTGCTGGAACAGTTTTACCTGTTTTGTCTTTAATATCTGCCAAAGATGGTTGAGATGGTACGTCCATATCCCACAAATCGTGATGAGTGGTCTGGAAGTTCCATATTAATTTACCAGTTGAAGCATTAATCGCTAACATTGAGTTTGCATAACGTTCTTTCAACTCAGTACGGTCACCACCCCAGATATCTGGAGTACCTACACCTGTTGGAACATAAACGATATCAAGTTTGGCATCATATGCTAAAGGTGCCCAAGCATTTGGCGAGTTATGAACAAAGGTCGTACCTTCACCTGGCATTGCATTTGGATCTGCTGCACCTGTGTCGAATGCCCAAAGAAGCTTACCAGTGTTAACATCGTAGCCACGAATTACACCAGATGGCTCTTTACTTGAATAGTTGTCTGTTACAGAACCTGCAATTACGACAGTTGAACCTGTCACAACACCAGGAGATGTTGGGTTATAACCACCTGGATAAGCATATGGCATGAATTTTTGTAAATTCACTTCACCATTTTCACCAAAGTCAGTACATGCTTTACCAGTGTCAGCATTCACAGCAACTAAACGTCCATCGTTGACTGGTACAAATACCTTACGTGGACATTGTGTAGAGCTAGATTTCTTGCTTTGAAGACTCGTTGCAAACTCAGTTGTATTGTTTGCATCGTAGTACATTACACCACGACAAGTTAAATGCTGGAACGATTTATCCGTTTTAAGCTTCGGATCAAAACGCCATTTTTCTTTACCAGTCGCTGGATCAATCGCAATTAACTGTTGATGAGCCGTACAGATAAACATGTTATTACCAATTTTAATTGGCGTAACCTGATTGGTTGTTTCACCCGAATCATTATCTGTTTTGAAATCACCAGTACGTAATGTCCAAGCCACTTTCAAATCTTTGACGTTTTGGTCATTAATCTGTTTGAGTGGAGAATAGCGCTCACCGGCTTGAGTACGACCATAAGCTGGCCAATCACTCTCTGCTACACCTGGAACGGCTTGAGCAGTTTCTGGTTGAGGTGTTTTGATCTCACCATTAATTTCTTGCGGATCGTTGAAGATAGAATAAACCATCAACACAATTGCAATTGCTAAAGTTGAAGATAAGGCAACTTTACTTGATCCAAGGTTGTTGATTCCACGAGTCACAGCCGGAACCAATAACCATAAACCAAGAATACCTAAAATATCTAAACGTGGTGCAAGCGCCCAAAAGTCTGTTCCAACTTCCCAGACACTCCAGATAATGGTACCTAGCATTAATGCGGCATAAATCCACAAAGCAGTTGAAGCGCGCTTGTAGAGTTGCCATGTAACAATGAGAAGCAAGACTCCAGCTACAATGTAGTAAATTGAACCGCCTAGTGTAGCGAGCCAAATACCTCCAATTAGCAGGAATAACGCCAATAACCCAATAATGATTACGGTAAAAGTCGTTAAACCTGATCTTGAAGAAGGTTGATTCATAAACCACCTCTTATCAATCATCATTTTTATCGGAAAGATGTGCCAAAAACCTTATAGAGAAATGGCATCACCAATACATCTAAAACAAAATTCAGGCATAAAGAAAAAAACGGAAGGTCTGGATACTTCAATCAATGATTTAGCCCTCGACAATCCGTTTTTCGGAATAATTACTTAGAATACGGTTGAGAATTTAATACCGCCTACCCAAGTGTTATCACCATTTTTTAATGCACCAACATGACGAACATATTGCACATTTGGACGAATAGTTAGCCAGTTAGTGGCATGAATACCGTAGTAAAGCTCGGTATTGTATTCAGTGTCATATTCTTTGGCTTGAATATCACTCCAGTCATCATTGATATGAATGCGAGCAACGCCAAGTGCCAACTCATCTTGAGGACGTTGATTGAGCAAACCTTTATAGACCAAGCCTACATTTTGCATGTTGTCGACTTTGTTGGTATCTGAGTCATGGAAAGTCAGGTTAACAAAACCTGTTAAACCACGATCAGTTTGATCAGCTGGCTGGAATAATTTTTGTTTTGCAGTTACCCAAACACCTTGCTTATGAGATGTTTGGGTTGGATTGGTAATTTCCTCTGCATCAGCAGTGCTGTAGTAATAACCTAGACGGTATTCACCAGCCATGCTTTGCGCACCCAATTTAGGTGACCAAACTACTTCTGCCGGAATAATTGCACCGTGAGAACCATCTGTGCTTAGGTTAAAACCTTTGCCTCGTTCCAAGTTCTCTGGGTTATATTCATATACACCCACTTGCGTATATAAATCGGGTTGCAAGTTATATTTAACACGCATTGCCCATTGGCTCACTGGCCAGTTATACCATTGGTCACCAACCCAGTTACCCACTTGTGAACCACAAAGCGCCAAGTTCTGGAAATCACAGTCAAAACTATTAAAGTCTTCACCTTCACCAAAACGACCGACTTTAACGTCTAACTTCTGATCAAGGAATTTTTTCTTAATCCACAAGTCTGTTAAACGCCAAGTTTGCTCACGCCCCCACACTTCTTGTGCAGAACTAATGTGTCCAGCTAAAGCTGGAGAATGTTCAGAAAGCGATTGCCCATCACGATAAGTTAATGTGATTTGAGCTTCTGTATCTTGCCACCCTAAAATTTTACCTAGGTCCAAATGCGAACCTAAAGCGAGTTGCCCTGTATAAGCACTACCATGCGAAGATGTATTCTTTGAATCTAAAATACCGGCATATTCACCGGTATATCCAAAAGAAAAATCATAACCTTGTGCTTGCAACGCTGTGCGTTGCCCGTTCCAATCACCCAACATCCAAGAACTATTTGGGTCAAATGCAGCAGCAGCTTGTGCATGCTGAACAAAAAGAGTAATTGATAAAACGGATAAACAGGAAACCATCAAAGATTTATGCGTTTTCATGTTTACGTACCTTTTATGTCTTTGTTTATAAAGGTTACGCTAATTTTATGTAAAGAAATTATTCAAAATGTTAATCAATTGATTAATCAGATAATAATCTTAATACACACTGTATAAGAAATAGCCCCAAGACATTACCACTGTCCCTCGCCAAGCTTTTGACCTACAAAGGAATATCGCATTTGTGAACGTGAAAACTTTATTGGGCATGCAATCTGCGGTTCTGTATCAGCCGTATTATTTTGCAAAGGAACATTCACAATCCATCCACGTTGTTGTGCTAACGGCGTGTTTAAAGCCTCACTCAAACTCAATACTGGCTCTACACAAACATCGAGATTTGCAAAAATTTCATGCCATTCTTTAAATGTTTTGGCTTTAATTTTTTCTTGAATAGCTTGCTTAACTTCTTTCCGATCTTCGGCATCTAATGAAGCGCCTTTTTGCAACAGCACGGGTAAATCTAATGCGGCAGACAACCCAGCCATAAATTGTGGCTCAAGACTACCAATAGAAAGATAACGACCATCTTGAGTCATATAATAGTCATAGAAAATACCGCCATTGAGCATACCCTGCTCTGGTGCCTGTTCAACTTGTGCTGCAAGTGTAGCTGAGGCGGCCATGCTATTTAGACTCGCCACACAATCGGTCATGGAAATATCAATATATTGTCCCATACCACTACGACTGCGTTCGACAACCGCAGCCAAAATCGCAATAACTGCATGTAATGATCCGCCTGCAATATCGGCAACCTGAATGCCAAGCGGTGGTGGACCACTATCTTGTCGGCCACTATATCCAGCAATACCCGCTAAAGCTAAATAATTAATGTCATGTCCAGCCCGATCTTTATAGTTTCCAGTTTGCCCATAACCTGTAATTGAGCAATAAATTAAACGTGGGTTAATTTCTGCAAGCGTTGCATAGTCCAATCCTAAACGGCGCATAACATCTGGCCGAAACTGTTCTATGACAATATCAAACTCGGAAATCTTAGCTTTAATCAGATCAATACTTGCAGCATCTTTTAAGTCGAGAACAATCGACTGTTTATTTCGATTTAGATAACTATGTGCAGTCGCCTGCCCATTTGCATAGGGCGGCATAATCCGAATGAGATCTGGACGTGACGGAGATTCGATATGGATGACTTCTGCTCCCATATCTGCTAAGTACATTGTGGCAAAAGGTCCAGGTAAGAGCGTCGAGAAATCGAGAACTTTAAGTCCGTTTAATGCTGTCGTCATCGTATTTTTAACCACTATTATTCGAATTTTCTTTTATATTAGTTAAGCAAATATTCTAAAACAATGTCATGTTCAGCCATTTACCTTGATCATTTCGGCAATTTAACATGTAAAAAGTGCTTTTACTCTGTTGTAAATCGCCAATTTATTTTTTTAGACGGTCATTTAGGTCAATTTAAAGTGAACATCAAAGAGACTGAAGGATTCAATATGAGTCGCGATACGATTAGCATCCACTTCGTGAATGCGGCTTTGACAGGCGTAAAACGCCTTGGCATGGATGTCGAGACGTTACTTTCACATGTGGGTATCGAAGCGGAACTATTACGTCAACCTAAAGCTCGAATCTCACCAGAACAATATACCCGTTTTATAAAAATGCTATGGATGGTCACCCAAGACGAACACGTCGGTTTTGATGTACAACCGCGTCGTTTGGGCACTTTTGCCATTATGTGTCAGTTGATTATTCATGCAAAAACTTTGGGACAAGCTCTCGAACTTTCATCTCAATTTTACAAGTTATTTGGTGATGAATGGTCGGTAACACTAGAGCGTGACAAACACGAAGCGCGTTTGGTTCCTCTCATTCCAAAAACATTAGATCCAGATCATTTCATTACTGAAAGTATGCTCATGATTTGGCATGGTCTGGCATCATGGTTGATTGAACGTCGTTTACCTTTAGAGCGTGTTCATTTTAGCTATCCACGTCCTGCTCATGCAGATGAATACGATGCATTATTCTTTGCACCAGTCATGCAGTTTGATGCACCTCGCACCGAAATAACTTTTGCAGCTGATTATCTGGACTTACCAATCCGCCAAGATGAAAAAACGCTAGAAGAGTTCCTAAAAGCAGCCCCTGCTCAGCTTTTAGTAAAATTCAAAAACACCAACTCGTTGACTTCTCGTATTCGTGACGTACTTAAGAGCCAAATTGGTGAAGAAATGCCAACGCTTAATGATGTTGCATCTATGCTGTATTTATCTCCACAAACCTTACGCCGCCGCTTGGCTGCTGAAGGTAAAAGCTACCAAGGCGTAAAAGACGCTTTACGTCGAGATGCTGCTATTCACTTGTTACTCAACCCTGAGTTAACACTTGAAGATGTTGCTCAACAGGTTGGCTTTAGTGAAACCAGTACCTTCCATCGTGCATTTAAAAAATGGACGGGTGTAACGCCTGGTTTATATCGTCAGCTACACGGTTATCACTAATTCTTAAATCTCTTTAGTTTCACATTTAGCCCAAGTTCAACTTGGGCTTTTTTGTATTTCTATTGGCAAAAATCATCACCTGACTGGTGCGCTTATCGTCATTGCACTCGCTCTTAAAACCAGTACACTCAAAACACAAATAAATTTTAAGCAATAAAAAAGGAACTGTTATGAGCGAGGCTTATATTATTGATGCCATTCGCACACCACGCGGAAAAGGAAAAAAAGACGGCTCTCTTTACGAAGTAAAACCAATCACATTACTCACCACTCTATTAAATGAATTACAGCAACGCCATCAGCTTGATACATCAAAAGTGGACGACATTGTTCTGGGCTGCGTAACGCCAATTGGAGATCAAGGTGGGGACATTGCCAAAACCTCAGCAATTGCTGCAGGCTGGAATGATGATGTTGCTGGTGTACAAATTAACCGCTTTTGTGCATCAGGTTTAGAAGCAGTCAACATGGCAGCCATGAAAGTCCGCTCTGGTTGGGAAGATTTGGTCGTTGCTGGCGGTGTTGAATCAATGTCGCGCATTCCAATGGGTTCTGATGGCGGACCATGGGCTTTAGACCCAGAAACAAATCTTAAGTCATCATTTGTTCCGCAAGGTATTGGGGCTGACCTTATTGCAACTTTAGATGGCTATAACCGTGAAGATGTCGATAACTTTGCAGTGAAGTCACAACAAAAAGCAGCGGCAGCTCAAGCAAATGGTTATTTTGACCAATCAGTTGTGCCAGTCAAAGATCATTCAGGTGTGATAATTTTAGAAAAAGATGAATTTATTAAAGGCCATACCACACTAGAAGGTCTTTCAAAGCTCAACCCAAGTTTTGAAATGATGGGGCAAATGGGCTTTGATGCAGTCGCTTTACAAAAATATCCAGAAGCACAAAAAATCAATCATGTTCATCACGCAGGTAACTCATCAGGTATTGTCGATGGAGCAGCTGTAGTTTTATTAGCTTCAGAAAAAGCAGTAAAAGAACAAAATTTAAAACCACGCGCTAAAGTTTTGGCGACTGCATTAGTCGGTACTGACCCAACCATTATGCTGACTGGCCCTGCTCCTGCTGCACGTAAAGCTTTAGAAAAAGCTGGCCTTACGATTGATGATATTGACTTATTTGAAGTCAACGAAGCATTCGCAGCAGTTGTTATGCGTTTTATTAATGAACTTAATGTACCTGCTGAAAAAGTCAATGTAAATGGTGGTGCAATTGCTTTAGGCCATCCATTAGGAGCAACAGGTGCTATGATTTTGGGCACACTACTTGATGAGCTTGAACGACAAGATAAAAAGCGTGGTCTAGCGACGCTCTGTGTTGGCGGTGGTATGGGTATTGCCACCATTATTGAACGCGTATAAAAATTAGGGATATAAAAAATGAGTGCAATTCAATACGAAAAAAATGCCGACAATATTGTCATTTTAACGCTTGATTCAACAGGTCAATCTGCGAACACCATGAATGCCGAGTTTCGTGACTCGCTCGATGAAGTCACTCAGAAACTTAAAGCAGAAACAGAACTTTCAGGTGTTATTTTCCGCTCAGCTAAGAAAACTTTCTTTGCAGGCGGTGACCTAGATGAGCTAATTCAAGTTCAACCTGAACATGCGACTGACTTTTTTAATATGGTTGAAAAGCTAAAAGGTCATTTACGTACAATTGAAACGCTAGGCATTCCAGTCGTTGCAGCATTAAATGGCACGGCACTGGGCGGAGGATGGGAAATTGCATTAAGTTGCCATCACCGTATTGCAATCAATGACCCGAAAAGCAAATTTGGCCTACCAGAAGTTACTTTAGGTTTATTACCGGGCGGCGGCGGTATTGTGCGTATGGTACGTCTGCTTGGGCTTCAAAATGCATTTCCATTTTTAATGGAAGGCAAACAGTTCGGTGTAGATAAAGCCAAATCTTTAGGTCTAATTCATGATACTGCTGAAAATGAACAAGAGCTTTTAGATAAAGCAATTGCTTGGATAAAGGCAAATCCGAAATCTCAACAACCTTTTGATGTGAAAGGTTATAAAATTCCGGGTGGTGATCCAAAAACTCCAGCAGTTGCACAAGTTCTTGCAATTGCACCAGCCATGTTAAAAGACAAAACTAAAGGCTGTTACCCTGCTCCTGAAGCGATTATGGCTGCCGCAGTTGAAGGCGCTCAAGTTGATGTAGATACTGCTTTACGTATTGAGTCTCGCTACTTTACTCAACTTACAACAGGCCAAATTTCTAAAAATATGATCGGTACTTTCTGGCATGGTCTAAATGCAATTAAGTCTGGTGCTAGTCGTCCTGCTGACGTTGCAAAATGGCAAGCCACTAAAGTGGGTGTGTTGGGTGCAGGCATGATGGGTGCAGGTATTGCATATTCAACAGCCATTAAAGGCATTCCTGTTGTACTTAAAGATGTATCTGTTGAAAATGCTGAGAAAGGCAAAGCTTATTCACAAAAGCTCTTAGATAAACGTGTTTCACAAGGCCGCATGACGGCAGAAAAACGTGATCAAGTTTTATCTCTGATTACAGCAACAGCTGCTGCTGAAGACTTACAAGACTGTGATTTAATTATTGAAGCTGTATTTGAAAATCAAGTACTCAAAGCCAAAGTCACTCAAGAAGCTGAACAATATTTAGCACCTAATGGCGTAATGGCATCGAATACATCGACCCTGCCGATCACAGGCTTAGCTCAAGCAAGTAAAGATGATAAAGCTTTTATCGGTCTACATTTCTTCAGTCCTGTCGACAAAATGCAGTTGGTTGAGATTATTAAAGGTAAAAACACCTCTGCAGAGACACTTGCCAAAGCCTATGACTTTGTACAGCAAATTGGAAAAACGCCAATTGTTGTCAATGACAGCCGTGGCTTCTTTACCAGTCGTGTGTTTGGTACTTTTATTCAAGAAGGTATGCGCTTACTTGCAGAAGGCGTCCATCCAGCGCGTATTGAAATGGCAGCACTGAAAGCTGGCATGCCGGTAGGACCACTTGCGATTCAAGATGAAGTGTCTTTAACTTTAACCGAGCATGTTGCAAGTGAAACGCGTAAGGCACTACAAGCTGAAGGCAAAGAGTTACCGAAAACACCGGTAGATGAAGTGATTCATACCATGATTCATGAATTAAACCGTAAAGGTAAAGCTGCTGGCGCAGGTTTTTATGATTATCCTGAAAATGGTAAAAAGCACCTATGGGAAGGCTTAAACCGTTGGCAAAAAGATCATGATATCTCCGAGCAAGATATGATTGACCGTATTTTGTTTGTACAAGCCTTAGATACCCTACGTTGTTACGAAGAAGGGGTATTAGAGTCAGTGATTGATGCCAATGTCGGTTCTATTTTTGGAATTGGTTATGCCCCGTGGACGGGAGGAGCGATTCAATTCTTAAATCAATATGGTATTGATAAAGCAAAAAAACGTGCCGAAGAGTTGGCTGCCAAATATGGTGAGCGCTTCACGCCCCCAACATTGCTAAAAACTAAAGCCGAGCAGAAGCAAAATATTCAATAAGTTAGAGCTCTTGAATATTTAAGAATTGCATAAACCTTACCCATATAAATATATTTTATTTATATGGGTTTTTCTTTATGTCCTTTAAGATTTCAGCCTTATACCTAAATATGCTATAAATAGACTTCATTTCTGTGCTTCTACAGCACATTCGAGATATCCTTATGTCCGATAAAAATTCTTCCGAATCAGCAATTTTAGGCTGGAAATTTGTTCTAATCGTCGGTGTTTTAAGTGCGATCTTCCTTGGCTTTTTCTATTTAGCAATGAGTAATGAGCCTGACTATATGCCAGGAGCACAGCGCAAAGCTCAACAGCATGAAATGCAGCAAAAAGCTGAGAAATCACCAGATCAGCAAACTCAGCATGACAATATGCCTGAAATGGACATGCAAGAACATCAGCATTCACATCAGTAATCAGATATTTTTCAAATGACAGATTTTTCTCGCAATGCACTGGTTGTAGAAGGTGGAGGCATGCGTGGTGCCTTTACCAGTGGTGTACTTGATGCTTTTCTACAACAACGGTTCAACCCTTTTGATTTATATGTGGGCGTATCTTCTGGTTCGACCAATGTAGCTAACTACCTGGCAGGCCAACAGGGTCGCACCTTAACCTTCTATATTGATCATTCACTACGTCCTGAATTTATCGATTACAAACGCTTCTTTAAAGGTGGCGATTTACTTGATTTAAAATGGATGTGGGAAATTGGCGAGCAAGAACATCCTCTCGATCAACAGAGCCTTTTTGCCAAAAATCCAGATTTTTATATGGTATTGACGCATGCTAAAACTGGTCATGCTGAGTATCTTCGTGCTGGTAAAGATAATTTGCTAAATGCACTGCGTGCTTCTAGCTCAATTCCGGTTTTAACTCGTCATCCCGTCGATATTATGGGTGAACCCTACGTTGATGGCGGCGTTGCAGATGCTCTACCCGTTCGCTGGGCGGCTCAGCAAAGTGGTGTCAAAAAGCTATTAGTTTTACGTACTCGTCCGAAGAACTATTTTAAAGCCAGTAGCCGAGGCGACCAATTCCTTGCGAAATATGCTTTTAAACACCATTATGGTTTTGCAAATAGTTTGCGTAACCGCTGTGCCCGTTATAATGCTTCAGTTGAATTTGTTCGTAGCAGTAACCCAGAACAGCAAATTTTAGAGGTATGTCCACCGCCTCTTAAAAATATGGCAGGGCGTTTAACGACAAATCCGAAAAAGCTTCGTTACAGTTATGAAGTTGGTTTGGAAACAGGCTTACAAGCCATCGAAAACTGGAATGCGATGAAGTAGTTCAAAGGTGAGATTTCTAAAAAGGAATCTCAACTTAACGCTAAAGTCATATCAATATGTGGAATACCACAGTCTTAGTACACTTCACCCTGCACTTTGAAACCTAAAGCTTCGTAAAAAGCCGTCACATAGGTTTGCGCGGAAAGCTTTAAATAAGGCAATTTATGTTGGCGCGCATATTCAATAATATGATGCATTAGAATTTTACCTATACCCTGCTTTCGATAAAGCATTAAAACAGCAACACGCCCTACGCTATGCTGTGGCAACAAACGTGCTGTAGCGATAGGCTGCTCTTTGTCATACACCATAAAGTGCATAGCGGTGCTGTCAAAATCATCCCATTCATCTTCGGGTGCAATGCCTTGCTCTTGAATAAAGACTTGTTCACGGATGTATTTTGCATCTTCCTCAAACTGCGTCCAACTACCCGCTATAACTTTATACATCCACTCACCTTCCTAGCATTTGCAGCCAATATTTTCGATCGGCAACTGGTCTTGTAATAACAATTCCAACGTTTGTTTTTTAATACCATACATTTCTTTCAATGCTTGGATTTGAGCCATAATCTTGGCATCAGGTTGAGAAACATTTTTGCGTTTTGTCGCCAAAATCATTTTATTTTTGCTGGTATGTTCAAGCGATACAAACTCAAAAACTTTGGTTTCATAACCATATGCTTTTAAAAGTAACGCACGCAAAGTATCGGTCAACATCTCAGCTTGTTGCCCCGCATGAATACCAAACTGTAGCATCGGTTGTAGAACTTCAGGACTATGCAGTTGTGGACGTAATTCTTTGTGACAGCACGGCGCGCACATAATCATTGAAGCGTTTAAACGAATTCCGGTATGAATGGCAAAATCAGTCGCAATATCACACGCATGCAAAGCAATCATAACGTCCAGTTTTTCTGGCTGATAACTACGAACATCGCCTTCAAAAAAGTCCAAATGATTAAAATGCACTTTGTCTGCCACATTCTGGCAGAACTCCACCAAGTTACGGCGCAACTCTACACCCGTAATTAAAGGAATCTTTTGCTGTTCTTGTAAATAATCATACAAAGCAAAAGTTAAATAACCTTTTCCTGAACCAAAATCGACAATGCGTAACTCTTTTTGCTCTGCATCAATCTGCTCATACGCACTCGCAAAAATTTCGATAAATTTATTAATCTGCTTCCATTTACGAGCCATACTTGGAATGATTTGAGCTTTCTCATCGGTAATGCCAAGTTCTTTTAAAAATGCACTACTCTGGTGTACATAACGCTGTTTCTCACGATCATGCGCTTGTACAGTTGGAGCTGTATTCGTACTTTGTTTTTTACCAATATTAAGCATGGCTTTTTTCTTATTTTTTTTAAGCTGAATTTCTTGAAGAGTTGAAAATAAATTTGCTTGTTTACATTGAACAATCAACGTTGCAATCTGTTCCAAACCCTCTTCAAAGGTATAGTTTTTGGTCACATCTTGAGTAGTATAATGATATAAAGCTGAAAGCTGCTTTTTCCCATTTAACTCTACAATGCGGAAAGTGATTTTTTCTAGCTGTGCCAACTCTCCTTTATATTGGCTCAAAATCAAACGCTCAAAACTCTGCTCATCAAGCATTTGTTTGATTTCATGAAAGAATTGCTGTTCTTGCTCAAAGGAGAAAACCGACACAGATATACCTAAAGAATGGTGACTCATATAAACTGAAAGTTTAAAGGGTATAGGATTAAAAATAAAATAACTTTACGACTGTTTTGTATTTCTATACATTTGTATTTTTAATCAAAAAATAAACTTATGAGCAAATCGGTGTTAGAAACTTACGATCCTAAAGAAGAACTTTTTAATGCCTACAGTCATGGTGCTGGCGTTGTTATGGCCGTGGTTGCCTCTATCCTTTTAATTATGAAAGGATCTTATCTTTCCACCGGGCAGTGGATCGGTTTATGGGTATACTCATTTAGTCTGATTCTCGTTTTTACCAGCTCGACTCTGTATCATTTTGCACAGACCCAAAACTTACGTTACTGGTATAAGAAACTCGACCACACCGCTATTTATTATTTAATTGCCGGTACATATACCCCATTCTTAAGCATTGCGATACCTACACAAAAAGCCCATGTTTTACTTATTGCACTCTGGAGCATTGCTGCAATTGGTACACTTTTCAAGTTAGTTTTTATTCACCGTTTTCAGAAAATTTCATTACTTGCTTATGTTCTTATGGGGTGGCTTGCCGTTTTTGTAATGGATGATATGCGTACCTATTTAAGTAAAGATGCTTTGATGTTATTGATTACTGGAGGTTTAGCTTACACTGTTGGAGCATTGTTTTACGCGTTAAAAAAGGTAAGATATACCCATGCGATATGGCATATTTTTGTGCTTTTAGGTGCAGGTGCACACTTTCTTGCAATCTATTGGTACGTTGTTTAATCCATTTTTCACTCATATTCAGTGATCCTGAAAGAGTCATGGATGATGTTCTTTCACACTATTCTTTTGAGAAAAATATGCCTTTAAAGAGAATAGTAAACTAAAAATAAATTTTAACTTATATAAGGACTTATATGGAGTCAACCTCTGCGACAGCTGCTCCTGTAGTAGCCACCAATTCGAAAACACGAGTTTTATTTGCAAGCTTAGTCGGTACAACCATTGAGTTCTTCGACTTTTACATCTATGCAACTGCTGCCGTGATTATTTTTCCTCACCTATTTTTCCCTGCCAGCAGTGGCAGTGCTGCCGTTTTACAATCACTCGCAACATTCGCAATTGCCTTTATTGCCCGCCCTATTGGTGCAGCACTATTTGGTCACTTAGGGGATCGAATTGGCCGTAAAGCAACACTAGTGGCAGCTTTACTGACTATGGGTATATCAACGGTATGTATTGGCTTACTTCCGACTTATGCTCAAATCGGGATTGTGGCTCCATTATTATTAGCAACCTGCCGTCTAGGACAAGGCTTAGGTCTAGGGGGTGAATGGAGTGGCGCTGTACTACTTGCAACCGAAAATGCACCAGAAGGTAAGCGTGCATGGTATGGCATGTTCCCACAGCTTGGCGCGCCTATTGGTTTTATTTTAGCAACGGGATCATTCTTACTTTTAAGTGCGGCTATTCCTGAACAAGCATTCATGCAATGGGGCTGGCGTATTCCATTTATTGCGAGTGCAATTTTGGTCATTGTGGGTTTATATATCCGTTTAAAACTCCATGAAACTCCAGCTTTCCAAAAAGTTTTAGATAAACAAAAAGAAGTTAATATTCCATTTAAAGAAGTCGTTACCAAACACACAGGTAAACTTATTCTTGGCACGATTGCCGCAATCTGTACCTTCGTTGTGTTTTATCTGACTACAGTGTTTGCACTTAACTGGGGAACGACGAAACTGGGTTATGCGCGTGGTGAGTTTTTAGAACTTCAACTTTTTGCGACACTTTGTTTTGCAGCTTTCATTCCTTTATCTGCTATTTTTGCAGAAAAATTTGGACGTAAAGCAACATCAGTTGGCGTATGTATCGCTGCTGCGATCTTCGGATTATTCTTCTCTAGCATGTTAGAGTCTGGAAATACGCTCATCGTCTTTCTTTTCTTATGTACTGGCCTATCAATTATGGGTTTGACCTATGGCCCGATTGGTACAGTTCTTTCAGAGATTTTCCCAACTTCAGTTCGTTATACAGGTTCAGCATTAACCTTTAACTTAGCTGGTATTTTTGGTGCATCGTTTGCCCCACTCATTGCTACAAAACTTGCTGAAACTTATGGTTTATATGCAGTTGGTTATTATCTGACAGCGGCATCACTTTTATCATTAGTCGCATTTTTATTAATACGTGAAACAAAGAACGTAGATGTGAATAATCAGATTTAACTTTTTTCAAACATCCTCATATAAAAAAAGCCGGTTCAAAATTGACCGGCTTTTTTTATATATGAAAATTAATTCATTGAAGCAGGGTTTGCTGGCGCAACACTGTTTGTTGGTGCTGGAGCCGTTACATTACTTGCTGCTACAGCTGCTGCACCCGCAACTGCTGCTTCACCAATTAAAGCAATTTTTGCTTTTTCTTGGCTTTTTGCAGATAAAGCTGGGTTAGTTGCCACAATACGATTAATGTTTGCAGAGTTTGCTGGAGCAATCGCAGCAGTTTGTAAAATGATTGGGCGATTACCTGTATTACCCAATGTATAACGAATACCTGTACGAGGGCTAATTACCGTCGTATTCTCTTGTTTCACTACAGCCTGAGCCGAAGTTGGGCCTTTTGCGGCAAGAACCTTATCAACCGTTGTGGTTTGAGGGGCTGAAGCTGTTTCTGCTGCGAAAACAAAACTTGGTACAGCAAGAACAGTTAAAAATAAAGGTTGTAATACTTTTTTCATTGTCTTTCCAACATACACTCTGGATGAGAAGTAAATAGCATTTAATACTTAAAACTGCAAACATTATTCACAGGCTTACTACAAACATAAAAAAAGCAGAACAATTGTTCTGCTTTTTTTATCAAGCAAATTAAATTTTGCCGTGACACTGCTTATATTTTAAACCAGAACCACATGGACATGGTGCATTACGGCTTTCTGGTACTGGGAACATTTGTTGTTCATCAGCCGACTCATTGAGAGCTTCTTGAGAGGCAGTCACTGCACCTGTTAAGCCATCCACATCATCATGTTCAAAAGAAAGCTTCATCGACTCAGCTTGCTGCTGCTGTTGAGCTTCCATTTCTGCAAGTTCTTCTGGTGTTGGAATATGTACACGAGACAAATCAGTCACAACATCAGTTTTAATGACGCCTAACATGTTCACAAACAAGTTAAATGCTTCTTTTTTGTATTCCTGTTCTGGGTTCTTTTGCGCATAGCCACGTAAGTGGATACCTTGACGCAAATAATCCATTGCAGCTAAATGATCTTTCCAGTGGCGATCAAGAGAATTTAGAACGAAATGACGCTCAAGCATTGCTGCTGACTCATCACCCATTTGCGCACGGCGTTGACGATAACGCTCAAGCACTTCGTCACTAATACGCTCAACCAGACCTTCTTCATCAAGACGACGATCTTGTTCTAACCATTCTTGAACTGGAAGCTCAATACCTAAATCAATACGTAAAGCATTTTCTAAACCTTCAATATCCCATTGGTCATGAATTGACTCAGGTGGAATAAAGTTGGCAATCATGGCTTGCATAACTTCACGGTGCATTTCTTCGACGTAATCTTGTAAAGTATTTTCAGCTAACACTTCATCACGTTGTGAATAAATGATCTTACGTTGTTCATTATTCACGTCATCGTATTTCAACAAGTTCTTACGAATATCGAAGTTACGTGCTTCAACTTTACGCTGAGCATTTTCGATAGAACGACTTACCATTTTGTGTTCAATCGCTTCATTTTCTTGTAAGCCCATTGCACGCATCATGGCAACGACACGGTCACCTGCGAAAATACGCATGAGGTCATCTTCAAGAGATAAATAGAAACGAGAAACACCAGGGTCACCTTGACGGCCCGCACGACCACGTAACTGGTTGTCAATACGGCGTGATTCATGGCGTTCAGAACCAATAATGTGCAAACCACCTGCTTGCAATACATCTTCGTGGTCTTGTTCCCACTGTGCTTTCAGACGTGCTTCATCTTCTGCTGTCGGGTTTTCAAGTTTGGCAAGTTTCGCTTTCCAGTTACCACCCAAGATAATATCTGTACCACGACCAGCCATGTTGGTTGCAATTGTTACTGCATTCGGGCTACCTGCCTGAGCAATAATGTCCGCTTCACGTTCATGTTGTTTAGCGTTCAACACTTCATGGTGAATACCAGCTTGCATCAACTTAGAAGATAGAATTTCACTGGCTTCAATGGTTGCCGTACCAATTAGAATCGGTGCAACACCTTGTTCGCGAATATTCATAATTTCTTGAATAATCGCATTATATTTGCCATTACGGTTTAAATAGATTAAATCGTTTTGGTCGTTACGAATCATTGGACGGTGAGTTGGAATAATGACAACATCAAGACCGTAAATTTCTTTCATTTCCGCAGCTTCAGTATCAGCAGTACCTGTCATACCTGAAAGCTTTTTATAAAGACGGAAATAGTTCTGGAATGTAGTCGTTGCTAAAGTCTGGTTTTCAGGCTGAATTTCCAAACCTTCTTTTGCTTCAACTGCTTGGTGCAAACCTTCTGACCAACGACGACCCGGCATTGTACGACCAGTGTGCTCATCAACAATGATCACTTCACCATCATGAATAATATAGTGAACATCACGTTGGAATAGGAAGTGCGCACGAATAGCAGCAGACACATGGTGAACAAGGTTTAAGTTTGTTGCTGAATATAAGCTTTCACCTTCAGCCAACAAGCCCATTTGAATGAGTTCTTGTTCTACAGTTTCATAACCGATTTCAGTCATTTCAACTGAACGCTGCTTTTCATCAATCCAGAAATGTCCACCGTCGGCAACTTTTTCTTCTTTTTGCGGGTGTAATTTTGGTGGAATCGTATTGATTGCAGTATAGAGGTGTGAAGAGTCTTCACTTTGACCAGAAATAATTAATGGGGTACGCGCCTCATCAATTAAGATTGAGTCAACTTCATCGATAATGGCATAGTGCAAACCACGTTGTTTCTTTTCTGCTAAAGAAAACACCATGTTGTCACGTAAGTAGTCAAAACCAAATTCGTTGTTGGTACCATAGGTAATGTCAGCAAGGTAAGCCGCTGCTTTTTCTGACGGCTCTTGCATTGAATAAATTGTACCAATGCTTAAACCTAGAAATTCAAATAATGGACGGTTTAACTCAGCATCACGTTGTGCCAAGTAATCGTTCACAGTAATCACATGAACACCTTGACCACTTAATGCGTTTAAGTAACACGCCAAAGTACCCATAAGGGTTTTACCTTCACCGGTACGCATTTCGGCAATTTTGCCTTCGTGTAGAGTAATACCACCAATCAATTGCACATCATAGTGACGCATGCCCATTACACGTTTTGCTGCCTCACGACAAACTGCAAACGCTTCAGGGAGTAACTTATCTAAACTTTCGCCATTGTTATAACGTTGTTTGAATTCTGGAGTTTTTGCAGATAAGTCTGCATCGCTTAAAGCTGATATCGTCGGCTCGAGCGCATTGATTTGCTCAACAATTTTGCGCATGCGTTTGAGTTCACGCTCATTTTTTGTACCGAAGATACCTCCGATCAGACTTGCCAACATGGATAAACTCTCTAAATCTTGCTTGGTCAAATGAATAAATTTTTTCTCAGTCGTTTATTATGGTGCCAGAAATTTGAAGTACAAGGGTTTTGCACAAAACCCATAAAAAAAATCTGATAGTTAGACAAACGGTTTCAACCTTTCTCTAAGGCCGCTGAATATGTCCGGCACCTAAAAACTCAATATTAACGCTCATCTATTGAACACAACTTCCGAGAAATCTAATTTAGCAAATTTATCTTAAAGTTACATTGATTCAGTTCTTAAATTAGTGAGTTTTAGTCATATATATTTACACTTATATAAAAAATTCATAATAAAATAAAAAAACAATAATTTTAATAATAAATAAATTGCGTCATATTCATTTCAACACATAACAAATTTTAAGCAACTGAGGAAAGATCATGACATTACGATTAGGAGACACTGCCCCTGATTTTCAACAAGAATCAAGTGAAGGTACAATTCATTTTTATGATTTTTTAGGCGATAGTTGGGGCATTTTATTTTCACATCCCGCTGACTATACACCTGTATGTACAACAGAGTTAGGTTATACAGCAAAATTAAAAGACGAATTTGAAAAACGTAATGTCAAAGCGATTGCCCTATCTGTAGATGACGTTGAATCGCATAAAGGCTGGATTAACGACATTAACGAAACTCAAAATACTACGGTTAATTTTCCAATTATTGCTGACAAAGACCGTAAAGTCTCTGAACTTTACGATTTCATTCATCCAAATGCGAGTGAAACACTTACAGTTCGTTCTTTAATCATTATTGATCCAAACAAGAAAGTTCGTTTAATTATTACCTACCCTGCTTCAACTGGTCGTAACTTCAACGAAGTCTTACGTGTCGTGGATTCATTACAATTAACAGATAAGCATAAAGTGGCTACGCCTGCGAACTGGAAACAAGGTGAAGATGTTGTGATTGTTCCTTCTTTAAAAGATGAAGAAGAAATTAAACAGCGCTTCCCTAAAGGCTATACCGCAGTAAAACCTTATTTGCGCCTCACGCCACAGCCTGAAAGCAATAAAACCGACTAAAGGTTTTATTGCTTGCAAGACAAGCGAAGTGCTTAGGCAAGCATCTGAAAGGTTCTCTGCAAGATAAGCGAACCGCGTAACCAATAATAAAAAAGCATAAAGAAAACTAGCCCAAACATAGAAACACCTGAAAGCAATAAAACCGACTAAAGGTTTTATTGCTTGCAAGACAAGCGAACCGCGTAGGCAAACATCTGAAAGGTTCTCTGCAAGACAAGCGAACCGCGTAACCAATATTTAAAAAAAGCATAAAGAAAACTAGCTCAAACATAGAAGCAAATGTTTCCATCTCTAAGCCATCTCACCCGATGGCTTTTTTTCATTATTGAATACACATGGTTTTTACTGTCGAGATCAGTTATAACTTCCAAGGAGTTTGTTCAAAAAACAACAATCATGATCCATAAAATTCATCATTTAAAATGCGGCAGTATGTGTCCTGTCTGCGCGCCTTTATTTGGACAGAAAGGCTGGAAAGCTGAAGTGGTATGCCATTGTCTTTTAGTAGAGACGGACCGTGGGCTTGTACTCATTGATACAGGATTTGGTCTGCAAGACTATTTACACATGCAACAACGCCTTGGCTCTTTAGTCAAACGTTTGGGGAAAATTGAGACGAATCTTGAATTCAGTGCAATCCAGCAAATACAAAAACTAGGTTTTCATCCTAAAGATGTACAGCACATCTTTGTGACTCACCTCGACTTTGACCATGCAGGTGGCATTTCTGACTTTCCTCATGCCACAGTTCATGTCTTAGCCACTGAATATAATGCTGCACAATTACCTAATTTTAAAGGTAAACTTCGCTATAGAACCAATCAATATAATCAGCATCGATACTGGAATTTCGTTGAATATCAGCAAGGTGAAAAATGGTTTAATCTTGAAAAAGTAAAAGGTTTTCGGTTATTCCAAGATGAAATTTTAATGGTGCCATTATTAGGCCATTCCGCTGGACATTGTGGTATTGCCATCAAACAACAAAATCAGTGGCTGTTGTTCTGCGGAGATGCTTACTACTCACATCTAGAGTTAAATCCTGAAAATAAATTAAGATCGCTAACCCTTCTGGAAAAAACGTTTGCAGAAGATAATGAAAAGCGTCTTATTAACCTTAAAAAACTACAGTATTTGGCTCAACATGAGCCAACAATTGAAATTATTTGCGCGCATGATCCCCATGAGCTTCGACGGTATCAAACATGAAAAAATTCTCACTCATCGCCCTAGTTCTGTGTTTAAACCTACAGGGATGTATGCAACATGAAAGCATTGCACATGAGCATAGACCCAAAGATTGGGGAACTTTAGTTTCCGAAGCACATAACTTTTACCAAGTGAGCAATGATGTTTTTCGTAGCGAACAACCAAATGCTGCAATGATTCCCGAATTAAAACGTCATGAAATCGGAACTATTATTAATTTAAGAGCTAAAGATTCAGATGAATTAGTATTTAAAAATGAGAATTTTAATCTTGTTCACGTTCCTATCGACACGTGGGCAATTAACAGACAAGACCTGTTAGAAGTCATGCAGCAAATTAAAATTGCTAAGCAAAATAACCAACGTGTTTTATTACATTGTTACCATGGTTCAGACCGTACTGGTGCCAGCGTTGCGATGTATCGAATTATTTTTGAACACTGGGCAATTGATGATGCAGTTAAAGAAATGAAGGAAGGCGGATATGGTTATCATATTATTTGGAAAAATATTGACCGTTTATTCACCCCTGAAAATGTAAAATGGATTCAACAACAATTGTCGAATCCATCTTAACTAGATCTTGAATAAACCTTAGATCAGATTAGCGTTGATCTAATGGCACCCAATCAATGACCCAAGCTGACTTCATATTTAAACTAGAGTCAGACGTAATTTTCTTACGAGCTGCATCTGCAGTATCACGGTCTTTCGCTGGTCCAACCATAATACGAATACCTTTACTGGTTGGGCTTGTCGTGACCTTATAACCTTTAGCGCGTAGTTTAGAAACAACAGCATCTGCATTTGCCTGATTAGCAGCCAATGCAACCTGTACCATCCACTTTTTATCGCCATTTTCAAGCAGCTCACGCGCTTTCTCAGCTTCAGCTTTTTTCTCAGCCTCGGCTTTATGCTTAGCTTCAGCTTTCTTTTCTGCTTCAGCATGTTTCTTAGCTTCAGCTTTCTTTTCTGCTTCAGCCTGATGTTTAGCTTCTTCAGCCTTTTTCTCAGCTTCAGCCTTATGCTTTTTAGCTTCAGCAGCTTTCTTTTCCGCCTCTGCTTGTTTTTTAGCCTCTGCTGCTTTTTTATCAGCTTCAGCCTGACGTTTTGCCTCAGCCGCTTTTTTGTCGGCTTCAGCTTGTTTCTTTGCTTCAGCAGCTTTTTTATCGGCATCTGCTTTAGCTGTATCTACTGGCTTTTTTGTATCAGTCTGCTGTCCTTTTGCCTTACCTTCCGCACCTGCAACCTCAGGAGGGATGTTATCCGAACTTTCTTGTGCAGCAGCACGACGAGCATTAATCGCAGCATATTCTGCAGCAGCTTTACGCGCTGCGTCTGCCTCTGCCTGTTGTTGCATTGCCAAGAATTCGGCAGCACGAGCTTCTTGTTCCGCTACAGCTTTTTCACGGGAACGACGTTGCTCTTCAAGAAGACGTTTTTCTGTTTCCACATCCACTGCAAGCGGCTGTAGCTGTACCATCTGCCCTTCTTGTGCTGATTGCTTTGGTTTAGCTTGTGGCTTCGGTGATGTAGAGGTTTGTGGTTCAGCACCCACATGTTTTATTTCTTCATTTCCTTTTAGAAGTAATGCTGCCAATAAAACACCACCACCTAATAAAACAACGCCACCCATCCAGCGTTGTTTGTTATTCATTGACATTCTTCCAAATACTCCCAAATCGCTTCTAAAGTATGAAACGAACCACAGGCTAAAATCAGCTGATTGTTATTTGTTTGCTCAAGCGCTGATTTAAAAGCCTCTTTGATATTGCCAAATTGTTGTATTGTCTGGCCTTGTAAGGCGTCATTCAATTGCTGAATCGGTGCAGCACGCGGCACATTCAACTCAGCAATTTTCCAATGTAAAACAGTAGGTTTCAATAAATCGACTACTGATTTTATATCTTTATCTGCCAGCATTGAAAATACTGCGACAACTTCTGTGTACTGTTTATTGTATTCTAAGAAATTTCGCAATTGCTTTAACAAAAATTCAACACCATGTGGATTGTGTCCGGCATCAAAAATTATGGTTTTTCCATTGACTTGACGCACTTCAAAGCGTCCTGCCAAGCGTGCATTTTCAATACCCTGCTCTAGCGCCGATTGTGAGATTTCAAGTCCGCTATTTAATACGGCAGCAACCGCTCCTGCAATATTTTCAATCGCAAGTGACCCTAGTGGCAGTTTTAAAGTAGTTCCTTCACTTGCAAAATACCAGTGTTTTCCGTCACTAGCGAGTTTATAAAAATAGTCTCTGTTAATCGCGTATAACGTCGCTTGTGAACTATTGGCTTTATCTTGAATGGCTTGAGGTAAAACTTGCTCACCTGCAAAAATTACAGGAATATCAGGGCGAATAATACCTGCTTTTTCAAAAGCAATTTTCTCGATGGTATCGCCTAACCAGTCAGTGTGATCAAGACCGATATTGGTGATTACAGCAATATTAGGGTCGATGACGTTGACAACATCAAGACGTCCGCCTAAACCGACTTCAAGCACCCATACGTTGCATTGTTGCTGCTTAAAAATGACAAAAGCAGCCAAAGTGGTTGCTTCAAAAAAAGATAGGCTTAAATCGCAATCGCGACGAGCCTGATCAACTTGAACAAAAGCGTCAATCAGGCTTTGATCACTAACCTCGACTCCACCTAACTTGACTCGCTCGTTAAAACGATAGATATGCGGTGATTGATACAACCCAACTTTATAGCCTTGCGCTTTTAATATAGACGCAAGTGTAGTGGTGGTTGAACCTTTCCCGTTCGTTCCGGCAACAGTAAAAACTTTAGCAGCGGGTTTAGTCACGCCTAATTTTTCTGCTACGGGAATAACACGTTCCAGACCAAGATCAATCCCTGTAACGTGAACATGGCTCCAATAATTGAGCCATGTATCTAAAGAGTCTGTTGAAAGTGGAGCTTGTTGTTTCAAGGTAAGTTCATCAATTTCGATACAAGTCGAGATACAGTATCACGTAAAGCATGACGATGAACAATCTGATCGATTACACCATGATCAAGCAAATATTCAGCACGTTGGAACGGTTCTTCCAATGTTTCACGTACAGTTTGCTCAATTACACGTTTACCAGCAAAGCCGATCATTGCTTTAGGTTCTGCAATATGGATATCACCCAACATTGCTAAAGAAGCTGTTACACCACCATATACTGGATGTGTTAACACCACGATATAAGGTAAACCCGCATCTTTTAATTTTTGAATTGCAGCAGAAGTACGCGCCATTTGCATAAGTGACAACATACCTTCTTGCATACGTGCACCACCAGAAGCTGCAAAGCAGATTAATGGTTGGCGTTTTTCAATTGCAAGCTCAGCCGCCTGAACAAAACGGTCACCTACTACAGTACCCATTGAGCCGCCCATAAAGTCGAACTCAAAAGCGCATGCAATCATGTCTACGCCATTTAAGTTACCTTGCATGGCAATTAATGCTTCCGTTTCACCAGTTTTAGTTTGCGCTTCACGCATACGTTCTGGATACGGTTTGCTATCAACAAACTTTAATGGATCTTTCGCGCTAAACTCTTGACCTAATTCAGTTACAACATTGTCGAAGAACCAGTTTAAGCGATCGCGAGCTTTCATTTTTAAGTGTTCGTCACACTGTGGACATACATACGCGTTGAAAGATATAGCGGTACGTGTCACTAAAGCATGACATTCAGGGCACTCAATAGTCGGCTCAGTAAATGTTGCTTTGAGAGTCTGTTGCTCATCTGCAACTTCAATACCTGGAACTGGACGCTGTGTCCATGGCGTCGAAGGGCTAAGAACTTTCCCTGATTTCACTTCTTGATTCATACTAACTCATCGAGCGCTGCTCGAAGCTCCTTGACTTTATTCACCGTCTGTTCAACAGCTTCATCAGCTGTTAACGTTGCAAAAGATTTAACGAAAGCACTACCTACAATCACGGCATCTGCAACGCTACCCATCGCTTTCGCTGAAGCAGCATCACTAATTCCGAAACCAACGCCAACTGGAACGTTAGTTACACTTTTGATTTTTTCAATACGCGCAGCCGCTTCAGAAGTATCTAAAGTCGCTGCACCTGTTACACCCTTAAGTGAAACATAGTAGATAAAACCACTTGCCTGATTTGCTACGTGTTGAATACGTTGATCGGTTGAAGTTGGTGCAAGTAAGAAGATTTGGTCCATATCATGCTGTTTTAAGATCGCACCAAATTCTTTTGACTCTTCTGGTGGTAAGTCCACAAGTAATAAGCCATCTACACCACATTGTTTCGCATAAGAAACAAACTTCTCATAACCAATCACTTCAACAGGATTGAGATAACCCATCAAAACTACAGGTGTTTCCTGATCCTGTTCACGAAACTCTTTTACCATGTTCAATGCATCTAAGGTATTGGTCCCTGCCGCAAGTGCACGTTCTGCCGCAAGCGCAATAACCGGACCATCAGCCATTGGATCTGAAAATGGTAAACCAAGCTCAAGAACGTCTACTCCTGCCGCAACCATTTTATGAAGTAACGGAACAGTTACTTGTGGCTGTGGATCACCCGCCATAACATAAGATACAAGCGCTTTACGTTGTTGGGACTTAAGCTTTTCAAAACGGGTGGCAAGACGTGACATAGGGTTGTGCTTTCCTTGAATTATTTAAAATTGAGGAGTTGTTTGTAGAAATACAAGAACACCGCATTTTAACGCTATTTTTTGTTCATTGAACAGGTCTAACGTTATGGCGATATTCGATTGTATGATTCATACAACCCATGGCGTACATTTATCAATATTTTGAAACTTTTCTCAATGATCAAAGCTTCCTATTTTTGAGCCATTATTCGTTTGCAATTTGAATAAAAAATCATCAAAAAATCTATTTCTCTGTATTTTTATGGGTGAGTTGCAATTGCTTTTTACGAGTTAATAACGTTTGCCCTGTTAAATTTTTATGTGCTCTTGCAAGTGCAGACTGATCGGAATAACCCAACTGGTCAGCAATTGCAGTAAGACTTTCATTTTGACTTAACAATATCTCGCAGCGCTTCATGCGCTCAGTATCTAAAATTAATTTAAATGAAGTGTTTAAGGCCTGTAGTTGACGCTGCAAGCTTCGTACTGAAACATTAAGTTCGATGGCAATATCTTCTATTTTTGGAGCCTGCTGCTTATGCTTTAAATATTCTTGTACGATCCAATGTATTTGCTGAACTAAATCGGTATGTATTTTTCGTTGAACCAAAGCTTCTTCAGCTTGTTTCACTAAAAGCTGCACTAAAGTCGGATCTGCGTGCTGGGGGCGAACATTTAAACTTTCACTTGCAAAAGTTAATGCATAGTACGGTCGGTCAAATGACAATTTGCACTGAAAGAAGCGCTGATAAAGAACCAATGGCCCACGAGGTCGGTGTACAAATTCGACATGCTGTAAAAGAAAATCATGTAAGGGAGCAATCTCTTTAGCAAGCTGTACCATTGCGGCTAAGGTTAACTCACTAAGTACAATATTGCTGTCATCAACCAAAGGCCAATACAAGCGAATTTTGGAAGCATCTTGCTCGATTTGTATGGGAACAACTTGCTCCCCATCAATGACTAGACGGTGAAATTTAGCAATATACTTAACCACTTGACCCAAAGTATCACTTCTAGAGGCCATGTAACCTAGCACGCCAAAGTTAGCGGGTGTAATACAGGCTGCCATTTCTAAAGCCAAATTAGTCACTTGTAATTGAGATTCAGTCAGTTCTAAAAGCTCAATAAAAAAATGTAAGGAAGACTGAGCATCAATAGAAGCAGATAAAATATTTTGTATTTGCCGAGTTTGAGTGTCATTTAAATTGAGTGACTGCCATGCTATTCCCTTTTCTTTTAAATACGTATTCCAAAGATAAAAGTATCCATTTGAGATCGTAAACTCTTGCATGGCGTTTCCTTTTTTTACTGCCATCTTGTCGCAAACTGTATAAAAATTGGCGATAACTGTCAAAACAAAGCCGACCATTCACGACATACTAATGAAAAGCTTAGTTGCGAGAAATACAAAGATGAACGCACATGTTTCTTATCAGGTCGAGCCAGTGGTTCGCAAAGATCTAGATTTTCATTTAAACGAAGCACCACGCTTTTGGTTTAATAACGATCCTTTTTTGACTCGCATGTTTGATGCACTCAGCTTAACCTTTCCCGATGGAGAGCGTTACTTCATTGAATGTGTGCGGATGTTCCGTGACAAAATTGATGACCCAGAACTACAAAAGCGAGTTGCAGACTTTATTAAACAAGAAGCTCAACATGGTATTGCCCATGACAAAATGAATCAGCTCATGAAAGAACAAGGTATGCCTGTGGATGAGTTCACAAGCACACTTAAAAGAATTTTCCGTTTTGAGCTCACCAAACGTTCACCGCAATACAATATTGCCATGACAGCCGCAGCTGAACATTTAACAGCATTAATGGCAGAAACCTTTTATAGCAATAAAAAGACCTTGGAAAATGCTCATCCTTATGTGCGCGCGCTGTTCGCATGGCATGCCATTGAAGAAATGGAGCATCGCGATGTAGCATTTGATGTCATGAGACAAGTAGGTGAAGTTCCAGAGTCAACACGTCGCTTTGTACTTGTTTTAACAACTGTACTCATGTTTGGTTTTACACTTTATAGAACCAACATTATGTTGAAATGTGATGGCTTTAGCCCTAAAGAAAGGTTATCAATGACACTCAAAGGTTTACCTTGGTTCTTTGGGAAAAATGGCACATTAACGGCCATGAAAAAACAATATCTGGACTGGTTTAAAAAAGATTTTCACCCAAGCCAACATCCTGTTATTCGTCAGTATCCTGTTTGGATTGAAACTTTAGAAAAAACAAATGACCCAATCGCAGCGGGTGAAGCATTTTGGCAAGCAGGTTTATAACCTGCTTGTTACCACTTTGCATAATGTTGTTCTAATAGGCCATATTGCTCATTGCAAGTGATTGTATCAATTGCCTCATGTTCAATAGTGCCGCTAATTTTGGCTTGCCACTGATTGAACTGACTTCCAATCATTCTTAAATTTATATTTTCATATCGGCACCAGCCAATCTGGACGTGCAAATTAAGCTTTTGATCTAAAGAGCTAATTTTCCATGTCTCATCATTTATTTTTTCAAATAAGACATCTGTAAGTGGAAATAAAACCCCATTCACCCATAAACAGTTTTCATTACCAAAACTTTCATTGACCCCAGAAGCCAAATTTAGCCCAATACGTCGCCCCTGCTCATCCCAAAAATTACATGAAAGCCAGAACCAAGCGGTCTCAGGACGTAAAAAACCACAAGTATCATCTAATGATGCAAATGTCTTTTCATCGAATTGTATAAGTTGATTCTGTTTATTAATGAACATTCCCTCTACAGTCAAAGTGGTCTGCTTTTGGGTATACGTCCAACCATTAATACCTGTTGGGGTACACAAACTTAAAATATCTGTCCCCGCACAGAAAATACGGGCACTCAGGCAAATTTCCCCATATTTAGTCACCCGAATGTATCGCACACCATTGGCATGCTGAATATCGATCTGATAAGGCGATTTAGAAAAATAGCTTTGATTAAACAATGGCTGCTCATCAAGATGAGTTTTATGGCCTAAAGGTTGAATGGCGTTCCACTCAATAACTTGCCCCGTTTCATGATCATAAATATAGAAAAAGCCATGCCCAACCCAACCAATATCTGCAATTGCGAGACCAATACTGTAGTGCTTATGCTGAATGCCACAGAATTTAAATTTTTTATACTTTAATTGCTTACGCCAGCCCTTTAAGACCTTGCCATAAGGCGTTTTATAGATATAACGTTGTACATGAATGGTCGACGGTACAGATTCAAAACGCCCATAACGAGGCTGTCCATTTTCTTGAATTAAATCCATTATTTATTATCCGTTGATTTCCTGCTCATCTATTGACTAATAATAGACTGATCACTGACCAATTGGCTACTCATCTGTTTTGATCTTCAAATGACTTTTATTGAGTCATAAAAAAAGAGCATATTGATATGCTCTTTTTTTCTGTTATTCACTTAAATCTATATACGATAACTTAAACTCTTTGAGGGTCTATTTCAGTAGCTATGACCCAATCCATCAACAAAATCAAATTCAACTCATGATTTAAGTGTAATTCAATTTTTAAAAGTTAAGCGTCATCATCACTTGCTTGTTCTGGCTCTGATTCTTGCTCGTTACTGTCCTGATTTTCCAATTTTTTCTCAGCGATTTTTGCTGCTTCATAGCCAGCAAAAGCACCTGCTGCTTTTTCTAGAAAACCTGCATCTGGATCTAATTTATCGACACCTTGTTCCGCGATAATTGCACCAGCAATTTTACCTACTTCATCTAGAAGACCCATTTTGATTACTCCAAAGAGCTTATGTTGAGCTTCTAGTCTAGGCAGATGGATTGTAAATAGTGGTACAAAAAAGTTGCGATTTGAGAGAGCTATAGATGAGATCAGCAACTTTTTATATTTTATTTTTGCCTTTAAGCTTTTTTTAAGAACAGTTAAAGAAGTAAATAAGTATTTTCCCAACGCGTTGGATTGAACTCACCTTGTACTAATTGGATATAACGGCCTGCAATATGGTCAATCGGAATACAATCATCAATATCTACTACACGGTCGGTATGTGGTTTATGCCATTCCTGATCAATAAACTGTTTACCTAATTGTTTGGCACTTACCGCATCTGATGCCACAACCAAATGATAACTATGTAACTCACCAAAAGCATTAGGTGTATAGCCACCCAGATTAATCAAATACAACTTTAAATCTGAAGCTGACGGCGCTGCATCAGAAAAATGAATTTGATAATTCTGCCCTTGAGAGTTAACACCAGAGAGTTTGGCCCAAGCATCGATATGCAACCCTTGAGCCTCACCAAACCAAGCCTGTTTAAGTTGAGGGTAAACTTCTTCCAAAGTATCCCCTACAGCCATAACAACGTCATGGACTTCTGTATTAGCACGTGCATGACGGCCACCTAACATCACCATAAACAAGCTTGGCATTTTTTCCTCTTACATCTCAACCATTTCTACGCCATCAATGCGTGCAACTGTCATTAAATCTTTATCGCCACGACCTGAAACAGTCGCAATAATAATCTGATCTTTAGACATGGTTGGTGCAAGCTTAGAAACGTATGCCATAGCGTGTGAGCTTTCAAGCGCAGGAATAATCCCTTCGATTTTGGTTAAGTCACGGAAACCTTGTAAAGCTTCTGTATCATTAATTGGCACGTACTGTACGCGCTTCATATCTTTCAAGAAGCTATGTTCAGGACCAACGCCCGGATAATCAAGACCCGCCGAGATACTATGTGTCTCGATAATTTGGCCTTGTTCATCACTCATTAGGTAAGTACGGTTACCATGTAATACACCCACATGGCCTGCATTTAACGGCGCAGAGTGTTTACCGGTTTCGATACCGAAGCCAGCAGCTTCAACACCATACATTTTCACATTGGCATCATTTAAGAATGGATAGAACAAGCCCATTGCATTTGAACCACCACCCACACATGCAACTAATGCATCTGGTAAGCGACCTGCTTGCTCCAAAATCTGTTTACGAGCTTCACGGCCAATAATTGACTGGAAGTCACGAACAAGTTGAGGGTAAGGATGCGGACCTGCAACTGTACCAATGACATAGTAAGTCGTATCAACGTTGGTTACCCAGTCACGCATTGCTTCATTCATGGCATCTTTCAGCGTTTTAGAACCACTTTGTACAGGTACAACAGTCGCTCCCAATAAACGCATACGATAAACGTTCATGGCTTGACGTTTAACGTCTTCAGCACCCATGTACACAACACATTCAAGACCTAAACGTGCTGCAATTGTTGCTGTTGCAACGCCATGCTGACCTGCGCCAGTTTCAGCAATAATACGTTTTTTGCCAGAAAGCTTTGCCAATAACGCCTGACCAATCGTGTTGTTTACCTTGTGTGAGCCTGTATGGTTCAAGTCTTCACGTTTAAGGTAAATTTGCGCACCACCTAACTCTTTTGACCATCGCTCAGCATAATAAAGTGGACTAGGACGACCTACATAGTAGGCGAGGTCACGGTCGAATTCTGCCAAAAACTGTTCATCATTTTTCATGCGGGAATAGAGATTTTCTAAATCTTCTAATGCCGCCATGAGTGTTTCTGACACAAAACGTCCGCCATGGATACCGAAATGCCCATTTGCATCTGGGAATTGGGTATAGTCAATCACATTATTTTGCTGATCCACGTTGGACTCCTTGCATAAATCGTTCAATGAGTTGTTGGTCTTTTATACCTTTTGCGGACTCTACGCCTCCGCTCACATCTACTGCAAAAGCACCGGTAGTATGAATAGCGTCAATGACATTGTCAGGGGTTAAACCACCTGCCAAAATTAATGGAATATCAAGTTTCGGGAATTTAGACCAGTCAAACTGATGTCCTGTGCCCCCTTTAAGCTCAGGATGCCACGCATCGAGCAATACAGCACTGGCACCAGCTGCCTGATATTTTTGAATTTCAGCAACTACATCCAGATCAGGTTTGACCTGAATCGCTTTATACCAGCGACGTTTACAATGGCGAGCAATATCTTGGCATTGTTCTGGAGTTTCATCGCCATGTAGTTGTAATACATCTAGGGGAACACAATCAAGTACATCCTGAATTTCAGCGGCACTCGCATTTACAAACAAACCTACCATTTGTACATAGGGCGGAACGTGTTTTGCTAATTCTTGTGCTTGTTCAACTGTTACATTTCTTGGACTTGGCGGGAAAAAAACAAAACCTATCGCATCTGCTCCAGCTGTGACTACTGCTTGAACATCCTGCTTACGAGTAATTCCACAGATTTTTGCTCGTGTACGTTTTTGGTTTGATGGGCTCATGATCTGCCTAAACTACAACCATTTTTTAAAATAAACGCCATTGTAATGCAATTTTTGCCCCTTGCGTAAAAGTTCTCTGGGAATTGCTCGAAATGACATTGTAGGAAGTAATTCGGCACTTTATACTGCGTTCAAATGGAAGCAAGTGTAAGCAATTGATGCTTTAGGGAAGCTGGTGAAAGTCCGGCACTGCCCCCGCAACGGTAACAATGTAAAGCATATTTTTTAAGTCGAGATCGACTTACACCACTGCAGTGATGTGGGAAGGTGAATATGTCCATAAATGAATTATGGCGCTGAAGTCCGGAGACCTGCTTGTTTCATCTATCTACCCGATCATTCACGTGGGGTGAATGTATGGAGCATGTTATGTCTAAGTCTTTTCAACCTACTCGTCTGGTAGGGGCTATCGCTATTGCGATGGGGTGTTCACCTGTTATTTTTGCTGAAGATACAACTACCACAACTCAGCTCGATCCAATTGTAGTGACGGCTTCTAAAAGTGCTGAAAAAGCGAGTGAAGTTCCGGCACGTATTTCAGTGATTGATGAAAAAACCATTGAGCAGAATCCCGCACTCAATTTATCTGATCTCATCCAAAAAGATGCTTCTGTTTATATCAAACAAAATGGCGGTCTTGGACAAGGTACAAACCTCTCTATTCGAGGTACTAACCCAAATCATGTTTTATTACTTAAAGATGGTGCTCGCTTAAATACACCAAATACACTATCTCCTATCTATCCTGAGTTCTTGGATACAACTGATGTTGAGCGCATTGAAGTTCTAAAAGGCCCATCATCTGTACAATACGGTAGTGATGCTATCGGAGGTGTAATTCAAATGATTACGGCTACCCCTCAAAAGAACTCTGCATTTATTACAGGTATTTATGGTGAAAATAAAACCTATAAAGCAATTGTAGGGGCAGATTTAGTCAGTGATGAAGGATTCTATGCTCAAATTCGCGGACAACGTTTGGAAAGCGATGGTACTCGTATATTTGATAGTCAACCAGAGAATATGAAAGCAGCTTATGACCAAAAAGGTTATAGTGCAAAATTAGGTTACAACAATAAAAATGACTTAAATGCCAGCGTTGAAATCAGCCAAAATAAGGGTAATAACAACTACTCAGAAAATAGTGGTGTGAATAATGCTGCAAGAAGAGAGTTTGATAATCAATTAATCACAACAAAAGTTGAATATAAAGCGACATCTGATGTCACAATTAATGCACGTTATTCTAATTTCAAAGATAACGAAGAGTACCATGAATCCTCACCTTATCACGCAGATACTAAACGTAATGAAGGGGATTTAAATATCAAATGGCAATTTACACCAACACAAAACATCTTAGCTGGTACAAGTATTGATAAAACTGAATATAAAGATGCGTCCATATTAAATGGGAAACAAGATATTGATTCTGCTGGTTATTATCTTCAACACCAATATAAAACTGATAAGATTAGTACACAGTTAGGCGTTCGCTTAGAGGACAATGAAAAGTTCGGAACACATACTGTTGGTCAAGGTGCTATCCGTTACTTCCTACTTCCGACAACTAGTATTTATGCCAATATCGGAACCGCCTTTAGAGCACCATCCTTATCAGAACTCTATTATTTTTATGAAAATCCAGCATGGAATTACTATTCATACGGTAATCAAAATTTAAAACCAGAAGAAAGTTTTTCTTATGAAATTGGTACAGATCATCAATTTAATAGTCATTTATCTGGTTCGATTTCGGCTTATCAAACTAAAGTTAAAAACTTAATCACAACCAATACTGTATTTAATCCAGTAACGTTTGCTACCGTTGCTAATTATGAAAATATAAATAAAGCAGAATTTACAGGTGGTGAAGTCGGTTTAAAATGGAAACAGCAATATCTGTTCTTATCAACTGAATATGCCTATGTAAAAACAGAGAATAAAGAATCTGGTTTAGAAATTGCGTATCGTCCTAAGCAAACCCTTACCTTAACTACTGGTTTAGAAAATACTGTTTACGGTATTAGCGCTTCACTTATTGCCCGTTCTAGCTCTAATGCTCAGAATAGCGCTAATCCGCAGAAAGTCCCTGGCTATGCTACTGTCGATCTAAATGCTTACTGGAATATCAATCCAAACGTAAAATTATTTACCAATATTCAAAATGTAGGCGATGTAGATTACAAAACAGTTTACAACTTTGGAAATTGGTATGTAGATGGAGGTCGCCAAGCTTCTGTTGGCGTAACTTTCCGTTATTAATTACTCAATCTGATTATAAAAATATTTTCTTAACTCCAGTTTCGGGGTAATGTTTTGACCGACATTATCCCCTTTTTTATGTTCAGGATATCCATCATGGGACACCGTTTAAGCAAAATCTATACACGCACAGGCGACTCAGGTACCACAGGTTTAGGCGATGGCTCTCGTGTTGCCAAAGATGATTTACGAATTGCGGCACTTGGTGATGTTGATGAACTGAACGCAATTATTGGTGTACTCCGTGCACAAATCACAGCCAGCCAAGTGACTAATAAAGCAGATTGGGACAAAAGCCTGAGCTTGATTCAACATTGGCTTTTCGACTTAGGTGGCGAAGTCTGTATTCCAAATTACAATTTACTTCAGCCCGTTTGTATTGAGTTTCTGGAAAAAGAAATTGACCGTATGAATGAAGATTTGCCTATGCTGAAAGAGTTTATTCTGCCATCTGGCTCTTTATCTTGCAGTTATGCTCATCAAGCGCGTGCTGTTTGCCGTCGTGCAGAACGGTCACTCATGTCAGTACAAACGCGTGATCAAAATATTCAAGCCACGGCGCTCCAACTTTTAAACCGTCTATCAGACTGGTTATTTGTCGCATCTCGTGCTCTACAGCGTGCCGAAGGTGGACAAGAAGTCCTTTGGCAAAAAAATATTAATGAGATTATTTAAAAATAGACTAACTTAAGTATGGTCTCTACTTTTGAAGAGACCATAACCAACAATAACTGAATAGAAGAAAATTATGCGCATTATTGGTCATCGTGGTGCACGCCGAGAAGCTCCTGAAAATACATTAGGTGGTTTTCAGCACATAAAAAACTTAGGTATTCGTGGTGTCGAATTTGATATTCGTCAGCTTCAGGACCAAGAATTGGTCGTTATTCATGACGATAATTTTTTACGTACAGCTGGAGTCGACCAAATTGTTGAGCAGTCCACTTTGGCTCAAGCTTTAACATTTGATCATTGCCAAAACTGGCCCAACTGGCCAAATTCAGAGCCAACACCAACTCTTACAGGTGTTTTAAACCTGCTTGATAACTTCGATCATATTGAAGTTGAGGTTAAAGCTGTCAGAGATATGGCTTTTGCAGAAAAGTTAGTTCAAAAGCTTGAGCCTGAATTACAGGGTTATGAAAAAGTCGTAACTATCACAAGTTTCGATCTTCAAATTTTAACTGCCTTACGTGATATCAACTCACAATTTAAGCGCGGTTTGTTAGTTGAAATTCCAGTTGGAGCCACAGCAATTGAACTCGCTCATCAATTTGGTTGCTGTCATATTGGTTGGTATGACCAACTTGCTACAGATGAAATGATTCAACTATCTCATCAAGCAGGTTTAAACATTAGTGTCTGGACAGTTAATGATGTAGAAAGAGCAAAAAAGCTCCGTGATTTAGATATTCAGGGGTTAATTACAGATATTCCCACAACAATGCTCGAAGCACTTTAAATATAAAAAAGGTGGTATTAACCACCTTTTATTTTTTCTCTGCCTGAATCAGGCGTTGTCCACTCTGATCAAGTAAATACAAGGTATTACCTACCAACTGGAAGCGTTGAATACGTTGTAAAGAGTCAACTAGTTCTGCTTCTTGAGCCAAAGCGCCATCACAACTTGAATGACCCGCATTCACTTCCATATCAAGTTTCTTTTGGTTGAAATCGAAAGTATAGCGTCCAAAAACACGATTACATCCCGTATGACCAGACACCGTTTTGACTGCTGAGTTCAATGAAAGAGTCGGCCATTGGTTAAAGAATTTGGCTTTATGACCGTTGATTTGAGTAATTTGCCAGTCAATATCTTGAACACCTTCTGGGCTCACTTTCTTTTTGACTACTGGTGTTTGTACATGGTGTGTGGGTTTTACATGGCCTTTTTGAATATTTTGTTGCGGCGTGCTTTGACATGCTGCCAATACAAGGCTGATTGCGATGAAAAGACATTTCAATGGCAATTTCCCTGCAATATCAATGCTATTCTTTTTTCTCAATCGCTGTATTTTCATTACACAACTTCTCCTATCTGAAATGTTGCCAAGCATGGTTTAATTCTGTTACGGTTCTTTCAATACATCTGTACAATAATGTTAGTGATTCTCACTATGCACGTGCTAATATGATGTGCAAAATAGCAATAAATCTTGATGATTGGTTTTGCTATGTCGTTTTGTCTTTTTACCTTGTATGACAAGGTTTCTAGGAGCGCTGCCGGATATGACTTCCGCCCCACTCAAGGCCCCAATTAACTGGACCGCTAGCATTACCTTAATTGGTTTACCAATTCTTGCTGCAATCATAATCCCGATTTATGCGTATTATTATGATTTTAGTGTAAGCGCATGGGTAAGCTTATTTTTTCTTTTAGCTTTAAGTAGCATGGGGATTACTGCTGGTTACCACCGTCTTTGGGCACACCGTGCTTATGAAGCGTCATTACCACTTAAAATTCTTTTAATGATTGGCGGCACATTTGCTGTACAAAACAGTATTCTGTTTTGGGCATCTGGTCACCGTACTCACCACCGCCATGTTGACCATGTGGATGAAGATCCGTATTCAATTGAACGTGGTTTCTGGTATGCCCATATGGGTTGGATGATCCGCGATCATTCTCCATCTAAACCGGACTTTAAAAACGCACCTGATTTGCTCAATGACAAACTCGTGATGTTCCAGCATAAATACTATGCTTTGCTGGTTGTAGCAGTTCATGTCGGTATTTTAGGTTTAGTTGGCTGGGCAACTGGCGATTTATGGGGAGTTGTTCTTCTCGGTGGCTTATTACGTTTAATTATTAGCCATCAAGTAACATTCTTCATTAACTCACTTTGCCATATGTTTGGTAAACGTCCTTATACCGATGAAAACTCAGCACGCGATAACTTCTGGTTAGCGATTGCAACATGGGGCGAGGGTTACCATAACTATCACCATATTTTCCAATACGATTATCGTAATGGTGTGAAGTGGTGGCAATATGACCCAACTAAATGGTTAATCTGGACATGTTCTAAAGTTGGTTTAGCAAAGAACTTACGTCGTATTCCAAGCTTTAATATTAAAAAAGCAGAATTGGCAATGAAGTTTAAATATGCTGAACAAGACCTTGCTATTTATGGCCATGATGTAAATGCTGACATGAGCCAAATGAAGCAACGTATTGCTCAAGAATATGAAGCATTTACCCACACTTTAAATGACTGGGCGAAACTCAAAGAACAAGAGTTACAAGCGAAGAAAGCAGCTATGGCTGAAAAGATTCATAAAATGGATCATAAGTTAAAGGTTGATTTCCAATTGCTTGAACATCGTTTGAGTCATCACCGTGAGTGCTTAGAAACTTTAATGCGCAACATTAAAAAGAACACAAACGTCGTACCAGACTAATACGACTCTAGTTCGAAATAGCGCCTGTAAAGCCATGCTTTGCAGGCGCTATTTTTTTGGCTGGTTTTTAACTATGGTATAGTGAAGTTCGCCTCAAATATTTAGTCCAGCTTATGCAATTCAATCCGCTTTATTCATCACTCAATCCTAAGCTTTTTCATATACAACAGCCCTCTCCTCTGCGTGGTGCGAAAGCTGGTCACTTCAATTTAGCTTTAGCCGAAGAGTTACAATGGACAGATGAAGAAAAACAAGCTTGGGTAGAAATTTGCAGTGGTCAGCGGACTTTCTCAGAGTTTCCCCCTTTAGCAATGGTTTATGCAGGCCATCAGTTTGGGCAATGGGCAGGTCAGCTAGGCGACGGACGTGGTTTACTCATTGGACAAATTCTGAATAAAAATGGCCAAACCATCGATTTACATTTGAAGGGTGCAGGCCCTACTCCCTATTCGCGTATGGGAGATGGTCGAGCAGTTTTACGTTCAGTTATTCGCGAATATTTAGCAGGTCATGCCTTAAATGCGCTAGGAGTCGCATCGAGTCATGCAGTAGGTTTTACAAGCTCTGTTCAAGGTGTACAACGTGAAAAACTAGAACCGGGTGCGATGCTACTTAGAACATCTGAATGTCATATCCGTTTAGGTCATTTTGAATGGATCAATCAATATGCACCAGAGTTATTAGCTGAGTTCACTCAAAAATGTATTGAATGGCACTATCCAAAATGCCAAAAAGAAGAACAACCTATTTTAGCTTTTGCTAAAGCTGTGATTAAAAATACAGCCATCATGATTGCTAAATGGCAGCTGGTCGGTTTTGCTCACGGCGTGATGAATACCGATAACTTAAATATTACAGGCTCTACACTTGATTTTGGTCCATATGGTTTTATGGAACGTTTCCGTCCAAACTGGATTAACAACCACTCCGATTATCAAGGGCGTTATACCTACCAAAACCAGCCGAGTATTGCGCATTGGAACTTATGGACTTGGTTAAATAATCTAGTTCCACTTGCTGAACCTGAGCAAAAAGAGCAATTCAAAGAAGAATTAGCTGCTTGCTTAGAAGAGTTTGAGCCCACCTTTATTGAGCACTACACCACTGGATTGTGTAAAAAAATGGGGCTTCCTCATTTCCACAAAGACAGTACTGAATGCGGCTTAAGCTTTTTACGTATTTTGCAAACGGAGCAGCTTGATTACACTCAAAGCTTTATTCGACTACAAAATAAAGAATACAAAGTACTACGAGATGATTGTCTCGATATACGACAATTTGATGCTTTCCTTACCCAATATCAAAGCATTCGTGAACATCAAGATACAGATGAACTTGATACAAACATGCAAGAAGCAAATCCGATTTATATTTTACGTAATCACATGGCACAGCGAGCGATTGAAGCAGCGGAGCGAGATGATTTTAGTGAGGTAGACCGTTTTTTTAAGCTACTCAATCATCCTTATACACGACAGCCAGACTTGGAAAAACCAGAAGATTTAGGCCCGTTACCAAGTGATGTACCCGATGTAGCGGTGAGTTGTTCGTCTTAATATAAAAACTCTAAAACTCTCTTAAGTGGCTTAACTTAAGAGAGTTTCTTAATCATCAAAGAATAATATATGAAAATTAGACCTATCATTATTTGTACACTTCTTATAGTTCCACTCGGAATTGCTTTTTATAAGTATGAAAAATATTTACCTACTTTTTCAGGCTCTCATGAAGCACTTACAAGTAATGAGATATCCCATCTTATAAAGACAAAACCTGTAACCTCAATTGAAGTGTTTAAAAATCAACGCATACTTCTACTCAAAAGTAATCAGGAAGTAATTCGTCGTTATCCTATTCGCTTAGGCTTTAACCCTGAAGGACACAAAAACTTTGAAAATGACGGTAAAACACCTGAAGGTGTTTATTCTATAGATTGGCGCAATCCACAAAGTGCTTTCTATAAATCATTGCATATTTCCTATCCCGATACGAAAGATATTGCTTATGCCAAACAGCATAACCAGCCAACAGGTGGGAATATCATGATCCACGGATCAGTTCCAAAATCCTTACTCTCGATGCCTTTTAGTTCAACCTATATGCCACACAAAGATTGGACTTTAGGTTGTATCGCAGTTAGAAATGTAGATATAGATGAAATTTGGCAGTTAGTACCCAATCACACCAAGATTATAATTTATCCATAATCTTTGAAAACTATCCACATTTTCTGTGGATAACATTGTGGTTATCCACAGAATAACTTTTCCAAGCAATTATTCTTCAGGATATTCGAAGCGATATCCTACACCGTAAACAGCTTGAATCCACTCATGACGGTTACCAGTTTCGGCCACTTCCGTGATTTTTCGACGCAAGTTTTTAATATGGCTATCAATAACTCGGTCAGCAACATCAAAGCTATCCGGATTGATATGGTCTAATAATTGTGCACGTGAATAAACTTGCCCTACATGTTCTAAAAATAGCTCAAGTAGGCGAAATTCTGTCGGCGTTAAACTTAAAGATTTTTGTTGATACCAAATTCTTTGTTGAGCTTTATCGATGCGGAACGAATCATTTTGCTCTGGCTCTGCCTTACGTTCCAAACGGCGTAAAACTGCTTGTACACGGGCAACTAACTCTTTTGGACTAAAAGGTTTGCACACATAATCGTCTGCTCCCATGTTTAGACCTAAAACACGGTCAATTTCTTCAGTACGTGCAGTTACCATAATAATGGGTAAATCTGACTGTTCACGTACCTTACGGCAAATTGTTAAACCATCCATTCTTGGAACCATTAAGTCCAGAATCATTAAATTAGGTTTGCGTTGTTGAAAGCTCGTATAAGCATCTTGACCATCATGAAACATGCTAACTTCGAAACCAGCAGCCTCAAGATAATCACGCACCAGCTGCGCTAACTCGACTTCATCCTCAACCAACATTACATGTTTCATGGGCCATTTTTCCTTTTATTTAACTCTGCTTTTCAAAGGTCAGTACACAACGTAGACCACCTAATGGTGAGTGTTCAAAACTGAGTGTACCACCAAGCGCTTGCGCAATTTTACAAGATAAAGCTAAGCCTAGTCCTGTTCCACCCGTACTACGCGTGCGCGAATCATCTACACGATAAAAACGTTCACCTAAACGAGATAATTGTTCATCATTTAAACCAAATGGGCTGTCATCGACATATAAAGTCCAATCTTGGGCGGTTTGACGTGTATGAATATGAATCTTTCCACCTGTTTCGGTATAACGAATACTATTACTAATTAAATTCACGATAATTTGTTTAAAACGGTCACGGTCTAATAATAATGGAACGCCCTCACCTTCAACCTCAATTTCTAAACCTGCCTGTTCGAGTTTAGGTCTAAAATTTTCGACCTCTTGAAGTACAACGTCCCATGGATTGACCGAACTAACATAACATTTAAGTTGCTGAGCATCGGCCTGAGCCAAGTCTGCAAGGTCTTGAGTGAGTTTCTTTAAACTCGAAACTTGTCGCATCATGGCATCTAGGTGTTCAGGGGTCGCCTTTCGAATGCCATCTTGCATTGCTTCAATTTGTGCTTGCAATACAGCTAATGGTGTTTTCAATTCATGAGATGTATCTGCAACCCATTGACGGCGTGATTCTTCATGTTGATGTAGAATCTCGGCCAAATGGTTCAATTGAGTCGATAAATCACCAAGTTCATCATTTCGTTTAATGACCACTTGATGTTGATAATTACCTTTAGTTAACTCCTTTGTCGCATTTAATAAACGTTGAATTGGCTTTTTAAAATAAGTTGCCATTAAAAGTGCTGCAACTAAACTCGATAGTAAAGTTAAGGCATAAATTAAAAGTAAATAACGCTTTTGATTGCTAAAGAAATTAATACTTAAGGCATCTTCTTTATCTAGAACTGGTTTTAGACCTAAATAACCGACCACCTGATTGTTAACGATGATCGGACGATAAGACATCTGATCTGAAGATGGAGGTTCGCCGACTACAAATTGATGTTTGGCATCATATAAAGATAAACGAGAACTTAAGCCCAAACGGTCTGGCAAAGCAATAAAGCGCTTCTTACCATTTTGAGTCTCAATGTCTTTGAGGCTTCCTCTTTTTGACTTGTTTTTACTGTCATCACGTGGACGAAACTGATTGGCACTTAATGGGAATTTTAAACCTTCAAATGGTTGATACTCAGAAGGTAAATTCTTTTCCAGTGTGCGTAGCTCTTCATCACTAAAAATAGAATTTTTATTTGCAGTCGCGCCATCTGGAGAAACATTAATGAGAGTGTGTTCATCGAACGAATGCTGCTGAATGGCAATATCATATTGGCGTCTTAACCACCACTGTGAAAGACGGTCATAATCATCTGGAGCTGCCGTTCCTTCAATTTGTAAGATTTGCGCCTGAATCGCATTTCCCCAATCATGATAAACGGTATAGACATTCCCAAGATTGGTCATGAGCCGATCTAGCTTTTGCATTTCAACATCGGCCACATATTTGGCAAAGTTCTTTTGCATCGTCCAGTGCAGAACACTCAAACTTGCGGTTGCAATTAACAGCGTAGTAAGCAAGACCGTTAAAAATAGCCGCAATGCAATGGGAACACGTAGAACGTTCAAAAGCACTCTCTCATTTTTATCCTATATTTGGCATTGTAACCAACAACGAAAAGAAAAACTCTCCATTGTTTCTTCATCTTTATTATCTAATCTTTAAGCCATCTGAAAACAAACATTAAAGGGCTTTAAACATGAAAATGACGGCTAAAATCGCATTATTCAGTGCAGCAATTGTAACTATGGGCAGTTTGGCTGCGTGTCAATCAAACCCGCAAACGCCTAATTCAGAACATCACATGATGCAAGATGGTCCACGAGATGGCCACCACCGTATGAAACACCGTGAATTTACGCCTGAGCAAAAAGCAGCATGGGAACAGCATCGTGCAGAACGTCAAGCTCGTTTTGAACAGATTCAAAAAGCATGTGAAGGCAAAGCAAATGGTCAGGCTGTAAATGTTCAAGTTGGAGATAGAACACTTGAAGGTACATGTAACCTTCGTTTTGAGCCAAAGCGCCCTCAACCTCCAATAAATGCCCCAGCTCCAGTAGCACCTCAAGCAAAATAATTCTAAAAATACTCAAATAAAAGGCGCCTATAGGTGCCTTTTTTTGTGTACATAACTACTTACGATTTTGACTATTTGTCTCATCTAAACTTCACCAAAAGTGTTTACACTCAAAGCACTTACATAGTTCAAGTATTTTTTTCTTGACTTTGCAGTCACAAAGTAAAGGCCCTGAGGTGCTTGTACAGTTATGCAAGTTGTTGCACGATGTAATGGTTCAAGGTGCCTCTTATGGCACATTATCGTAGATTAGGATTATAACTCTGGTTTCACCAGTATTGAGGAACCCGATATGCCACAATACAAAGCGCCCTTACGTGATATGCAATTCGTTTTGCATGAATTATTAAATGCTGAAGAACACTATGCAAAATTACCTGATTTCCAAGGTAACGTAAGCCGTGAATTGGTTGATCAATATTTAGAAGCTGCGGCAGACTTCTGTGAAAATGAACTTTCTCCTTTAAACCAAGTTGGCGACCGCGAAGGTTGTACTTGGAATGATGGTGTTGTAACTACACCAACAGGCTTTAAAGAAGCTTATCAAAAATATATTGAACTTGGCTTCCCGTCTTTATCAGCAGAAGAACAATACGGCGGTCAAGGCTTACCTAACTCTTTAGGTATCGCAATTTCTGAAATGGTGGGTAGCTCTAACTGGGCATGGGGTATGTACCCTGGCTTGTCTCACGGAGCAGTACGTACATTAGAACATCATGGTTCTGATGAGCAAAAAAATACGTACTTACCAAACCTTGTTTCAGGTGTTTGGACAGGTACGATGTGCTTAACTGAATCTCATGCAGGTTCAGACTTAGGTATTATCCGTACTAAAGCAGAACCAAATGCAGATGGTAGCTATGCAATCTCTGGCGAGAAAATCTTTATCTCTGCTGGTGAACACGACATGGCTGAAAACATCATCCATATCGTTCTTGCTCGCCTTCCGGGTGCACCTAAAGGTACTAAAGGTATTTCGTTATTCATCGTTCCTAAATTCCATGTAAATGCAGATGGAACTGTGGGCGAGCGTAATGCGGTACGTTGTGGTTCTATCGAACACAAAATGGGTATCCATGGTAACGCGACTTGTGTCATCAACTTTGACCAAGCTAAAGGTTACTTGATCGGACCTGAAAACCGTGGTTTGAACTGTATGTTCACCTTCATGAACACAGCACGTATTGGTACTGCTGTTCAAGGTTTAGCAGCATCTGAGTCATCTTTCCAAGGTGCCTTAACTTACGCGAAAGAGCGTTTAGCAATGCGTTCACTTTCTGGTCCTAAAGCTCCAGAAAAAGAAGCAGATCCTATTATTGTTCACCCTGCTGTTCGTAACATGCTTTTAACTCAAAAAGCGTTTGCTGAAGGGGGTCGTGCACTTGTTTACTTACTAGCTCAATATGCAGATATCGTTGAAAAAGGTGAATCTGAAGAAGAGCGCAAGTTTGCTGACAATATCTTGTCTTTATTGACTCCTATTGCAAAAGCATTCTTAACTGAAACAGGTTCTGAGTCTGCTAAGCACGGTGTTCAAGTGTTTGGTGGTCATGGTTTTATTTCTGAGCATGGCATGGAGCAAATCGTACGTGATACACGTATTGCTTGCTTGTATGAAGGTACAACTGAAATTCAAGCACTAGACTTGTTAGGCCGTAAAGTTTTGCAAACTCAAGGTGCAATGCTTCGTGATTTCACCAAGATTGTTCACAAGTTTGTAGAAGCAAATAAAGACAATGCTGCCATGAAAGAATTTGTTGAGCCACTTGCTGCGCTAAACAAAGAATGGGGCGACCTCACTATGCAAATCGGTATGCGTGCAATGCAAAATCCGGATGAAGTGGGTGCAGCAGCTGTAGATTACCTCTACTTCGCGGGTTACGTGACTTTAGCGTATCTATGGGCTCGTATGGCGCTTGTAGCACAAGAGAAATTGGCAGAAGGTACAACTGACGTTGATTTCTATAACGCGAAAGTTACCACTGCTCGCTTCTACTTCAAGAAAATCTTGCCACGCGTACGTTCTCATGTAGACGTGATTGCTGGTGGTCTAGATCCATTGATGTCATTGGATGCTGAACATTTCGCTTTCTAACCATAGTTAGTTGCGATATGCAATGTTAAAAACCAAAAAAGGACTGCTCAGTTTTGACGGTCCTTTTTTTATAAAATCAGTGATAAATTTAGACTTTAAATTCAATATCCATTTCGTTTTACAGGATATCTAGCACAGGTCGATGTGCATAAAAAAGGTGAACGATTATGCCAATTTACAATGCTCCTTTAGCTGATATGAAATTCATCTTAAATGATGTATTTAAAGCAGAACAATTTTGGCAGTCTAATGAGAAACTCGCTCATGTAGATGCTGCAACTGCTGAAGCAATTTTAGAAGAAATGGCTAAATTTGCTCAGAACGTGACTCATCCATTAAACCGTACTGGTGATGAAGAAGGCGCTCGCTACGAAAACGGCGAAGTCTTTACTCCTGCTGGCTTTAAAGATGCATTTCGTCAATATGCAGAAGGTGGCTGGATTGGCTTAGGCGCAGACGAAGAATGGGGCGGTCAAGGCATGCCAAAAATGCTGACCGTTCTTGCCGATGAAATGTTATTTGCGACAAACCCATCTTTCATGCTCTACCCGCTTCTTTCAGTGGGTGCTGGTATGGCTTTAAGTAGCTATGCATCTCAAGAACAAAAAGAAACTTATTTACCTAAGATTTATTCAGGTGAATGGTCAGGTACCATGTGCTTGACTGAACCTCATGCAGGTACTGATTTAGGTATTATTAAAACTAAAGCAGAACGTAATGAAGACGGTACTTATAACATTACTGGTACTAAAATCTTCATTACAGGCGGTGACAACGATTTAGCAGAGAATATCATTCACTTGGTACTTGCTAAAACTCCTGATGCTCCTGCTGGTTCACGTGGTATCTCACTATTTATTGTACCGAAATACCTAGTAAATGAAGATGGCTCGTTAGGCGACCGTAACCATGTTGGCCCAGGTTCTATTGAACATAAAATGGGGATCAAGGCCTCTGCTACTTGTGTAATGAACTTTGATGGCGCAAAAGGTTACCTCGTTGGTAAAGAAAACGAAGGGCTTGCTGCAATGTTCGTGATGATGAACTACGAACGTTTATCAATGGGTATTCAAGGCTTAGGCGCTTCTGAGTTTGCTTATCAAAATGCTGCTCAATATGCGACTGACCGTTTACAAGGTCGTAGTGCTGCAGGCATTCAATCACCAAATAAACCTGCTGACAGCATTTTAGTCCATGGTGATGTACGTCGTATGCTACTTAACGTACGTGCCAACAACGAAGCTTCTCGCGCATTTGCTGTTTATGTAGGCCAACAGCTCGATATCACTAAGTTCTCAACTGATGCAGAAGCGGTGAAAAAAGCCAATAATCGCGTTGCGCTTTTAACACCAATTGCAAAAGCTTACCTCACAGATACAGCATTCCAAGCAACTTTAGATGCTCAGATGGTATTTGGTGGTCACGGTTATATTCGTGAATGGGGTATGGAACAATGTATTCGTGATCTTCGTATTGCTCAAATCTACGAAGGTACCAATGGCGTTCAGTCTCAAGATTTAATTGGTCGTAAAACTATTAAATGTGGCGGCGCATTCATTGCTGAATACATCACTGAGATTCGTGACTTTGCAAATGACCTAGACACAGATTTGAACTTCATTAAAGATGCAACATTAGATGCTGCAACTGAAATTGAAGCAATTACTCAGTTTATTATTGAGCAAGCTGCTGAAAACGTAGACTTCCCAAATGCTGCTGCTGTTGATTATTTACATGCAGTGGGCTTACTCAGCTTCGCTTATATGTTTGCAAAAATTTCTGCTGCAGCTAAAGATAAGTCTGGTGATTTCTACCAAAACAAACTTGCTTTAGCTCAATACTTTGTTGAACGTATCTTGCCAGATATTGATGCACGTATTGCTAAAATTAAAGCGGGTGCTGACTTAATTATGGGCTTTAGTGAAGACTACTTTACCAACCAAGCATAATTAAATTTTTCATAAAAAACGCCTGATTACTCAGGCGTTTTTTATTTTGTATTTACTATTTCTATTGGCATAAAATTTGTTTATTTTCTAGGCACACTCATATCAAAAAAGATTTTACTATGCCTGATCCTAAAAAGTTTGAAAGAACACTCGACCGATTTGGACACTATGCTGTTGAAGCTTTTCATTATTTGGCTTTATTCATTATCGGCTGTATGGTGGCATGGTCAGCGGCACATACTGTTTTTGAAATTTTAACTATCAAAAAATATGCATCAATTGATGATATTTTACTATTATTTATCTACCTAGAACTTGGCGCAATGGTTGGGATTTACTTTAAAACCAATCACATGCCTGTACGCTTTCTTATTTATGTCGCAATTACAGCCTTAACCCGTCTACTCATTTCCGATATTCAACATGACCATAAAGCGGATATCGATCAAGTCATTATTACTGGTTCAATTTTAATTTTAGCGATTTCCATTTTAGTCGTTCGTTTTGCTTCATGGAATTATCCATCGGTCATGAAAGAAAAGCATTCAAAGACCCCAGTCTCACTCAAAACTCCTCAGCCACAAGATGATGAGTTAGCATAAAAAAAGGCCTCTATATTGAGGCCTTTTTAATATTCTATATTTTACACTTAACGCACACGATAAACTTGGTGATGTGAATCAACTAATAAATATTGATTCGGCGTTTTCACCCAGTGATACCCACGTGGTGGCTCATATAAACGGTGTGCACGCCAGTCTGAAACAAAGTAACGGTTCTCACGATATTCTACAGGAATACGCTCCCCTCGCTTGATTACGACATATTCATGGCCACGGTTCGCATTTGACCAAACCGGTGGTCTATGGTCATCGCGTCGATCATAACGATGGTCATAGTGGTGTTCATAATGTCGATTATCTCTACCGTGATAATCATCCCAGCGATTATTTGAATCCGCCATCGCAGTAGCAGATATACCCAACATTAAAGTTGAAAGTACAAGAACGATTGGCTTTTTCATGGTGCATCCCTTTTGTCTTGATATAGAGCTAGATTAAAAGAGAGTCAAGGAGAAACCATGAATAAAACAGGCTTGATTGATATTGTTTGTAATGACTATAAAGAAAATATGAAGAATCTGTATCTGTGCTACCATTAGCATTTTCCAAGCTAGGTCAATTGCTGTGTCTGAAATCAGTTTTGAACGTCTTCATCAATTTTTCTGCAAAGTTCCAAGTGTACAAGAAGCCCGTATCATGGCGCATGGAGCAGATGGCGAACACGCTTGGTGGTTTAAGTTCAGTATTGATGTAGAACACCCACTTGCATGGCAAACCGTACAAGAACTCGGTCACGTTTTAAATTATCTCTCGACGAATGAGCGTCTACCAACACTATTTTTTCCGGTGTCACCACCACCTTATATGAATGGTGAAGCAAAAGACTTTCTATCATGGATCATTCAGTGTAATCACCCTGAGTTTAATCCAGATGTCGTTTGTGATTGGCTTGAGGCACGTTTACCCAATCCGGTAGATGATGAGTCTCAGTGGAAAATTAAGACTGATTTGAGTGAAATAGAAAAGTTAGATGATAAGGCTTTGGATCAATTGATTCCGCCTGCACCTTAAAATATTCAAAGTTTTATTCTCTATTTTTAATTAGCACGACGGGGTCTTATCGCTTTAAGTTCTAATTGTAGTAGCTAATTCGTTACTTTGGTTTCGCCCAAAGTAACCAAAAGCATTTGTCATCCACAAAACCTGTTCACTGTTTTCGTTTATCTAATTTTATTGCAAAAACAATTTAATCGCAGATTTTGGGCAGGTTGTGGATGACTCTAGGCACAAGCCATTTTTGGAAAACTCCAAAGATAGTGATTAAAAAGTCGACAACCCTGACCATTCCATAAAACGATAAATCCAATACTTCACTTTAGACTCGTCGGCATACTTCGCGTAATCCACACTCATCTGTTTGTCTTGCAAGTTTGACCATGAAGTATTGAAGTAATCCTGAGCATCTTTAAAGACTTGATCTTGAACTTTGCCTATAACCAACATATCCGTTTCAAGGTTGTAATTTTTTAAATTACGAGCAGTGAAATTGGCAGAACCTACAATCAACTCAGCTTGCTGGTCGTTATATTTCAAAATCATTTTGCTATGGTTCTGCTCACCGTGCGTATCACACCAACGGATTGGAATACCTACAGCATGTAGTTCTGAAGCAACCTGACGGTTTGGAATACCATTCTTTTGTCTTCCAAATGCATCTTTATTTGGATCAAGTAAAACACGAACAATCACACCTCGTGCTTGAGCATTTTTTAGAGCTTCAATAATCTTGCGTTCAGATAAATAGAACATACTCAAATCGAGGTGTTCTTTAGGTTTAGCCGAGTTAATTAGTTTCAGTACAGATTCATAGATCGCACCTTCAGTTAACACTTGAACTTGAGGCTTGGTTATATCTTTTTCAAAGTCACCTAAAATGAGTGATGGAGAGCTACTTCCAGACATTTGTGCAACAGCAGCTTCTGTTTGGAGAATATCAGTAGCTGTGGCTCCTGTTACAACTAACGCAACATTAGAGTGTCTCGAACTACCATCGTGTGGATTTGCTGAAGTGACCAATGATTTCCAGCCAGCATCGGTATCAACGACCAATGTCTTACGGTGATTGGCCTTAAAATTAAATAAGTTCAGATAACTTCGTAATGTAATTTTTTCATTACCAAATGGGTTGGGTAGCCAATCTTTGTCTGGATTATTTCCAACATTCTGACAACAGATATACCAAAAACCTGACCAAAGTGGATTAGACGCTCGTAAAGGTGCCAGATTTGTTTCGATAACATCAACCCCAGCTTGACGTAATTGACGATAATGCTCAGGCCTTAGACCACCATAAACTGAGTTAATCGGGTCAGTAATCAATACAATCTGAATTTGATGATTTTGTCTTTTTTTATTGATTAATGCATCAGTCAGCTCTTGCATCAATGGTCTTTGCTTTATTTTTGAATCACCGACTTCTGAATTAAACAAGAACATATCGACCACTATCGTCGTCTTTGCCTCATCAATCATTTTTAAGATTTCATCAAAAATATGCTGATCAAGCTTCTGCTGACCATTGGCATCCAGATAGGTTTTATCTGCTAAAAATTTGACATCGGCATGTCTAAGCTTGCCACTAAAGTTAATGCCCTGTGGTAATGGTTTTACTGTGTGGTAAATTGCCGATGCAACATATGCAATAGCAACAACGCAAAGTAATACCGCCATATAACGACGCCCTGACCAATTTATTTTTTGATGAATTCGCTGAAAAATACGCATAAAAAAGACCTAACTTGATCATTTCAAATTAGGTCTTTTAGCTTGATTTTTCAAGTTTAGTTTCGTGTTAGGCCTTAGAAACTAAAGTTCACACCTAAAGTAAAATTACGTCCGACCTGAGGAACATTTGCGAGGAAAGACTCATGTTGATAAATGCGGCTGTCTAACAAGTTATTGGCATTCAGGAACACTCGGTAATCACCAATGTTGTTATATTTCCCGTTATAACCAACGCCTAAATTCAGCATGTTATAGCTCTGACCTTTGGTTTCATAATTAGCAATATCATCTTGTTTAAACACATGATAATACTCGGCAGAACCATCCCAACCATCACCAAAATCTGCTTTGACTTTAGTACCTAAACGTCCACCAGGAATACGTGGTGCATTTTCATTATCAATTTTGCCGCGAACATAATCGCCAAATAATCCTAAATTATATACAGGTGAAATTTGGTAGCTTAGGTCAGCATCGACACCATAGAACTTCGCTGCATCTTGATTATATTGAATAAGACGGAAGCCTTGGAATTCATCCAAGGTATTGGCATAAATGAAATTATCAAAACGGTTATGGAACACACTTACATTGTATTTCAAGCGGTCATTATTAAAGTGTAAGCCTAACTCAACATTATTTGAGCGTTCTTTCTTAAGGTCATCATTACCCAACTCATAGGTATTGGTCGCCATATGAATACCGTCCGAATACAACTCTTGAGCAAATGGCAAACGCTCTTGGTGTGATGTTGTGAGGGACAATTTGTATTGCGGAATAAACTCCCAGCTTGCTGTACCAGCAACCGAATATCCAGTACCTGTGTAATTCTTTTGATCTGACTCAATGTCGATAGTTTGGTGATCAATACGTGATGAAACCGCAAGATTGATGTTATTGATTTGTTTTTGTTGCAAACCAAATACGCTATAACGTTGGGTTTTGCTTGGGTCCATAATGGACTCATCACCAACAATATTTAGTTTTTGTTGAGTATATTGCGCACCAATTTGTCCTGTCCAACCAGCCCAAGCATTATTTTCTAATGTAACTCGGCTATCAATCCCTTTGCTTTTAAAGGTTGTTCCGACATCAGTATTATGCATTTCTTCATGTTGATAATCGGTATAGCTTGCTTGTGCTGCAACTTTAGCAAAACCTGCAAACGGGTCTTTTAACTCACCTTTTAAGTCATAACGCTTTTCTTTGAGATTAATCCATGAAGCATCATGTTCGTGATCATGCTCATGATCGGTTGAATCACCTGCTCCACACACCAGATGCAAGCCATCACGTTCACAAGAACCAAAAAGCTCATTATCAGCAGGAATACCATATTGATCGTGGCGCTGGCTAAATGAAGCACCGATAAATCCACGGTCACCAATCCAAGACAGTCCAGCATTATAGTTTTTAGATTCAGCAAAAGTGCTGTCCTGACGACGCTCATCTGTTTGTAAATCTTTAGGCAAGATATAGTCATTGGCATCGCGCTTTAAACCACCAACGCGTAGCGCAACATGATCCCCTAAACCAACTGTCGCTTGCCCTGAATAAAGTAGCTCATCACTACCTGAGTTGTAGCGAACACCAGCTTTTGCTTGATAGCCCTTATCTGGCATGCTGGTTGGAATTTTTTCATCAACAACATTCACCAGTCCCCCGACTGAGCCTGCACCATATAGTAATGCTTCAGCGCCATTTAATATCTGAATATCTTGGGCAGAGTTTGGATCAACCGTAACAGCATGGTCTGGCGATACAGATGAAACATCCATTACATCGCCACCATTTTGTACAATCTTGACACGTGTACCATCTTGACCACGAATGACGGGACGACTCGCCCCTCCCGTATATTGAGCTGAATAAACCCCTGCCTGACCATTTAAGGCATTACCGATACTGGTTGCCCCTTCTGCCAAAGACGTATTGTTAGGTAGTGCTGTAGGTTCTGCTTTAACCGTAATTGTTGCCAATTCGGCAGGTTTCTCTTCCGTAGTATTTGTCTCATCTGCTGCCATCACTTGCTGAATAGAAAATGATAATAATGAGAGAACAAAAAGCTGTGTTTTGAGCTGCATAGTCAATGACCCATATTTTTTTGTTATATTATAACATTCCAAACGTTTTGCAATAAAAAACATTAGTCGAAGGTATGTTTCGTTAGACTCATTGTTTTGATGATGTGAGAAGCGTCCTTTTCCAATGCCTTTTACAATCTCTCATGCTGTTATCGCCCCACCGATTGCTAAACTAAGTCGAAACACACTGCCTATTGCTGCACTCGCTATTGGCAGTATGACACCTGACCTTTACCGCTTATTTACAGTTCAGTCCAGTATGCTGACTCATCAATGGAAAGGTTTACTCTACCCAAACCTTGCATTAGGTTTATTGTTCTGTGCTATTTGGTATTTACTTTATCGGCCTGTGGTTTACCGTTTTTTTGGTATTCAGCATGATTTGAAATTAGGCTCTTTTAAACGTTTTATCCAGTTTTTTATTGGAATTATATTTGCGCTTATTATCGGGATAGCCACTCATCTCATTTGGGATGGTCTTACCCATTCTGACTTTAGAACATTCATCTTCCAAGATCTTTTATCCCAAACGGTTCATTTCTTTGGTCGCCCATATCCTTTGCACCGTCTACTTCAACTAGGTTCTTCTGCTCTAGCATTACCTTTTTTAGGTTGGATGAGTATTCATTACTATCAAAAACATAAACAGCACTGGAAAATAAGCCGTAAAATTAAAATTTTTGCTTGGTTCCTGTTTACTTTATCTACACTTTTAGGCTTATTTTCTCTTTGGGATTATGCCCGTTACATTCCACACGAAGTTTGGCACACAGACACCTATTATTTCACGGGTCGATCTATTAATGAGTTCATGCAAGGCTGGTTAAGCACTTTCAGTTTAGGATGCTTATTATTCCTGTTTTTAGATCGACAACAAAGAATGGGCTAATGGGTAAACTTGCTGCCAAATTGCTCATTTTTAGCAAAATTATAGCTGTTTTTTGATCTAGTTCTTGTCGCATGCCATTCAACAGGGCATAATCGAAAACTTACTTTTTTGACGGTGCGCGGTTTACGCATCCGTCTTTTCAGCCAATATAGTTTGGATAATCTTCATCATGATGCGAACTCATTACTGCGGCTCTTTAACTGAAGCCCAAATCGACCAAACCGTTACATTATGCGGTTGGGTACATCGTCGCCGTGACCATGGCGGTGTTATTTTCCTTGATATGCGTGACCGTGATGGTCTCGTTCAAGTGGTTATTGACCCAGATACTCCAGAAGCATTTGCAACTGCAGATAAAGCACGTTCTGAATATGTATTAAAAATTACAGGTCGTGTTCGTCGCCGTTATGAAGGTACTGAAAACCCAAATATGGTGAGTGGTCAAATCGAAGTATTAGGCAAAGAAATCGAAGTTCTTGCTGCTTCTGAAACTCCGCCATTCCCGTTAAATGATGACACGATTAACGTGTCAGAAGAACACCGTTTAAAATATCGTTTCTTAGACATCCGTCGTCCAGAAATGTTAGATCGGTTACGTTTCCGTTCTAAAGTAACTAACTTGATTCGTAACTATTTAGACGATCACGGTTTCTTAGACGTTGAAACTCCGATTTTAACTCGTGCAACTCCTGAAGGTGCACGTGACTATTTAGTACCAAGCCGTGTACAAAATGGTAGCTTCTACGCACTTCCACAATCACCGCAATTGTTTAAACAATTATTGATGGTGGGTGGTATCGATCGTTACTACCAAATCGCGAAATGTTTCCGTGATGAAGACTTACGTGCTGACCGTCAGCCAGAATTCACTCAAATCGACATTGAAACATCGTTCTTAAATGACGATGAAATCATGGATTTGATGGAAGGCATGACTGTTAAATTATTTAATGACTTGCTTGGCGTAAAATTTGAAAAATTCCGCCGTATGCCATATAGCGAAGCTATGCGTGACTATGCATCTGACAAACCAGATTTGCGTATTCCGTTAAAACTCGTTGACGTTGCAGACTTAATGCAAGAAGTTGAGTTCAAAGTATTTGCTGGCCCTGCAAAAGATCCTAAAGGCCGTATTGTTGCCTTACGTGTTCCAGGTGCAGCATCATTGCCACGTAGTGCAATTGATGAATACACTAAATTCGTTGGCATCTATGGTGCAAAAGGTTTGGCTTACATCAAAGTTAATGAACTCGCTAAAGGAATTGAAGGTCTTCAATCTCCAATCGTGAAATTCATTGAACCGATCGTACTTGAGCTGTTGGAACGTGTTGGCGCGCAAGATGGCGATATCGTATTCTTCGGTGCTGATAAAGCTAAAGTTGTAAATGATGCAATGGGTGCGCTTCGTGTCAAGATTGGTCATGACTTGAACCTTTCAACTTGTGAGTGGGCTCCACTTTGGGTTGTTGACTTCCCAATGTTTGAAGAAACTGACGATGGCAAATGGACTTCTGTTCACCATCCATTCACATTGCCTAAATCTAGCGTAGAAGACGTGAAGAGCAATCCAGGCGAAGCACTTTCTGTTGCTTACGACATGGTATTGAATGGTACTGAAGTTGGCGGTGGTTCACTTCGTATTTACACATTAGAAATGCAAAAAGCGATTTTTGAAGCGCTTGGTATTTCTGATGAAGAAGCAGAAGAGAAATTCAGCTTCTTACTTAACGCACTTCGTTATGGCGCTCCTCCTCACGGTGGTTTGGCATTTGGTCTTGACCGTTTAGTAATGCTTATGACTGGCGCGACTTCAATTCGTGACGTTATTGCATTCCCTAAAACGAAAACTGCTGAATGTCCACTTACTCAAGCACCTGCTCCTGTTGAAGCGAACCAGCTTCGTGACTTGGGCATCCGCTTACGTGAAAAGCCAAAAGCTGAAGAATCTAAATAATTTTTAGATTTTCAAATTAAAAAACCCTGCTTATGCAGGGTTTTTTAATGAGCGAATTTTAATGAGACATTTCTTTTTCAAAGCTTGAAACCGTATCAAATTTCTGTTCAAAAATCTGAATAATTTCTTTTTTTAATTTTTCAAAATCAACCACTTGCTCATCGTCATTTAAACAAATCTGTGGAAGCTGCTCATTTTTAATAACATGATCAATTTCAGGAAGATTTTGTATTCTTAAGTTAAAGTTTTGGCCGCGCTCAAATATATTTACAGGGTAAAAGCGGTCTGAACAAAGCTGCCATAACCTAAACAAATATTGGTTAACATCTAAAGGCTGCCTAAATCGATGACTTGATACCTCCTTCAAATAAGCTTCTTCATTTTTCCACACTTCTTCAAATACCGATTTCAAAAATGGTTGAGGCAAATGAGTACTATAGAAGCTTGAGTATTTTCGATTATTTAAACTTAAGAAATTACCCCAATTATTACTTATCGAATATCGAGGATTAAAAAGTGCATAAGGATTTTTTCGAAATAATTTTCTCTTATCAAAATATTTATTAATAATCGCAACATCAGTCAAAGCAACTGCGCCTAAAAAATTTTCCTCACCAACAACCATCAAAGGCTGTAGCCGAATACCATCACAAGGTAAGCCATTTTTAAAGAAAAACTCTGGTTCTAAAGATCTATTAATAAAAGTATCATCATTGAAATATACAAAATGCTCTGCAAGCCCTTTTATTTTATGAATATTAATTTCAATAGCATGAGAGTTAAATGTAGGTAAACAGTTTGATTCTATAATTTGATCATGAGTAACTAGATTCAATTTAGGATGATTTTCAACTAAAAACTCAGGGAAATGACCACAAGTTACAAGGTGAATTTTTCGTACCCAAGGGCAGAATTTCTCAACAGATCTGAACCAATATTGAAGATTATCCCAATCTCGATAGCGGCATTCATCAACGAGTTCCGTCACCTGTATATTTGTTTCTTTAGATTTATAATATATATAATCTTGCTGCCATTCAGTATCAGTTGAGTCGACCCAAATCATTACAAAATCAATAGGCTGCATTATTCTCCCCTGGCTAAATTCAACAAGATAATAAAAGTTTTAGCAAATAAGAGGGATATTACTATTTATTAATGTTAATAAAAGTTCACAATTCATTCATATTTTTATTTTTTCTAAACAATTTCGTTAATTCATAGTCTATTGAGGTGACAGTGGGCAAATGGCATAATAGCTGCTCTTTTCTCCCGCATGGTAATTGATTATGGCAATGCGTCCTGACGTTCGTCGACATGCTTTAGTCGTGATTGTATTCTCTTTAGCACAATGGTTTTTCATGCGCTATATCCTTGCTCATGAGTTATTCAATTTAACAACGAACCAACGTATTCTTTATTTTTGCGTAAGTAGCCTTGTAGGTGCATTACTTATTTTTGTTGCACTCATTTATATGGTACTTAAAGGAAATGCGGATAAAAATTAATATCCGCCCCTTCATAAGATTTAGATAATTCTCAACCTACTTGCCAATATAGTTGTCACATAACTGAAGCAGTTCCGGATGTCTATCATGCTGGTGGACAATCGGAATAATTTCTTGATTGTGATTAATAATAAAGCCTTGATCATTAACTGCAATTTGATCTATTGGATATAGTCCAAGCGTTACAATAATAGATTCAAATGGCTGACAACGAATTGTATTGGCCAATTCATTAGTAATTAATAATTTATTATGCATAGCCTGATCATAAATTCTTTCAGACATTTTTTGATATGGCTGTTTGCAAAATTCTTCAATCATCTTATTGATGTAGACTTTAATTGATTCCCGATCACCAATAGTTACGCCAGAACAAGAAACTTGCTCATCTTTTGCAATGTTATAAAAACTCTCTCCATATGCATCCAAGATCCATTTTTGGTTATATTGCTCAGTACCTATGGTGAAATCCGGATTCTCCATCCCAACAAATAGACCCTTACTAAGATTTTTAAAAGGATTACTTTGGAAAAATACATCTCGAACGTCGCTAAGCAATACATGTGAAGCATCAGCATGGCTTTCTACAATTTCCTTATATTCAAAGAAACGGCTCACATGCGGATAACCTGTGATTTTAAGCGCTTTTATCTTTGATGCAGAGTTTTCCTCATTTACTGTTAAGCTAATAATTCTCTTTAGAATATTTTTTAAAAATTTAAATTTATAAATACCAGAATATTTTGACTTGGATTTAAATTTCCCAATCGTTGAAATTTTAAAGTCAATTTTAAATTTCTTAATGTGAGAAAATGCCGTAACAAACTCTGCAAGTTGCTCTTGATATATAATTAAAACCAAGACCCCATCAAAATCTGACTTTTCCAAAGAACATACAAAGGAAGAGATAAGGCCAGCCTGATATCCCGTTGCTGACCCAATGATAATATTTTTTTGCTTAATCATAAAATTAGTAAGAAAACCTAAAAAAACGACTAAATTATATATTTATTAAGTATATATTTCTTTAATTTAACTCTTAAGTAACGTAAAAAATCACTGTCATCTTTAGAAAGTGGAGTGATTAAGCTTCGTTCTCTTTCCAAATAACTTAAAGCATCATTATTTTCAATAATAGGATGATCGAATAAAAAACTGACATAGAAGCTAAAATCCCCTCGTCCCACAAGGTCTTGCCAATGGTCGTAAATTTTTATCGGTTGATGATAATCAACTAACATTTGAGCCATTTTACGGTCTACAACATAGGCATAAGCATAAGCAAGTTTTTCAAGATAGTCGTAATCAACTTTTAAAACTTTTTGGTTATATAATTCTTCTGGTAAAAATTTTCCACGAACGCGATTGCATATTTTCATTTGAATACCGCCCAAGCTTAGAAAAAAGCACGGACCTAGGTTCAAAGAACTAATATGTTTTTCTAAGTCTTGGAAATCAATTTCAAAACGCTCGATCACATCATCTTCAAAAATAATGGCGTATTCTTCATCGGAGCTTAAAAAATCTTTTAAAGCAGCAATATGAGACATGGCACAACCAAGCTCACCAGGCGTCATCGGTTTTTTCTTGCCAGCTACACCTTGTTGAAAATACTCACTAACACTTAAATTTTTCCCTATAACCCCAAATTGCTTAAATTCATCGCGATATTTGTAAAATGTTGGCTGAGAGTACAGCTTTTTTAAACGTTCACTATTCGTAGATTCAATACTGATTAAATATTTTTTCATTTCATTCAAATGTTAAAATGAGTCAGGGATAGTCTATCTAATTATAGTTATATCGAGTGTAAAATTTAATGCTAAATCGCCTAATCCAAAAAAAATGGTACAAGTACCAACAAGCAAAAAAAGCAAAAACTTTTGACTCTCATTGGTATATGCGTTTTGGCTGGTTAGAACAACCTTTTACAACACTTGAGCAATTAAATTCTCTTTTTGAGATCCATTCCCCTAGAAAGTTTACCTTTGCAGATAGCTTTTATGCTTATGAAAATGGCCGTCATTTCATTTTTTTTGAAGAAGTTGATGACGAACATCCAGTAGGTTTTCTTTCTGTTTTAGAAGTCTTTAAAGATGGCACCTACACACCACCAGAGACAATCTTAAAGCTCGACTATCACCTTTCTTATCCTTGTGTATTTAAGTTAGAAGACACTTGGTACATGATGCCAGAAACTTCTACCAACAAGACAATTGAACTTTGGAAATGTACCGAATTTCCATTGAAATGGGAAAAGCATTCTAATCTGATAGAGAATATCGAAGCAGTCGACAGCACCCCTTTCTATCATGAAGGCTTATGGTATCTTTTTACTTCAACACGGCGTGATTGTAAGAAATTTGGTGATCGTTTAGATTTATTTTTTACCGAAGATATTTTAAAACCAAACTGGCAAGAGCACCCAATGAACCCAGTGTGCCGAGGCAGTCAGCAGTTCCGTATGGCAGGTAAACCTTTTATTTATAAAGGGCAACTGGTTCGACCAAGCCAAGATTCGTTAAAACGTTATGGCGGCAATATCGAATTAAAGGCAATTACTCAGCTTAGCCCGACAGCTTATGAAGAAAAATTACTAGAAGTAGTTTTACCAGACTGGAATCAAGCAGATGACGGCTGCCATACGATTAATGTCGAAGATAACTTCGTGGTACTTGATGCCATTCGCCTTACACCAAAAAATAATTAAGTTTTCAGCAGGCCTTTATAAATATTAAGCGTCTGCTCAACCATAGCTGGTACAGTCAGTTCAGCCTTGGCTTTTGCATATAAAGGGCCAAAGTCGTTTTGAGCCTCAGGTTGAAGCGCACATTTAATCGCTTTTGCTAAATCTTGTGCATCTCCAATTTCTGCCAGATATTGATCTGGCAGCCACTCAATTACACCGTTTACTTTAGTTGCAGCCATTGCTTTATCAGCCTGTAAAGCTTCGACCATAACAAGTGGAAAACCTTCACGGTCTGATGATAAAACTACAATATCTGCCAATTGCACCAGATCTCGAGCATCAGTTCTAAACCCAAGAAAAGCGACCCGATCTTGCATGTTTAATTCACTAACTTGTTTTTCTAAACTTGCTCGAAGTGAACCATCACCAATAATCCATAAATTGGCATCAATCTCTTGCATTGACTCAATCAGTAAACTGATATTTTTTACTGGCTCTAGACGTCCAATACACATAACAACTTTTTTGCTTGTGCCTAGCTCAGCAAAATCTTTTTGAATCGATTGAAGTAACTTTTCTTTATTTTCAACTGTAAGTACAGGTTGAGGATATATCCCGTTATAAACCACGTGTGCTTTAGACTCTGGAATGCCTTGCGTGAGCGCTTGACTCACTGCAATAACCGCATCACCTGCTAAATAGGCAGATTTATTCTTTTTAGTACCATGTACCGTCGTTACAAATTTTGGGCCAGATAAAAATGGCTTAATTCGGGCAATCAGCTCAGCCGCCTTTCCTGCTTGTGCATGAACAATAGCGGGTTGAATTTGCTGAATGAGATTTTTAAGTTGCCAGAGTAAAAAAATATTCCAACGGCTTCGCGCAAAATCAACCGCATGAAAATGTACTTGTTGGTTAAACTTGTCTAGATAGCAAGGATGTGCAATCACATGTACTTCATGGTTTAAAGCAAGCTCATTAACAAGATTAAAAGTGTGCTGCTCTAAACCACCAACTCCACCACTAGTTGCCAATACCTGAACAATTTTCATAGCTTGCCTACTTATTTTTTATCTTTATTCATGGTCTGTTCAAAGAGTTTGGCTTCTTTTAGAAATGCATAAAAGGCATTAATCATACTATTTACGAAACCACGCCAACCATTTAAGAAACTACGGCGAATAAAATAAGACTTCATAAAAGTCACTGGCATTACCAAAACCAATTTTGCAACACTTGGAGACTTTCCTTTTTGGTATTTCTCTAATGCTTTTAAGTTGGAATATTGGTTATTTTTTTCGACTTTAATGAAAATGCTCGACTCGCCATAATGATAAATATCATGTTGAGCACGCTGAGATTCACCGTCTACGATCACATTTTCATGGACCTTATTGGCAAGGTCATAATGCCCTTTAGACTTGCGAAAAAAACGTACCTTCGCATGTTTTTTAGTATGTTTGCTGTTGGGAACACCTAAAAACACATCATTAATCGGTGTGATTAAAGCATCAAGTTTATTTTGCTGAATAGTCTCAACAATTTCTTGTTTTAACTCGTTAGATAAGACTTCATCGCCATCTAGATTGAGTACCCAATCATTTCGGCATTTTGCTAAAGCCAAACTTTTTTGCCCAGCATAACCCTGCCAGTCTTGATGAGAAATTTGGGTATTTTCAAAGCATTGTGCAATTTCGTAAGTATTATCAGTACTGCCAGAGTCTAAAATAATGACTTCATCAAACTCACTGACACTTTGTAATGTTCGCTCTAACCAAGCACCACAATTTAAAGTGACAATATAGACACTACATGGGATTTTATTCATAACTTATAACGTCCTTTAGCAAGGGCGATACGCATCTGTAAAGCATTCATGGCGCCATGCGTGCTGACACGTGGGATATTAAATTGATTAGCAGCTTCATAGGCTTCGATTTTTTTACGAGTCGATACTGCGTTTTTAAAGCCAATCTCTTGAGCCATTTTCTGATGTTTTTCATTAAAACGACCAAATGGATAAGCAAAGCTCGGGCACTTCCCAACTAATGCTTCAACGTCACGTTTAGACTGAAGCATCTCATTGTAAGCCGTTTGATCATCAAGCTTAAGTAAGTTCACATGATGTTGGGTATGTGCCCCAAACTCAATGAAACCTGAATTCGCCATTTCATGAATTTGATCATGAGTTAGCTTTTCGATGCCTTCAATTTGCGTCGCCAAGTAAATGGTTGCCTTTGCATTATATTTTTTAAGTAATGGATAGGCATAAAGATAATTATCCATAAAGCCATCATCAAAACTTAAAGCAACGACATTCTTTTGATTACGGTATTGTTCAAGCTCTGAAACAAAACAAAAAGTAGTCCCCTTACGCGTCAACAACTGTAAAAGTTGTTCAAACTTTTCAGGAGGCATGTTCATACCAGAGGCTGCATCTTTAGGAGTAACCTGATGCAACATGACAATGCGTGGTAGTTTGTTCGAACGAAACGGAAGCCAGAATGTATAATTACCCAGCACATATAACAGTGCAGCAAGTACTAATAGGCCTACCGCAACGTACAAAAACCACATCATGCATAAACCTCATGTGACCATTCATAATCTTCTGAAAGGGGCTGCTTAAATGTCACTTCAACCATAAACTGGGTGATGCGTTTAGCATTGAAAGACCTACGTGTTTTCTCCCAGCCCTCTTTCGCTATTTTTTCAGCCTGTTCTGGATTTTGATCAAAGAATTGGATTTTCTTGGCCAAGTCAAACTGATCATCAAAGTAAACCACTTCCTGCTCGGTATAGAGCTTCTCAAAGCCCGGAATTCTTGGGCTAAAAGTCAATAAACCATTACCAGTCAGCTGTACAATACGGTCAGAACTATACAAGGTTACATCATTACGGCGTGAGTAATTAAGTCCCATTTTTGTTTCAGATAGAACTTTATAATAAGCTTTACCATAAACACCTGGTTGTTCAAAACAGCCATAATATTGATAGTTTACATGACCTTGTTGCAGAGCATCTGCCAAATCTTTTAAGAACTTTTCACGCTCAGGTTCTTTATAGACCACACCGCAGAAAATAAATGTCTTGTCAGTCTTAGAGTTGGAAAACTGTTGTAGAGTTTCTACATTACGATGACCCACATTAGGCAGATAGGCTACGCTTAAATGAGGCTGCTTTAATTTCTGTAGATACTCACCACCAGTTGTACAGAAAATAGCATCTAAATACGGAGAGAATGCCTTTACAAAGCCAAGTTTGGTCTCTAAATAAAGCGGGTCAACATACCAAAATGCAATTTTAGTATTTGGATAAGCTTCTTTAATTTGTCTGAGGACATCTGGACTCATCAAGTCACTATGACCAATAAGCACCAAATCAGGCTCAATGTTATTGACGACTTTTAATACTTCTTTGTTGGCCCAATTAGCACCCAATTTTTTTGTTTTAAAAATGGTGCCCATTCGAGCCATATCACGAAAACTAAAATCATAAACGAAATGGCCATTTTCAATTAATCCGGCAGAAATTTTACGGTCTGTGCAGTAAAAATGTGCGCCTTGTTTATTAAAGCCAAAATTTGCGATATGCAATATTTTCATTCTTAACTCTATAATTCCATCAATTCTGGAGATGAACTAAAATATTATATCATGCCTGAAATTATGTAGACCCTGTTATCAAAATATAGGATGATATCGCGCTTTTACACTTGGAACAGCTTGGCGTGATTTTTCGACTCAAAACAGGAAAGTTATGGTTCTTTATTTATTGCTTTATGCTGCTTGTTCCATCATGCATTATTTCCAGTGATGGTTTTTTCAAAGCCCTATATCCGCTTATTTTTTTCGTTTTTTTAATTTATCATTACCGCCGTTTTTTTTGGCTTAGCTTACCTATTTATCTTTTAAGTCCTTTTGCACTGTACTACGAAATTACCTATAACGCCCCAACTGAAATTTCAGTATGGCTCACAATTTTGGGTAGCTCTACAACTGAAGGTAAAGTTTATTTATCAACATTAGATCTTCCTTTAGCAATTGGATTGATTATCGCGTATATCATTCCTCCAGTTTTCTTTTATTATTTTATTCCAAATCAACGGCTAAACACTCCTATATGGCTACGTATTTTAGCCTTATGTCTTATTTTTTCACCCATTCAACGCTACTTTAAAGCACCTGATCATCAGCAAGGATTTCTAAATGTATATCGTCATTTTAAACAGTCTTATCCTTTAAATTTACTTCTTGGTTTACCTGCAGCGAGTCTTGAGGTAAATCGTGTAAAAGACTTCATAGCGACACAAAATGAAATTGAATGCACACAAGTTAAGGAAACTCGCCCTACCATTACGGTATTAGTTATTGGGGAAAGTGCTCGACGCGACCGTTTAAGTTTATTTGGCTATACCAAAAATAATACAACACCATATCTAGAAAAATATAAGAAAGATTTATGGTTATTTAATAACACAATTTCAGGCTCTTATATGACCAGTAAGTCTGTACCTACCTTATTAACAGGAAAGCTAAACGGTACTGATAATTTAAGCCCTTCTATTGTGAATGCTTTCAACGCAGCAGGCTACAAAACTTACTGGTTTAGCGCACAATCTCAATATGGAGAATATGATTCCCTTGTTTCAGCCTATGCATCTTCTGCTCAAGAAACCCAATTTTTGACGCAACATTCATATTCAGCATCACTAGAAACGCATTATGATGAGGAACTACTCAAATCATTTGATCGAGCATTGGCAGAAAAAACACACCATAAATTCATTGTGTTACACCTTTATGGTTCACATGCAGATTTTGCAAAACGCTATCCACCACAATTTAATAAATTTAAAGATACCTATGACAATACGGTACTTTATACAGACTATCTACTCAATGAAGTTATTCAGAAACTAAAAGCAACTAATGTGGACGCCAACTTAATTTACACATCTGACCATGGACTGAACCTTGGAGAATGTAAAGAAAATAGCTCACTGCATTTAGATATGAAAAATAATTTCAATGTTCCGTTAATTATGTGGAGCTCAAACTCATGGAAGCAACATCATCCAGAGATGGCGAGTACTCTTTCTAAAGAACAAAGTAGTGCTATTAGTTCAATTAATATATTACCTACACTCTTAGATATGAGAGGTATTCACTGTAAAAACATTTCTCAAGAGAGATCGTTATTTAATTCGAAATACAAAACATATCCAAGAGAAATTTTAGCAACATCAGAAACGGTCAACTATGATAAAGGTCACGATGACAGCCAATGTCATTTAGTGATTTGATGCACAACCCGATCCGCTTCCTGTAGGACCTGTCCTTCAGGAAGCAAATTTATATCAAATACATTTGCTATTAACTTTTCCTCTAGCAGCCTATCAACCGAATTAGTAATACGATCTTGTTTGAGTCTATCCATTGCAATCACACCGACTCGGCAACCCGCAGTAAGTGCCTCATAAATCATAGAAACACTATCTTCTGTTACCCACACCGCTTCTGCTTTTTGCATTTCCTCAAAAATCCAACCTTGAGGTGTTTGCTCAACCGGACATATCTGTAATTTTTTGGCGGAACTTTGTTGTTTTAAAATGTCTATAAAACCGGCTGGAGTCCGTCGTGAGGTCGTCAGAATAATTTCAGAGCTTGGATTATGCTCAACAATTTGTTGAACAGACAATAATACTTTTTCTTGGTTCCATTGGTGACGTTTTGATGAGCCACCTAATGCAATTAAAATTCTGGTTGCTTGATGGTGGTTTTCATTACGAATGGGATTGAGTGCACCACGTGTAACAATAACGCGGCTATTTGCCGGAATACCGTCATGCTCTGGAATCACAGCATAGTCGAACCAAGCAATAGGTAAATTTGGCTTCATTAAAATAACAGTCTTCGCCTTTTTAAAAATTTTACCCAGTAACCAGACACGAAAGTGTGTATGACTCCCAACTCCAAATATAAAATTGGGTGCTTGTTCAAATAGAGTATTTTTTGAAGAGAAAAGCGCTTTAATTAAGGAAATAATAGGCAAATCAGAAATAAGGATCTCTTCAAAAGTTGCATTTGCCTGCTGTCTTTGCATCGCCTGAAATAAACCTAAAGCCTGTGAACGATGCCCTGCTTTACCATCAGAGACATAGACAATATGCATAAAAACTCCCTAACCAAAAAATAAAAAGGCGAAACCAATGTTCGCCTTTTCATGTTAACGGATTAACTTATTTTACGTAAGTTAACCAGTGTTCATATTTCGGATTTCTACCTTGAACTGCATCAAAGTAAGTTTTTTGGATTTCAGTGGTAATTGGGCCACGGCTACCCGAACCGATTGGACGATCATCGTATTCACGAATTGGTGTTACTTCAGCAGCAGTACCTGTGAAGAATGCTTCGTCTGCAATATAGAATTCGTCACGTGTAATACGGCGCTCAACAACTTGGTAACCAAGATCTCTAGCAATCGTCATCACAGTTTGACGTGTAATACCGTCAAGTGCACCGCCAGCGATATCTGGAGTATGTAAAACACCATCTTTAATCAAGAATACGTTCTCGCCAGAACCTTGGCATACATAACCTTGTGGGTCCATGAGCATTGCTTCATCGTAACCAGAGTGTGCAACTTCTTGATGAGCAAGAATTGACAATGTGTAGTTACCAGATGCTTTTGCTTTACACATGGTCACGTTTGGATGATGGTGAGTAAATGATGAAGTTTTAACACGGATACCTTTCGCCATTGCTTCATCACCAAGGTATGCACCCCACGCCCATGCTGCAACAGCGGCATGAATAGTGTTATTTGTTGCAGCAATACCTAGTTTTTCTGAACCGATCCAAATAAGCGGACGTAAATAGCAAGAAGCTAATTTATTTTCACGTACAACATCGATTTGTGCTTGTTCAAGCGTTGCTTGATCATACGGCACTTTCATTTGATAAATTTTTGCTGAATTTAACAAACGTTTTGTGTGGTCTTGGAGACGGAAAATTGCAGTACCTTTAGGAGTTTCATAAGCACGAACACCCTCAAATACGCCCATACTGTAGTGTAATGTATGGGTTAAAACGTGAATCTTTGCATCACGCCAATCAATTAATTTTCCATCTTGCCAAATAAAACCATCACGATCAGCCAAATTCATGGAACACTCCAAATTGTTATAAAATCATTCACTATCCAACTCAACCGAGGCGGTTGGGTCTATTAATCTTTGCCATAAATTGCAAACGACCGCACGGGTACTACGCCAGTCCGCTGCGCTTACTTGCATGGATTGATTCGCAAGGGCTAAGCGGTGGCTTTCGGCACGTTCACTAAGATAGGCTCGAATTAATGCTGTGGCATCTTCACTGGATAAGCAGTCTGCTTTAGCAGCATCTTCTAATATTCTTACATTATCAGAATAATGGGCGAGATCTGGTTTCGTCCCGCTCCATGCAAGTACAGCATACTGTGCCATAAATTCGATATCTACGATACCACCTGCGTCCTGTTTTAAATGAAAAATACCATGTTTTTTTTGTTCAGAAGACGAACCTAAGTGGTCTTTCATTTTCTGACGCATTTTCAACACTTCTTCACGAACATAAGCCTCATCTCTAGATTGAGTCAATATCTCGCGGCGAAATATTTCAAATTTTTGGCAAAGCGTTTCATCACCTGCTATAGAGCGTGCTCGAACGAGTGCCTGATGCTCCCAAAGCCATGCACTTTTCAACTGATAGTGTTCATAGGCTTTCAGACTGGTCACTAATAAACCAGCTTCACCTGAGGGTCTTAAGCGTGTATCAATTTCATAAACGCGGCCATCAAGCGTTTGAGTGGTCATGAGTGACATAAACTTTTGAGCAACACGCATAGCAAACTCAAAGCCAGTAATCGCCTTGGTTCCATCAGTGTCGGCTTGTTCATCTAGATAGTGAATAAAGACAAGATCCAAGTCAGAACCATAGCCCAGTTCAATGCCACCCACTTTGCCATAACCAATAACAGCAAAGGCTTTATAGTCAAGAGAGCAACGTTTTCCCTCAACATCCTTTGGGTAACCATGACGTTTTGCTACGGTCTGATAAGCTAAATGGAGAGTTGCATTAACACTCACTTCAGCAATATCTGTTAATGCATCGGACACCTTCATGAGAGGACTTTCAGCTAATACATCACTTGCAGCAACCGTAAGCACATTACTCTTTTTAAACAAGCGAAGTACCCGCATTTGGTCTTCAACCTGATCAATTTCAATACGAAGCAATTGCTGACGTAAAGAATCTTCCAAGTCCTTACGTTTTGGTAACTCAAAGTCCATTGATAAGAACTCATCCAGCAGTACTGGATATTGCGTTAGCTCTTCACAAATCCACGGACTCACCGTCGCCATTTTCACTAAGCGTTGCAATGCCCCTTTACTTTCAATCAGCATCACTAAATATACGGTTCGACGCATAACCGATTCAATCAGCGGCATTAAACGCAATAATGCAGTTTGTGGTTGTTCTGACTGTAAGATCGCTTCAATCAAATGAGGCCAAAACGTTTTTAAGCGTTGCACAGCATTTGAAGGAAGTTTTTTAAGTGCATGGCCATGCCAAAACTCATGAATTAGATTTTTAGCATTGTCGTCCAGTACTTCATCTAACTGCTGCTCTAACTGCCCAAAATTTTCAGTTGCTGCATTAGAGCTGGTATCTTCAATCAGTTGTTTAAACTGAACTTTTACTTTTTGACGTTTCTCATTAAGAACATCAAGAAACTCATTCCAGCTAGCGAAACCTAAGGTATCTATAATGCGTTGTCTTAGGTCAACTTCTTCTGGCAATAACTGCGTTTGCTGATCATTGAGTGCTTGAATCGCATGTTCAACACGGCGTAAAAACAGGTAAGCATCTTCAAGCTCTAAAACAGCCTGTTTTTCTAACAAACCTGCCTCGCCAATATGCTCAAGGCTGACTAAACATTGACGGTCTTGTAACTCACGTTTCGAGCCGCCGTAAATAAGCTGAAAAACCTGAACAATAAACTCAATTTCGCGAATCCCCCCCGCTCCCAGCTTAATATCATCTTCAATATGTCGGCGCAGGACTTCACGCTCAATCATGGCTTTCATGTCACGCATAGCAGCAAAAGCGGTGTAATCGACATAACGGCGGAATACAAAAGGCCGTGTCATTTCTAACAAGTCTTGCCCTTCTTTACAGCCAGTCACAACACGCGCTTTAATCCAGGCATAACGTTCCCATTCACGACCATGCTGACTTAAATATTTTTCTAAAGCTGCATGACTAATCGCTAATGCTGAGCCATCACCCCAAGGTCGTAAACGCATGTCTACTCGAAACACAAAACCATCTGCAGTAATGTGTTCAAGTAAATAAATAAGTTTTTGTCCCCATAAAATACAGAACTGCTGTACATCAATGCATTTGCGGCCGTTGGTTTCACCTTGTTCATCAAAGGCAAAAATCAGGTCGATATCACTTGATAGATTTAATTCCTGTGCCCCAAGCTTGCCCATGGCAACCACAATCAAATCTTGAACTTTGCCTGAATAACTTAATGGTTCGCCGTGTTTAGCAACTAGTGCTACACGAGCAAAAGCCTTTGCTGCACAAATGCTGGCATCAGCAAAATCTGAAAGTTCACGTGTGAGTGTGACAACATCGGTGAGTTGATTGGCATCTTGCCAAATCCAACGAAACATTAAACGACTGCGTAAAATGCGAAGTGCGCGCATCCAAGTTGTTTCATCGGCAATGCCATCGAGTGTGGTTTCTACAAATTGATAAATCTGATCAGTTGAGAGCGGTGCAGCAAATTGATCTAGTTGATAATCTTGTTCTAAAACGGTCTGATGTAACCCCAAAACTTGTTCCGCGTACTGACTAGCACGCAATGTTTTTTGTAACTGCTCCGCATTCATATAAAAAAGCTCTTTTCCTCAGACTCTCTTTTTAGTTATAGCAGTTCACGTAGTAATAGGAAAAGGGATTAAACTAATTTTGCTTCAGATGTGTTTTGTTCTTCTACATGAAGCTCAGGAACTTCTTGGGCAGAAGGTAATAAAACTTTAAATGTCGTTCCAATACCCTTTTGCGAATTTACACTAATCTTACCCTGATTAATCTCGACAAACCGCTTACATAAACTTAAACCTAATCCCGCGCCCTTTTCACCTGCTGTTCCCTTAAAGCTCGCTGTGATACGCGGATGGAATAAATTTGCCATTTGTTGTTCGCTCATGCCAAGACCAGTATCACGTACAGTGATTTCGACATTTGTGCCTACCTGCTTCGCTTCAATGAACACTTTCCCAGAGCCATCAACATCGGTAAATTTCAATGCATTTGACACCAAGTTTTGAATCACGGAAGTCATCATATTAATATCGGCATAGATTTTTAAATCTTCGGAAACCGCATTTACCAATTCAATATTTTTCTTTAAAGCCAATGTATGCAACACATCGCAAACAATATTGCTGACTTGTCTAAGCTTAAAATTAATTGGGTGATAAACAAAACGTCCACCCTCTGCCATCGCCCATGTCAGCAAACTTTCAAGTAAATTATAGGTCGATTGAGAAGTGTCGTATAAATAGTCAGCAATATTTTGAATACTCGATTCATCCAGTGTTTCACGCTCTTTAGCTAACACTTCGGAGAAACCTAACAAGCCATGAAATGGCGCCCGCAAGTCATGCGAAATAATAGAAAAGAACTTTGTTTTACTCGAGTTAAGCGCGACTTGCTGCTCATAGAGTTCATTTAATTCTTCATAATTAAATTTCAACTCGACTTGTTGCATAAAACTAGAACAATAATCGAGCAACAACTGAATTTGATCATTTTCAAAAGTGGTTTCATCATCATCAAAGAAAACGGCAAACCCCATAGAAGTCTGGTCAGGTTGCACCAAATGGACAGCTAAGGCACGACCACAGTCAATATTAAGCTCTTTTAAATAGTTGATTAAATTTTGATAAGAAGGATGATCGTGATGAATCACCGGTTGTTTAGCAAAACATTGTTTTAAGTGTCTTGAAGGTTTAAATGAAATAGCAGTCATGCCTTCAGGACAATGATGCCAAAAGTAAGGTTCCTGATTAAAGGTAAGCAAAGCTTTTTGACACTTCAACAGGCGAACACTAAACCGGAAAAATTGCTCAATGTAATTCTGCTCGGCATTTAATCCAAGTAATAGTGATATTCTACAAGCACTTAATTGCTCGACCTGATGTAGTTCTAATCGCTGTGTCATGCCCGCCTCACAGATTTTGTCGTTGTTAGTCGGAACCGCTCTTTGAGAAATGTACTTATAATCATTATGATCTAATACAAACTTTAACACAGTACATTAAAAGAGCAACTTTCTTTTCGAAATAGAAATGTGAAGTTTCAATTAAAGGTTTTCAGATACATAAAGTGGGTATGCTTTAGAAAAATACAACAATTATTTGAAGGTGAGGAGTTGTAAGATGTTAGAAATGCGAGTTCAGAATTATACTAAAAAGTGAAAACTCATTTTTTAAATTTTTTAATAATTACAACCTAAACAACTCTAAATTCGACTTAAAGACTTTAGCCGACCTTCTCTTTCTAAGTGTGAAGAATGCGGGAAATAATATTCCCGTTGAGCGTCAGTGCTATGGTTCTGTAACCCTTTGTGGGGAATGTAAAAATACACAAGAAAAACTTTCAAAAAGGTACTTTTAAATGACAAATTTCCTGATCTTTTTCATCGTTATTCTTGTTTTAGCCCTCATTATTTTTTGGATGATTCTGGATTATCAATTTACTCGATACATGCGTGAAATGAAGGGTTTTTATAAGGAAGAAGATCTCCAAAACAAAAGCCAACTCAAGTTAAATCAGCAAATCCATACGGGAGTAATAAATGCAGCTATACCCGATCTTAATCGGCATGATCATGGGTATTATTTTAAGTAGTTCCATGTTCTTATACCTTGTCGCATAAAGCCAAGCCCCTTCAATGGGGCTTTATTAGTTTTATAATTTATTGTGATTCATCTTCTGATTTCTTTTTGTTCTTTTCTGTACTTGATTCTCTATCAGAGTTTTTGGACTCTTTATCACTTCCTAATTTACTTCCGATAGTATTGCCAGCTTGCTCAATTGCTTTAATCACAATATTTGACATATTGGTCGGAAGATCTTTTACAGAATCTTTTGGGTTTTCAACTATGCCAGCATCTTTACCAAAATAATCAGGTACTAAACTTAGATGCACTTCATTACGTACTGATTTATCAAGGCTACCTATAAATGGACTTAATGTATTAAGTTTTAAGTACATATTTTCACTTTGACGCCAATGATTATAGGCACGCATAGCAATTCGGCTAGCATAAATAACAGCTAAAAATAAAAGTACTGAAAAACTCAATCTAAAAATAAGATAATTAAACGCATATTTTTGAGTTAATTCACGTTTTACAGTTAAATCCTTCATACATTCTTCATAGGATTTTCCTTTAACAGGAGGTAAAATCATTTCTTGGGTTTCAACTACTTCAGTCTTATCACAAGACTCTGTACCTACATATTGATTATAATAATTATTTACCCCTTTATAGGCACTTATAACAGAGAATATAATGATAAGTGCGCTAGCTATAGTTACGACAAAATAAGAATTTCTTTCAAATTTTGATTTTTCATAATAATGAGCAGACATTTCATTTACTGCATTATTTGTCATTTTATCCTGATAGAGTTCAACATCTCCCAATAGTGCATCTAATTCTGCTTTACTATCTTGCAAATCAGCTTTTAAGTTTATTAATTGAGGTCCAATTTCGCTTTGATATTGATTATTCAACTCGTTAAGATAATTTTTATAATTAAAAAAAGCTTCATTTGCGCGTTCTTCAAAAACTCTTTTTTGAAGATCAAAATTTTCATCTTTGTTTTTCAAATAATCACTATTGAGTGCCTTAAATTCTTTTATGAGGCTATTAACTCTATCTTCCAATATTACAACTTTATCATTATAAATATTAGTCCCTATTAGAGATTCAGAAGAATTTGTATGCAGACGAGGAGTATCTGCAATTTGATTAATTACATTATTTATATTCGTATAAATTAAATGAAAATCTTCTTGATTTAGAAACTTAATTAAATCCATAGATTTATTTTCATTATCAGAAAGTTTTAATTCTCTCAATCTCTCTAAAAAAGCACGCATCTCCTTAATAAAGCTATCAAAAAAAATAAATTTCTCCCCCTCTTCAACAACTTTTGATGATAAATTTATATTTAAATTATCACTCAAGGTAAACATAATAATTGCAACATTATGATAATAGCTTGGCTTTCTATTTGCGACTCCTTCAATACTCAGGACCAAGTTCTTTAATATATTAAAATTAGCATTAATATTAAATTTATAATACTTGGAAAATGATTGAAGAAATTCAATATTCTCAAAATTTAAATTATAAGTATTTAAAACAGATGCAATACTTTTAAAATTTCTTAATCGTGTAAATTCTTCTTCACTAAACAGCATTATCTAATCTCTAAATCACGGAATTCAAACAAAATAACCTTCAGGAAGATCTCCCAAAGGCTCAGCAATACGAACTAAAAACTCTACGTAACAACGTTCTCAACTTTTCATGAATTCCCCGACTTCTTTAGTACTTCCATAGCTGCTTTAACCATTTCAGTAGTATTTTTCATTTGATCTTGCAGAATATTACTTGTTTCATCATTACTTTTATTATCAACGTCACGACCAAAATACTTCATAGCTAGCTCCTTCCTCAAATCGGCAACTAGCGGATCTTCATTCGATAAATTAGCTACATAACTTGGAAATGCTTCTAACTCTAATTTAGTCTGCTTACATTGATCTGCCATTTTTTGATATTTTACAGACTGCTTTAAGAAGTAAGTAATGAGTGTGATGGATGTTAAAACTAAACTTCCTTTAAAAAAATAATAATCATAACCACTTAATCCAAAGTAACCCTTAGTCACTAAACTAAACCAAATTACAGTTAAAGATAAAAAAATTATAGCAATGAAAAGAGACCTATTAATATCTGATTTACTCTGGTTTTCTTTCGCCGCCAACTCATAATAATCATGTATTTTAAGATTTTTTGTTTGTTCAAAAACAACCTTAACTTCATCAATACTTTTTACAAGTTCAAGCTCTCTTTCTTTTAAATCTGCTACGGTACGTTCTGTATCTTTTTTAAATATTAAAAATTCTTCTTTTTGGATATCACGACTAACAAAACTTTGAAGTGTATTAATATTATGTATTATATCTCTTAAAAAATTAATATAATTTAACCAATTATCCAATCCTTTTAATATTTTTATATTTTCAATTACTAATCTTAAAAATTCACTCATTATAAAGTCACTAGGACTTCTTAGTTTTTTAAATGAAAATTCAAGTTCAAAAAAAACTTTTTCAAATTCAGCAAATAATTTTTCAAACTCATTTTTTCTATCGTTTGGAATTAAAAATTCTTCTTTTTTATTAATTAACTTATTTTTAAGAGTATCAAGACCATTTAGGATTTCATTTATTTTAATTTTAGACTCTCTTACAAAATCATTAGCTTCAACACTTTCGAGAAATTCCTCTAAGTCTGTAGTTTCTGAATTAATCATTCCCCACCCCAAAAATTATTATAAAGTCTTGACGCGTAATAGTATCTAAGCTACTTTCTTTTTTCTACAACAAAATCAATATGAAACTTTAAAAAGCACGAAAAATGACATCGAACAAATCACTTGCTCACAGCAAAGCAGTTTTAAACATGTTAATGGAAAAATACCCTCACCTCTTCGACTTTAGAAGAGATTATATTTTCCCCTCTGGACTGGTATTACAGGTGAAATTATTAAAGACCTACAAATTCACCCAGACCATCACTCATCACTTAAAAGAGCGATTTGTTATTACCAGTCTTGGAATTATTACCTTCAAAACCTCGCCTTTTCTCGAAAAAAATACAACTTATGGAAAGAAGAAAAGCAAAAAACCACTGCTCTAGAACGTAATCAAGCAAGAGAACAATTAATTAAAAGAAATATATGGACACCACGAATGGAAGAAGTCTTTATAGGTAAAGCTTTACAGCTTGACTGAAGAATAACTTGTAGAATCAAACAAATTTAAGTTAGGGCTTTTAGTAGAAAGTATCAGGTACTTTGCTTCATCATATATTATTAAAATTTTGTAAAAAATTATCCAACAAAAAACCCCTAAGCCGTTAGCTTAGGGGTTTTGGTAGAATCTTACGATTCTGAATATGGTCCCGAGGGTCGGACTCGAACCGACACGTCATCTCTGACAGCGGATTTTGAGTCCGCCGCGTCTACCAATTTCACCACCTCGGGAGAGGAAGTATGTTTGTTTTGCGTATATTAGCGCGTTTGCAAAACTTGTCAAACCCTAAGTGAATATTATCGTTCACTTTTAGATCATTTAAACATTTTTCATGATTTAGACTATAAGCACAGCCATAAAAAAGCGAAAAAGTTTATACTAGGCCCAATTTTTGCGGTGTTTTTTCCTAAATATGCAACTGTCTGACTTTTCCTTTGAATTACCTGATGAACTTATTGCCCGTTACCCTCTTGAATCACGTAGTGCTTCACGGTTATTGCACCTAGATTCAAAGGGTCAATATCACGATCACATGTTCACAGACATTATCGATCTGTTTGAAGAAGGTGATTTGTTGGTGCTGAATGACACTAAAGTCATGAAAGCGCGACTTAAAGGAAAACGCTCTACAGGCGGTGCTATCGAGATTTTGGTTGAGCGCATGCTGAACCACACCACAGCGTATTGCCATATTAAATCGAGCAACTCGCCTAAAGCAGGTGCTGAGCTTTATGTCGGTGCGGATAACATTCCTGTGATTGTACGTGGTCGTCACGAAAATTTATTTGTAGTTGAGTTTTCACAGCCAATTTTACCTGTACTTGAGCAATATGGTCAGTTACCTATTCCGCCTTACTTTAACCGTGAAGCAGAAGAAATTGACACTGAACGTTATCAAACGGTTTTCCATAACCCAGAAAAAATTGCCAGTGTGGCTGCACCAACTGCAAGCTTGCACTTTGACGAAGAGTTGTTAGCAAAGTTAGATCAAAAGGGCGTTAAGAAAGCGTTTGTGACTCTTCACGTTGGTGCAGGTACTTTTATGCCTGTACGCACTGACGACATTACTAATCATGTCATGCACAGTGAATGGTGTGATGTTCCTCAAGAAACCATTGATTTAATTTTGGCGACTAAAGCACGTGGCAATAAAGTAATTGCTGTTGGTACAACTGCGACACGTGCCTTAGAAAGTGCAGCCCAAGCACACGGCGGAAAAATCGCAGCGTGGAATGGTGATACGCAAATCTTTATTTATCCGGGTTATGAGTTCTGTATCGTAGATCGTTTAATTACTAACTTCCATTTACCTGAGTCTACCCTGCTCATGTTAGTGTCAGCATTATCAAATCGAGACAATATTTTGGCTGCTTATGAACATGCAGTTAAAGACCGCTATCGCTTCTTTAGTTATGGCGATGCAATGCTGATTGATAAATTAGAAGTTTAAAAATTAAAGCTGGGTTAAACCTATAAGTTGATTCGAGGTTTAACCCAGCTGATCTAGATACTATTTTAATTAATAAAAAAATTTATGAATCCTATCTTCCAGAAAGTTCGAAATACTTTTGATAATCAAAATACGCACAACAAAATTACTTTAAAAAATATTGAAGCGTTAAGAAATTTACTTAATCAGGAATTACCACCTGAGTTGCTTATTCATTCATTAAAGAATTGGACAGGTACACAACAGCTTGATATACAAAATTATATTTTTTGGAATACTACAATCTTTGCCTTAGTTTGTATGGCTTTAGGCTTTTTTATTTCGATCTATTTCTTCCCTTTTACGATTCTTGCGATCTTTTATGGCTTTCATCATAGAGCATCGACTGCCGAACTTAATTGTCTGCTTCAAGATATCCAAACTTATTATTATGAACATAAATATAATTTTAAATTTGCAACCGAAGATAATTTGCCGGAAGAAGGCACACCTGCTTCAGACTTTCCATTATTTAAGTTAGGTAATCAACAAAATTCCGTCCTAATAGCAATACACGGCAAGTGGCAAGTAAGAGAAACAACTCATCCCTATAAAATTTTTAGATATCATTATATCAATCGAGAGATGGCCTATAATTCAAAAGGCAGTTGGGAACTTAAAGATGTTAGCTATGATTTATACGGCGTTATTTTAGAGAGTTTTCCAGTTCGCGGAGTCAGCATTTCAAGTCAACAGCAAAAGGCTTGCCGCTTAGGAGTAGCTTGGGAATCAAGTGATATTCGTTTTAATCAAAAATACCAACAAAGTGGAATTAATGAGTTGGACTTAGTAAAATTTCTAAGCCCTGACCGTTTGTTATTATTAGAAAAAATGTTGGAAAATTTTCCGGGGGACTTCTATGTACACCCTGAAACATCTGCATTATGTTGGCTCTGTAATGTAAATCTTTTACGTCAGCAAAGTTTATATGGCACTAGTGTACGTGAGCTTGCTGAATGTCTAGAAACACTTTCAATGCCAGAGTTTGAGCAGTTTGCAAATATATTGCAGCATTTCATTGATGAAACTCAAATTCCGAAGTCATAAAAGTAATTATTTATTTAAAACTTATTTCTATTTATCTCTTTCAATTTAAAAGATAATCTAGGCTTAGCACTTTATGATAATCAACTCATTACCTTCATGCCAATTGATACCGTACAACAAGCACTTCATATAAGACGTAAAAAAAATACACAGGTCTTTCGTAATATTGCTCGACTTTGGGACGCGGGACAAAAGTCACAAACAGATCAAGAGCTCTTAAATGCGTTGCATCCATGGCGTGAAGATCATAACCTTCGTTTTGTTAATGTATTGCCGTATTTGTTAGGTATTTGCAGTATTACGACGCTATTATTTGGATATTTTTTTCATCCTCATATTCAATATATTTGGAGTCTGTTATGGGCATTTTTAACTGGTTTCTTGGCCTATTTGCTCTATGAACCGCAAAAGCCTCTAACCGAAGTTATTCACTATTTAGAACAGCGTATGACTGCTTTACGTTATGGCCTGCAGTTTCAGCAGTTACCAGCTTATCTTCCAATTCAAGCCCAACCCATTTTAGTCTTAAGCAGACTAAAACAATATTTCCCATTGTTTAATCGAGGCAATGAAGCGAATGAAATTACTGAGTTTGCTTCAGTGACATGGAATGATGGCATTACAGATCATCAAGTCCTGCTATTTAAATATCACTATGTAAATAATTTACCTATTCTTCAAGATCAGAACAGCGATAAAAAAATAATAAAAGAGATTCATAAAGATTTATGGGGCGCTTTTATTTTTCAAATGCCAACCTTAGGTATCGCTGTAAGTAATCAACGTTCTCGCTTTTTTGAACCATACTTATGCGAATGGCAAAGTACTGACATTCTGATTAACCAAGAGCTCAATATCTTCGGTACTGACCAGCACCAGTTAGCTAAAGAAATTAGTCCAAGTTTAACTTTAAAACTTCATGATTTTTTTCAACATTTTACCGGTGATTTAATTTATCATCATGAAGAGCAAATATTATGTTATCTCGGTGAGCAAGATCTTTTTCAAACCACCAGCAAACGTAGTGAAATTCATGATATTCCAGCATTACGTGGACATTTACGTACCATGACTATGCCGCAATATGAAAAATTTCAGAAATTCATGCTTAATTTAATTAAATAAATCTTTCGTAGTGCTGAACTGGCAACTTATTAAAAAATAAGAAGTTAAAAGGCTCAACGAGGGAATAAAAATAAGAGGAGTGAAAATGAAAGGCTTATTCATTTTCTTGGGGATTTTCGTCGTACTGATTGCGTGGGGCATCCACATTCGTAACAACATTGTGCGTTATTTTAACGCGACCAAACGCGCTTGGGCAGAGGTTGCAAATTTTGAACGTCAAAAAGTAAAAACACTTGAAGCACTAGAAACGACACTCAATCAATATACTCAGTTCGAGAAGTCGACTCTAGAAAAAGTGACTGCTTTACGTCAGCAAATTCTCAGTTTAAATGTCGACCATACTGATATTGCTCAATTACAGCAGATTGAAAAAATGAGCAAAGAGCTGATCCGTAGCCTAAATGTCGTGGTTGAAAACTATCCTGAATTAAAAGCAGATACGCTCTATAGCAAAATGATGGATGATATTCAGGAACAAAACGAAAATGTTGGCGCTGCAATCAGCATTTTTAACCGTAATGTCGAAGTATTTAACAACCAGATTGAAGTGTTCCCAAATAATCTGATTAATACGATGACGTTATCTAAAAAAGCAATTCGTCCTTTTCGTGATAATTTGGCTACAGACAATTTTGACTACAAACCTAACTTTTAGTCTAAATAAAAAAATGGTCATTCAATCGAAAAAATGACCTATTTTATAGCCAGCTACATTTAGTAGTAGAACTACTTGGCAGAATCAAGGAAAATAGCCCTCTTATTTTTAGGGCTATTTGTGTTTTTAAATTGGTCTTCCTGTTTGAAAGCTCATCATGTTATAGCCCCTATTTAGCAGCGAACTGTTTTTTCGCCCTTGCACTGCCCTACGGTATTGCTTGCTATTGTTCAGGATTTTTAGATGAAGTTTGAAAAATTAGGTCAGTCGGGTCGTGCCCGTCGTGGTCGTTTAACTTTAGAACACGGTGTTGTTGAAACACCTGTTTTTATGCCAGTGGGGACTTACGGTACAGTCAAAGGCATGTTGCCGCGTGATATCGAAGATATTCAGGCACAAATTATTTTAGGTAATACCTTCCATTTATATTTGCGTCCGGGCCTTGAAGTAATCAAGCAACACGGCGGATTGCACGACTTTATTAAATGGAATAAGCCAATTTTGACTGACTCTGGCGGCTTCCAAGTATTTAGTCTTGGCGCTATGCGTAAAATTAAGGAAGAAGGTGTTACTTTCCGTTCTCCGATTGATGGTTCAAAAGTGTTTTTATCGCCTGAAATTTCAATGGAAATTCAGCATGTATTGAACTCTGACATCGTCATGATTTTTGATGAATGTACGCCTTATCCTGCTACACACGAAGAAGCACAAAAATCATTACAGCTTTCTTTGCGTTGGGCAAAGCGTTGTAAAACGCATCACCACGATGAGCTTAAAAATAAAAATGCCTTATTCGGCATTATTCAAGGCGGCATGTATGAAGACTTACGTGATGAGTCTTTAAATGGCTTACTTGAAGTTGGTTTCGATGGTTATGCAATTGGTGGTTTATCTGTAGGTGAACCAAAAGAAGAGATGATCAAAGTTTTAGATTATCTTCCAAATAAAATGCCAGCGGACAAACCACGTTACTTAATGGGCGTAGGGAAACCTGAAGATATCGTTGAAGCGGTACGCCGTGGTGTCGATATGTTTGACTGCGTAATGCCGACTCGTAACGCACGTAATGGTCATTATTTTGTCACTGATGGTCTGGTACGTATTCGTAATAGTAAATATCGCCATGACCAAGGTCCTCTTGACCCACACTGCGATTGCTACACATGTAAGAACTTTACCCGTGCTTATCTGTTCCATCTTGAAAAATGTGGAGAGATGTTAGCATCTATGCTCGGTACCATTCATAACTTACGTTATTACCAACGTTTAACTGAAGGTATGCGTGATGCATTAGATAATGGCACTTTTGATGAATTTGTTCAGGACTTTTATGCCCGCCGCGGATTAGAAGTTCCACCTTGCCCTGTCGATGAATAAGCGAGATTTGCGCTCAACCGCAAGACAAGGTAAATTGCAAAACGAATTAGGATTATGTCAGGTATCTGACTCATATTTTTTAACTTTAGGAAATTAAAATGAGCTTGTTCATTTCTACTGCACATGCAGCTCCAGCAGCAGCCCAAAGCCCGGGTCTTTTGCCAAACATTTTGATGATTGTTGTATTCGTTGCAATCTTCTATTTCTTAATCTGGCGCCCTCAAGCAAAACGCGCAAAAGAACACCGTTCTTTAATCGAAAGCTTAGGTGTAGGTAGCGAAGTTGTTTTTGCTGGTGGTTTAATGGGCAAAGTAACCAAACTTGAAGGTGACTATGCGGTTGTTGAACTTAACCGTGGTGTAGAAGTAAAAATTCAGCGTGCCAGCGTAATTTCTGTATTACCTGAAGGCACTCTAAATAACCTTTAATCATAAAACAGTCGTGCTTTAGCACGGCTTTTTCATTTAAGAAGAAAGCGAATGCGTTACCCTGCATGGAAATATTTACTGATTCTGGTTGTTCTGGTAGTCAGTACATTATACGCACTGCCTAGTCTATATCCGGATGAGCCCGCAGTTCAAATTTCCGGTGCCAAAGCTGGTACCCAAATTGATCAAAGTGTGGTGCAAAAAGCAGAGCAAATTTTAAAAACAGCAAATATTGCGAGCCACGATAATACTTTTACAAATAATGCTGCTCTCTTGCGTGTCAGCTCTTCTGAAGCGCAGTTAAAAGCAAAAGAAGTATTACGCCGTGACTTAGGTGATCAATATGTTGTTGCCCTAAACCTTGCACCAACTACACCAGAGTGGTTGCAAAAAATTGGGGCTAAACCAATGAAACTTGGTTTGGACTTACGTGGTGGTGTCCACTTCTTGCTAGAAGTAGATATGGACAAAGCCATTTCCCAACGTATGGAAACCTCTGCCACTGATTTGCGTCGTCAGTTCCGTGAAAACAAAATTAAATTTAACAACCTTGCGTTAAATAATAATGTGATCACTGTTCAATTTGCTGACAACGCTGATCGTGATGCAGCAATGGATTTTTTACGCCGTAATGGTAATGAATATACCCAACAGGCATTAGCGAGCACGACAGGTTCTACCTTAAAACTCTCTTATACCGATGTACGTCGTCAAGAAATTCAGGCATATGCAGTCAATCAGAACTTAACAACACTACGTAACCGTATTAACGAACTTGGTGTTGCAGAAGCATTAGTACAAAGTCAGGGTAGCAACCGTATTGTCGTTGAATTACCGGGTGTTCAAGATACAGCAGAAGCTAAACGTGTTTTAGGTCGTACTGCTAACCTCGAATTCCGTTTGGTATCTGACTTAAATGATCAATATATTGACCCATATACGGGTAAATATAATGGTCAACCTTTACCTCCGGGTACAGAAGTTTTTGCTTATCAATCTTTAGATAGCGGTCGTCAACTTTTGTTGCAACGTAACCGTATCTTGACTGGTGAACGTGTTCAAAATGCGAGCTCTGGCTTTAGCCAAGACTCTGGCGGTGCCGAAGTAAATATTACGCTCGACAGTGCTGGTGGTAAGCTCATGTCAGATGCAACCCGTAATGCTGTTGGTAAACGCATGGCGGTATTGTTCATCGAAAACAAGCAAAAGATTAGCTACGTTACAGATCCAAAAACTGGTGCTCAAACAGAAGTTCGTACGCCATATACAGAGTCTGTCGTAATTAACGCTGCAACAGTTCAAGCTGTTTTAGGTTCAACTTTCCGTATTACTGGGTTAAGTTCTCCTCAAGAAGCATCTGAACTTGCATTAATGCTGCGTGCTGGTGCTTTAGCTGCGCCAATGTACTTCGTTGAAGAACGTGTTGTTGGTCCAAGCCTTGGTCAAGAAAACATTGATAAAGGTGTACTCTCAACTCAAATCGGTTTCTTACTTGTTGCAATCTGGATGGTCGTGTTCTTCCGCGTATTCGGTTTAATTGCGAACTTTGCACTTGTATTTAACTTGGCAATGATTTTAACCGTGATGTCTTGGATAGGAGCTTCCCTCACCTTACCGGGTATTGCGGGTATCGTTATTACCATTGGTATGGCGGTCGATGCCAACGTACTGATATGTGAGCGTATTCGAGAGGAAATGCTCTGGGGTGCCTCACCCAAACAGGCCATTGTGGCGGGTTATGATCGAGCCTATAACACCATCTTTGACTCGAACTTAACCACGTTCCTTGTTGCATTCATTCTATTTGCAATTGGTACAGGCCCGATTAAAGGTTTCGCCGTAACATTAATGATTGGTATTGTATGTTCGATGTTTACTGCAATTACAGTAACACGTGCTATCGTACAGCTCATTTATGGTAAACGCCGTAATTTGAAAAAGTTGAGCATTTAAGGAGATCTATGATGACTAAAGTGACTCAACAGCCTTCAAAACAATATGGTCGTCCGGATGATGCAAAAATCATCCCGTTCATGAAGATTGCTAAACCAGCAGCAATCTTCTCGATCCTTATTACTTTAGCGAGTATTTTCTTTATCGCGACTAAAGGTCTTAATTTAGGTTTGGACTTTACAGGTGGTGTTTCTGCCGAGCTTAACTATGCACAACCAGCAAATCAGTCTGACGTTATTCAGGCACTCGACAAAGCTGGTTTTAAAGATGCAGTAGTACAAACGCTAGGTAGTAATAAAGACTTACTCGTGCGTATGCCGGTACAAGAAGTTAAGGTTGAAGATCTTAATAACGCGATTACCAAAGCTGTGCAATTACCAAATAACGCTGCCGAAGTTCATAAAGTGGACTCTGTAGGCGGTCAGGTTGGTAATGAGCTTTATGTTCGTTCGGCTGGAGCGGTTGCTCTTGCGCTGATCTTAATGTTGATCTACGTGACCATTCGCTTTGAGTTTAAACTCGCGATGGGTGCCGTAATGTCTTTATTCCATGACATCATCATTATTATTGGTGCTTTTGCATTATTCCAATGGCCATTTGACCTTACAGTTTTAGCTGCTGTACTCGCGGTGATTGGCTTCTCGCTTAACGATAACATCGTGGTTTCAGACCGTATCCGTGAAAACTTCCGTAAGATTCGCGGCGCGACTCCACGTGAAATCGTGGATATTGCTTTAACTGAGACTTTACGCCGTACCATCCATACCTCAATGACCTTATTGCTTGTTGTACTTGCAATGATGTTCTTGGGCGGTGATGGCTTACATTGGTTCTCTGTAGCAATGTTTGTAGGTGTCTTTGTTGGTACTTACTCTTCGATTTATATCGGTACAGCATTTGCGTTGTGGCGTGGTCTTAACCGTCAAGACTTCATCGTTCAGGTTAAACCTGAATTTGAAGATGAAATTCCTTGATTGTTAAACCTAGGCATATAAAAAACCGCGATTTATTCGCGGTTTTTTTATTAAGCTCAAAATTTATTTACGGCGTAAAGCATCCGAAATAGCTTCAACCAGTTGTTGAGAAATTTCTTGTTTAGATGCTTTTTCTAACTCACGCTTTTTCATATGGTAGCTTTCAGCAAAGAAAACAGTCATCGCATTTTCATCCGAAGCAAAACCAATATCAGCACGAGAAACATCGTTACACGCAATCATGTCTAGTTTTTTAGCAACCAGTTTACCTGCTGCATATTCTTCAACATTCTGCGTTTCGGCAGCAAAGCCCACCATAAATGGACGTTTTTCCTGAGCTGCAATGGTTGCCACAATATCCGGATTTTTCACAAGGGAAACATTCAGCTCATCCCCTGCTTTCTTAATCTTGTGCTCAGCCACTTCTGCAACGCGATAATCAGCTACTGCCGCTGTCGCAATGAAAATGTCGCAACCAGTCTCAAGTGAGTTCATGCTAACATCCAACATTTGTCGTGCAGATGCAACATTGACACGTTGAACACCGTTTGGCGTATCTAAACTTACGGGACCAGCAATTAAAGTGACTTTTGCCCCTGCCGCATAACATGCAGCCGCTAAAGCAAAGCCCATTTTACCGGTACTATGGTTTGAGATATAACGAACTGGGTCAATCGCTTCACGTGTTGGTCCAGCAGTAATCACAACTCGCTTACCAGCCAACAAACCAAATTTTTCAGCAATGGCCCGTTGGGCTTGATGGAAATAACCAGCCACTTGACGGGCTATTTCTTCTGGTTCTGGCATACGGCCTAAACCGACATCACCACAAGCCTGTTCACCTGAATCCGGCATAATCACATGTACACCATCTTCAACTAGCGTTTGCAAATTACGCTGAGTTGCTTTTGCAGCCCACATTTGCTGGTTCATTGCTGGTGCAACCCACACAGGTGCTTTAGTCGCTAAAAATAAAGTACTGAGTAAGTCATCTGCCAAACCATTAGCAAACTTAGCCAAGGTGTCACAGCTTGCAGGAGCAACCAGTAACAAATCAGCCCAACGAGCCAATTCAATATGGCCCATTCCAGCTTCAGCCTCAGGGTCTAAAAGCTCGGTATGTACAGGGTTTCCAGAAAGAGCCTGAAACGTTAGAGGGGTAATAAATGCTTGAGCTCCGTGTGTCATCACAACCCGAACGTCAAAGCCATAATCTTTAAGACGACGGACCAGAATGGCACTCTTATAGGCAGCAATCCCACCTGTAACAGCTAAAACAATGTTTTTATGAGGAATAACACTTAAATCAAAGCTCACGAACAGGATACCTTTCTGTTGCAGTGGCGCTCACAATAGCATTAAATACGCGCAGACCCAAGATTGATTGGGCAAACAAAATAAAATTTTAAGCAGAATATTGCTGGGGAATATGAATACTTCTATTAAAAATTGGCCAGAACAAGAACGGCCAAGAGAACGGTTATTACAACAAGGCCCTCAAAGCCTCTCTGACTCTGAATTACTTGCGATCTTTCTTCGCTCAGGTTCACGCCAACATTCAGCAGTTGAACTCGCACGCTTACTGATTCAACAATTTGGAAGCCTCAATGCTGTTTTTGATGCATCTTTCAATGAATTGGCTCAATTTAATGGTATTGGAGCCACCAAGTATTCCCAATTATTGGCCGTAAAAGAACTTGGACGGCGTTATCTCGACTATCATTTTAGTCAAACTGAGCTAAGCCTCCATTCTTCTCATTTGGTTCTAGATTATCTGCGTTATGAATTAAAGGGTGAGAAACAAGAAGTCTTCGCAGTACTTTGCTTAGATGCCGAATTACGGAAACTGCATTTTAAAAAGTTATTTTTTGGATCAGTTCAGCACTGCACCGTTTCAGTGAATCAAACCTTACGTTATGCCTTACAACAACATGCTTGCCAATTAGTGATAGCACATAATCACCCCTTTGGTTCTGCACAACCATCTCCTGAAGATATTAAACTCACAGAGCAACTTCAGCAGGCTTGTCAGCTTGTTGAAATACGTTTACTGGACCATTTTATTATCTCGCCAGAAGGTAGCTTTTCATTTGCTGAACAACAACTGCTCAACCCTACCACAATAGCCGTTCAATGATATTGACAAAGCTTCACTAAGCTTAGAATATCAAAAACAAAAATAGCGACGTTTAAAATAAAATGATTGTTCGTGAACAGCCCAGTATTTTTAAAGTTTTATTCTCTTGGCGAGGGACGATATTACCTAAAATTTTGCCCTCTTTAGGGGTGGTAATGCTGATTTCGGCAATCATTGGTGGGGTTGAATATATTAATCTCTACCGTTTTCCAGAAATTCCTTTAGTTGGCTTCACCTTAATTGGCGTTGTACTTTCTATTTTTTTAGGCTTTAAAAATACGGCATGTTATGACCGTTGGTGGGAAGCTCGGAAACTATGGGGTGTACTCATTGCGACTTCACGACACTTTGACCGCGACTGTCGTATTTTAACTCAGGCTCGCCGTGAACGAGTCATTCATCACGTCATCGTTTTTGCAAATGTGTTACGTGACCGTTTACGCCGCCAAACAGCCAACCCAACCGAGTTAATACAAACCAGTGGCATGAGCCAACAGGCATTGACCCAGCTATACCAACAAAATAACGCGCCGCAATATACGCTTAGTCTTATTCAATGGGAATTATTACAAGCGCTTAAAGAAGGTGAAATCTCAGATATTATCTATGCTCAAATGAATAAAAATGTTGCAGATTTAAGTGTTGTACAGACTGGCTGTGACCGTATTGCAAATACTCCTATTCCTTTTGCTTATTCAGTCTTGCTCAACCGCACTGTTTACTTTTTCTGCTTTATGTTGCCATTTAGTTTGGGTTCTTTACTTGGATTAGCAACACCTCTACTGGTCGGAATTTTGGCATACACATTCTTAGGTCTAGATGCTCTAAGCTCTGAAATCGAAGAGCCTTTCGGTACTCAAAGTAATGACTTACCCTTAGATGCCATGGTGCGTAGTATCGAAATTGAACTTTTAGGAACGCTGGGTAAACCGACGCCTCCTCCAATTCAAGCTCAAGATAACAACTTGCTTTAGAGCACTATTAGAGAAAACGCTCCCAAATACCCTGCTGGTCAGTCTTTGGCTTAGGGGTGTTACCCAATTTAATCCATGGCATATTTTCTCCATGGAAATCACTACCAATTGAAACAGCCAAATGATGCTGATCAATCATACGATCAATCATTTGGCGAGTAGATAAAGGATCTACAGGTGGCGGTAACTCCACGGCGTCACCACCACAACTCGCAAATAACTCAATCAAATAACGCGTATTGGTTGCCGATAGGTCATAACGAGTTGGATGAGCTAAAACTGCCAAGCCTTTACTGTTATGAATGACCTCTATTGTTTCTTGTAAACCCAAGCCTTCAAACTTTACAAAGGCGCGTTTACCTTCCTTTAAAAAACGGTCAAAAGCTTGTTGAGGACGGCTCACCACATTCTTTTCAACCAAGGTTTTGGCAATGTGGGTTCTAGTAATACGATCTGGCTGATTTTCAACTTTATCGAGTACATCTTGATAAATATCAAAGCCAATACACTTTTTTAACAGTTCACAAATGACTTCTGCTCTTTGTGCTCTAATTCTTTTTTGTTGTTCTAATGCTTCCAAAATTGGTGTTTCATCTTGCATGTTTAAAGCCACAATATGCACACCATAGCTTTTTTTTGTACTTGGCCTAGACCATTGGCTCGAGATCTCTACACCAGAAATGATTTTTAAATCATGGGCTTGTGCAGCATTTCTTGCACGCTGCAAACCATCCATTGTGTCGTGATCAGTGAGTGCCAAAGTATGCAGCTTCACATCCACAGCAGCTTGCACCAGCAATTCCGGAGACAAAGTTCCATCAGAAATATTGCTATGTGTATGTAAATCTATGCCTTGCATCTTTTATACTATGCCATTCACCAAACCTGATCAGATACTCTAACATGAAAGCACTTCTGGACTTTGTTCCATTAATTATTTTCTTCTATTTATATAAAACTGTTGATCCTGCGAATGCTCATCACCCGTTGCTAAAATTGATCGGTTCCGCTGGCGGTGTAAATAACAATAATATTCTGGTCGCTACAACAGGCTTAATTATTTCAATGCTTGTCGTATATGGTGCTTTGTTTGTCATTCAAAAATTCCGCCTAGATAAACAGCAGTGGATTGTACTGTTTATGACAGTTATTTTTGGTGGCATTACACTCATGTTAAGCGATGATTTTTATATTCGTTTAAAAGCTGCGATTTTGAACTTAGTATTTGCTGGTGCTTTCTTAGTTTCACCTTGGTTTGGTAAGGAACGTAAGCCTCTCATTAAACGTTTATTTGATCCAATTTTAGAGCTAAGCGAAAAAGGTTGGAAAAATTTAAATTTCGCTTGGGCAGCCATGTTTGTCGTCATGTCTGGTTTACATGTTTTCTTCGCGTTTTTATTTCACGGCGGAAAATATTGGGGCGAATTTACTGCATTTGGTGACATGATCGTCATGTTTTCATTTATCATTATTCAGTTCATTATTTTACGTAAACATTTTAAGTCACCAGAAGCTTAATGTGATTTCGGTTTGATTATAGAGATACGACATGCCTTTTTTTGTTCTAAGCTGTACCGATAACGAAGGAACTCTAGAGAAACGTTTAGCAGTACGCCCTCAACATATCGAACGTTTACAAAAACTTGATGATGAAGGTCGTCTTGTTGCCGCTGGAGCTATGCCAAAAGACCCGAATGATCCTCAAGCTGGTTTTTATGGTAGTACCATGATTGTAGAGTTTGATAGCCGTGAAGCTTTAGATGAATGGTTAAAAGAAGAACCATTTTTGAAAGAAGGCATTTATAGCCATATTGATGTCAAACCGTTTAATAAAGCATTTCCAAAAGGGTAAACGCATGCAGCTTGCAACCAAAAGCTTTCTTGGCTTGTGTTTGATCTGTTCAACTGCCGGAGCAGTTGAACCTGCTGCGACACCAGCAACACCACCCACTGTGCCTTCAACTCAGGCAGCTAAACCAGCGCCTACTTCTGCAACTGTAGCTAAACCAACCGCTACAACAGCGGCAGCTACAACACAACCGCTTACAGCAGAACAAATCGCAAAAAATAAGCAACAGCAAGATGCAAAAATCAAAGCTTTAGTTCAAGATCAAGCATCTCGTCTAAAACAGCTAGAACATGCAAACCTTGAAGCACTTGCACAAAACCAAGAGTTACAGCTAAAGAATGATAACTTGTCTGTTCAGGTACAAGTTTTACAAAGTGAACGTAGTGCTCAAATGTTCTTATATGGCGCAGTAACTCTTGCAGGTGGCGTACTGCTTGGCTTCTTTATTGCGAGTTATGTTTACACCAAACGTCGTCGTCAGTGGTAATTCTGAGCGACTTATTAAACCGAATGAACAAATCAAACCGTATACAAACTGCTGAGCTGGATTGGGAATCTATTGATGGTATTGAAGTTCCCATTTCCAAACAATTTGGTGATGTCTATTTTTCTAAAGATAATGGTCTGCTTGAAACAAGACATGTATTTTTAAATGGCAATGACCTATCAGAACGATTAGCCAATTTACAAGACTTTGAATATTTTAGTGTAGGAGAAACCGGATTTGGTACTGGTTTAAATATTCTTGCACTCTGGCAGCTTTGGCAGCAGGTCCGTCCCCATAACCACAGCCATTTACATGCAATTAGCGTAGAAAAATTTCCTTTAAGCAAAGCAGATCTCATCCGTGCACTCAATGTATGGGATGAACTTAAACCGCTTGCGAAACAACTTATTGAACAATATCCCTTGCCTATTGCAGGATGCCATCGTTTAAGTTTTCCAGAAGAACGTTTTAGCATCGATCTATGGCTAGGAGATGCACAAGATATTTTTCCAAGTATGGTAAAAACGAAAGCAGTGAATGCTTGGTTCCTAGATGGATTTGCACCTTCGTGTAATCCAGATATGTGGGAACAAAACGTTTTAAACAATATTGTACGTCTTTCTGACTATGGCACTACCTTTGCCTCGTTTAGTGTAGCTGGTATTCTCAAACGTGGACTAAAAGCTCATGGCATTGATATTTCACGTCCTCGTGGCTTCGGGCATAAACGTGAAATGCTTAAAGCAGTTTGGAGAGCACCTTTAAGTGAAGACACCGCACTAGAACCAGATAACCATACTTTCAATTTTACACAGCAGCATATTGCCGTTATTGGCGCAGGGATTGCTGGTTTAAGCACAGCATGGGCTTTTGCTGAACGTGGGCACCAAGTTACTCTATTCGAGCGTACAGCGCCTTTATCAGGAGCTTCTGGCAACCCTTTAGCATTGCTCAATCCAAAACTATGCCCAATTGAACAAAGTCATGAGCACCTGATGACTTTAAGCTGGCAACATGCGCTGAATTTCTATAAAAACTTTCAAGCATTTCGCCCAATTCAAATACAGCAAATGGCATTAAAAAATGCCCAAGATCTTCTCGATCTTGCTGATCAATATCCTGCTGATATTGTTACGCATCAAACAAGCTCACTTGAATCGGACTATCCACACATTGTATTAAGCGAGGCCGGAGCAGTTTCTCCACACCAGTTACGTGATGAAATTTTGCAGCATTCAGGTATTGAATTAAAAATTGCCAATATCACAGCACTTGTTTCTTTTGAAAATAAAGTTCAATTGAAAACAAATGAAGAAATCATTGCAGAGGCAGATCATGTTGTGGTGTGCTGTGCCCGAGAAAGTGCTGCTTTATTTGAGAACTATCCCCCTTTAAAGCCAATACGTGGACAAGTGAGCTGGGTTAATAATTCTTTTGCACCTTTACCTTTACACGAAGCGTATAGCTATGGTGGCTACTGCATGCAGCTTAACTCTTCTCAACTCATTTTAGGGGCATCTTTCTACCCGAACAGAGAAGATCAAAACGTACTCATTGACGACCATGTGCATAACTTTGAATTAATCCACAGTATCTTCCCTACATATGCAAAACAATTACCACCTGTAGAACAATGGCAAGGTCGAGCAGCGGTTCGTGCTCAAAGTCCAGATTATTTCCCAGTAGTTGGAAAAATGCAGAGTGAAAGTCGTATTTCTACCTTTGCAGGTTTAGGTTCAAAGGGCTTTTTATTTGCGCCACTTTGCAGTGAAGTACTTGTTGCCCAAATGTTGGGTGAGACTTGTCCTGTTCCGGAAAGTCTATTAAAGAAATTAAGTGCTGAGCGCTTTCAAAAGAAAGTTAAACCCAAGAAACCGTATTTTAAATCTCAATAGTGCACTTGAGAAAATTTAGTTCCAATAAAAAAGCACCCGAAGGTGCTTTTTTTATGCGCCCTGCTCTAGAGGTAAACCTGCGTCACGAGCTGCACGCGTCCCCCCCATCAGCACGACATATTCACGCGAGGCATCTAAGTCTTCTAGTTTCTCAGCTGCACGAGGAGCTTTGCTACCACCACCACATAAAATATAAATCGGCTGATCCGCAGCGACCTGGTTCAAAATATCAGCATTTAAATCATTAATCGGGCGACTTACCGCACCTTTAACATGCCCTTCTGCATAAGCACTTGAATCACGGACATCCCAGATAACAGCATTTTCTGGGAACTCAAATGTTGTAATTTCTTGTTTACGGATCATTGTGCACTCCTTTGATGTAAACAACACTTGGCAAATGAAGAAAACCCTCTTAGCATCTCAAATATTCTTTCACTTTGTAAAGGTCTAAACTATGCCTTCTTTCGATATTGTTTCTGAATTAGAGTTATTTGAAGTTAATCATGCGGTTCAAAACACACAAAAAGAGATTGCAACACGCTTTGACTTCCGTGGTCACGATGTTTCTATCGAACTAAACGAAAAAAATAAAGAGATCAAAATCAGCACAGAAAGTGATTTCCAGTGTGAACAAGTTTATAACATGTTAGAAAACCATTTTTATAAACGTAAAATTGATGTGCAAGCACTTGATCCACAAAAGGCGGCTGCTTCAGGTAAAAATTTTGTACAAGTGATTAAGCTTAAAGATGGTCTTGACTCTGATACAGCAAAAAAAATTAATAAAGCCATTAAAGAAAGCGGCGTTAAAGTGCAATCTTCTATTCAAGGCGACAAAATCCGTGTGACCGATAAAAAACGTGACACTTTGCAACAAGTCATGACTTTTTTACGTGAACAACAATTCGGTGTGCCATTACAGTTTAATAACTTTAAAGATTAATATCTTTTAGCGACATTCAAAGTTAAGGTAATCCCATGTCTCAATCCAATCGACTATTAAAACTGGTAAAAGCGACTTCAAAATTTCCTAAAGGTGTTCGGAGTACGCTTTGGAGCAAGGCATTTGGCCGTATTGTGCCAATGGTGGGTACAGCCAATATTCGCTATCTGGAAGTAGATGTAAACCATGTGACTGTTCGCTTAGAAAACCAGAAAAACATGCAGAACCATATTAAAGGTGTGCATGCTGCTGCAATGGCACTTTTGGCAGAGACTGCGACAGGTTTTTTAACGGGTTTACATATTCCTGATAACCGCATTTTATTAATCAAATCATTGCACGTTGATTATTTGAAAGTAGTTGAAGGCGGTTTAACAGCAACAGCTACCCTCTCTACAGAACAGCAAAAATATATTGCTGATCATGAAAAAGGCGAACTTGTTATTCCAGTGACAGTTATTGATGATGCAGGTAATGAACCAATCCAATGCCAAATGCTTTGGGCATGGTTACCTAAACGTAAGAAATGATAACTAATCTAAAATATTTTTAGATTGTTATTTACCTCAAGATATAAAAACTACAATTTTATATCTTGAGGTCACAATGAAAAGAACACTGATTTTATCCTCGTTATTTACTAGTTTCATATTTACATCAATTACGACTTACGCTGCCGACCCCACAAATAAAACCAATAAAATTGTTCAATCAAAAACTGAAACAATCGATAAAATAAGTGCTCAAAATAAAAAAATAGTAGTCGACTTTTATGAAGGTGTCTTTTTAAAACATCAAGTTAAAGAATATGCCGACCGTTATATTGGTCATCAATATATCCAGCACAATCCCAACGTTCCTGATGGGAAGGCTCCTTTTGTTAATTTCTTCACTGAGAAATTCCAAAAAAATCCACAAGCTAAAAATGAGATTAAACGTGCGATTGCTGAAGGTAATCTTGTCATTTTACATGTCCATTCGACTGAAAACAAAAAAGACCGAGGCCGAGCAATTATTGATATTTTCCGTGTAGAAAATGGAAAAATTGTAGAGCATTGGGATGTGATACAAAACATTCCAGAGCAAAGTAAAAACTCTAATACAATGTTTTAGTGATAGAAATTAAAGCCTGAATACTTATATTCAGGCTTTAAATATTTTATTGAGTTTCTAAAAACTTTTGTTTCGCTTCTTCTGGAATCTGACGCTTATTACCTTTTACATCAACAGCGACAAAGGTAAAAACACCTTCGGTAATACGAATTGGAGCACGAGAATCATCATGACTATCCCAAACTTCAATTTGCATTTGAATAGACGTATTACCTACTTTTAAGATTTTGGTATAGCAGCTAATGACAAAGCCTACTTTTACTGGAACCAAAAAGGTCATCTGATTAATGGAAATCGTGGCACAGCGTCCACGACTAAAACGCTCTGCGTGAATTGCTCCAGCCAAGTCCATTTGTGACACGATCCACCCACCAAACACATCACCACTCCAGTTTGTATCTGCTGGCATGGCAATCGTTTGTAAGGATAAAATTCCTTCTGGTTTGGTATAAGCTTCTGACACCTTAGCTCCCGAAATTCGTTTGAAGTTGTTGATCTAGCCACTGCTGCAATTCAGGAGCGCGTAATGCACCGCTCATTCGAGCAACTTCTGTGGTTTTATTCATTAATACAAGCGTAGGAATACTTCTCACATTAAATGCTTGGCTTAAGCGAGGAGACTCTTCGGTATTAATCTTGGCAAAAATGACACGTGGATTCTGTTTTGCAACTTGTGCAAAATGTGGCGCCATCATTTTACAAGGTCCACACCATTCTGCCCATAAATCTATCAAAATAGGCAGATCACTATTTGTGATGTAGTTACTAAAGTTTTGTTCATTTAACTCAATCGGTGCAAGCGGAAGTAATGGCTGATGGCATTGGCCACAACTCGGTTGCGCACTAAGTTTTTCCTCTGGAACTCTATTTTTTGCACCACACGATGCACATACAATAATCATTTACATCACTCCTATATGCTGATGTAAAAATTCTAATTGGGTCGTCACTGCTTTTTCAAACCATGAACCATGATAGATATCAAAATGTTTCATATCCCACTCATGATAACTCACAAAAGGAGCAATATTGGTTGCAGCTTCACGACTTGCCTCAATTGGAATTAAAGAATCATGCTGAGCAGCAATAAATAAAACTGGAATATTAATCTGACGTACGAGTTGAATTGGACGGTAACGCATCAAATTAAAAAAGACGCGTGCAGGAACTTCTCCACTCCAATAATAATCTGGATTTACAATCGACAAATACCCATAGTAGCTATCTGCTGTTGGCATGAAACATAATTTAAATTGGTCAACAACAGGTAATCTCTTAGGATTAAGGCCCATTTTAGAACCCATATAATCTTGGCTCGACAACTTTAAAGCTTGGGGATAACGCTGTAATGGATATAGTTTTGCTGTTTCAGCACCGTCTACATATGGAATTTGTACCATAATGGCCTGAATATTTTTCAGTTCAGAAGCTAGACTTAAAGCATATCCCCCACTTAAAGATGTGCCCCACAAAACAATTCTTCGATTATCTATAAGTTTACAAGTGGAGGCGTATTGAATAATGGTCTTCCAATCTTCCAATTGAGAATTGATAGAAATCATCTCTCGGGGCTTACCTGTACTCCCACCCCAATATCGATAATCAAATAAAATCACAGCATAGCCTGCCTGAGCGAAACGCTGCGCATATTGGATAAGCTTGAATTGACGTAAGCCGGCAAAACCATGTGCCATGATAATTACCGCGGATTTATTATTTGTTTTTGGAATATAAAAGTCAGCTGCGATCATTTCCTGATCACATGGAACATATAAAGGCTCAACCGTATAAGCGTGCATATGTGCTCCGTGGCATTATGGTCGAAGTAATGAATTTACAAAAAACATCCTGATCGCCTTTTAAAAATCTATAGCTGTTCTTTTACATAAATTTTATCTATGTAGGAACAACGTTTTAGTGTCTTGTATCTCAGGTTAAGCTTAATGCTATGATACAGCATAAGAGGTTTTATTAAATTTTGGAGTGACGAAATGTCAGATAATGTTGGTTTCGCAGGTCAAATTGGTCCAGAACATGTGGGACAAGTTGTAGAAAAAGGATTTAAATCTATTATCAATAACCGTCCTGACATGGAAGGTGGTCCAGAACAACCAACAAGTGCTCAAATTGAAGAAGCAGCACGTCAAGCAGGTCTAGATTACGTTTACCAACCTGTAGTTGCAGGTCAAATTACTGAGCTTGATGTTCGTACTTTTGCAAATCACTATAATGAACTTCCAAAACCTGTTCTCATGTTTTGCCGTACAGGAAACCGTTCAAACAATCTTTATCAATTAGCCAAGCAAATGGATTTGTTAGACGATTAAATTAGTGAACGAACTAACTCAAAGCTCTATTTTTACTTAAAAATGGAGCTTTCATTAATAAAAAGAATATATACGACTGCATCAATTCAACAGATATATAAATAGTCTTTTGCTAAAGTATTCAAATCGCTTTAAATTTCTCAGTTTTATTATGAATAAACTTATATTTTTACTGGTAAGTTGCCTTATTCTTAGTGCATGTTCATCTATGCAGGTTCGACCTACAGTCGGTGTAAGTATGGGTACACACCTTTAAAAAAAGAAGCAGCTTAAATGCTGCTTCTTTTTATATTAATTACCATTTGAACAGTTTAGATCTATTCCATATGGGCTTAATATATTCGGAGCAATAAGATCACTTACAGTAACATCTTTATTTAAATAACTTAAAGTCAAAGATGTAGATCCTTTAAGCAAACTTCCCGAAACTGTAGATTTAGCAGTTAACTGAACAGTTAACCAAGATGCATAAATTTTAGGATATTGAATCTTAAGATCAAAACGACCATTTCCATCTGTTGTGTATTTATTATTGGTTGCAGCAGTACCTACACTATTAATATAGGATACAACTTGGACGGTAGAGTTTTCTTTAAGCGGCTTTAATTGATTAATAACCTCACCGTTAACATTTACAGCTTGAACTGGTGAAGTACAAGCAACTCTAGAAACTGGTAAATATTCATCTGGCTTACCATCTGCAGGAGTAGACGTGTCAACAAAAGCAAATTGCCCCTTATAATAAGCAAGTGCATTAACGCCCATTGTTACGTCTTGATTTGGTATTGGCTTACCGTCAACATCAGTTACTTGTACTGAGATATTTTTATAGTAGTAAACTCCATCACTAGAGTCTTCCATTGTAGTCGGATTATATGCTACTGAAATAGCTCCTACTGCTACTGGTACATCAGAATTAACAACATCGAGTTTATACGTATAAATTTTTGTTGATTGACCAAAATTAGCTTCTAAAACAAGATCATCTGTCACAAATTGAGCAGCGCTATATGATGAGGCTCTTTGATTTTCACTAAACGATAAGGTATAGCTGATCTGACCATTTGCATCAGTTTGAGTCGCATTTGGTGTAAATCTAACACCATTTAAGACCGAATCTTTAACTTTAAGTGTGATCGCTTGGTTTGCTAAAGTTGCACCATTTGCATCTACAGCTGTTAATGTAACAGTTGTCTGATCACCTCTAACATTTAAAGAGGTCTTTGTAGCATCAAACAATACGATACTCGTGGTATCAGCTTCAGCAGTACTATTACTCCCTGTGACTGTCACAGTCTGTTCTTGAGTAAGCGTACCATTATTTGTAGAAGCAATTAATTTAAAACCATTTTTCACCAAATCATTTATAGAACTCGATGTTTTTGGTGTTTTTATAATATATACAGCATTACCTGCCGCATCTGTAGTTTGAGTTGATACTCCTTCTATAGATACATTATTTGTTGGATCAACTAATGCCAAACTAACTTTAGTACCAGCAACACCACCTTTATTTATATCTAGAGCTCTAACAGTAACAGTTAAAGTATCATTCGTTGCAGCAACTGATAATTTATCTAGTTCTATCTTTAAAGCTGTAGCAGTCGCTTGCTGAGATCCACTATTATTACTTCCAGATGAGGAATTACTACTATTTGATGAACCATTCTGGTAATAACCATCACCACCGCCCCCGCCACAACTTGCTAACATAATTGACACAGCAATAGCCGACAACTTCAAGGTAAGTTGTTTTTTATACATACTTTTCATTTCCCCAATCTTTCCTAAAGGTATAAGATTTTTTAATTATTTATATTATTAGTGTAATCATATTCACTACACTCTGTAAACATAAATTACATTGTGTTTTATTATGTAACTTATTAAATGAAAAACTTATAGATATTAGGATTTATAATGTTCGATATAATTATCATTGGCGCAGGTACTGCTGGTATTAGCGCATATAAAGAAGCCGTTAAACATACCAATAATATTTTAATTATAAATGATGGGCCATGGGATACCACTTGCGCACGTGTAGGGTGTATGCCAAGTAAAGTCCTCATCTCTACAGCAAATCGTATGCATGACATCCAAAATGCTCAAGAAGTTGGATTGAATGCTTCCGTAGATATTAATACTGATCAGGTTATGGAGCATGTAAGAACCTTACGTGACCGCTTTACGAAGGCGACCCTTAAAGATGTAGAGCAATGGCCAACTGAACATAAAATTTCAGGTAAAGCACATTTTATTGATTCGGAAACTATTGAAGTGAATGGTAAACAATACCAATCAAAAAGCTTTATTCTGGCAGTTGGTTCCACACCTAATTATGATCAAACATGGAAACAAGAATTAGGTGATCGCCTTATTACCACAGACCAAATATTTGAATTAGATACTCTACCTAAATCTATTGCCGTTATTGGAAGTGGAGTAATTGCTCTTGAGATCGCGCAAGCTATGCATCGGTTGGGAGTAGAAACAACTATATTTGCTCGTAGTAAAAGAATTGGAATATTTACTAGCTCTAAATTACAGCAACTTGCTCAAGAAGAGCTAAGTAAAGAGTTAAATTTTTTATTTGAAACATTACCAACCAAAGTAAAGTCTACTTCTAATGGCGTTATATTAAATTATAAAATTGATGAAAGAGAAAAGTCTATTCAAGCTGAATATGTATTATCTGCAACAGGCCGTTCGAGCTTACTAGATACGCTAAAATTAGAGAATATTGATAAATCTTTTCAGGATATTAAGTTATTACCTATAAATGCTAAAACAAAACAACTAGATAACTATCCAATTTTTATTGCTGGGGATGCTTATACTTCAACGCCACTACAACATGAAGCTGCCCATGAAGGCAAAAAAGTTGTTCAGAACTGTCTGAATTATCCACAAGTTAACTCAGTTAAGACTCTCACTCCATTAGGAATAGTATTTAGTCATCCAGAAATGGCAATTGTAGGGCAAAGTTATAAACAGCTAAAAGACAATGGAGTAGAGTTTGTCACAGGTGAAGCATCTTATGAAAGACAAGGAAGAGCTATCGTTCTTGGAAAAAATAAAGGAGCTATTGAAGTTTATATAGAACGAAAAAGCCAAAAACTGCTTGGTGCCGAGTTATTTACCGAGGCAACAGAGCATATGGCTCACCTATTAAGCTGGATCATTGGTGAAGAATTAACTTTAAAAGATATATTAGAAAAGCCTTTTTATCATCCTACTCTTGAAGAGGGCTTACGCACTGCTCTAAAACATGCACATAGACAATTGAAATAATTATTCTCGGAAGAGTTTACGTAATTAAAGTTAGCTCTTCTATACTTCTTTAAATAGTTTTCTTATCCATTTTCCTTTAGTTTATATTTTATACACATCTCATCTCTAAAGAATTGTGATTAAATTTGACTTTATACCGCATAAAAAACACCCCAATCTCTTTTGAGACTGGGGTGTTTAGAATAATGAGCTGGCGATGACTTACTCTCACATGGGTAACCCCACACTACCATCAGCGCTAAGAGGTTTCACTTCTGAGTTCGGGAAGGGATCAGGTGGTTCACTCTTGCTATGGTCGCCAGCACAA